>JBDTQG010000039.1:0-28700 GCA_039932315.1 Thermoanaerobaculia bacterium
ACTCCTCGCTCTGATGATGAACGATGTGCGCCGCCCAGAGGAAGTTCACCTCGTGACTGGCGCGATGGAACCAGTAGTAGCAGAAGTCCACGCCGAGGAAAGCGATCGGCCAGTGCGTCCAGTTCCCGGGATCGAGAGAAAACAGCCGGAAGCGCTCGAAGAGGAAGATGTAGGCAGCAAAGAGAATCGTCTTGCCGAAGACTCCCGCGAGCTGCTGAATCGTGCCGCAGGCGAGGTCGTTGATCGAATCGTTCAGCCGGTAGAGGCGCTTCTCGAGGAAGCGCTCGCGGCGCTCGACCCAGAGCTCCAGCCCGATGAGCAGAAAAAAGACCGGGATGGAGAGAGCGATGGCGTTGAAGCCCTGCTGACTCACGAAGATCTCTCGGCGAACGGATCGATGAGGGCCAGGCGGCGCGGATCGAGGTCGAGCTGTTCGAGCAGCGCCTCACCGAAGCCCTTTCCGTAGCGGCCCGCAAACCAGGCCATGACGAGAGCGCGTTCCTGCATTTTGCCTTCAGGGCGCGTCGCGAGCCGCAACTGATCGAATCGCTGCTGGGCGACGCCGCCCTGGCGGGCGGCCGCGCCTTCGACCTTGGCGGCGAAAGCGTCGAGCGCTGCAAGGACGGTGTCGCGCGTCTTCGTCCACGGCTTTTCGAGACTGCCGTCGAGCGCGACCGCCGGTTCGCGGAGCGCCGCAACGAGGGCTTCCGCTGCGGCGCGCTTTTCGGCGACGAATCCGCCGCCCGCCGCTGCCGCGAGCCGGCTCGCGATCTTCTCGGGCGCAAAGAGCAACTCCTCGAGCGTCGCGCCGAGCTCGCGGAGATGCTCCCGCTGGCGCGCATCGAAGACCATGGCCTGTGGACGGAGCGCGGTCCACGGTGACGCGATCCCGAGCAGGGGATAGATCGCCGCCGCCTGCGCAAGGTAGGCCGTCTCTCCGGGGCCCATGACCTGCAATGTCGTTCCGAGCACGGCGTCCTGAATCGCCGGCCGCGCGAGGACTCCCGGCGAAATCGCCGCCGGATCTCTTTCGAGGAGCGTCAGCAGATCAGCGACCGGTTCTGCGGGCTTTCCGGCGGCAACTCCGCGCAAGCGGAAGGCATCGCCGCCACTCCATTCGATGCGGCGACGCGCACCTTCCCGCACGAGAAAAAGCGGCGACGCGCCACGCTGCGGCGCGACCTGGAGCTCGAAGCCGCGAGCGACGACGCGGTCCTCCGCGACAATCAAGGCCTCCTCGACCTCCTGTCGACGCTCGATCAGCGTGCGCAGCCAGGGTCGCTCGGCGACTTTGAGCTCCGGCAACATCGCGTCGAGCATCAACGGCGAACGCTCGCCGAGGAGCGCCACCATCTCCTGCGCAAAGGCGGCGCCGAAGCCGGCGCCCGGTTTCCACCACGTTCGCAGGCGTTCGCGCCAGACGGCGAAGCGCTCGTTTGGAAGTGCCTCGGCCAGCGACGCGAAGAGCCCTTCGATCTCCGGACCGATCGTTCGTGCGCCGACCGGAGAGAGCTCCTCCCGGTCGGCACCCAGCCCGAGGCGCAGCAGCCCGGCGCCAGCGACAAACGTGGCATCGGCGATCTCGGCCCAGTCGTGGTCTTCGGTCGCCATCCAGAAGATGGCAACGGCCGGTCGCCCCGCCGCCTCGAGGGCCTCGGCGTAACGCACCGCCGTCGCTGCCTTCACCAGGGCAAGGAGAGGTCCGCCGAAGAGCCCCGTCTGCTGTCCACCCACGACGACGGCGGTCCGCGGATCCGCGAGCTTCAGAGCCAGCTCGCGCGCGCGCGGATGCCCGTACCGCAGATTCTCGCGCTCGAGTCCGCCCGCCACTGACGACCTGTCGACGGCAGGCGGCGGACCCGGCGGAAGCTCCCCGGGCGGAAGCAGCCGCAAAGGCGCGAGGAGATCGACGTGCTCTCCGGCGAGCCATGCCGCCGGCATGCCCTTCACCAGACCGTGACGAACGAGATCGACTTCGAGAAACGGGGCACCCATCGCGCTCATCCTAGCCGACGCCTCCAGCCTTCGATGATCGACGGCGGAGGCACGGCCGGTTCGCGGGCCGGCGAGCCTCGCAGACTCCGAACGGCGGCGGGCTCGGGAGGCACAATTCGGCAAGCGGTAGAATTGGCCGCGCCATGTTCCACCTCGGCAAAGTCCGGATCGACCCCGCGCTCGTTCTTGCCCCGATGGCAGGGGTGACCGATCGCGATTTCCGCCTGATCGTGCGGCGGATCGGCGGCGTCGGTCTCGTGACGATGGAGTTCATCGCCTCACGGGCGCTCGTACGGGGTGTCGCGAGGACGCTCGACCTCATGCACTTCCTCCCCGAAGAGCGTCCGATCTCGATCCAGATCTACGGCTCCGATCCGGAGACCATGGCCGAGGCTGCGCGGCTCGTCGAAGCCATGGGCGCCGACATCTGCGACATCAACATGGGCTGCCCGGCGAACAAGATCCTCAAGGGTTGCTCGGGTTGCGCCCTCATGGGCGATCTCGAGCTCGCTGAAGCGATTGTCTCGACCGTGCGCCGGGCGATCGCGATTCCGCTCACCGTCAAGTTCCGTCTCGGCCTCGATCATCCGCGGCAGAATTTTCTCGAGCTCGGACGGATCTGCGAGGCGAACGGCGCCGACGGGGTCGCGCTGCACGCGCGGACCGCACGTCAGATGTTCAGCGGCGACGCGACAACGCAGTGGCACGAGATCGCCCGGCTGAAGGAAGCCCTGGCCATTCCGGTGATCGGCAACGGCGACATCAAGGAACCCGAGGACGCGCTGCGCATGATCGCGACGACCGGATGCGACGGCGCGATGATCGGCCGGGCCGCCACAAAAAATCCGTGGATCTTTCAGCAGACCGCTGAACGCATGGCCGGACGCGTTCCACAGGAGGCGTCGCTCCTCGCTCGCCGCGACCTCATCCTCGAACACTTCCGCCTCGTCGCCATGCGCGAGCCGTCGAAATTCGCCATGCACAAGCTGCGCAAGTTCACCGGCTGGTACACGCACGGCGTTCCGCACGGCCGTGAGCTGCGTCAACGGATCAACGAGCTTCAGGACGTTCCGGCATTTCTCGCCGCCGTCGAGGCGTTCTTCGAAGAGATGACGGCGGCGGCGGCTTGAACCATCACGAAGTCGAGGTCGAGCTTCCGATCGTCGAGTTGCCCGCTGCCGTCGCTGCGGCGGCTGAATCCTGGGGAGCGCAGTGGACGGCCGACGGTCCGGATGGGAGCGGCGGGCGGCTGATCCTGCCCGTCGTCTTCGGTCTGCGTCGCGGAGTGATGGTCGGTCGCATCGAATGGCGTCCTGCAGGCGCCGGCTCGCGGGTTGTCTGGAATCTCGACGAAAGCCACTTGCAGATTCAGCGTGCCTCCGTCGCGGTTCTCGGCTTCACGGTGCTCGCGATCCTTCCGGCTCTCGCCTGGCCCTTCCAGCCGCGACTTCTCGCTCTCCTTCCCTTCGCCGCGATGATGGCGCTTCTCGCCTGGTGGGGCGTCCTCTCGCGACTCGAAACGAGCGGTCCGGAAGAGTTCTTCACGACGCTGCAGAGTCCCTCCCCTCCAGCGGCTTAGGACTCGAGGCGCAGTCCGGCCACCGTGCAGGTCGGGCTCGGGGCCCACGATCCTTTCCCTGACTTTCGGCAGTTTTCTTCGACGGAGCGCTCCGCCACACTCGTGGCGGAGGCTGCGAACGATGTCGTCATCGAACCGCGCGGGCGCCTGGCTCGTCATGATCCACTGCCTTCTCTTCGGTCTGCCGCTGGCACGGCCGCTTCGTGCCGCGGCCATCACCGTCAACAGCGTCGACCCGAGTCGCGGCGCCGCTGACGACGGGACCTGCACCCTCTACGAAGCGGTCCTGGCGGCGAACAACGACGCGGCCTCCGGATTGTCGCTCGGCGAGTGTCCCGCGGGAGCCGGTGACGACACGATCCACTTCGCGGTCGCGACGCCGGCGGTCTACATCCTCAACTTCGGTCCGCTCGTGGTGACGGCGGGGCTCACGATCTCGGGACCCGGAACCGATCAGTTGACCCTCGACGCGCAGGGACTCTCGAGACTCTTCATCTACTCCCCGACCGACATTCTCGGAGCGCCGACCTTCGATCTCTCCGGGATGACTCTTTCCGGAGGGTGGGGGGCGGGCGACTACAACGGCTTCGGACAGGGCTGCGGTGGCGCGCTCCTCGTGCAGTACGGACACGTCCATCTGCACGAAGCCGTGATCCGCGAAAATCTCGCGCCGGACCAGGGCGCCGGGATCTACTCCGCTTCCGAGCTCGTCGTCGAGCGTTCGACCTTCGACTCGAACGCGACGGTCGGTCCGATCCTCCAGAGCGGCGGCGGCGGAGCGATTGGCCACAACTCCGGCTCCGATCTGACCATTCGCGACTCGACGTTCGTCGACAACACCGTTCTCGCGAACAGCTCATCGGGCGCACTCTTCGATCCGCACGGCGGTGCGGTCGAAGCGTTGAGCCTGGGTACCGTCACGATCGAGCGCTCGACCTTCGTCGGCAACCGTGCGCGCGGTGCCGGTGGAGCCATCGCCATCGGGCTGCATCGGGAGTATCCGGCGTCTCTCACCACCGTCTTGCGGTTTCTGACCGTCGTCGACAACGACGCGGACACGGACGGCGATGGGATCGGCGGCAACCCCGGCGTCTATACCGGCGGAAGCGGCGGCGGGATCTTCATTGCGGACTCTCCCGGAACGGCGACCCTCGAAGGATCGATCGTCGCCGGCAACGTCGACTCCGGTCCGGATCCTGCGCCCGATCTCGACGGTTTCGATTTCGCGTCGCTCGGGCACAATCTGATCGGCGTGCGGCGCGGAAACGCCTCGCCGCAGTTTCCGGCGGGCCTGCCGAACGGAGGCAACGACTGGGTCGGTTCGGTGGCAAGTCCGCTCGCTCACGGCCTCCTTCCTCTCTCTCCGAACGGCGGTCCGAGCGAGACCCGCCTCCCCGATCTCGCCGCCGGTCCGAGTCTCGCCATCGATCATGGAAGCTGCGGCAGCGAGAGCGCTGACCAGCGGGGTTACTTCAACCTGCAGAGCCTCGGCCGCGCCGTCGATGAGCCGTCGGTGGTCGACGCCGACGATGGCTGCGATATCGGTGCAGCCGAGCGCGGCGCTGGCTCACCCGACATCTTCGGCGACGGTTTCGAGAGCCAGGGTACCGGGGCGTGGAGCGCCGAGTTTCCCCGATCCCCCCCGTCTCCAGCTTATTTCCAGAAGAAGGAGTCTCCGGATTCGAATCCGTTGGTGAAGATGAGCGCGGAGGTCAGTCGCCGCACCGCGAAGTCCGTGTCGTTGCCGATGTATTCCCCCCAGCCCGCCACCACCGGCTTGCCGCCCGACAGAACGAGGCAGGTCAGACCGTCATCGCCATTTCCCGGCGGCGGCGACGCCAGGCCGAACACCCGCTTGCCGGTGCCCAGGCCGCCGAACGATGGGTCCAGCTGATTGTCGGAAAGCAGACGCGCCACGCCGACGTCCGAGGTGTTGCCGCTGTCGCCCGTCGCGACCCGAGCCGCGATCACGATCTTGCCGTCCGACTGGGCGACCATCCGCACCTGCCCGCTGCTGCCGTCGCCGTTCGAACCGCCGACGTCGAACGCCACGTACTCCTCGAAGCTGCCGTCGGCCACTCCGTCCGGCGTCAGCCGCTGCAGGAGGAGATCCTCCTGCCCGGTCGAACCGATGGCTCCCGCAACAGCGAGTCCGCGGTCGGGAAGCAGCGCGAGCGATTGCAGCTTCGCCGCCTGCGGGTAGTCGAGGTTGAGCCAGCCGTTGCCGCTGAAACCGAACCCCGGATCCGGAACGCCGGGCGCCCCCGCAAGCATTCGATAGACCAGAAATGAGGCATAGAACGGGATCGCGTTCTCCTGCCCCCAGCCGCCGATGACGGGCCTGCCGTTGGGCTGAAAGAGAATGGCGGTCGGGCTCGAGAGCGGGTAGCTCGTGACCGGAATGGTCTGGACATCGATCTCCGCGCCGTCGGGATTGAGCCGGATGTAGCCCCAGCCGCCGGTCAGGTTTTCGAGCTTCGGTCCGACCATCGCAAGATTGCCGACCGCGTCGAGCGCCGCGTTCGTGACATCCCCGAGGTAGCTCGACAGATACCAGCCGCCGCTGATGCCGTTGTAGAGAAAGGTCGAATCAATCGTTCCATCGGCGAGCAGCCGGAGAACGAACGTTTCGACGGCGCCACCGCTGGTCAGACGCGCGGTGCCCACGACCAGCAGCCGTTGCTGCGCATCGAGCAGCACCGCCCTGGCGTTCCCGGTGTTCATCGCGAATCCGAGCGTTGACATGTCGATCACGACGCGGCCGTTCACGCCGAAGGCAGGATCGGGCGTTCCGTCGAGCCGGACTCGGGCGACGGCGATCTTCGCGAGCTCGCCGTCGTCGTCCGCAACCCGGCCGGCGAGGACGATTTTTCCGTCGCGCTGCGCCACACAGGCGAGCGCCTGATCGGTGTTGCCGCCGCCCAGGTCGAACCCGACGAGTTCCCAGGCACCCGGGTTGTCGTCCAGTCCATCGGCGGCCAGGAGAGTCCCGGCCCGCAGAGCCAGCAGGACGGCGAAGGCACAGAGCGGGCGGAGCGAGCGAGAGCGGCAACTCGAGCGGCAAGAGGGCATGATCGGTCTCCCGAGCCGTCCGTCGTCGGAGGCTCCTGGAGAAAGACGTGCAAGCCCTGGGGAAAAAGGATCAAAGCCCGGCCGAGGAAGCCCACGCCGCCCGGCGTCCCGGGAATAGATCGCCGCATCTGCTATGTTGAACAGGCAGCAAGCGGTTCTTTTACAACTTGGGGGCGCACCGGGTTCGACGGGGAACAGTGCGGTTCGGGAGTTGCGCGCCGGGTTTGCACCCGTAAAAACGGCAAGCTATACCTGCCAACGACAACTTCGCACTCGCAGCTTAATTGACTGTGACGTTCCAGCCATGGGCTCTTGTCCACGGCACGGGCTGGGGCGACGCTAAAGTGGACTGAACGCTGAGGTTGGTTCCGCTCCTCAGCGGGATCGTCAAATCGGAACTGGCGCTTGCGTAGGCGGCCTTCTGCATTGCGCAAGGGCGATGACCATAAGTGAAGGCTATGTGCGTAGATACTTTCGGGACGCGTTTCTCGGACGTGGGTTCAATTCCCACCGCCTCCACCATTTTCTCTTTCTCGGGCCGCGATTTCGATCGCGGCCCGTTTTGCGTTCGCTGGATCCCAAACGCCGGTACCTTCGTTGCGCGTCCCTCGGCGAGCGCTTCCGATCGCACCTCGATATCCCTTCGAGATCTACCTTCGGCGGCCGCTTGCCGATACGATCGCTCCCGAACCTCTTTTTTGCTTACCCAGCCCGACGGACGCCTCCCGGGAGCCTCGCGTGACAACGACCTTTCAGCTGCCGCCTCGCTCATCGCACCACGGATCCTGCGGCAGGCTGCGCAACGCGCTCCCTGCGCTCGCCGCGATCGCCGCGAGCGCCGTCGTCGGAGGCTGCGCCGGCGCGCCACCAAGGCCGGCTCCCATCCCCCTGTCTGCTGTTGCCGCGGCCCCAGCTCCCGCGGGCTTCACGATCCTACAGATCAATGACACGTACAAGATCGAAGGACTCCGTGCCGGCACGGAAGGAGGAATGAGCCGTGTGCGCACGCTGCGCAAGCAGATCGAGAGCGAAGGCCGGCCGGTGCTCGTCCTCCACGCGGGCGACTTTCTCTACCCTTCGGTCATGAGCAAATACCTCGCCGGTGTGCCGATGGTCGACGCCTTGAATCTTCTCGACGGAGCTCCAGATTTCGACGATCGTCTCTTCGTCGTGCCGGGAAACCACGAGTTCGACAACGCGGATTCGCAGGTCCTTTTCGATCGGATCGCGCAATCGAAGTTCCGCTGGCTCTCCTCCAATGTCGATATCCGCGGACCCGGCGACTCCCCGCTCCATCCGCTCGCGGGCAGCTTCCCGAACGTTCTCGATCATGTAGTGCTCGAGCTTGGCGGCATCAAAGTCGGAATTTTCGGCTTGACGCTCGACGACCAGCGGCGGCCGTGGCTCGAATACGGCTACGACCTCGAGCCGCGGCGAAAGACCGTCGCGCGGGTTCTCGACGCGCTGACGAGCGAAGGCGCCGAGTTCGTCGTCGCGCTCACGCATCAGGAGATCGAGGAGGACGTTTGGCTGGCGCGCGAGTTCGGAGCGCGCATCGACTGGATCGTCGGCGGTCACGAGCATGTGATGTCGAAGCAGACCGTCGGGCGGACGACGATCACCAAAGCCGACGCCGACGCGAAAAGCGCCTTTCGCATCGATGTGCGGAGAGCCGGTGAGGCAACGGGAACGAAAGGCGCCGTGGTCGCATCGAGCGCGCTCGTCGAGCTCGACGCTTCGGTCGCGAACGATCCCGATCTCATTCGCGAGGTCGCCTCCTCGCTGGTGACGCTCGAGCGCACCGTCGAAGAGAAAACCGGTCGCCGCCTTCTCGATGTGGCGGCGACGACCGAGCACCTGCTCGAAGGCACGGAGCCCGCGATCCGCGGCAGGGAGACCGCGCTCGGAGATCTTCTCTGCGACTTTCTCCGCGCACGTTTCTCGGCCGATATCGCCATGGTCAACGGCGGTGCGATCCGGGTCAACGACGATGTGCCGGCGGGCGGGAACGTTCGCGTTTACGAGCTCGAGGGGATCTTCTACTACGACGACAAACCGGTCGTCTACGAGATCACCGGAGCGGAGCTCGTGGACCTCCTCAGGAAATCGGTCTCGCAGGCGACGCTCGGACATGGCCGGTTCCTGCAGGTTTCGGGGGTCCGTTTTCGCTACCACGCCGCAGCCGATGGACGAACGACGATCGATCCCGCTGAGGTCGCGGTCCGGCGAAACGGCGAGGCGCAGTTCGGAACGCTCGAGCTCGCGGGTCGCTATCGCGTCACCTCGCCCACATACCTCTGGCGGAACGGCTATCGCGATGGCTACCTGCTGTTTTCAGCCGGCAACGGCGCCACGAGTCCGGCGCTCGTCGAGGAGCCGACGATCTCCTGGCGAGCGCTCACCGAAGAGGCGATCGCCGCGCTCCCCGGGCGGCGGATCACGACCGACGTCGACGGACGGATCGAGCGCGTCGCGGCTGGCGCGGGCGGCGCTGGGGGTACTGGAGTCGAATAGATTCCCTTCGCCAGCGAGGGTTCAAGCGATCAGTTGAAGAGCGCCGCGATCGATTCCTTGAATGGCGGCAGCAGAACGCCCTCTTCCGTCACGATCGCCGTGATCAGCTCGGCGGGCGTCACATCGAAGGCCAGATTGAATCCCGAAGTACCCACCGGCGCGATCCGCTCACCGGCGAGCTCGGTGACTTCGAGTCCGGCGCGTTCCTCGATCGGAATTTCGGCTCCGGTCGCGATCCGTGAATCGAACGTCGAGAGCGGCGCGGCAACGTAGAACGGGACCTTGTGCCGGTGCGCCAGCACGGCAACCGTATAGGTGCCGATCTTGTTCGCAACGTCGCCGTTCGCCGCGATGCGGTCCGCGCCGACGATGACCCGCTGCACGTGTCCGCGGCTCATCAGCGCACCGACCATCGAATCGGTGACCAGGCGGTGGGGAATTCCCAGTCGCAGCATCTCCCAGGCGGTGAGTCGCGCTCCTTGCAGAAGCGGGCGCGTTTCGTCGACCCAGACGGCGGCTACGTTGCCGTCGCGGAAGGCCTGCGCGATCACACCGACTGCGGTTCCGATGCCGCCCGTCGCGAGCGCACCGGCGTTGCAGTGCGTGAGAACACGATCTCCGGCGGTGAACAGCCGCGCGCCGTGGTCGGCCATGCGTCGATTCCGGTCGACGTCGTCCGCGTGCAGCGCGCGCGCCCAATCGAGAAGCTTCGCCGCCATCTCGACGAGCGGACGATCGCGCAGGAGCTCGAACGCCTCCTCACCCTGCTCGAGCGCCCAGCGCAGGTTGACGGCCGTCGGACGCGTCCGTTCGAGCATGGCGCGGGCGTTCTCGAACCGGCGCGCAGAGTCGGGCTCGGGGTCGTTCGGATCGAGCAGCGCCACGACGAGGCCATAGGCGGCGGCGATACCGATCGCCGGAGCGCCGCGCACGGCGAGGCGGCGGATCGCCTGCGCGATGTCCTCCACCGTCCGACAGGAGATCCAGCGCTCCTCTTCCGGCAGGAGCGTCTGGTCCAGCAGCTCGAGCGCGCCGTCGGCGAAGCGCACCGGCGAGAACTCGGCAAAGTCGGAGGAGAAGTGACCTGCAGGCACGTCCGTCATGCCGGTGATTTTAGACGGGTTGATAGGATCGCAGGCGGCGGATCGTCCGGAAGTCGACATTCGACCTTTGATCCCGGCGCTCGGCCTTCTCCGGGCGTCAACAGAGTCAGCGAAAGGGGATTCACCGTGAAAGGCGATCCAACGACGCGCGGTTTCTCGACCCGCGCCATCCATGCCGGGCAGCATCCGGACCCGGCCACCGGTTCGGTCACGGTGCCGATCTACGCGACTTCGACCTATCTTCACGACGAGCTGGGCAAGCACAAGGGATTCGAATACGCGCGGGTCCAGAACCCCACCCGTTTCGCTCTCGAGGAGAACATTGCGGCGCTCGAAGGCGGAATTTCCGGACACGCCTTCGCCTCGGGCATGTCGGCGATGGCGACGCTCATGACGCTGGTGAAGACCGGCGAGCACGTCGTCTTTTCGCGCAATGTCTACGGCGGCTCCTACCGCTTCATGACCCAGGTACTGTCGCGCTACGGAGTCCTGTCGAGCTGGGTGGATTCGACCGATCTCGCGAATATCCGCGGCGCGATCCGGCCGGAAACCCGGATGATCTACATCGAGACGCCGACCAACCCGATGATGGAGATCACCGACATCGCCGGTGCCGCCGAGATTGCGCGGTCGCACGGACTCGTGCTTGCCGTCGACAACACCTTCATGTCGCCCTATTTCCAGCGCCCGCTCGAGCTCGGCGCCGACGTCGTTCTCCATTCGACGACCAAGTTTCTGAACGGCCACTCCGATTCGATCGGCGGAACTCTGGTCGCGAAGAGCAAAGAGCACAGCGACTGGTTCTACTTCGTCCAGAAGTCGGAAGGCGCGATTCTGTCGCCCTTCGACTCGTTCCTCGTGCTCCGGGGCATCAAGACGCTGGCAGTGCGGATGGCGCGCCACGAAACGAACGGCCAGGCGATGGCCGAATATCTCGCGAAGCATCCGAAAGTGAAGGCGATTTTCTATCCCGGCCTCGAGAATCATCCCGGCCATGCGCTGCAACAGCGCCAGGCGACCGGCTTCGGCGCGCTCATCACCTTCGAGCTCGGGAGCTATGCGGCCGCGAAGAGCTTCCTCGACGGCGTCGAGGTGATGTCTCTGGCCGAGAGTCTGGGGGGAGTCGAAACGCTCACGTCGCACCCGGCTTCGATGACCCACGCGTCGGTACCGGCCGAGAAGCGCGCCGAGCTCGGCATCACGGACGGACTCGTCCGCATCTCCGCCGGCATCGAGGACCTCGCGGATCTCCTCGCCGACGCCGAACAGGCGCTCGCCCGGATCTGAGGCGACCGCCCCGCTGGCGCGGCGCTACTCCAGCATCATCGGACTGTTCGACTCTTCCTCCGCGAGAAGCTCGGGATGCGCGTTGAAGACGCGCGCGCAGGCGTTCCAGCGCAGACGGGCGTCTTCGTTGTCCGGCGGCCGCAGCGCGTCGGCGCGCTCGTAGTCGCGCATCGCCTGATGGAGCCACTGACTTGCCGCGCGACGCCCCATGCCACCATGCGCCAACTGCGCCCGCGCGCGGCGTTCGGAAACCAGCCCGCCGTAGTAGTGGCGTTCGTACTCGGTCGGCAGCGTCGCCACGAGCTCGGCGGCGCGGGCTGCCGACTGCCGTTTGTGCGGAAAGCCATCCGTGATCGCGAGGATCAGCATGACGAGTGCCGCGTGATTGCCCGGCGCGGCAGCGAGAATGTCCTCGCAGATGCTCTCGCTCTGCTCTGGCTCGTTGAGGAGCCGATAGCGCTCGGCCTTGGCGAGAGCAGCGGCGATCCCGGCAGACGAAAGCGGCTTCAGCTCGAACACTTCGAACCTCCTCGTCGAAAGCGACAGCTTCGCGACGCTCGAACGAACGCCGGATTCAGGATCGCAGCACCCGCAACAGGCGGGTGACGGGATCGTAGAACCGGGAGACGACGCGCTCCTTGAGCGGGATGATGGCGTTGTCGGTGATCTTGATGTTCTCGGGGCAGACGTTCGTGCAGCACTTCGTGATGTTGCAGTAGCCGAGCCCGTTCTCGTTCTTGAGATCGCCGAGCCGGTCGGCCGTGTCGAGCGGGTGCATTTCAAGCGCCGCCGAATAGACGAAGAAGCGCGGGCCGATGAACCCCTCTTCGTGCTTCTTGTGCTCGCGGACGACATGGCAGACGTCCTGGCAGAGAAAGCACTCGATGCACTTGCGGAACTCCTGCACCCGGTCGATGTCTCTCTGCGACATGCGCCAGGTGCCGTCGGCGACGTCGGCCGGGCGCGGTGCAAACTTCTTCAGCGTCGGCTTGACGCGGAAGTTGAACGACACATCGGTCACCAGGTCGCGGATCGGCGGGAAGGCGCGCATCGGTTCGACGGTGACCGGCACGGTGAGATCGAGCGTGTTCAGCCGGGTCATGCACAGGAGCTTCGGATGGCCGTTGATCTCAGCGGAGCACGAACCGCACTTGCCCGCTTTGCAGTTCCAGCGGCAGGCGAGATCCGGCGCCTGCTCGGCCTGAACGCGGTGCACGGCATCGAGAACGACCATGCCCTCGGAGACCTCGGTCGGATAGTCGACGAACGCACCCGCTCCATCGGACCCGCCACGCCAGATTCTGAAGGTGGCTGTCGGCATCATTGCTCCTGATCCCGAATGACCTGCCGGAGCTCGGCGGGCATTTCGGGAATAGAGAGGCGTGAGACTTTCATTCCTGCGGGCGATGATGCGGCCGCGTCGCGATCGAGCGACGTGACCACATTGAACTTGCCGAAGGCCGGGTCCTTGGCAGGGAAATCGTCGCGGAAGTGCCCGCCGCGGCTTTCCTTGCGCTCGATCGCCGAGCGCGTGATCGCTTCGGAGACCGCCAGCAGATTGCGCAGATCGAGACAGGTATGCCAGCCCGGGTGGTACTCACGGTGGCCTTCGACACCGGCGGCAGCGGCCCGTGCCCAGAGCGCCTCGAGGCGCACGAGCGCCTCCTGCATCTCGGATTCCACTCGGACGATGCCGACCAGATCCTGCATCGTGTCCTGGAGGTCCGACTGCACTTTGTACGGATTCTCGCCGGCACTGCCGCGCGAGAAAGGCGCGAGGGACGCATCGATCGCGGTCTTGACCGCGCCGTCATCGACAGCGGGAACGCCATTTGCGCGCGCGAAGGCGGCGGCGTATTCGCCGGCACGCTTGCCGAAGACGATGAGATCGGAAAGCGAATTTCCGCCCAGACGGTTCGCGCCGTTGATTCCGGCGGCACATTCGCCGGCTGCGAAAAGTCCCGGAATCGTCGAGGCCTGGGTGTCGGCATCGACGCGGATGCCACCCATGATGTAGTGCGTCGTCGGTCCGACCTCCATCGGTTCGGCGGTGATGTCGAGATCGGCGAGCTCCTTGAACTGGTGGTACATGCTCGGAAGCTTCCGCCGGATGTGTTCCGGCGCGTTCGCGATCTTCTCCTTGATCCAGGCGATGTCGAGAAACACTCCGCCGTGCGGCGAGCCGCGACCCGCCTTGACCTCGCGCATGATGCAGCGCGCGACATGGTCACGGGTCAGGAGCTCCGGGGGGCGGCGGGCACTCTTGTCCCCCTGCGTGTAGCGCCAGCCCTCTTCGGCATCGGAAGCCGTCTGCGGCTTGTAGTTGTCGGGAATGTCGCCGAACATGAAGCGTTCGCCGGCGCTGTTCTTGAGCACGCCACCTTCGCCGCGCACGCCTTCGGTCACGAGAATGCCCTTGACCGACGGCGGCCAGACCATTCCCGTCGGATGGAACTGCACGAACTCCATGTCGATGAGCTCGGCGCCGGCGCGATAGGCGAGCGCATGACCGTCGCCGGTACCCTCCCAGCTGTTGCTCGTCACGCGGTAGGCGCGGCCCACGCCGCCGGTCGCGAGAATCACCGCTTTGGCGGAGAACAGCTGGAATCGCCCGCGCTCCCGGTCGTAGGCAAGGGCGCCCGCGATACGGCCGTTGTCGAGGAGCAGGTCGATGACCGTGTGCTCCATGTGGACGGTGACGCCAAGGTAGACCGTGTGGTCCTGAAGCGTGCGGATGAGCTCGAGACCGGTGCGATCGCCGACGTGGGCGAGACGCGGGTAGCGATGTCCGCCGAAGTTGCGCTGCAGGATCTTGCCGTCGCTCGTGCGATCGAAAACCGCGCCCCAGGCCTCGAGCTCGCGGACGCGGTCCGGCGCCTCTTTCGCGTGCAACTCCGCCATGCGCCAGTTGTTGACGTACTGACCGCCGCGCATGGTGTCGGCGAAATGAACCTGCCAGTTGTCGCGATCGTCGACGTTGCCCATCGCCGCGGCCATGCCGCCCTCGGCCATCACGGTGTGCGCCTTGCCGAGGAGCGACTTGCAGATCAGGCCGACCGAAACGCCCTGTCCAACCGCCTCGATCGCCGCGCGCAGACCGGCGCCGCCGGCGCCGATCACCAGAACATCGTAGGCAAAGCGCTGCTGAATCGACATCAGAAGAGCCGCACGTCGGTGATCCAGCCCATCGAGCACAGCCGGACGTAGAGGTCCGACGACATCACCGAGAACAGGCTGCACCAGGCGAAGAGCTGATGGCGGCCATTGAGTCCGCTCGCGCAGCGATACGCGAAGTCGCAGATCGGAACCTTCGAGACCTCTTTCATATTGCCGCCGAAGAGATGCCGCAGCGCATGGCAGCCCCAGGTATAGCTCGCGAGGAGCACGACGTTCACGATCAGGATGATCGACCCGAGGCCGATCCCGAAGTGCTCTTCGCCGGTCGCCGGGTCGGCGAACCAGAGAGCTTTCCAGGCGTCCCAGGCAAGAAGTGCGATGAAGAGGAGCGCCACCCAGGCGAAATAACGATGGACGTTCTGCAGAATCAGCGGAAACGAGTTCTCGCCGAGATACTTCTTGCGCGGCTCGCCCACGGTGCACGCGGGTGGATCGGCCCAGAAGGACTTGTAGTACGCGCCGCGGTAGTAGTAACAGGTGAAACGGAAGAGCCCGGGGAACGGGAGGATGAGCAGCGCGGGTGAGAACGGGAGAAGTCCCGGCCACCAGGAAGGCTTCGCGCCGAACCAGGCGTGGGGCGAGCTCCCGAAAAGCTCCGGAGAATAGAACGGCGAGAGGTAGGGTCCGAACGTATAGTGCGCGTTCTGGAATGCCGCCCACGTCGCGTAGACGATGAAGAGCGAGAAGCCGACGAAGACGAGCGCCGGCCCGCGCCA
The DNA here is from genome assembly GCA_039932315.1 of Thermoanaerobaculia bacterium. Taxonomy (GTDB): domain Bacteria; phylum Acidobacteriota; class Thermoanaerobaculia; order Multivoradales; family JAGPDF01; genus JAGPDF01. The sequence goes on from JBDTQG010000039.1 coordinate 15,444, forward strand.
CCAGGCATCACGCCGGGCGGTCGTGCCGAAGCCGCGGCGAAGTTGCGAGACGGGTACGACCTGCATGCCGACCTCCTCCGAGCCGCAGCAACTGTCGAACGAGCGCCGGAAAGATACACCAGCTGCGCGACGAGAGAGCGAGATTCCTCGCTGCCGTCAGGACTTCTGGCCGGAGAATCGCAGCCGTGGGCGTCGGCGGATGCGCTGCCGACAGGCACCCGAGCGCTGGAGTTGCCTCGAGACCGTGCGAGATCCGGACGCTCGCGCCAGGCGAAGAATCAGTAGTTGGATTCGTCGAGAAGCTCGCGCTCCTCCTCGTCAGAAAACGGTGCGCTCTTGTCGAGCGAGGCACCGATCCATTCGAGAAAGTTCGTTTCGCCTCTGCAGACCTTGAAGGAGAGGATTTCGGGGAGCTCGTAGCTGTGCAGCTCCTGGATCGCGGCCTGAACGGCGGGATACTCGGACTCGAGCGTCTTCACGATGAGCAGGAACTCGGCGTCACGGCAGATCTTGCCCTGCCAGCGATAGACCGAGCGCACGCCGGTGACGACGTTGACGCACGAGGCATGGCGCCGTGCGACCAACTCCGAAGCGATCAGGTTCGCTTGCTCTTCGGTACCGACAGTTGTGATGACGACGAAGGCTCCCACGGCCGCGAAAGTTACGCCCCTTCCCGCGGCAAGTCAACATGTCCGCGTCCGCGCGGCGCCGGTCAGTGCCAGCGCTCTTTCTTGACGTCGTAGGTCAGGCGGGTGATCTTGCCGGTCGTGCCGAGAACCCGTGCCGCCGCGAGGTGCCGCATCCCGTCCGTGATGTAGACCGAGCCGGGGGTCGCCGTCCCGAATGGGCTGAACGAAGCGATGTCGGAGTTGTTGAAGCGGATCGGGTCGTCGAGGTTCGTGAGCCGGCGCCGGGGATTGCCCGGATCGCGCGGTGCTCTTCCCGGTGGAAACCCGAACCGGATCTGCCGCCCGAGATGAGCCAGGCGAACGCGCGGGGTGACCTGAGGGTCCTTGCCCGACGCGATGTCCGCCGAGAGCACACCGTCGCCGTCGCCATCGCGATACAGGGCCCAGGTCACGGTACCGTCGCCGTCGATGCGGAACTTCAGTCCGACGTTGGCATCGTGGCGAATGGCGTAGGCCCGGGCGACGTGGAAAGTGGAGGCGACTTCGGCGGTCGCGAGCTCCACCCGGAGCGCCGCGGCCAGCGACAGGAACAGGGGAACCCCGATGACGAGCAGCAGGGAAGAGATCGCCATGGCGACCATGAGCTCGATGAGGTTGTACCCAGGCTCTTTCTCTCGCACCGAAGTCGCCTCCACTCGCTCCACGGTGGATCAGCTCTTCGCCGCCGGCTTGTCGGCCTTCGCCTGGCGAGGCAGCTTCACCTTGTCGGTGAGCGTCGTGGCGCCGGAGAGCGCGACGAACGGTTTGAGCTGCTCGTAGGTCGCCGGTCCGATCCCGCGCACCAGCATGAGGTCGTCGAGCGTCTTGAAGTTGCCGTTCTTTTCCCGGTGCTCGACGATCTTCGCCGCCACCGAGGGGCCGATGTGGGGAAGGAGCTGAAACTCGCTGGCGCTTGCCGTGTTGACGTTGACGACCTTGCCCTCCGCCGCCGAGGCCGGCGTCGCTGCGACCAGACAGAGGAGAAGAGCTGCGCTTGCGGCAACGGCGGAGATGAGGCTCTGGGTAACTCGCATGTCGGATTCCTTTCTTCCTGCGTTGTGGAAGGTTCCTGATGAGCTGCGACAACTGCTTCGACCTGCAACTTCGTTCCTGGATGGCGAGACTGCGCGGTTGGACGATCGATTCCTGGCGCCTCCTTTCTCCGGTTGATGTTGCACAGGACCTCTTTCCAAGCGGCCTGCCAGCCCGGAGAATTTGCGCTAAACGCTGTGCTGTAAAGGTTTATCTTTATTCGGGTCGTCGCCGATGGGAGACGCCGAGTCAAGTCGATGCGCGGCTGCCGTCTCCGACCGGCGTGAGGTCGCGGCCGGGGCCCGTCTCTGCAGCACTGCAGGGCGCTGACAAAGGATCAGGACGGGAGCGCAATCCTTTGCGGCGATCGGATAGGCTTCCGGGCCGATGTCGGAAACTCATCGCTCTACCGTCCGCGAGTACGTCGAGGCGCTGCTCATCGCGGCGGTTTTTCTCCTCTTCACCAACACTTTCGTCATCAAGACGTTCTTCATTCCGAGCGGCTCGATGGAAGACACGCTTCTGGTCGGAGATCACCTGTTCGTCAACCGCTTCATCTTCGGCGCGACGATGAGCGACGTCGAAAAGAAGCTCCTGCCGCTCAGGACTCCGCGGCGGGGCGACATCGTGATCTTCAGGTCACCGGAACACCCGAACATCGATCTCGTGAAGCGGCTCATCGGCCTGCCGGGAGACACCATTCAGGTGGTCGACAAGCAGCTGTTCGTCAACGGTACGAAGGTCGTGGACGACTCGTACGTCGTGCACAAGGATCCACGCACCTTCCTGAACCGTCCGTACATGTCCGAGCAGCAGCGGCTGCGCGACAACTTCGGTCCGGTGACCGTCCCGGAGGCGAGCTACTTCTGCATGGGAGACAACCGCGACCTGTCCTACGACTCGCGATTTTGGGGAACCGTGCCGACGCGCTACCTCAAGGGCCGCGCCTTCCTCATCTACTGGTCGTTCGGAGGTGGAACATCGGACGGCGTCTGGCGGGGAGCCGGGGCGAAGCTGCGGGAGTTCGGCAATACGGCGCTCGGGTTCCTGACGAAGACCCGCTGGTCGCGCTCGTTCCACCTGCCGCGCTGAGTCAGGCCGGGCACGCCGCCGTTTCTCTCGCCCGGGCGGCGATCATCGCCCTGTTGTTCGCTCTCTTCGTGCGCGCTTTTCTGCTCGAAGTGGTTTCCATTCCTTCCGATTCGATGGTCCCGACCCTCGAGCCCGGCGATCAGCTCCTCGTCAACCGGTTCGTCTTCTCCGGGACGAGCGCGGGCCTCCTGCCACGGCGCGCCATCCGCAAGGGGGACATCGTTCTTTTCCGCCCGTCGTTCGATCCGCGGCAGAAATACGTCAAGCGCTGCGTCGGTCGCGCCGGGGACTGGTTCGGCGGCGGCATCCTGCCGCCGGGAGCGCTCTGGCTCGAAGGCGACGCGCGCGAGCAGTCTCGCGATTCCAGGAGTTTCGGGGCGATTCCGGAAAGCGCTGTGTTCGGTCGCGCCGTGGCGATCCTGTGGTCGCGCGCCTCCAACGACGGGTCGCAGAGGCGTATCCTGCGGCAGGTACGCTAGACTCGGCGATCCAAGGCTCGGGGGGAATTCGCAATGACCGATCGTCGATCAGAGGCGGGGGACGGCAAGCTCGGATGCATTCTCTGGAGCGTGCTTCTCATCGCGGGTGCGCTCGTCACCTGGAAAGCCGTCCCGGTGAAGATCGCGACGTCGGAGCTCTACGATTTCATGGTCGAGCAGGCGAAGTGGGCGGGGAATACGCCTTCCGAGACCATTCAGAAGCGCATCGTCGCGAAGGCGAACGATCTGGATCTGCCGGTCGACCCGAAAATGGTGACCACCGAGAAGAACGGCGACAAGATCCGTATGCGCGCGATCTTCGATGTGCCGCTCGAGTTCCCGGGCTATACCTACGATTGGGAGTTCGACCTTCAGGTGGAGCGCCCGATCTTCATCTGGTAGGCACGCATGGCGTACACCCGACCCCTCGATCCGATCGAGCTGCGCATTCTCGGCGCGCTGATGGAAAAAGAGCGCACGACCCCCGAGCAGTATCCGCTGAGCGTCAACGCGCTGCTCCAGGCCTGTAACCAGAAAACCAGCCGCGAGCCGGTCACCGAGCTGACCGAGACCGAAGTCGTCGAGGCGCTCGATCGACTGCGCGCCGACGCGCTCGTCTTCCGGGTTCACAGCAGCCGCACCGAGCGCTACGAGCACTGTCTCGATCGCCGGTGGCATCTGGACACTGCCGGCGCCGCAGCCATTCTGCCGCTGCTTCTGCTCCGCGGCGCGCAGACCGTCAACGAGCTGCGCACACGGTGCGCGCGGCTGCACCCGTTCGCAAGCTCCGAGGAGGTCGAAGCCACTCTCGCCCGCCTCGCCAGCGGACCGGACGCCCTCGTGCGAGAGCTCGGCCGGCAGCCCGGTCAGCGGGAAACCCGCTGGATCCATCTCGCGGGCACCGCAGCGGTCGAACGCGCGATGAGCCTGGGCCCGGGCGCTGCCGATTCTCACCCCGAGCGACCTCTCCGCCGGGAGCTCGATTCAACGGCCGCGGCCGCGCGAGAAGCCCGGCGCGATGACGGCGAGCGCGAAGATGATCGACGTGATCCGATCGATCGGAGTGATCGGGTCGATCGGATCGATCAGATCGATCGGATCGATCGGCTGGAAGCCGCAGTCGAAGAGCTCCGCGCCGCACTTTCCGAGCTCACCGCCCGTCTCGGCGACTAGATCGCTCGGCCGCCCGGAGCCAACCGGCCCGGCTCAGCCGGCGGCGAGGGATCGCGCGAGCGCTTCGAGCGCGGCTTCGGGGTCGGGCGCCTGCGTCAACGGACGACCGATGACGATGAGATCGGCGCCGGCAGCGATCGCGGCGGGTGCGGTTGCCGTTCGACGCTGATCATCCTGCGCTTCTCCGCCCGGCTCCACCGCCGGCCGGATACCCGGAGCGACGAGCCGGAACGGACGCGGCAACCTGCCGCGCAAGGCCCCGAGCTCGAGCGGAGAACAGACGACGCCCGCCGCGCCGGAAGCCTGGGCGAGCTCCGCCCAGCGGAGGACCCGATCGGCACTGCTCCCGGGGAGATCGAGGCGCTCGAGCGCCGGTTCGTCGAGGTGGGTGAGCACGGTGACGGCGAGAATGGCGAGCTCGCTCCCGGCAGCCTCGGCCGCCGCTTCGATCATCGCCGGCCCGCCGGCGGCATGAATCGTGAGGTAGTCGACCGCGAAGCCGCGCGCGGAGCGCACGGCACCTGCGACCGTATTGGGAATGTCATGCAGTTTGAGATCGAGGAAGAGGGCCCGGGCGTGTTTTCGCGCCGCTTCGATCGCCGGCGGACCCCAGCGCACGAACGCCTCGAGGCCCACCTTGAGAACTCCCACCCGCGGCCCGAAGAGCGCGCACCAGCGATCGAACGTGGCCCGGTCGTTGGTATCGATGGCGACGGCGACCTGATCGAGAGCTCGCTTTTCGTTCACGCGTTCTCCCACGGCCGGACGGCCCCGATGAGCTCCGAAACACGTTCGATCTTCATCTCGACGAGCCGGCTGGCGAGCCCGTCGACCAGGCGTTCCGCGGTGCGGGGATCGCGGAAGAGCGCTGTCCCGACCTGTACCGCCGATGCGCCGGCGAGGAGGAATTCGACGACATCGTCGACCGTTTCGACTCCCCCGATTCCGATCACGGGCAAGCCGACCTTCTTCGCCACGTCATGGACGATGCGAACGGCGATCGGTTTGATCGCCGGGCCCGAAAGTCCACCGCGTGTGGTGTTCAGGCTCGGCCGGCGCGTCCACGGATCGATCGACATTCCGAGCACGGTGTTGATCGCCGAGATGACGTCGGCGCCCCCCGCTTTCGCAGCCTCCGCGATCGCCACCGGCGAAGTGACATTCGGCGACAGCTTCACCGCGATCGGTTTGCCGGTGACGTCGCGCACACTCCGGACCAGCCGCTCGAGCTGCACGGGATCGTGCCCGAATTCGATGCCGCCCTTCTTCACGTTCGGACACGAGACGTTGAGCTCGACCGCGGCGATGCCGGCGAACGAGTCGACCCGTTCGGCGAGGCGCGCATAGTCGTCGAATTCATAACCGAAAAGATTGACCATCACCTGCGCGGGAAACTTGCCGAGGCCGGGAAGGACGTCGGCGAGAAACTTCTCGACGCCGATGTTCTGCAACCCGATCGAGTTCAGCATTCCACCGCGCGGTTCGCCGATGCGCGGGGGCGGATTTCCCCGCAGCGGCACGAGTGAAAGCCCCTTGGTGACGATTCCGCCGAGCCGGTCGAGTGCTGCGAGATGTGCGAACTCGAGACCGTACCCGAAAGTTCCGCTGGCCGTCATGATCGGGTTCGGCAGAACCAGGTTTCCCAAGCGGACCGAAAGGTCCGGCGCGCAAGGCGTGGCGATCGCACCTGTCGCCTCTGCCCTGCCGCCTGAATCCGCGCCGCTCACCACTTCACCGTCTCGCACGCGAACACCGGACCGTCTTTGCAACAGAGTGCGATCTTTCCGTCCACGAGCTCGACCGCACAGCCGAGGCAGGCGCCGTAGCCGCATCCCATCTCGGTCTCGAGCGCCGCTTCGCCAGGCACCGAGTGCTCGGCGCTCATCTCCGCGAGGCGCTTCAGAAGTCCCATCGGGCCGCAGGAAAAGATCTTGCCGTAAGCGCTTTGGCGCAACCGCTCCGCGAGCGGCGCCGTGACGAGGCCGCGCTCCCCCGCGCTGCCGTCCTCGGTCGTCGCGATGAACTCACCGCCGCTCTCCCGGGCGAGCTCGGCGAACGCTGCGCTTCGCGCGAGGTCGATCGCCGAGCGACCGCCATAGAAGAAATCGAAGCGCTTTCCTTCCGCGAGCAGGCGACGGCCGAGAAGCAGCAGCGGCGCCGACCCCACGCCCCCTGCGACGAGTGCCGACGGTCGGGCTTCGGCGGCGCCGTACGGCTTGCCGAGCGGACCCAGCACTTTCATCGTGTCGCCGGCGCGCTTGTGCGCCATTTCGCGCGTTCCTGGACCGACGATCTTCGCCAGCAGCTCGATCCGGGCACCGCGATCTGTTTTACTTACGTCGTGGACCGAGAAGGCACGTCGCAGGTAGGGCTCGAGGCCGGCGCTCGTTTCGATCATCACGAACTGTCCGGCCTGCGTTTCGCGCCAGGCCGGCGGCCCTTCGAGAACGAGCGAGAAGTAGGGCAGCGGATGCGGGACGACTTCGACGACTCGGCCGCTGGTGTCGATGGGCTGCATCCGGGATCGGAACTCTAACAAACCGTCCATGCCTGCGAAGAACCGGATGCCCGACACTCCGCGTGAGCCGGCGCTGCGGACCGGAAACAGCGGTCGCGTGCGCTCTCTCTCGCCATGGCCGCTGCCCTCGCGTCTGGAGGCCGTTCTCGGAGCGCTGCTCCCCGCACTTTTCGCCGGCTTCCATCTCGCGGGTCTCGTCTTTTTCCTCAATCCCCTGCTGCCCGTTGAATTTTCGGGATACCTCGCGGCGACGCTTCGACTCGCGCTGCTCCTCGCGCCGTTTTCGCTTGCCGCTCACGCCCTCGGCACGCGCCTGAAGAATGCCCGCACACGCCGGCTCCTCCCCTGGAGTGTGACCGTCGTTCTCGGCGCAGCCGCTCTGGGCAACTGGGTCCATGCCTCGCACTACTCCTTCTACCTGCCGCCCGGAATCAATGCGAATCTGATCCGCACCGCTCTCTGGCTTTCGCTGGCGGCGATCTTCGCGTTCTATACGTCGCTGCTGCACACCGTGAATCATCGCGCTTATGGCGGAAAGAGCCTGCTTCTCCTCTTCACGGTGGTCGCCGGCAGCATCTACGTCGTCGTCGAACGCCGGGCGAGCTTTCAGCCGCCGGCCTCGCCGGGGATTCAGGCGACATCCGGACTTTCCGGAAGCGCCGCCATCGGATCGCTCGACAGCGCACCGACGGTGGCAGGCGCGGCCTCGATCGCGGGAGTCGCGGCAATTTCCGGCGCCGCGCGCCCGCATCTGCTCGTCGTCGGGCTCGAGGGGGCGACTCTGGACGTCCTGCTGCCCCTTGCACGGCAAGGTCGCCTGCCCTTCTTCGCGACACTTTTCGACAGCGGCAGCTACTCCCGGCTGGAGAGTTTTCCTCCGGTCCGGCCCCTTGCGCTCTGGGCGAGTCTCGCGACCGGCAAACTGCCGTTCCGTCACGCCCTGGCAGGGCCCACTCTTCTCGATGCGCCGTGGCTCGCTCCTCCGGCGGAGCTTCGCCTCCTGCCGCTGGGCTTTTTCGCTCTCGACCTCGATCGACTGCTCGGCACCCATCGCCCGGCCCGGCGTGCCGATCGCGAAGGCCACACGGTCTGGGAGATTCTCGGCCGGCTCGGCCGGACGACCGCGGTGCTCGGCGCACAGGAACCTCTCCTCTCCGTTCTCCCGAGCGGTGCGGAGGCGTCAAGCGAATTTTTTCGCGGCGCGCCCGGCGCGGCGCCGGCATTTCCTGTGAGCTTTGCCGGCCGGCTCGAGCTCCTGCGCGGTGCAGCGGCGGGCGGTGATCCCGCGAGTGCCCAGGATCGCTGGCGACTCGCCGTCGCGACGTCATTGCTGGGAGATGCCGACGCCCCCGAGGTGCTCTTTCTCGATCTTCCGGGGCTGCTCGACGTCGAGCTCGCGACGCTCGGCGGATTCCATTCGGCGGAGATGGCCGGTTCGCGCGCGGCGGTCGATCGCCGGGCAGCGAACACGCTGATCGACTACCTGGGGTTTCTGGATGGCAGTCTGGCGCAACTCTGGGAGAAGCTTCCGGAGCCGCGTTTCCTCGCCGTGGTCTCCGCCTACGGGGTGGCCCCACCCGAGGGGCTTCGCCGCGCGGTGGGCGAGGTCTGGCGGGCGAAGCGCGTGAGCGGTACATTCGCCGGCAGTCCCGACGGCGCGCTCATTCTGCGCGGTTCCGGGATCCGCGCCGGCGAGGGTCTGGCGACAGCTCGCATCGTCGATCTCGTGCCGACTCTGCTCTACGTCACGCATCTTCCCATTGCGCGCGATTTCGACGGCCGTGTTCTCACCGAAGCGTTCGATCCCGCGTTCCTTCAAAGCGTGCCGCTCACGTTCCTGCCGAGCTACGAAGATCTGCCGGCCGTCGCCGCGCACTGAAATCGACGCCACGGTGCCGCCATCTCCTCCGAGAGCTGCTCGAGCTGGAACAGCGCCGATTCTCTCGCTTTCGGTGTCGCGAAACGGGCAGACGCCTACGGCTTGGCGGGAATTCTTCCGACGACCTTGGGCGAGCTCTGCGCCAATGCGGAGGCGTGGGCCTCGCTCTCGCTGCGATCTTCGGGCTCCTCGGCCATCGAGCTCTGACCTTCGAGCACACCGCCCTCTTCGATGATCAACGCGCGCGCGTGAATCGTTCCTTCGACGCGGCCTCGCGGATGAATCGACAGTCGACGCGAGGCGAACACTTCGCCCCGCACGATTCCGGAAACGAACAGGCGACCGACGCGGATCTCGCCGTCGATCTCGCCCTTCTCGCCGACGACGAGATCGCCTTCGGAGCGCACGGTGCCCGTTACCTTGCCGTCGACGCGGAATGATTGCTCGAATCTGAGCTCGCCATCGAAGTGACTGCCGACGTCGAGAAAGCCGGAGAGATCTCCGGGCGAAGACTTGCCGCGAAAGTTCATTTCCTCTCTCCCGCCGGTTCCGTGATCCGTTCGTACAGACGAATCAACTCTTCTTCCGAGTGAAAATGAATGCGGATCGTACCGCCTTTTCCGCGGCGCTCGATCTCGACCCGGGTCTGGAGCTGCCGCGTCAGGCGCTCCGCCGCCGCGCCAGCATGCGGTTCCTGGGTCTTCTTGGAGCTCTTCTTGCCGGCCTTCTTGCCCGAGGCGAGCTCTTCCATGCTGCGCGACGAGAGGCCCTCCTGCAGAGCGCGTTCCGCGAGCTGCTGCTGGCGATCCGGATCGGAAATCGCGAGCAACGGGCGCACCTGCCCAGCTGTCAGCCGCCCCGAGCGCAGGAAATCCTGGATCGCCGGCGGTAACTTGAGCAGCCGGAGCGTGTTCGTGACCGCCGGACGCGCCTTGCCCACGCGCGTCGCGATCTCCTCCTGCGACAGCCCGAAATTTTCCTGCAGCGTGCGGTAAGCCTCCGCCTCTTCCATCGGGTTGAGGTCCGAGCGCTGCAGATTTTCGACCAGCGCCAGTTCGAGCAGCTCCCGGTCGTCGCGCACCTGGCGCACCACGACGGGCACCACCGTGAGTCCGGCTCGCTGCGCAGCACGCCATCGGCGCTCGCCGGCGACAATGGTGTAAGTCCCTTTTCCTGTTGGACTTACGATCAAAGGCTGGATGAGGCCTTGAGACCGGATGGACGCCGCAAGCTCCTCGAGCTCGGAGTCGTCGAATTCGGTGCGCGGTTGCAGTCGATTGGGATGAATCTGCGAGACCGCCAGACTTCGCAGCCCTTCGTCGGTCGCAATCAAGGCGGAAAGACCTCGGCCGAGGCCGCGCTTCTTGTCGTTCATGGGGCCCTCAACAGCTCTCGTGCCACCGCCAGGTAGGCGTCCGCCCCCCGGCTCTTGATGTCGTATTGCAGGATCGACAGGCCATGGCTCGGCGCCTCCGCGAGACGCACGTTGCGCGGCACCACGGCCTCGAACACCTTGTCCGGAAAATGCTCGCGCACCTCGCGTTCGACGTCCCGCGTGAGCTTCATCCGATCGTCGTACATCGTGAGCACGATTCCCGCGAGCTCGAGCTCCGGGTTTAGCGACCCGGTGACGCGGCGAATCGTCGACAGCAGCTCGCTCACGCCCTCGAGCGCGAAATATTCGCACTGCAGGGGGATCAGCACGCCGTTCGCTGCCACGAGAGCCTGGATGGTCAGGTGTCCGAGCGAAGGCGGGCAGTCGATCAGGACGAAATCGTAGCGCTCGGAGACACTCGCGAGCTTCGCCTTGAGCACCGTTTCCCAGCCCTCAAAACCGACGAACTCGACCTCAGCACCGACGAGATCCCGATCCGAAGGCAGAAGGTCGAGAAACGGAAATCCACTAGGCACGATCGCCGCCTCGATGGGACTTTCACCCACCAGGACGTGGTAAAGATGAGGTTTTTCGGCCGTTTTTCCCACTCCGCGGGTCGCATTCCCCTGTGGATCGGAGTCCACCAGAAGAACCCGCTTCTCGAGCGCTGCCAAGCCGGCCGCCAGATTGATCGCGGTCGTCGTCTTCCCGACCCCGCCCTTCTGGTTGGCGATCGCCAGAATCTTGCTCATAGAGGGGTTGTCGGCAGTGTGGGCAAGAGGAACTCCCGGAGGTAGCGACGGCTTCCGGACAGGGTCATCGTCCGACCGGCAATCCAAGGTGCCGGCGGCGCTTCGACGACCTCGCCGCTCCAGATCAGGACCTGGGCGCCCGGCAACATTCGCGGGAGAAGCGCCGACCAGGTTCTCGCATCGAGGCGCAGCGCCCGAACGGTGACGGTCTGAATCCGATCGGGAATTTCCGGTGAGAGATGCTCGGAAACTCTAGCATTGAGGCACCGGCACGACAATCGCGCCCGCCGCGCGGCGGTGGCAAGGAAGGCCCACTTCCGTTCGCGCGCTTCGACCAGAGTGACGTCGAGATCGGGCCGGACCGCCGCCAGGATCCATCCCGGAAAGCCGGCGCCGGAGCCGAGATCGACGAGTCGAGCCGGCGATGAGGCGGGAGCGGGGAGCCACGGCAAGGCCACGAGAGATTCGACATAGTGCCGTTCGAAGAGCTCTTCGACCGCTCCGGGACCGATGAGCGCGACGGTGTCCGCCCACCGTCGCAGCTCTTCGTAGTGGATGGACAGCCGCCCGATCGCCTCGGGCGAGAGCTCCGGCGGGCTGAACCGGAGCAGATTGCGGGAGAACTCCTGTTCCGTCAACGGGCGAAGCATGGCGCTCCGGGCACGGTCTTCTCGACGGCGTCAGGGGGCGGATGTTTCACGTGAAACATCTGGCTCCGGGAACTGCCCGCCCGAAGGCGGAGAAAGTGTCGGATCGGCTCAGGAGACCGGTGCGGCGGCGGGGGAGATCCGCACGCGCTTCTCAACACCGAAGCCTTCGCTCTCGGTCGAAACGCGCGGATCGTCGACCAGCGACAGATGCACGATTCGCCGGTCGGCGGCAGAGAGCGGATCGAGCAGCGTGGGCTGCCCGGTCTTCGCGACCTCATCTGCGGCAGTCTGAGCCAGCTTGCGCAGCTCCTCCTCGCGGGCGTCTCGAAGACCGGCTCCGTTCACCTTGCAGCGCACCATGCGTCCGGCCAGGCCACGGATCACCCGCGGAACCAGCTGCTCGAGATCGTCGAGGAAGATCTCCCCCTCGACCCGGAGCCGCTCTTCGTCCTCCCCGCTGAGGGAGATCAGCAGCCGTTCCGGCTGAAGCTCGACATGAATTTCGAGCTTCAGTCCGGCGAAAGTCAGCAGACGGGCCATGGCCTCCGAGGCCGCAAGCGCTGCCTCCTCGTCCGGCGCCACAAACGGATCGGGCGCGCCGGTCGACGGCGGACGGCCCGCAGAGCGGCTGGCGGGCGCATTTCTTGGAACATTCGCTGGACGATTCTCCGGGGAAGGCGCCGAGCTCACCGCAATGTCCGGCGTCGGCGCGCTCGGCCGGGACGGGGTAGCGGGAGCGGCGGAAGTCGCCGAATCCTTGGAAATTGCCGAAGGCAGCGCCACCGGTCGCACCGGCTCGGACTTCGGGCTCGCGCCGGCGTCCCGTCGCACACGCTGCGGCGCTGCCGGATCGACTTCGAGGATCAGCCGCCGCGTGCGGGTGACGAAGCCGTGGCGCTTGTCATAGATCCGGTAGGCCAGCTCGTCCGGCGGAATGGCATGGTACCGCGCCGCGGACATGAGCGCCTGCGGCAGCGTATTTCCCCAGAAGTAACGACGGCTCTTCAAGATCCCGACCCCTTCCGTCCGGCCTTCGCGACGACGACCTGGGCCCCCGTCTCATGATCCTTGAACGAGTTGTAGATCTTCTGCTGCGCGATGGTCAGGATGTTGTTGGTCAACCAGTAGAGCACCAGGCCGCTCGCGAAACCGAGCGAGAAGATCGTGAACACCACCGGCAGAAACTGCATCAGCCGCTTCTGCACCGGATCGGGCGGCGCGGGCGTCATGCGCTGCTGCACGATCTGCGAGATGCCCATCACGATCGGCAGCACATAGTACGGATCCGACGCCGTCAGATCGTGAATCCAGCCGATCCAGGGCGAATGCCAGAGCTCGACCGCAGAAGAGAGCAGGCTGTAGAACGAGAAGAAAACCGGCAGCTGAATCAGCATCGGGAAGCAGCCGCCCGCCGGATTCACCCCCTCGGAACGATAGAGACCCATGATCTCTTCGTTCATCTGCCGCTGCGAGTCGGGGTTGAAGCGGCCGTTCTTGTCGCGCAGCTTCCCCTTCCAGCGCTCCCGCACCGCCTGCATCTTCGGATTCAGCTTCTGCATCTTGCGCATCGACTTGAACGCCGAGAGCGAGAGCGGCAGCAGCACGATCTTCAGCGCCATCGTGAGCAGGACGATCGCCC
>JBDTQG010000040.1:0-26868 GCA_039932315.1 Thermoanaerobaculia bacterium
GCTGGGGCTTCGACATCATCAACTTCGTCTGGTGGATCGGCATCGGCCACGCCGGAACGCTGATCTCCGCGATTCTGCTGCTGCTCAACCAGGAGTGGCGCACTTCGATCAACCGCTTCGCCGAGGCGATGACTCTCTTCGCCGTCGCCTGCGCCCTGCTCTTCCCGCTCTTCCATACCGGCCGCCCGTGGCTCGCGGTCTACTGGCTGCTGCCCTACCCGAACACGATGCAGATCTGGCCGAACTTCCGCTCGCCGCTGATCTGGGACGTCTTCGCGGTGTCGACGTACGGTTCGGTCTCTCTGGTGTTCTGGTTCATCGGCCTCGTTCCCGACCTTGCGACCTTCCGCGACCGCACGAAGAAGCTCTGGCAGAAGAAGATCTACGGTCTCCTCGCCATGGGCTGGCGCGGGTCGGCCCGGCACTGGCACAACTACGAGTCGGCTTACCTGCTGCTCGCCGGCCTGTCGACGCCGCTGGTCCTCTCGGTCCACTCCGTCGTCTCCTTCGACTTCGCCTCGGGACAGGTCCCCGGCTGGCATGCGACGATCTTCCCGCCCTACTTCGTCGCCGGCGCCGTCTTCGCCGGCTTCGCAATGGTGCTGACGCTGATGATTCCGCTGCGCAAGGCATTCGGCCTCGAAGACTTCATCACCATGCGGCATCTCGACAACATGGCCAAGGTGATGCTCGTCACGGGTCTCATCGTCGGCTACGGCTACATCGTCGAGATCTTCACCGCCTGGTACAGCGGCAACATTTACGAGTGGTACATGGTCCACAACCGGATCTTCGGTCCGTATAAATTCATCTATGCGAGCCTGATCTTCTGCAACATCCTTTCCATTCAGCCGCTCTGGTTCCGCGGTGCCCGCAAGTCCATTCCGGCGCTCTGGATCATTTCGATGTTCGTCAACTTCGGAATGTGGTTCGAGCGCTTCATCATCATTCCGGTGTCGCTGCACCGCGACTTCCTGCCCGGCTCCTGGGGGATGTACTACCCGACGCGCTGGGATTTCGCGACCTTCTTCGGCACCATCGGCCTGTTCATGGCGCTCATGTTCCTCTTCGTGCGCCTGCTTCCGGCCCTCGCGATGTTCGAGATGAAGGGGCTCACCCCCGACGCCAAGGTCAAGGAGCCAGCGCACGGATGACCACTTCGATGGCAACTCTTCCCGGCGATCTGCACGGCCTGTTGGCCGAGTATTCGAGCGCCCAGCATCTTCTCGACGCCGCGACCGAAGCCCACCGCGTCGGCTTTCGCACCATGGACGCCTATACGCCGTTTCCAGTCGAGGCGCTTTCCGAGGTGATCTGCGATCACCACAAGTCGAAGGTTCCGCTGATCTGCCTGGCGGGCGGCATTGTCGGCTGTCTCGCCGGCTTCGGACTGGAGTACTGGACCTCGGCGATCGACTACCCGATGAACATCGGCGGCAAGCCTCACAACAGCTGGCCGGCTTTCATTCCGGTGCTTTTCGAGCTCACCATCCTGTTCGCCTCCTTCTCGGCGGCGATCGGGATGTTCCTCCTCAATGGCCTCCCGCAGCCCTACCATCCGGTGTTCAACGTGCCGCGCTTCCGCGAGAAGGCCTCGCGGGACGGCTACTTTCTCTGCATCGAATCGCAGGATGCGAAATTCGATACCACCGAGACACGCAAGTTCCTGCTCTCGACCGGCGCCCTGGAGGTGAACGATGTCGAGAGTTGACGCCACGCCAGCCACGAAGATGACTCTCGTTGCGCGAACCGGACTTCTTGCCGTGCTGGCCCTCGCCGGCGTTGCCTGCCGTCAGGACATGCACGATCAGCCCAAGCTCAAGCCGTATCGGTCGAGCACCTTCTTCGCCGACGGCAGCGGAATGCGGGCCCTTCCTGCGCATACCGTGGCGCGCGGCTCGCTGCACGAGGACACGCTCTTCTACGCCGGGAGAACGGCGGACGGCAGCATCACCGCCGAACTTCCGATGCCGATGACCCGGGCACTTCTCGAGCGCGGTCAGGATCGTTTCAACATCTACTGCACGCCCTGCCACGGCAAGGTGGGCGACGGACGCGGGATGGTGGTTCGTCGCGGTTACAAGCAGCCGACCTCGTTCCACGACGAGCGTCTGCGCCAGGTTCCGATCGGCTACCTGTTCGACGTCATGACGAACGGCTTCGGCGTCATGGCGACGTACGCCCCGCAGATTCCGCCGGAGGATCGCTGGGCGATCGCTGCCTACATCCGCGCGCTGCAGCTCTCGCAGCACATCGACGCCGCGAGCCTGACCCCGGAGCAGCGAGCGTCCCTCGACGCGCCGGCGGCGGTCGAAGGCGCGGAAGAGCACGGCGGCCACGCTGCAGCCGGCTCGGACGCCCCAGAAGGCCACAATCCATGAGAGGACTCGCGATCGCGCCATGAGGACGCCCCACTTTCCGCTCCGCTCCGCTGACTTCGCGGCGCCCGCAGCGCTCTCCGGCCTTGCCGGAAAAGCGCTCGGCCTCGGCGTTCTCGGCGCCGCTGCTTCGGTCGCCGGCTTCTTCCTCGCGCGTGCCGAGTTCTTCCAGGCCTACCTGGTCGGCTGGCTCCTCTGGTACACCGTGGCGGCCGGCTGTCTCGGCTTCCTTCTGCTGCAGCACATCTCCGGCGGAGCCTGGGGGCTCGCCGCGCGCCGCATCATGGAAGCTGCCGCGCGGACGTTCCCGTTTCTCGCCGTTGCCGCGATCCCGCTGTTCCTCGGGCTGAAGGACCTGTTCCTCTGGGCCGACCCCGCCAAGGTCGCGGCGGACGAAGCGCTGCAGCACAAGGCGGTCTACCTCAATCCGACGTTCTTCATCGCCCGGACGCTGTTCGCGATCGCGCTGTTCTCGTTCTTCGCCTACTACCTGTCGGCGAAGTCACGGCAGCAGGAGACCTCCCAGGACCCGCAGATCCGGAAGAAGATGCATGACGTGAGTGCGGTCGGCTTCCTGCTGCACATCATGGTCAACACCTTCATCGGTTTCGACTGGCTGATGTCGCTCGATCCGCACTGGTTCTCCAGCCTCTACGGTGCCATCTTCGTCGCCGGTGCGGCGCTCGCTGCGATGACGTTCATCATTCTCGTCGCAACCTGGCTCCGCGAGCGCGAACCGATGGACGCCATCTTCAGCCGCCGGCTGTTTCACGACTACGGGAAGCTCCTGTTCGCCTGCGTGATGTTCTGGACCTATCTCTCGATCTCGCAGTTCATCATCATGTATCAGGGCAACCTGCCCGAAGAGGCGATCTGGTTCAATGAGCGCTTCCGCGGCGGCTGGGGCTACGTCGCTGCCGGCCTTCTGATCTTCCACTTCCTCTTCCCGTTCCTCATCCTGCTTTCTCGCAGCGTGAAGAGGAAGGCGAAGACGCTCGCCGCCGTCGCCGGCTTCGTGCTGGTGATGCGTTACATCGACCTCATCTGGCTCACGCGCCCGACTCTCACTGGCGGCGGGCTTTCGATCCACTGGCTCTACCTCGCGATTCCGGTGGCGATCGGCGGCCTCTGGTTCGCCTACTTCGCTCGCGAGCTCGGCAGCCGACCGGTCCTCGTCGTCCAGGATCCGCGCTGGGAGGAGATTCTCGGTCATGACTGATCCCCGGTCTCCCCACGAGTCGAGCGCGCACGAAGCGAATCGGCCTTCGGCCCGGATCGACTCCGAAATCGACGTCCGTCGTTCGGTCGAAATTGGACTCTGGCTCGCCGGCACGACCGTCGGAACGCTGGTCGTCGGCTATTTCATCTATCTCGGCCTGGCCAGGTGGACGGCTGGCGAAGATCCGAAGGCCTCGCCGATCGCGCAGGCCAACCAGATCGTCCTGCCGCCGGCACCGAACCTCCAGATCCATCCGGAACAGGAGCTCGCGGCGATGCGGGCGGACGAGCGCCAGCGCCTCACGACCTGGGGCTGGGTCGACAAGTCACGCGGCCTGGTGCACATTCCGATCGACGAGGCCATTGCGCGCCTCGCGGTGCCCGCTGCTGCGTCCGTGCCGGCGTCGGAAACGGCAGCGACCGCAGCGGTCGAGGCCGCTCCGGTCGCAGCTCCCCCCGCGCACGAAGGGGCGGCGCACTGACGCCCGAGATGCCGCTCCGAACATCTTCTTCGCGCCTTGCCGCGCGTCCGGACGGACGCGTGCTCGCCGCGGCTCTTGCGGCCTTTCTGGCGCTCGGAGCCGGCGCGAGCGAAGCTGCACACGCGTCCACCCGCGTCTTTTCCGGGCCCGGGCTCGCGGAACGAGTGCCGCTGCCGGGAGAGCTCAACGCGCAGAAAATCCAGGAACGGGTCGGATTCGACCAGCGCCTGGGCCAGGCGATCCCGCTCGATCTGCCGTTCGTCGACGAGACGGGCAAGGCGGTTCGCCTCGGCGACTACTTCGGCAAGAAGCCGGTTCTCCTCTCCTTCGTCTATTTCCGTTGCCCGGTTCTCTGTCCGCAGATCTTCATCGGTGCCGCCGCGGCGATGAAGGGCATCCCGTACGAGCCCGGGCGGGATTTCGAAACCGTTTTCGTGAGCTTCGACCCCGCCGACACGCCCGAGAAGGCGGCCGAGAAGAAGGCCAGCACTGTCGAGCGCTACGGCAAGCCGGCGACCGCCTCCGGCTGGCACTTCCTCACCGGCGACGCCGACGCGATCCGCCAGCTGACCGCTGCGGCCGGTTTCCGCTACGCCTGGGATCCGACGATTCAGCAGTTCGCGCACGCCAGCGGAGCCGTGGTGCTCACGCCCGACGGTCATCTCGCACGCTACCTCTACGGCGTCGAGTACGAGCCGAAGGACCTGAAGCTCGCGCTCTTCGAAGCCGGACAGGGCAAGATCGGCGGCCTCGCGGAGAAGCTCCTGCTGCTTTGTTTCAACTATGACGCAGCGCTCGGCAAGTACACGGTCGCAACCCTGCTGTCGATCAAGGTTGCCGCCACCGTGACGCTCGCCGTACTCATCTTTTCGATCGTCTGGATGTTGCGCAGCGAGCGCCGTCTGGGACGCGCCGCAGCCGGAGGAGTCGCCTCGGTATGAATTTCCAGCTCCCCTTCATGCCGGAGCAGGCTTCGGCCGCTGCCAGCGAAGTCGACCACCTGACGCTCTACCTCGTCGCGATGAGCACGTTCTTCACCGTGCTGATTGCCGGCATGGTCATCGTCTTCGCGATCAAGTACCGCCGTCGTGGCGAGAACAGCGTCGGCAGCAACTTCGAGAACTCGGCGCTGCTCGAGATCACCTGGACGGTCATTCCGCTGCTCATCGCGCTCTTCACGTTCGGCTGGGGCCTCAAGGTCTTCTTCCGTCTCTATCGCCCGCCGGCGAACGCCGTCGAGTATCAGGTGACGGGCAAGCAGTGGATGTGGAAGATCCAGCATCCGACCGGCCAGCGCGAAATCAACGAGCTTCATGTGCCGCTCGGTCAGCCGACGCGCCTGGTCATGACCTCCGAAGACGTCATCCACAGCTTCTACGTTCCCGCGTTCCGGGTGAAGGCCGACGTTCTTCCCGGACGCTTCTCCTCGATCTGGTTCACGCCCTCGAAGGCCGGCAAGTACCACATCTTCTGCGCCGAGTTCTGCGGCGCGGAGCATTCCGGCATGATCGGCTGGGTCACGGTGCAGACACCGGAGGAATACCAGGCGTGGCTGGCGACGGTGCCCGGTCCGAAGGCTCCGGCAGCGAGCGGCGATCAGCTCTTCGCACAGTACGCGTGCAGCACCTGCCACAAGGCCGAATCCGGTGGCCGTGGCCCGTCGCTTCAGGGCCGGTTCGGCACGGCGGCCGCGCTCGCAGACGGAACGCTCACCACCTTCGACGAAACCTACATCCGTGAGTCGATCCTGATGCCGTCCGCCAGGGTCGCCAAGGGCTACGAGCCGATCATGCCTGCCTATCAGGGTCAGATCAGCGAAGAGGCCTTGCAGCAGCTGATTCTCTACATCAAGAACCTGCCGGGCGGAAACAGCGCTACGGCGGGTGCTTCGCCAGCCAGCCAGGGGACTTCCCGATGAGCGCCACTGCAGTACCCGCTCCGACGACCGCGCCTGCCGAGCGGCCGAACTTCCTCAACGCCACGCACGGCCTGAAGTCCTGGCTGCTGACGCTCGACCACAAACGGGTCGGGATTCTCTATCTGCTGGCCGTGAGCTGCTACTTCCTCCTCGGCGGCATCTTCGCGATGCTGGTGCGCATCGAGCTGCTGACCCCGGCCGGCGACCTCATGCTGCCCGACACCTATAACCGGGTGTTCACCGGGCACGGCGTCACGATGGTCTTCTTCTTCCTGATCCCCGCCATTCCGGGCGTGCTCGGCAACTTCCTCGTTCCGCTCATGATCGGAGCCAAGGACGTCGCCTTTCCCCGCCTGAACCTCGCGAGCTGGTACCTCTACATGACCGGCGGCGCGCTGATGTTGTACGGCGTTCTCAACGGCGGAGTCGACACCGGCTGGACGTTCTACCCGCCCTACAGCACTTCGTACACGACGACGAACGTCCTGATCGTCGGCATCGGCGTCTTCATCAACGGCTTTTCGTCGATCCTGACCGGCCTCAACTTCATGGTCACGATCCACCGCATGCGCTGTCCGGGAATGACCTGGTTCCGCCTGCCGCTCTTCATCTGGGGCCAGTACGCGACGAGCCTGATCATGGTTCTCGGAACGCCGGTCATCGCGATCACGCTGGTTCTGCTGGTCCTCGAGCGCCTCTTCCACCTCGGGATCTTCGATCCGGCCAAGGGCGGCGATCCGATCCTTTTCCAGCACCTTTTCTGGTTCTATTCGCACCCTGCCGTGTACATCATGATTTTGCCGTCGATGGCGGTGATCTCGGAGCTCATCGCCGCGTTCTCACGCAAGCGGATCTTCGGGTACCACTTCGTCGCTTTCGCCTCGATCGGCATCGCGGTTCTCGGCTTCGTGGTCTGGGGACATCACCTGTACGTCTCCGGCCAGTCGGTCTATGCCGGAGCGGTGTTCTCGCTGCTCACGATGCTCGTCGCGATCCCGTCGGCCGTCAAGGTCTTCAACTGGACCATGACGCTCTATCAGGGCTCGGTTTCTCTCGCGACGCCGATGCTCTACGGGCTCGGATTCATCGGCCTCTTCACGATCGGCGGGCTGACCGGCGTGTTTCTCGGCACCCTCGGCTTCGACGTGCACGTCCACGACACCTACTTCGTCGTCGCGCACTTCCACTACGTCATGGTCGGCGGCACGCTCATGGGTTACCTTGGTGGTCTGCACTTCTGGTGGCCCAAGATCACCGGCCGCATGTACCCGGAATTCTGGGCGAAGCTCGCGGCGCTGCTGGTGTTCGTGGGATTCAACCTGACGTTCTTCCCCCAGTTCCTCCTCGGCTACATGGGAATGCCCCGTCGCTACCACGCATACCCGCCGGAGTTTCAGGTACTGAACGTCCTGTCGACAGCCGGAGCCTCCGTGCTGGCGCTGGGCTTCATCCTGCCGACGATCTATCTCATCTGGTCGCTCAAGGCTGGAAAGATCGCGGGAAACAATCCGTGGGCAGCGCGGGGTCTCGAGTGGGAGACCACCTCCCCGCCGCCGACCGAGAACTTCCTGGTGCAGCCCATCGTCACGCGTGAGCCGTACGACTACTACGAAGCGGCCGAAGAGGCCGCCGGGCGCGCAGTCGCGCCCGGCCCTTCGCACTGATAGAGAGCGACGAACAAGGAGCCGCCCTCGTGTCCCACGGTCATTCCCAGTTTCTCGCTCACCATTTCGACAGCCTCGAGCAGCAGAAGGAATCCTCGACGCTCGGAATGTGGCTCTTCCTGGTGCAGGAGATCATGTTCTTCGGTGGCCTCTTCATGTGCTACCTCCTCTACCGGTGGAAGGATCCGACGGCTTTCGCTGCCGGCAGCCATGAGCTCTCGATCCAGCTCGGCGGATTCAACACCGTCGTTCTCATCGGCAGCTCGCTCACCATGGCTCTCGGCGTCCGCTCGGCCCAGTTGGGCCGCATCAAGGCGCTGTGTAACTGGCTCTATGCGACCGGCTTTCTCGGCATCGTGTTCCTGGTCGTCAAGTACTTCGAGTATTCGGCGAAGTGGCACCATCATCTGATTCCCGGACCCAACTTCCACTTCGCTGGTGCGATCGGCGGGCGGGCGGAGATCTTCTTCTCGCTCTACTTCGCCATGACCGGAATGCACGCCCTGCACATGATCATCGGCCTGGGCCTGCTCGTGTGGCTGGTGCGGAAGGCAAAGAAGGGTCACTTCACCGCCGAGTACTACAACCCGGTCGAGAACTTCGGTCTCTACTGGCACTTCGTCGACATCGTCTGGATCTTCCTGTTTCCCCTGCTCTATCTCATCGGCCGGCACTATCACGGAGGCGCCTGAGCCATGTCCGATCATCACGTCGTCCCGCTCAAGACATACTTCGCAGTCTTCGGCGCGCTCATGGTCTTCACGGCGATCACTGTCGCCGTCGCTTTCGTCGACCTCGGTCCGGCGAACAACATCGTCATGTTGGCGATCGCCGCCGTCAAAGCGACGCTGGTCATCATGTTCTTCATGCACGCCCGTTACGGTACGCGCCTCATCCCGCTGGTCGCTGCGAGCGGTTTCTTCTTCGTCATGCTGATGTTCATCATCACCATGTCGGATTACATGTCGCGCGGTTGGCTGGGTGCCGGAACGCCCTGGAGACCTCCGTCCTGAGGACCCGGCGTGCCCGTCGCTAATTCGACGCTTCTCGACCTTCTTCTCGAGCTTCAGACGCTGGACCGGGTGCCGCGCAGCGGCTATTTCCTGCGCGGCATTTCGGACTGCGAGTCGGTCTCCGAACACACGTTCCATCTCGCCATGCTGGTGTGGATGCTTGCCGGGGACGAACCCGGAGTCGACCGCTCCCGTGCCGTCGAGCTCGCGTTGATGCATGACCTTGCCGAGCTCCGGATCGGCGATCTCCCGCGGACGGCGACCGCCTACCTTCCTGCCGAAGTGAAACACGCCGCCGAGCGTCGCGCCGCCGCCGATATCCTCGCTCCCGCCGATCCTCTGGCGCATGCGCTGTACGAGGAGTACGAGGACGGCAAGACGCCCGAGGCGCGCTTCGTTCGCGCGTGCGACAAGCTTCAGCTGATGGTGAAGGTCACTGTGTACGAGCGGTGGGGGCACCGCGGCCTGACGGAGTTCTGGGGGAATCCCGCGAACTTCCCGCAGTCGGATTTCGCCTCGATCCAGAACCTCTTTGCCGATCTCAAGGCGCGCGCCACCGCGCGCTCCTGAGCGTCGCCGGAATCCAGCCGCGCAGGGCATTCACCAGCAGGATCCTGTCCGCACGCACCAGATCCGACTTCTGCAGCACCGCCTCGCGTACCTTCCGTCGATCGAGCAGCGACTGGCGAAAGACTCCGGCGAGCAGTCCGCTGTCCCGTGCCGGCGTCAGCCGCTCGCCTCCCATTTCGAGAATCAGGTTCGTCCGGGTTCCTTCGGTGAGCTCTCCGCGTTCATTCCACAGGATCGCCTCGTCGCACTCTGCCGCTCGCGCCTCCTCAAGTGCAGCGTCGTAGATCTCGCGGTGAGTGGTCTTGTGGAAGAGCGCAGTATCCTGCGACGCCACCGGCCGGGAAGCCAGGAGAACTGTCCAGTGCCGCCTTTCGGATGGGAAGTGCTTTCTGGTCAGGGTGACCCTGCCATCACTGGCCAGCTCGAGCCGGAGGCGCTGGCGGGACGTTTCCTTCCACTGCAGTGTTTCGAGCTCTGCCGTCACGATCTCGCGGAGCGCGAGCTCGTCGAGCTGGAAACCGAAGAATTTTGCGGACGTCACGAGGCGGGAGAGATGGCCGTCGAGAAGATGCACGCCGCAGCCTGGCCGCCAGAGCATCGTTTCGAAGAGTGAAAACGTGCGCGGCTGTGCCTCGAGTGCGCGCCCTTTCGTCAGGCACTCCTGATACTCGGCCGATGCCTGGGACTCCCAGACGACGCCGCTGCCAACTCCGTATTCGAGTTTTCCCCGTTCGCAATCGACGACCGCAGTGCGGATCGCCACGGAGAAGCAGGAGAGCCCGCCGGGTGCAACCCACCCGATCGCGCCGCAGTAAATCCCGCGGGGACGGCTTTCGAGACGTGTGATCCAGTCCATCGTCCGCGCCTTCGGCGCACCCGTCACCGAAGCGCACGGGAAGAGGGCGCGAAAGAGCTCCGGCAGCGAGGCGCGGGTCTGCGCAGCGATCGTCGATGTCATCTGCCAGACCGTCGGATAGCGCTCCGCCTCGAGGAGCTTCTCGACCGCGACCGTCCCGGTCTCGGCGAGCTTTCCGAGATCGTTGCGGATCATGTCGACGATCATCAGATTCTCGGCGCGTTCCTTCGGCGAATTCACGAGCTCGGAAGCCAGGCGTTCGTCCTCCTCGAGGTAGCGGCCCCGCGGTCGGGTTCCCTTCATCGGGCGCATCACGATGAGATCGCCGCGGCGCTCGAAGAAGAGCTCTGGCGACAGCGACACCAGCGCGGATTCGCCGAGGTCGAGAAACGCTGCGTGGGGCGCGCCGCTCGCCGGTGCCAGGCGCCAGAAGAGCGCTTCAGGGTCCCCGTCGAAGCCGGCCTCCAGCACGAAGGTGAAGTTGACCTGATAGGTCTCGCCCGCGGCGATGGCCGCGTGGATGGCCGCGACGGCAGCAGCATGTTCTTCCACTCCGAGGCATGCACGAAGGTCACGGAGTTTCGCGGGCTGCCACATCGTCACCGGCTCGCGGGACTGCGGCGCGGTGAAGAGGCTGAAGCTCGCGAACGGTTCCCGGGAGTCGACCGGTCTTGGCCGGACGCGCAACGCCGGGTCGAACGCAGGTGCCGCTTCGTAGTCGACGCAACCGACCGACCAGAGACCGCTCTCTGTCGCGCGCTCCACTCGCGCCAGCAGGTCGGGGACCTCTTCCGCGGTCGCCGCAACGAAAGACTCGACGGGATCTTCGAAGAGCCACCAGACGCCGTCCGGCGCGCCGGCGGCCGGATGGCGCAGGATGGCGCGGCGGAGAGCTCCCTTCAAGTGCGCTTCGCCGCCCTGGCCGCTTTCAGCCGCTCGGCAACGATCTGCGCTGCCACACGAAACGGCGGCAGGCTTGTTTCCTCCGCGCGATCCAGAAGTGCTGCGAGATCGGCGCCGATCCGCTGGACTCGAGCGACGATCTCGACAGCGTCGAGCTCTCCGGTCTCGAAGAGAACGGAAAGCAGTCCTCCGGCGTTGACCACGAAGTCAGGCGCGTAGAGAACCCCACGGCGGAACAAATCGTCACCGCATTCTTCAGACGCCAGGGGATTGTTGGCCGCGCCGACGACCGCGGAGCACGGAAGGTGCCGTGCGACGGACGCGGTGATTCCGCCGCCGGCAGCGTTGGGAGAGAAGATGTCGCACCCGATTTCGAGAATCTCTTCGACACCGACCTGCCGAGCGCCCGTCGCGCGGGCGACCTCTGCGGCGCGATCCGTAATCGCGTCCGTGACGAACAGGCGAACACCCCTTCCCGCAAGCTTTCTGGCGAGCCGGCCACCGACTTCTCCCACTCCCTGAAGCGCCACGGTGCAGGCGTCGAGCGACTTGCCCAGCCGCGACGCGACCGTCTCCATGGCTGCGACCACGCCGATCGCCGTGAGATCGGAGGCATCGACGGCCGAGCCCGAGGGCATGTCACCGACGTGGGGCGTCACCTCCGCAACGACCGCGAGATCGGCGAGCTCGATCCCCATGTCGCAGCCGGTGAAGAATCGACCGCCCAGCTCGTCGACCGCGCGGCCGTAGGCGAGGAGCAGCTCGCGGTTCTTGTCTCGCAGCGGATCTCCGACGATGACCGCTTTCCCGCCACCACAGCTCATGCCGGCGAAAGTGGCCTTCGACGTCATCGCATGCGACAACCGGAGCGCGTCTTCGACGGCGTCTTCGAAGACCGGATACAGCCGCATCCGCGTCCCGCCGATGGCGCGCCCGAGCGTCGTGTCGTGAATCGCGATGACGGCCCGCAGTCCGGATTCGGGCTGCTGAACGAGGAGGACCCGCTCGTGACCGAGCTCGGCGGCAAGATCCAGAACCGACCGCCTGTCCATGGCCGAACTCTATCTCCCCAGGGAAGCTCCGATCGGAAGTGATCGCCGGAGATCGGCTCAGCCGGGAGCGACGAAGAAAGGCGCGAGAGCCGTGCGCAGGCGCGCCGGCAGCTCGACCGGGCGGAGCTGGTCGCGATCGACAGCGACCATGGAGACGTGACCTTTCGCGGTCACCTGGGCGCGTTCGCCGGTGCCACCGAGCTTGGCGATTTCGAACGCGAAGCGAATCGAGCTTCGGCCGAAGCGCTCGACCCAGATGGCAACCTCCAACCGGTCGTCGAGGAGTGCGGGCGCCTCGAACTCGAAGTCGAGAGCCTTGCGCGGCAGCCAGAAGTCGAGCTCTTCGAAGACCTTGCCGTACGGCAGCCCGGCGGCGCGGAAGAGCTCCGTCTCCGCGATCTCGAAGAAACGGACGTAGGCCCCGTAGCAGAGAATTCCCGCAGCATCCACGTCGCTCCAGCGCACGTGGTCGGCGACGCGAAAGGCCTGGACCGGAACGCTCAAGGGCAGCGACTCAGCGCGGAATGAGATAGGCGACGGCGAAACCGATCTGCGCCGCCATCATCATCAGATACATCTGCTTCCAGCTCGGATGATTCTCGGTGCGCGTCAGGTCTTCGGGATCGCGCAGGATGAGGTAGACCGTGTAACAGCCCCAGACCGTGAGCAGGGCTCCCAGACCGGTGAGGGCCCACTGGTTGCCCGTGAGGATCGGGTGGGCTGGATTCTGCGGGTCCGGCAGATGCGCGAAAAGCGGCACGAGCAGCCAGGGCAGGATGAAGAATGGCGCGATGATCCAGGCCGCCTTCTTCGGACCGTGGAGAATCGGCAGTGTCTTGCAGCCGCCTGCGGCGTCCCCCTTGATGTCGGCGAAGTCTTTCGTCGATGCCGCACCTACCAGGAAGAGCATGAAGATCGAGCCCAGCGCCCACGGCTCCCAGTGCCCGACGCGCGCGACCATCGCCCACCCCGCGACTTTGAGCAGGCAGCCGCGCGGAACGGCGATGGTCCAGTTCGCCCACATACCCAGCGCCTTCGTACGGCCCCAGGACGGTACCGAGTAGACGAGCGTGAAGACCATGCCGGCGAGATAGATGTAGAACGTCTCGTGCCAGGGAAGCGGCGCACCGATCTTCGCGGCCAGCGTCGTGTAGGGGAAAACCACGACCGCCCAGGTGGGAATGAGTGCGAGGGCGTAGAAGATCCAGGTGAAAGTCCAGCCTTCCTGGAGCGTGAGCGCGCCCGTCACCAGCGGCCTTCCAGGCTTGTTGACGCGGTCGATTTCGAGATCGGTGATCTGATTGATCGCGTTCGAGGCCGCGTTCATGAAGCTTGCGCAGAGGGAGCCGAGTGCCACCGTCAGAACGACGGAGAGGCTGAGGTGGCGCGTCGGATCGGGGTTGTGCACCGAGCCCCAGGCGCAGATCGATCCCGAAATGATTCCCAGGAGCGGCGGAAGCAGAGTGAACGGACGCGACAGCTGGACGTAGAGCGCGGTCTTCTTCATGCGAGCCGGAAGTCTAGCGTACCTGCCGTCGAGCGCTTCCGGCGAGCGAACTCCTGCGTTCCACGGACGCGGTCGATCCGGATGAGATCAGCTGAAATTCTTGATCTTCGGCCAGACGTCGGCGAGCTGACCCCGCGGGCGGCGAACGATCCAGATGGAAAGCCCGTCCTCGTAGGGCATGCAGTCGCGGCAGTCGAAGGTCGCTCCGGGCTCGACCTCCTCGAAGAGCCGCGAAAGAGTTTCGCGATCGTCTCCGATCACCAGCATGACGGACCCGGGACAGTCGCCCGGGCCCCAGAGAAACCAGTTGTTGTGCGCCGAGATCGGGCGTGGCAGTCCGAGCTCGCGCCCGAAGTACTCCACCGCGCCGGCCTCGCCGTAGTTCTGCGCGAAGACGCAGGTCGTCGCGCGTTCGGCCGGCGAGAGGAGTGCGCCCGCACGACCGACGGCCTCGGCAAGACCGCGCCACTCCTGCATGTCGGCGTAGAACTGCGGCAGGCGGCCGACCGACTTCCGCTCATCGGTGCCGGGCTTCACTCCGAGCGCGCGGGAGTAGCGGATGTACGGCTCCACCGGCAGCATCGGCCGCGCTAGCGGCGCGAAGAGAAGTCCGGTGAGGATCACGAGAGTAACGACGACAGCGCGAATCGCCGAACCTCCACGACGCGCCAAAGTGATCCGTTCGATCGCGACCGCGCCCGCCGCCCACAGCACCGGATAGACCGGCGAGAGGTAGTAGGGCTTCGCGGCGGTGCTGAGCATCACCGCCAGAATCGCGAGATAGGCCCAGCCCAGTGCGCGCCAAGGACGAAGGTTTGCGAGGACGAGGAGCGCTACCAGCCCGGAGATCCAGATCAACGCGTCGAACGGTCCGGTCTGCAGCCACTGCTGCTTGAGGAATGCGAACGGCGTGAGCGCGACGTTTTTCGTCGTGCTTGCGTTGTGCATGAACTCGAGCGTCGGCCAGCCGTTCGCCCGCTGCCAGAGAAGATGCGGCGTGAAAATCAGCAGCGCGAGCCCGCCGCCCAGCCAGAGATAGCGGCTGCGGAATGCCTCCCACCGTCGCGTGACGAGCAGACCGACCACGAGCCCGAAAGCCGGCAGGAGCATGCTGACCTTGTTGAGAAGGCCGACGCCGACGACGGCGCCGAAGAGCAGCCAGAGCCGCTCGTCACCGCCATCCAGCAGCTCGACGGCGATCCGGAACGCGAGTGCCCAGAACAGGAGCTCGAAGACGTTCATCGACAGAACCGACGACAGGCCGAGGACTGTCGGCGCAAGCCCGACCGCGAAGCCGGCGAGGACAACCGCGAATCGACCACCGCCGAAGCGGCGGGCGATCGAACCCGCGACCGCAACCGTCGCGGCGCTCGTGAGCGCCGGAAGCAGCCGGATCACCGCCAGCGAATCGCCGAAGAGTCTCGTCCAGACGGCAGTGATGAGTGCGATGAAGGGCGGATGGTCGACGTAGCCCCACGCAAGGCGGCGCGCGCAGGAAAGATAGTAGAGCTCGTCGCGGAAGATCCCGAAGGTCGTCGCGAACGCGACGTGCAGCGCGAGGACGGCGATCGCCGGTCCCCATAGCGCGAGTCGATCGGTCCGTGTGAGACGGGCATTTTCCGGCATCGTTCCTCCAGACTGCTTCCCTATACGGTGCTCGCCGGCACGGGTTGCGCGCCGCAGGTCAGAGAAGCAGCGCGCCACCACCCGCCGCGAGCAGCGCACCGGCAAGGCTGTTGAGGAAGTTCACCGCCTCGTTGTCCAGTAAACCGCGCTTTTCGAGAGTCGCGCCGATGACGCTTTCGAGTGTCGTTGCGACCAGGGCGGCGAAGACGACGGCAAGTATTCCAACCAGGGGATAGAGACTGAGCGATGCACCCAGACCCGCGAGAGCGACTCCTGCGGCGAGCCCGGCGAGCGTGCCTTCGAGGGAAACCGCACCGTCGGTGCCGCGCGGAACGGGCCGGAACGTGGTGATCAGGAACGTCCGGCGGCCGAATGCCTTGCCGACCTCCGAGGAAACCGTGTCGAAGGCGGCCGTCGCAAAGGCGCCCGCGAGCGCCAGCAGGAAGAGGGTCGGGCGGCCGGTGGTGGCCGCGAAAATCGCCGCGAGCGCAGGAATGGACGTTTTGGAAAGTGCGTTCCCGGGGCCGCGGCGACCGCCCTTCTCCTGCGCAATGCCGGCCGCGGCCTTGCGGGCATAGCCCAGCTTGGTCGCCGCAGTGCCGAGCACGAAGAAGGCGAAGAGCAGCGCGAAGGCCGGCCCACCGGCGAAAGCCCAGATCGTCGTTCCAAGAAGAGTTCCCACGATCGCGCCCGACACACCCACACCGCGCGTCGCGAATGCCGCCAACGCGAGCGCGACGTTCACCGCGAGTCCCAACCCCAGGCGCTCACGAAAGAACGGCGAGGCGACGATGTCCCAGTGCCCCTGGGTCAGCACGAGGCAGAAAAGCAGCAGTCCGCTGACGAGCGGCACGCCGAGATTGTCGTCGAGTCCCAGCGGCTGCGATTCGAGACCGGCAGCAAAGATCGCCGTGGCGAACGCCACCGCGATCGCGAAGCCGGCGCTGTACGTTCCGGGAGCGGTCCAGACGAGAAGGATCGCTGCCGCAAGTCCGCCGAACAGGGCAAACGCGAACATTCCCGCCCAGCTCTTGCGGGGATTCCACGGCAACTTTCTCGAACCCAGAGTCATTCCGACAATCGACGCCATACCGTCGCCGAACGCGAGAATTCCCCAGGTTGCGGCGGCCACTTCGAGCCGTCGGGCGAAGATGAGGACGAGCAACAGCACCGCGACTGGATAGAGGACGATGCCGAGCGCGAACCCGCGGCTCGCTTCGCCCTCGCGCCAGAGCGAGCGCCCACCGATCCGTGGCAGGACGAGCGCGTTGAAGACGATCGCCACGAGTGCGGCGACGGCGGCGAGCGGCGCACCGAGCGGACGGACGGCGAACGCGAAGGCACCCACCGCCATGTGAACGGCCTTCCGCCCCAGCTCGCCCGCGGTCAGACCGGCCAAGCGCCCGTCCCCCGCAGCCAGGTTACGGTCTCCGAAAGTCCATCTCGCAGACTCCGCGGGCGATAGCCGAGCTCGCGGATCGCAGTTTTCGAGTCGTAAGCCCAGTCGTGGCGATAGATCTCGACCAGATCCGGAGTGAGGCGAGGCACACCCCCGGTCCAGCGCGCCCAGGTCTTCATCACCGCGCCGCTCGCCGTGGCAAGAAAATCGGGCATCCGCATCTTCGGCACCCGGATCCGGCCGATCTCGCCGACGAGCCGATAGAGCTCGGCCTGCGACACGTTCTCTCCGCCGAGCAGATATCGCCGACCGACAGTTCCGCGCTCGAGGGTTGCGACGACTCCAGCGGCGACGTCTTCGACAAAAGCGTAGTTCCAGCGGCGCTCCGCCTTGCCGACGAGCGCCGGCAGACGGCCGTGCGCCAGATCGAGCAGGTGGCGGACGAGAATATTGCCTTCCGTCAGCTCTCCCGGGCCGTAGATCACGCCGGGATAGACGACCGAGAGCGGAACTCCGCTGGCGATCGCCAGGCGGGCGCGCTGGTCGGAGACCGTCTTCGTGCGCTCGTAGTCGTTGATCCAGACACGATCGAAGTCCGCTGCCGATTCATCGAGCTCTCCGCCGGGACCGCGCTCGGTCGGGCCGAGCGCAATGAAGCTCGAAACGTAGACGAGCCTTCCCACTTTCGCCGCGGCGGCCGCGGCGAGAACGTTCTCGAGTCCGCCGATGTTGACGCGGTCGAACTCGGCGGCGGGAGCATCGATCTTGACCAGCGCGGCTGCATGCAGAACGGCGTCGCAACCGGCGAACGCGCGATCAAGGCTCATCCGGTCGGTGACGTCTCCAGCGGCAAACTCGACACTCTCCGGAAAACGCTCGCGCGATGCGGCGGAGCGCACCAGAAGTCGCAGCTCGTGGCGCGGAGAAAGCGCCGCCACGATGCGCCGGCCGAGAAATCCGGTCGCGCCGGTGATCAGTATCTTCATGCCGGCACGCTCGCTCGGGCCCGCGCTTCCGCAAAGAGATCGGCGAGCGCCGCATCGACGCCGAGCTCGGGCGCCCAGCCGAGCGCCCGGAGCCGGCTGGCATCGCCGCAGAGGCGCGGAACGTCCACCGGCCGAAGCTTCTCGGGATCCTCCTCGCAGCGCACTTCGAGGGCGGAAAGCGCGATCAGGCGATCGAGGAGTCCGGCGATCGAGTGATCCTCCCCGCTGGCGAGATTCAGGAGGTCACCCGGACGAGGTCGTTCGATCAGGTGAACCAGCGCACCGATGGCATCTTCGATGTGCACGAAATCCCGTCGCGCCGATAGATTTCCCACGCGCAGCACCGGCTCCGCGCCGCGCTCGATCGCCGCCAGCTGCGCCGCGAAATTCGGCAAGGCAAAACTCGCGGCCTGACCGGCGCCGATCAGATTGAAGGATCGAACGACGGTCGCCCCGGCGGCGAGCGCCAGGCGCTCGGCCGCCGCCTTGGTCATGGCGTACGGTGTGCGGGGCGCGACGGGGCGGCTTTCGGGGATCGGCTGTTCGTCGTCCGGAACGAGACCGTAGACCTCGGCACTCGACATGAAGAGAACCGGGCAACCCTGTGCCGCCGCCAGAATGTGCTCGACACCGAGAACGTTGATCGCGAAGTAATCGGGAATCCGCCGCCACGATTCACCGACATGCGACAGCGCCGCCAGATGAACGATCCGGTCCGGGGAGAATCCTGCGACGGCGGTGGCGAGCGCCGCCGCGTCGCGGATGTCGACTGCCAGCGAGCTCACGCTCGGCGCCAAAGGTCCGTGGCGGTCGATTGCGACCGCGGCGAGCGTCTGGTTGGCCGCCGCCAGTCGCGCCATCAAACGGCGCCCCACGAAGCCGGTGGCGCCCGTGACCAGGATGCGAAGAATGCGCGGGCTCACGGCGTCCCGTCCGGGCACATGCGCGGTGTCGGCGGGATCTGCGGCATCGGCGGCACCGGGCGACGCCGGCGCTCAGCTACGGGCGAGGCGCTGGCGCCAATAGTTGAGCAGATCGGACAGCGTCTGATCGAACGGAATCCGCGGCTCCCAACCGGTGTCGGCATGGAACTTCGAATAGTCGCCGATCAGCACTTCGACGTCCGAAGGACGCAGCCGCGCCGGATCCGTCTCGACCTTCACTTCGACCTTGGCGAGAGCGATGAGCTTGTCGAGCATCGCGCGAATCGTGATCGCTTTGCCAGAGGCGAGGTTATAGACCTCGCCGGGCTTGCCCTTCTCCGTCGCCAGGACATAGCCACGAACCATGTCGCGAACGTCCGTGAAGTCGCGCACGGCGTCGAGATTTCCGACCTTGATGACGGGCGCGGCCTTGCCGGCCTCGATGGTCGCCACCTGCTTCGCGAAGTTCGAGGTCACGAAGACCTCGCCGCGGCGCGGCCCCGTGTGATTGAAGCCCCGCGTCCGGATCGCGCGAATGCCGTAGCTCATGAAGTACTGATAGGCGAGGAAATCCTGCGTCACCTTGGAGACGGCGTAGGGTGACAGCGGTCGCAGGGGATTCGTCTCGCGGATCGGGACTTCGTTCGGAAGGACGAGACCGTACTCTTCCGAAGAGCACGCGATCTGAATCGCCGGATCGAGCTTGAGCGATCGGACCGCTTCGAAGATGTTCGTCTGGCCCGAGATGTTGTCCGTCAGCGTCTGCAGCGGTGACACCCACGATGAAGGCACGAAACTCTGCGCCGCGAGATGGTAGATCGCATCCGGACGGCTCGTCTGCAGGGCGTTACGGACAGCGGTCATGTCCGAGAGATCGCACTCGATCAGCTGAATCTTGCTCTCGATCCCTTCGATGTTTTCGCGCCGGCTGCGCCAGCGATATGTTCCGAAGACTTCGACGCCCGGTCGATCGGCGAGAATGTGCTCGGCGAGATGAGAGCCGGCGAAACCGGTGATGCCCGTGATCAGTACGCGTTGCATTCAAACACTCCTTGGTCTGTGCCCGAGGTATTGCGCGAGCCCTTCCTGCCAGGGTTCGACGGCGCGTCCCGCGAGCTGCTCGAAATGCTCGACTGCCAGCACCGAATAGGCCGGCCGCGGCGCCGGACGAAGCGCCTCTGCGGTCGGGATCGGAACGATTTCAATCTCTCCCACTTCCCGGGCAAGCTCGCGGGCGATCGCGAGTGCGAACTCGAACCAGGAAACGACGGGGCGATTCTGGAAGTGCACCAGCCCGGCGGTTCCCCATTCTCCCAGATCCGATACCGCTCTGGCCAGAAAGGGGGCAAAAGTCGGAGCTCCGACCTGGTCGTCGACGACGCGGAAGCTCCGCTGGCCGCCCCGCATCCGGCTGGCGATGGTGTCGACGAAGTTCGCGCCTCCCGCCCCGAAAACCCAGCTCGTCCGAACGACGAGGGCATTCGAGGCGGACAGGGCGATCTCTTCGCCGCGAAGCTTGCTCGCGCCGTAGACGGAGCGCGGAGCCGTCGGATGGGCCTCGGAGTAGGGTTTCCCCCCTGTGCCATCGAAGACGTAGTCCGTCGAGAGATGAATCAGGCGCGCTCCACAGCTTGCTGCGGCAGAGAGCAGCACGCTCACTGCGGCGCCGTTGATCTCCATGGCTCTCTTCGGCTCGGCCTCGCAGAGATCGACCTTGGTGAAGGCGGCGCAGTTGACGATGAGCTGCGGCTGAAAGCTCCGGCAGAGATCTGCGACGCGGACGGGATCGGAAATGTCACCCTGCCCGTGCGAGACGCCCAGCACCGGCCAGCCGCGGCTGCGACCTTCCTGAACGAGGGCGCGACCGACGATGCCGGTGCCGCCGAAGACGAGCGTCCGCATCGCTCCGTTCCCCGTCAATTGCTGTTCGAATCGCCGCCCGAGATGTCGAGGAACGTGCCGACGTTCTTGAGCGTAATCGAGATCCGGTAATCGCGATCGACCAACAGACCGCGGGTGTACTCCCGTCCCTCGACCGTAACGCCCCAGCACTGCGAGAGATAGTTGAGGAAGTATCGCTGCTGCTGAATGTCACCGCTCGCGACGTCGTAGTTGACCTGGCCATCGAGACGCAGTTTTTTCGGCAGGATGTCCACGCCGAACGTGAAGCGGATCTGATCCGAAAGCGTGTCGGAAGTGCCGGGGTCGTCGAAGCTCTCGGCAGCGTAGCGGATGAACCAGGTCAGCCCGAGATCGACCCGCGGCATCTTCGCCGTACCCGAAAACGAGGTCGAGTCGAGGCCCTGAAAGAGCGTGTTGTACGCGGCCTGCGTCTGGAGGCTGAACGCCTTGCTCGGATTGAAGCGGAGTTTGCTGAAAATCGCGCTCGACTGGCTCGTCTCGAGACCGTTGCGGGAGCTCTGCAGCGGCTGCTCCGTGTCGAGCGAATAGTTCTGCCCGACCTCGAGCGAGAGAATTTCGAAGGCGCCGCCCTTCGTCGTGTCCGCGGGCTTGGCGAGCAGCCGGTTGACGATGGACACCGAGGCGAGATCGCTCGACGTCAAGCGGTCGATCTCGTCGAACTGCGCGACGCGACTCTGGTCGTCGAACTGGCCGACGTATCCATACGACCATCTCGGCTCGATGATGTGTTTGAACTTCGAGAACGTCTTGCCGTTGGCGTCGAAGATCTTCGAGAAGGACGGTCCGACGAGCTCCGCGCCGGCGTTGGGAGTGGCGCGAGTCAGCGTGTCGCCGCAATAAAACTGGTTCCCATCGACGACCCGATCGCCGCAGACCTGTTCGCGCACTCCGGTTTCAGGGTTCACGCGGAAGGTCGGGAACGAGTCACCCCACCAGGTCGCGCGTCCACCGGCGGTGAGCGCCACGGACAGCCACGGCGCCGGGCGCAGCGGAAGTTTCAGCTCAGGAGCGAGATCGAACCGTCCGTAGCTCGCGTCGAAGAAACCCTCGTGCTTTGCCTGGAGAAAATTACCCGTGGCGCCGACCGAAAGGTAGAGCGGACTGGCTCCGAGCTTGAACTCCCGAAGGTTGTACTGGATCTCGGGCAGCTGCCTCTGAGTCACGGTGTCTTCGTCGTCGCTCAGGAACGTCTCGCGCTGATCCACGAGAATGTTCAGCGATTGTGCTCCCCAGTTTCCCGAAACGAAAGCGTTCGAGTAGAGGAATCGGCGGGTATTCTGGCCCTCGCTGCGCTCGAAGTCGCGGAAGGTCTCGAAGTCGCTGTAGTGCTCGACCGACACGACACCGCGCAACCCGAAGGGCAGATTCTCGGTGACGTGTGCCCAATCGAAACGCCAGGCATCCTTGGCGAGATCTTCGTTGTGGAAGAAGTAGAGCTTCGCGTTGCCCTTGGTCTTGTCCGTGGGGCGATAGCGGAACTCATCGCCGGCGCCGTAAAAGCCTTCGGTGTAGGCGTCGAGATAGAGCGTGTTGTCGTAGCTCGGTCCCAGCACCTGGTACCAGGCGAGACCGAGGTATTCGCCGCGCCGCTTCGAATAGCCGATGTTCGGCACCAGCAGACCCGAGGTGCGATCCGTCTTCGCCGGCCAGACCATGTAGGGCCAGTAGAAGACCGGCAGCTTCTTGACCTTGAGCCGGGCGTTGCGGATGTGAGCGTAACCGTCGACCATGACGTCGGCGGATGACATCGCGATGCTCCAGTCGGGCGTGATGTCGCCGGTGCACGACGTGAACACGCCATGATCGACCTCGAAATCCTTCGGACCGGTCTTGGAGATGATGTCGCCGGAGAAGTAGTAGTCGGGATGGACATATGCGGTCGCCTGCCAGAACGTTCCCGTGCGCTGCTCGAGATCGAAATCGACCCGCTCGCCGGCGATCCGCTGCGGTCCCTGATCGAAGACGACGTCGCCTTCCGCCTGCACCGTCATGGTGTCGCGGGAGAGGGTCAGCCGCTCGGCGTGGACGACGACATCCTTGTAGTGGATCTCGACCGCTCCGTGAGCGGAAACCTGATCTTCCCCG
Organism: Thermoanaerobaculia bacterium; assembly: GCA_039932315.1. Taxonomy (GTDB): domain Bacteria; phylum Acidobacteriota; class Thermoanaerobaculia; order Multivoradales; family JAGPDF01; genus JAGPDF01. Next base: position 22,504 of record JBDTQG010000040.1, read on the forward strand.
AAACTCTCGAGCTCCGCCGCCGACCCCGAGACGGTTCCACCACCGCGCTGCGCGGGGATCTTGAGCTCGAAGGTGATCCGGTTCGGATCGACGGGTGGCGGAGCAACGGCACCGGCGGCAGGCACGGCCACCGGCGGCGTTGGCGGAACTTCCAGCACCGTCGGCACCAGTTTGACGGCGGGCGCAGCCGCATCGACCGCACTTCGCGGCACTTCCGTCGTGGTGACCGTCGGCGCGGTCTGTGCCGGAAGCGCCGGAGAGAAACTCAGCGCGAGCGCCGCACAGGCCGCTCCGATTCCAGTGCTTCTGCGGAGCTTCCTGCCCGCGATGGGCTTCATCCGGCGAGCCGTTCGACCACCACCGCCGTCGCCTCGCCACCACCGATGCAGATACCGGCGCAGCCGCGCGACAGTCCGCGCTCTTCGAGAGCTGCGAGCAGCGTCACGATGATCCGTGCACCGGACGCGCCGATCGGATGTCCGAGCGCGACCGCTCCGCCGCGCACATTGAGCTTGTCGTGCGCTATCCCGAGGTCACGCATGCATGCGAGCGCGACGACGGCGAACGCCTCGTTGATCTCGAACAGATCGATGTCGCCGACGGAGAGCCTGGCGCGCTCGAGCACCTTCCGGATCGCCGCCACGGGCGCGGTCGTGAACCACTCCGGCTTCTGCGCGTGCGACGCCTGCGCGACCAGACGGGCGATCGGCTTCAGTCCGCGACGGCGAACCTCGTCGCCGGTTGCCAGCACGAGCGCCGCGGCACCATCGTTGATCTTGCTGGCGTTGGCTGCGGTGACCGAGCCGTCCTTCTCGAACGCCGGCTTGAGGCCCGCCATCTTCTCCAGGTCCGACTTGCCCGGCTCCTCGTCGCGGTCGATCACCGTCACTCCCTTGCGCGACGCAATCTCGTAGGGAACGATTTCGGCAGCGGACTTTCCACTCTCCTGCGCGGCGCGCGCCCGGGCGTAACTTTCGCGCGAGAACGCGTCCTGATCTTCGCGGGAGATGCCGTACTCGCGAGCGCAGAGCTCCGCACAGCTTCCCATGTGCTTGTCGCCGTAGGGATCCCACAGGCCGTCGTGCACCAGGGAATCGACGAGCTTGCCGCCTCCGAGACGGAGACCATCGCGAACGCCTACCGCCAGGTAAGGCGCCTGACTCATGCTCTCCATGCCACCGGCGGCCACCAGGGAGAAGTCACCGCAACGCAGATCGTTCGCCGCGGACATCACTGCCCGCATCGCCGATCCGCAGACCTTGTTGAAGGTGATCGCTCCGGTCGAATCGGGACATCCCGCACCGAGCGCCGCCTGTCGCGCCGGGGCCTGCCCGACGCCGGCGGCGAGGACGCAACCCATGTAAACCTGCTCGAGATCGGCTGGGGCGAGTCCGGCCCGTGAGATCGCGCCGGCCAGGGCGCGCGCACCGAGCTTCGGGGCGGCCTGATCGCGGAAAACACCCTGAAAAGCGCCGATCGCGGTGCGCGCAGCGGCGACGATGAAGACTTCCTGCATCTTGCGGACCCTCCGACAGTTGCGCGAAACCGGCGCAATTCGTGCGCAGGACTTGCGAATGGCTCCGGGGGTCCTTCAAGATCCTCCTGCGGCCGCCCGAAAGCCTGGAAATGCTAGCACAGGCATCGACTTCGGCCCGACCCATGAGAGCCCTTGGAATCGACTTCGGAGAGCGCAGAATCGGGATCGCGATCTCCGATCCGGGAGGGACCTATGCCCTGCCGCTCGAGACGTTGACGAGGGTCGACGACGCGAGCGCGATCACCGCCATTGCCGCGATCGCCGAGCGCGAGGAGATCGCCTGGATCGCGGTCGGCGAGCCGCTTCGCGCGGACGGTTCAGCCGGTCCACCGGCGCTTCGGGCGCGGCGCTTCGCGACGCGGTTGGGCATCACCTGCGGAGTCCCGGTCGAAATGATCGACGAAACGCTCACCAGCCGGTCGGCGGAAAGCCGGCAACGGGAAGCGGGAATCGCGCCGCCTCGACGGCGAGCGGGTCGGAAGCCGGACGGGCGGCTCGATGCACTGTCGGCGCAACTCCTCCTCCAGGAGGCTCTCGACCGGCGACAGGCGCGACTCCCACGGATCCCACCAAGCGAATGACGAGGTCGACAACGGAAGCGAAAGCGATGCGAGAGAAGACCGCAAAAGGCGCCGGGGATCACGGCGAGGAGGCACCGTCGAAACGCAGCCGGCGGCGGCGAGGGTGCGGGTGCAGCCTTCTCGGGCTCGGCCTGCTCCTTCTCCTCGGGGCGACCGCCGGCGGCTACTGGAGCTGGACCGAGATCCATCGGCCCGGCCCGGGAACCGTATCCAGGGGATCGGTCTTCCTCGTCAACCCCGGTGAAAGTGCCGGGCGGATTCTTTCTCGCCTGGAGAGAGCGGGATGGATCCGATCGGCCTTCCTTGCGCGGGCCTACTTCCGCTGGGGCCTTCATTCGCCGGACCTTCTCGCGGGCGAATACGAATTCGACCCCACGCTCTCCACCGTGGGTATTCTCGAGAAGCTGCGACGCGGTGAAATCCGCACGTTCCCCGCCACGCTCATCGAGGGACTGACGCTTCGTGAGTCCGCTGAAGCGCTTGCGGCAGCCGGAGTCGCCGATGCATCCCGCCTGCGCACGGAATTCGCCTCGCCCCTCCGGATCGCCGCTCTCGACCCCGCCGCGACCGATCTCGAGGGCTATCTCTTCCCGGACACCTATCGCTTCACCCACGCGACGAGCGAGCGCGAGATCGCCGACGCGCTCATCGCCGCATTCCGGCGTCAATACGAGAGCCGGGTGCGATCGGTGCGCGACGCCGACGACAAGCGGCCGTTGCGCGAGCTCGTCATCCTCGCGAGCCTGGTCGAGAAGGAGGCGAAGCTCGACTCCGAGAGACCGCTCATCGCGGCGGTCTACGCCAACCGGTTGCGGCTCGGCATCGGTCTCTACGCCGACCCGACCATCATCTACGCGCTGAAACTTCTCGGCCGCTGGGATGGCAACCTGCGCAAGAGCGACCTGCGGATGGACTCACCCTGGAACACCTACCGGGTGCTGGGCCCGCCGCCGGGACCGATCTGCTCGCCCGGACTTGCGAGCCTGATCGCGGCCGCCCAGCCGGCGCGGGTCGATTTTCTCTATTTCGTTTCGCGCAACGATGGCAGCCATGTTTTTTCGGAAACGCTCGCGGAGCACAATCGCAACGTCGACCGCTGGCAGAAGCGCCCCTGGCGAGAGCGCGCGGCGTCGCGCTGAGAATCCGGACCACGCGCGAAAAGCGCGGCTCCGGCAAACGATCTTCGACATTGACAGTTGCAGCGATCCGCTGTGGAATAGCCCACACCAATAGCTCGATGAGCTGGCCACAGCCGTCGCAGGGCTCGCGAGAGCGTCGCGGCGACAGGCCCAGGGGGCGGAATGAACACACGTGACCAGTTCGGCAACTATCTTCTCCTCAAGAAGCTTTCCGAGGATGCTCTGGGCGAGACCTTTCGCGCCGGCAAGCTCGGGAAACAGGGGGTCGAGCGCGTCATTCTGCTGCGCATCTTCAACGGCCAGGGTCTCGACGGCGAGCGGCTCGCCCAGCGGATTCAGGCGCGAGCGCCCATCCAGCAGGCACTGAAGAGCCCCAACCTCGGACTTGGACTCGACCTCGGTCAGGTCCGCGGCGTTCCCTTCGTCGCCTACGACTACATCTCCGGCAAGACGCTCGCGCAGCTCCTCGAGCAGGCAGCGAAGAAGCACTCTCCGATTCCACTCGATCACGCCCTCCTGATGACGGAACGCATCGCCCTCGGTCTGGCGGTCGCTTACGAGACCCGCATCGGCGACGAGCGCGTCCAGCACGGCTTCCTGACGCCGCAGCTCGTCATCGTTTCGAACGAAGGCGAACTGAGACTCCTCGGCTTCGAAGCTTCGAGCGGTCTGCGGGAGGCCGCGAACCATCCGCTCATCAAGCAGTCGGCCGGAAGGTACCTCGCGCCCGAGGTGCTGGCGGGCGCGGCACCCGCCAAGGCGGACGACGTCTATTCGCTCGGAGCGATTCTTTTCGAGCTGCTGACCGGCCGGGCTTTGCCGGTTTCGACCGCTGGCGGTCAGGCCGCGCTCGTCGACCAGGCGGTCATCGCTGCCGATGGCGGCAATCTGCATCCGGATCTCGCCAATCTGCTCAAGCGCAGTCTGGTCCCCCGCGAGCAGCGCATCGGCGACGCCGTGACCTGGCACAAGACGCTGGCGAAGATGATGTTCGAAGGCCAGTACAACCCCACCACCTTCAACCTCGCCTTCTTCATGCACAACCTTTTCCGGGACGAGATCGAGCGCGAAACTCAGGAGCTCGAGATCGAGAAGACGACCGCGATTC
>JBDTQG010000041.1:0-26577 GCA_039932315.1 Thermoanaerobaculia bacterium
AAGTGCAGGACAACGCCTTCGTCCTGAGCGAAACGCAGGTCGCCCTGCTCGAACGGCACAGCGTCGACTTCCGCTGCCGTCACGTCGAGTCCGCCCGGCCGGGAGAGCTGCTGAATCAAGACACTTTCTACTGCGGCACGATCAAAGGCGTCGGCAAGGTCTACGTCCAGGTCGTCGTCGACGTGTTCTGCTCGCTGGCCTTTGCCAAGGCCTCCAACTCGAAGATGCCGATCACCGCAGCGGACCTCCTCTACGATCGCGTTCTGCCCTTCTACGAGGCGCTGGGAGTCTCTGTCGGGGCCGTCCTCACCGACAACGGCAGGGAATTCTGCGCCAAGCCGGAGTCGCATCCCTACGAGCTCATGCTCGCTGTGGAAGGCATCGACCATCGCAACACCCGTGTCCGCTCGCCGCGCACCAACGGCTTCGTCGAGAGGATGAATCGCACGCTGCTCGATGAGTGTTTCCGGGTCGAGGGACGCAAGACCTGGTACGAAGACACCGCGCAGCTCCAGGTCGATCTCGATCGCTTCCTCGAGTACTACAACCTCCGGCGCACGCATCAGGGCTATCGCCTCAACGGCCGCACTCCAGCCCAAGCTTTTGCCGAAGCGCTTGGCGTCGATTTCCAACTCGTCGCCGCCCCCCTCAACCCCCCAGAAAAAACACAGGAGACCGAGCTCGATATCGTCGCTGCCTAGCAGGAGCTCCGGGAGCCGGGTGTCGGGGAATTACGAAACGTGAACATCTATGCGGCTCGCTCTACAAGAGCGCTGCCAGTCCTTCAAGACCGCGGCAAACCGTTGTCTGAAAATGACTGGCAAGAAGAGTCTCTTCAAGGGCACGTTCCCAAAATCGCTCCACCACTACAACCGAGCAATACGGCACTCCGATTACCAAGTGGCCAATGTCTGCGAAGTCATTTGGGTCAACTTGCCGACTCCACTGTCGATTTCTATAGAGCGTTAGTTCACAGTCCGAATATAGCGAAGGAACCGTTCTCCAGAACTCCGTCAAGAAACGCGCTCCGCTCGACAAAAAATCAGCAAGGGAGACTTGCACGACGCTTAGCGCCGACTTTAATTCTTCCTGAAAGTCAAATGTGTAGCGGGCAAACTTGGCCTGCCTCAATGCGTCAGTAGTAGAACGCCGTGATGTTCGTCTATAGCTATCGATAGATGTGGCGTCACCTCGATTCATTTCCGCAATAGATTGATTCTGGCGAGCCCGAGCACGTTCACTGTAGGCCGACACAACGTCGAGTATTCGACCTGGAAGCGCTGCGAACTCGCCGAAAGTAAGACCGCGCGGGGAAATTGCGTCATTCTCCGGATGTTTAGCCGCCTTAGCCCCAAAGGCAAAGAGAAAGCCCGTGCCGAAGACATTTCGAGCTGCTGCGAGACTCCCGCCGCTATAGGCATGAACAACTGCATTCTGAATTTCAACAGGCGCAACAGCCCACCAGGGCGCCACGAAATGGCTGGTGCAAAACCGATCAAAGACCGCCGCGAGTCGAGTCCTTCGCCCTGGAGACTCCGCCTTCATCAACTCAATAAGATGAATTGCACTGATGGGGAGAATGACCGAGCCGTCGTCTACTGCACGTTCGAGAAGCAGCATCGTCTCTAGATGCTCTTGCCGAAGTGGGGCTCCGTGAAATGCCTTCGCAAGATAAATCCAGTGATTTTGGTCTAAGAGTATGTAACGCTCTTGCTGTTGCACCAGGCCAAGAGATCCGCGTGTTCTTGGCTTCAACCTGTCAACCATTTCAAGAAATGCGTTCTCCCCCAGCTCAAGGCCGGCTCCTCACTGGACTTCCTACGCTTACAACCCTGAGCCCCTCCCCAATTCGCTACCACTCAGAAGCTGACAGTCCAGGTTGAGAGTTCAATGGGAGCTGCTCTTCGGAGTTTGCGGACCGGAGGGAGCCGAAGGCTCCCGCAGGGCCGCAAACTCCGCCGGCGCGAGGTCTCCCATCCCCGAATGCGGGCGCTCGTTGTTGTAGTCCTGGCGCCACGATTCGATGACTCTACGCGCGTGCCCCAGATCTTCAAACCAGTGCGCGTCGAGGCAGTCCTTGCGAAACGTGCCGTTGAAACTCTCGACGAAGCAGTTCTCGACGGGCTTGCCGGGACGGATGAAGCGCAGCGTCACGCCCCGCTGAGCCGCCCAGATATCCAGCGCCTTGCTGACGAATTCCGGGCCGTTGTCCACCACGATCTCTTGAGGTACACCGCGCTCTTCCGCGATCTGCTCAAGCGCGCGGACGACGCGCTCGGCTGGCAGCGAGAAGTCGACCTCGATGACCAGCGCCTCCCGACTGCCGTCGTCGATCACGTTGAAGGTGCGAAACGGTCGGCCATTGCCGAGCGCGTCTCGCATGAAGTCCATCGACCACCGAAGATTCGGACAATCAGGCACGACCGACTTCTCGCGCACCGCTGCCGCAATCAGCTTCTTGCGCGGCTTCGACCGCAGCTTCAAACCCTCACGCAGGTAGATGGGGCGAATGCGCTTCACGTTGACCAGGAAGCCCTCTCGGCGGAGTTTCTTGGTCAGCATCTCGTAGCCATAACGCGGGTAGAGGGCGGCGAGTTCGAACAGACGCGCCAAGAGCCTGGGATCCGCTTCGCGCCGATTCTTGTAGCGGGACGTCGAGCGTTGGAGCTTCGCCAAGCTGCAACTGCGGCGCTCCGACATCGACCACGTCTCCCGGAAGAAGGAGGCGACCTCGCGCCGGGCCGGCAAGGTCACCACTTTTTTCCCAAGGCGGCCGTCAAAGCTTGCTTGTCGAGCGTCAGATCAGCGACCAAGTGCTTGAGTCGCCGGTTCTCGTCCTCGAGCTGCCGCAATCGTCTCGCTTCGCTCACGTCCATGCCGCCGAATTTCTTACGCCAGACGTAAAACGTGTGCCGCGAAACTCCGTGCTGCCGACAAACCTCTTGGACCTTTACGCCGCCTTCGACCTGCTTGAGCACTCCAATGATCTGCTCTTCGGTGAATCTTCGCTTCCGCATCTCGTCCTCCTGGCCCATCGGGCCTGCTGGAGGACTGTGAGCTTACGATTGGTGCTGTTTTCGGGGAGGGGCTCAAGGCCCACGTCAGCTACCGGAAAACACTATGGGCAATTGAACGCCTCGATGTCCGCGACGGCTTGGGCCAAGTCGCCTACCGAATTTCTGTAGATTCTTGGTTCCCCTCCGAACTTGGTGTCAGTTACAGTGACCGTGTACCCAACGTTTGTCGCGGCTGCAAAGAAGATCCATTGCTTGTTGTTAAGTCCACATCCGTCAATCGCCTTGATTAAAAACTCCCAATTGTCGACATTGGCGCCGAAGTAGAAAAGCGCTGAATCGGAAGTGCCCACAGCCGCCACGTTTGCAGTCCTTGTCACTGCTTGAAAGTCGGTCCAGGTGACCTCGACCTTAAATCGCCGATCCAAAAGGCATGCCGTGGTGGGACCAGCGACGCAGACCGAGTCTTCGGGAGCAGTAAACTCTGCACGAATTCCGAGTGCCCTCAATGTGTGCCAAAAAGATGCGGACTCAGTCCAGGAACCGCCGCTATTTACGCTGTAGAAACTTGAGGCAACTGGTGTAGCAAGAGACGTGTCTCCGCAAACGAAGAACTGATTGTTCTCACTCTCGTTCCAGTTAGGCCCCACGTAGATACCTCCAGATTCCAAGGTGATATCCAGTTCTCCACAAGCGATGTTTGAGAAAGTCGGAGAACCGTGAAGCACGGTTCCACTGTTCGCCGGAACCACGGCCAATGATGCACCCGGGATCACACCGTCGGCGAAGGCGACCAGGTTGAATGGCATGCTGCCACCAGCCCCACCGTGCTTCCAACAGACACAGACTGTATTTAACGTAGCAGGGTAAGAATTTGGAACAAGTCGCTGCACCATCGTCGCATTGGAAAAACCAAAGGGAACCGGGAAGCCGTCTTCGAAAGTGCCGTCGTCCACCTGAGTTGTACACGTCTGAGCGAACAAACCATCACTTCCTGACAACATGAGCGCAATCGCACTTGTAAGCACCGCGAGTCCAATCCGCCTTACCGTAGGCAATGAATGTCGCATCTTCAATCCCCTAAAATTGCGCAAACTCATGCACGCTTGAATCTGTTAGTTCTCGGCAGAGGGCGTTGCCCTTGGCATGCTTGTCCTTCGACACATTCTCAAACCGCACTGTACTTGCACACCCCGCACTGCTCTTGTAGCTTGGCCGGCATGGATTCGATTTCTGCCGAGAGTTGTCCTAGAAACATGGCCATGGAGTGTTGCCGTCGATAATGGTGTCGAAGACCTGCCTAGGCGAATTGATGTAATGCCTTCGAATTCCCGTCAGCATGTCAGTCACCGCAAAGTCGACCCCAAAGTCAGTCAGCCCGGCCGCGAACACTTTGAACCCTTGCCCTGATCCGCAAAAGTCCACCATCTTGATCGGAATCTCCATCACAATCGGAGAGAACCACCAAAGATAACCGGACGCTGAAGTTAGCTGTTGAGCCCCAGCTGGAACAAGAAAGCCGGGAGCGGAGTAAGGATTTTCGAAAAAGCCGGTCACTACGAACCGGCCCAGTAGGCAAAGTGAAACCACCGTCGGCCGACAGAGCGCAATTGCTGGTTCCCCGCTAGATACCTCTTCGCTTTGAACCAATCTGCGAAATCTGACCAGCGATCGCGCAGTTTCGTTTCGCGAACTCTCAAGCTCATCAGACTCGAAGACTCCGATTGCCTCGTCAGTCCGCTGATCAAGCTGCAGAGCGATCTGTTCCTCACGATCGCCAGAAGCGAAGCTCGGGCTCGAATACGAAACTAGTCCTAGGACGAACGACGTCAGAGCGGCTGCCAAGACTTTCATGTTTGCTCCTCCTCGGTTTCTTAAGTCTAATGGATTCAAAATTTAGACAGACTGGCCAGCCCCCGGCCTTGAGCACATCGATTATGAGAGCTCCGGCGGGTTGATGGTCCCCCTCGGAGTTTGTGGCGCGCCGGGAGCCGGAGGCGAGCAGAGCGCCGCAAACTCCGCCGGCGGCCGCAGCCCGAGGGACATGTGCGGCCTTTTTTCTTGTTCTCCTTTCGCCAGACTTCGATGATTCTACGAGCATCTCCGAGCCCGAGAAACCAATTCTCATTGAGGCACTCGTCGCGAAACTTGCCGTTGAAGCTCTCGATGAAGGGATTGTCTGTCGGCTTTCCCGGGCGACTGAAGCGCAGATCGACGCCATGATCGGCAGCCCACTGGCCGAGTGCGACGCTCGTGTACTCGGATCCGTTGTCGACCGTGATCTGCCCCGGTACGCCTCGCGCCTGTGCCAGACGATCCAGGGTGCGGCAAACGCGCGCGCCCGAAAGCGAAGTGTCGACCTCGATCACCAAACATTCGCGCGAGTACTGGTCGGGCACATTCAGCGTCCGGATCTTTCGGCTGCGTGCAACGCTGTCTTCCATGAAGTCCATGTTCCACCTCGCGTTCGGTGCGGTGGGCGGTTCGGGCGGCGGCGAGGCCGATCGCGTCAGCTTCTTCCGCTTCCTCTCGCGGATGGCCGAGCCTTCCAGTCGATAGAGGCCGTAGATTCGATTCGGATTCACCGCCTCTCCCGCGCGCCGAAGCAACCAGGTCAGCCGACGATAGCCGTAGCGAGGCCTCTTCCCTGCCGGCTCTCGAAGCTGAGCTCGGAGTCGCTCCTGGGCGTCGCGGCGGGGCACGGAGCGAACCACCGACACGGTGCAGCTAGCCAAGCCACAAGGTCGGCGCTGCGACGCGCCGAACCTGTTCCGGATCCACTGCACTGCCTCGCGCCGGGCCGCGGGCTTTACCATTTTCTTGCTGGGGCTTCCTTCAGGATCTGCTTGTCGAGCGTCAAACCCGCGACGGCGTGCTTCAGTCGGCGGTTCTCTTCTTCGAACTCGCGCAGCCTCCGCGATTCGCTCACCTCCAGGACTGAGTTACCTGTGCAAGGTAGCTTCATTTTGATCCCTCGACCGTCGAAGATTGGGCCGGTTTGTCGAACAAGCCAAAGACAGCAGATTTGGGAGGCACTCCCGGTGCAGCCGCACGCATGTATAGACGAGCAGACTCGCTGTTTCGGTCGGAACTCCTCAGAGCCCACATTTTGCGACTCGCTTGTGGCTCTCGGAGCGAAGGGGTCGACCCCGGTTTGCAATCAGATCCACGCATTCGCCCTGCCGTAGAATTGAAACTCAAGTAATTTCCCGACATTCCTCCTCCCCCTCCCCCTGTCCAAGCAGCATGAAACCGGCGCTCGCCTTGAGGGAGAACCCGACGCACAAACCATTTTCCGACGAGGACGACGGGGCGGAGGACGCCTCGAATCCGGAAAGTTTCGAGGCTCAGACGCAGAGACGGCTCCTCGCACAGTTGAAGCTCGGGAGCCGCGAGGCGGCGGAGAGGCTGGTCGAGGCGACGTCCGCCAAGGTGTGCAGCTTCTCTGTCGCATGACCGGCGATGCCGACGCGGCGGCGGCCGTTCCGGATCGTGCCTCTCGAGCCGGCGGTCGAGGCGACGGCGGTCGAACCGGAGCCGTCGTGCGGCGCCATCTCCTGCGGATCAGGTGCCGACGGGTGCGCGCGAAGGGCCCGACAGGCGGTCGATCTGGCGAAGGTTCTAGGGCGACACCTGCGCCGCGCTCGACGGCCTAGTTCAGGTCGAGCGACTCCAGCCACTCCGCAAGCTTGTCGCCGACGTCGTCTGGCTGTGGTCCGGCGGATTCGAGGTCTTCAACCCAGCGCAGCGCGATCGCCGTCGCGTCGATCAACTCTTTCGCTCTGAAAGGCTTCACGAGACAGGCCAGGACACCCTTCTGCATGTGGGTGGCCGGCGCCTTCGTGCTCAGGCCGGTCATCAGGATCACCGCCGTCATGGGATACCTGTTGCGGATCTGCCCGGTCAGCCAGACGCCATCCTCGCCGGGCATCTGAACGTCGCAGAACACCAGGTCTGCCGGAGCCTCGGCGAGCGCCGCGAGGCCTGCTCGCGCATCGCCCGCCTGGCGAATATCGTGCCCCAGGTCCTTCAGACACAGCGCGATCAGGCGTCGCATCAGTGCTTCGTCATCGACGATCAGCATTCGCGCCATCGAGCGTCTCCGTCAAGAGCATAGTCCCCTTCGAATCCTTCCCAGCTTCAGTTGGTCTACACTCCCCCGAGCAGGTCCCCGATCGAGCTTGCGCCGCCCCGGAGGTGGCCGATGCCGCACAGAAAGAGAGCCTCGTCACCCGAGCCAGTGGCCCTCGAGGGAGCGTCTGCCGCCATCCTCGACGCACTGCCGGCAAACGTCGCGCTCCTGGCCGCGGACGGTGCCATCCTCGCGGTCAACCGAACCTGGCGCGACTTCGCCCACGACAACGGCTATGCGCTCTCCGGCGCCGGAGTCGGTGTCAACTACCTGTGGCTCTGCGACGCGGTCGACGGCCCGGAGGCGCACGACGCGCGACACGCAGCCGAGGGGATTCGCGCCGTGCTGGCCGGAACGCTCCCGGAGTTCGCGTTCGAATATCCCTGTCATTCCCCGACGGAGCTCCGCTGGTTCCGCATGCGGGCGACTGCGCTCGGTGCCGCGACAGAAGGCCATCGCCAGGACGGTGCGGTGGTCATGCACCTGAACATGACGGAGGAGCGCCTTGCCGACGACAGCCGGCGCATGCAGGCGCAGATGCTCGACCAGATCGGTCAAGCGGTCCTTGCGACGGACCTCGCGGGCAACATCATCTATGCCAACCGGTTCGCGTCGACGCTCTACCGGTGGCCTCCCGACGAGATCCTTGGCCGGCTCATCACCGAAGTGACCGTCCCCCAGGCCAGCCATGAGCAGGCCGACTGCATCATGAAGCAACTGCAGCGCGGGGAGACCTGGACCGGTGAGTTTCTCGTCCAGGACCGCACGGGGCGTGTGTTTCCGGCATCGGTGGTCGACTCTCCGCTGCTCGACGAGCGCGGCAAGCCCATCGGCATCCTCGGAATTTCCTCCGACATTTCCGAGCGCCGGGAGGCGGCCGCCGCACTCCTCGCGAGCGATCGACGGCACCGCCAGCTGGCGGCCGAACTGGCCGAGGAGCGGGCACGCCTCGTGGCCGCGCAGGCGGTCGCCAAGGTCGGCAGCTGGGAAACGGACCTCGACACCATGATCGTCGAGTGGTCCGATGAAACCCACCGTATTTTCGGCACGGATCCGGCGACCGGCCCGATGACTCACCGGCAGTTTCTGGATCGCGTCCATCCGGAGGATCGCGACAGGGTCGAGAAAGCGTTCAACAGCGTACTCGGCGACGAAGGCCCGGGTACGGTTCAGCACCAGATCGTGCTTCCCAACGGGCAGGTCAAGACGGTCGAGGAAAACTGGCACATATTCCGCGACGAGACCGGCACCCCACGGCGGGCGCTCGGCACCTGTCAGGACATCACGGAGCGCAAGCGACTCGAGCAGCAGTTCCTCCGCTCGCAACGCATGGAAAGCGTGGGTACGCTCGCCGGCGGGATCGCGCACGATCTCAACAACGTCCTGGCGCCGATACTGATGGCCACGGAACTGCTGGATTCGCAGGTGAAGACCGACGAGGGGCGGGAACTCCTGACCACGCTCCGCGAGAGCGCCGAGCGCGGCGCCAGCCTGGTCAAGCAGGTCCTGTCGTTCGCGCGCGGCGTGCAGGGCGAGCGCGCCGCCGTGAATCCGCTGACTCTGACGCGCGAGCTCGTGAAGGTCATGCGCGAGACCTTTCCCAAATCGATCACCGTCGAGACGGCGTCGGCGGCCGGTCTCTGGACGCTCACCGGCGATGCGACACAGGTCCATCAGGTGCTCATGAATCTCTGCGTCAACGCGCGCGATGCGATGCCGAATGGCGGCTCGATCGTCGTGTCGCTCGACAACGTCGTCATCGACGAGACCTACGCGGCCATGACGCCCGAGGCGGCTGCAGGATCCTACGTTCTGATGCGCGTGTCCGATACCGGTACCGGGATTCCGCCGGAGGTGCGCGACCGGATCTTCGAGCCGTTCTTCACGACGAAGGAAGTCGGCAAGGGGACCGGGCTCGGGTTGTCGACAACGCGGGCGATCGTGAAGAGCCATGGCGGCTTCCTCACCGTCGAGAGCACGGTCGGCGTCGGCACGACATTCAGCGTCTATCTTCCCGCGAACGTGGCCCGCATCGCGGCGGACAGCGACGCGGAGTCCCCCGTGCCGCCTCGTCGCGGAAACGGCGAGTTGCTCCTGGTGGTCGACGACGAGCCGGCCATCCGCCACCTGCTGGAGCGCCTGCTCGTCGCCGCCGGGTATCAGGTCATTTCGGCCGCCAATGGCGCCGAGGGCATCTCGCAGTATGTCGAGCACGCTGAGCGCATCGCGGCCGTGCTGACCGACATGGCGATGCCGATCATGGACGGGCCGACCATGATCGTCGCGCTCCGAGCCATCTGCCCGTCGGTCAAAGTGATCGGCTCGAGCGGTCTCGACGCCAGCAGCAGCATTGCCAGGGCGATGGCCGCCGGCCTCGAGCATTACGTCCCGAAGCCCTACACAGCTCAGGCGATGCTGACCAAGTTGGCCGCTGTTCTGGAGGCGCCGTGACGAGCGTGAATACTGCGACCTGGCTGGCTGCGATCGTCGACTCTTCCGAGGACGCGATCATCGGCAAAACGCTCGACAGTGTGATCACGAGTTGGAACCCGGCGGCGGAGCGAATCTTCGGGTACTCCGCGGAGGAGGTGATCGGGCGGCGCATGCTCGTGCTTTTTCCGCCGGAGCGCTTCGATGAAGAGCGCGGCATCATCGACCGTATCGCGCGCGGCGAGCGCGTCGAGCACTTCGAGACCGTGCGCCTGTGCAAGGACGGCCGGCGCATCGAGGTGTCCGTAACCATCTCGCCGATCCGAGACGAGGAGGGACGGATCGTCGGCGCCTCGAAGATCGCCCGCGACATCACTCAAGCCAAGGCGCGAGAACGCGAGATCGCGCGTCTGTCGAGGTTGTACGCCGCGCTGAGCCAGGTGAATCAGTCCATCGTGTGGACGCGCGAGAAAGACGCGCTGCTGCAGAAGATCTGCGATGTCCTCGTGGGATTCGGAGGCTTCGAAATGGCGTGGATCGGCCGAGTCCAGCCCGGCTCGCAGCGATTGGCTCCGGTTGCTCAGGCGGGAGACAGGCTCCGCTATCTCGATGGCATCGAAGTCTACGTCGATGACCGACCGGAGGGACGCGGCCTTTCGGGCACGGCGTTTCGGGAAGGCCGCCCGGTCGTGGCCAACGACCTGTTGAAAGAACCGTCCGCATTGCCGTGGCGAGAGAAGGCAACGACAAGCCACTTTCGTTCGGCCGCGGCGTTTCCGATTCGCCTGGGCGGCGTGGTCTGCGGCGTCCTTTCGGTCTACTCGAATGAAACGGATTTCTTCCTGGATCGGGAAGTGGCTCTTCTTGTCGAGGCCGCGCTCGACACCTCGTTCGGGCTGGACAACCTCGCCCGCGATGCCGCTCGGGAGGAAGCTGCAGCGGCGGTCCATCGCGAGCGCGCGTTCTCAGCCGCCGTGATCGCGAGCCTTCCGGGTGTCCTGTACATCTACGATCAGACCGGCCGCTTCCTGCGGTGGAACAGGAATTTCGAGCGCGTGTCCGGCTATGCGGCCGACGAGATCGCGCGCATGCAGCCGCTCGATTTTTTCGGCCCGACCGACAAGCCGCGGGTGGACGAGAAGATTCGCGAAGTGTTCACGCGCGGCGCGGCCAGCGTCGAAGCCGATCTGGTGTCGCGAGACGGCCGGGTCACGCCTTACTTCTGGACGGGGGTCGCGGCGGACCTCAATGGCACGACCTGCCTCGTCGGAGTGGGCATCGACGTCGCGGCGCGCAAACACGCCGAGGACGACCGCCGCGTCAGCGACGAGCGCTACCGAGCCCTGTTCGACTATGCCCCCGACGGTATCGTCATCGCCGACTCGCATGGCGAGTACATCGACGTGAACGCGAGTTTCTGCAAGATGCTGGGCTACGACCGTTCGGAGCTCGTGGGGCAATCGAGCGTCGATATGGTCGCACCGGCCGAGCACTCCGGCATCGAGCCGGCCATCGCGATGATCAATTCAGGGAACGACCACCAACGGGAGTGGAGCTTTCGGCGAAAGGACGGCTCGCTTTTTCCTGCCGATGTGATCGCCACATCGATGCCGGACGGCAGAATTCTGAGCATGATCCGCGACATCACGGAACGCCGGCGCTCCGACGCGGCAGTACTCCACCTCAACGACACTCTTGCCAGAGCGGAGGCCGCCGATCAGATCAAATCAGCCTTTCTCGCCACGATGTCGCACGAATTGCGGACGCCCTTGAATTCCATCATCGGTTTCACGGGCACGGTGCTGCGGGGCCTCGCCGGGCCGGTCACCGATGAGCAGGCGAAGCAGCTCGCCATGGTGAAGGGCAGCGCGGGACACCTGCTCGATCTCATCAACGACATCCTCGACCTGTCCAAGATCGAGGCCGGGCAGCTGGACGTCCGCGCCGATCATTTTGACCTGCGCGTCTCCATCGAGCGCGTGACGACCTCCGTGCGGCCGCTCGCCGAACGCAAGAATCTGCCGATCACGGTCACGCTGGCGCCCGGGCTCGGCGAGATCGTCAGCGACCGGCGGCGCGTCGAGCAGATCCTGCTCAACCTCCTGAGCAATGCCATCCAGTTCACCGAGCACGGCTCCGTGCACCTCATCGCCGAACTCGTTCCCGGCTTCGTCCGGCTGCAGGTGCAGGACTCCGGCATCGGTATCCAGGCTGGGGACCTCACGACGCTCTTTCGGCCGTTCCGGCAGATCGACACGGGCCCCTCGCGCAAGCATGGCGGAACGGGGTTGGGCCTGGCCATCTGCCGGCGTCTGGCGGCCTTGCTCGGCGGCGAAATCTCCGCGCGCAGCGAATGGGGCGTCGGCAGCGTTTTCACCGTGACGCTCCCACTCCAACCTTCGGAGGCGCCGTGAGCTGCACCGTGCTGTTGATCGAGGACAACGAGCAGAATCGCTATCTCGCGACGTTTCTCCTGGAGCACCACGGCTACACGGTCTTCTCCGCGCCAGACGGTCCGCAGGGCATCAATCTGGCCAGATCGACGCCGCCGGATGGCATCCTGCTGGATGTGCAGTTGCCGTCGATGGATGGCTATGCCGTGGCGCGCGCCTTGCGGCAGATCGAGTCGCTTCGCGAAATTCCGATCGTGGCGGTGACGTCGTACGCCATGGTCGGCGACCGCGAGAAAGCACTGGCAGCCGGGTGCAGCGGCTACATCGAAAAGCCCATCAACCCCGATACTTTCATCGCCGAGATCCAGCAGTTCGGCATCGGCGCACCGCACCGGAGGGAAGAGTGATGAGTCGCGTGCTGGTGGTCGACGATCAGGAGGAGAACGCGTACTACCTGCGCGTGCTCCTGGAAGCCGATGGTCGAAAAGTCGACACCGCGAGAAATGGGGCAGAGGCCCTCGCAATGGCGAGGCAGGCGGTGCCCGATCTGGTGATTTCCGACCTGCTGATGCCGGTGATGGACGGGTTCACGTTGCTGCGCCATTGGAAAGCCGATCCGCGCCTCCGGCAGGTGCCCTTCATGGTCTACACCGCGACCTACAGCGACCCGCAGGATGAGCGGCTGGCGAGGAGTCTCGGCGCGGACGCCTTCATCCTCAAGCCGACGGAATCCTACGAGCTCCTGGCATGCATTCGCGACGTCGAGGCGCGGGGACCCGGGCTGTTGCCCTCCGATCCGGAGGGCGCGGAAAGCGACGGCTCTGACGTGCTCCGCTACTACAGCGACACGCTCATCCGGAAATTGGAGACGAAAACGCTCGAGCTGGCCGAAGCCAACCGCATTCTCCGTCAGGACGCGATCGATCGAGAATTGTCGGAGGTGTCCTTGCGTGAAAGCGAAAGGCGCTTTCGTCAACTGGCGGAGAACATCAATGAGCTGTTCTGGGTTCGCGACCACGCAACCCACGAGGTCCTGTACGTCAGTCCGGCGTTCGAAACGATCTGGGGTCGCAAGTGTCAGGAGTTCTACGACTCGCCGACGCTGTGGTCCGAGGCCCTGCATCCTGACGATCGGGACCGCGTTACCCAGGCGACCGCGCGGCAGGTGGCAGGAGATTACAACGAAGTATTCCGCATCGTGCGTCCCGACGGCGGCATCCGCTGGATCCATTCCAAGGCATTTCCCGTGCGCAACGAGCAGGGCGAGCCCTACCGGATTGTCGGTACCGCGGAAGACATCACCGAACGCCATCTGGCTGAGGAACGCATCGCCGAGCAGGCGGCCCTGCTCGACCATGCGCAGGACGCCATCCTCGTGCGTGACCTCGATCATCGGCTCCTCTACTGGAACAAGGGCGCCGAACGGATGTACGGGTGGACGGCCGCGGAAGTGGTCGGGCGCTCGGCTTCAGGTTTGATCTACAAAGGCCACAGCGACGTCCCGGGCGAGGCCGCGACGGAGCAACTGCTGAAGCAGGGACGCTGGAACGGCGAGGTGCGGCATGTGACGAAAGCCGGCGCCGAGCTGCTCGTGGAAACCAGGTGGTCCTTGCTGCGCGATGACCGCGGCGAACCGAAGTCCATTTTCATCTCGAACACGGATGTGACCGAGCGCCGACGCATGGATCGCCAGTTCCTGCGCGCGCAGCGCATGGAGAGCGTCGGCACGCTCGCCGCCGGGATCGCCCATGATCTGAACAATGTTCTCTCGCCCATTCTCATGTCGGTGGAACTGCTGAAGGATCTGGCGAGGGACGACCGTGATCGCACGACACTGGAGATTCTCGAGACGAGTGCGTTACGAGGCGCCGACCTGGTCAAACAGGTGTTGGCGTTTTCCCGCGGCGTCGAGGGCGCGCGGATCGCCGTCGATCCGACCCGGCTCGTTGCGGACCTCATCAAGCTGACGCGCGACACGTTTCCCAGGTCCATCCACTTGATCTTCAACCCATCCGAAAAGGTGTCGCAGGTCATTGGCGACCCGACGCAACTGCACCAGGTGATGCTGAACCTGCTGGTCAATGCCCGAGACGCCATGCCGCGCGGCGGGAGCCTCACCGTGACGATCGAGGACGCCTTCGTGGACGACACCTACGCAGCGATGAACCCGGACTCCGTGGCCGGCGCCTACGTCAAGATTTCCGTCGCCGATTCCGGAAGCGGCATCAGCGCGGAAAACCGCACCAAGGTGTTCGAGCCCTTCTTCACCACCAAAGGGATCGGCGAAGGCACGGGACTGGGCCTGTCGACCACACTGGCGATCGTCAGGAGCCACCGTGGCTTCATCAATCTCTACAGCGAAGTCGGAAAGGGAACGTGCGTCACGGTCTATCTTCCCTCGTCCCACCAGCTCGCTACCGCTGCCGACGCCGAGGTCAGCGATACTCCGCCCCGGGGTCATGGCGAGACCGTGCTGGTGGTGGACGACGAGGAATCGGTGCGCTACGCCGCAACCCGGACGCTCGAAGAGTTCGGCTATCGCGTGCTCGTGGCCGTCCATGGGGCAGACGCGGTGTCGGTGTACGCGCGCCACAAGGCCGAAATCGCGATCGTGCTCACCGACATGGCCATGCCCGTGATGGACGGAGCGGCGCTGGTGGTGGCGCTGATGGCGATGAACCCGTCGATCCGGATCATCGCCTCGAGCGGACTCGCCTCCGAAGCGAGCCTGGCGAAGGCCATGGCTGCCGGCGTGAAGCACTTTGTCGCGAAGCCGTACACGGCCAAGACCATTCTGACGGTGCTGCACGAGACTCTGGCGGCCCCGTTTCCCGCCAACAAGCCCAGATAGGGAGATCTCCTTGGGCGCTCCGCCGCGCGCGTTGAAGTAGCTGCCAGAAGGCCTTCAACTCCGAGTTCGCCAGCAGAAGGAGCTGGCGAATGGCCCGCTCAACCTGATGAAAAACCGGGACCTGCAAATGACTGCGCAGATTTGTCTGCGCTCTGCGCCGCATCGACGGCCCGGAGGAGCTCTTCGAGACGAAAGGGTTTGGCGAGGAACTGGTGCGCCCCGAGCGCCATCACCTTGGCGGCGGAGGCGCTGTCGGCGACACCGCTCGCCGCAATGATCCGGGTGCCGGGAGCGATGGCCAGCAGGGCACGAATCGTCGCAGGTCCGTCCGCCACCGGCATCATCATGTCGACGATCACGACCGAGATCCGCTCTCGATGCTCCCGGAACAGTGCGACCCCCTCGTGGCCGTCGGCCGCGAGCAGCACGGTGTAACCGCGACGCTCCAGAGCCGTGCGCACGATCTTTCGGATCTGAGACTCGTCGTCGATGACCAGGATGGTACCGGCGCCGGAAATCGGCAAGGAAGGCACGGTGCCGGAGGATGACCGCGTCGGGCCGGAGTACGCGGGAAGGCGGATCCGGAACCGTGTGCCGCCACCCACCTCGCTCTCGACGGCGATCGTCCCGCCATGCCCGCGAACGATCGCGAGCGAAGTCGAAAGCCCCAGACCGGTGCCTTTGCCCACCTCCTTGGTGGTGAAGAACGGATCGAAGATCCTCTCCATCAACGCAGGAGCCATGCCGGCGCCGCTATCCTCGACGGTGATCGTGATGGATGGCGTGGACTTCACCTCCTGGCCGCCCATCCCCTTGTCGTCAGGGTTGTCGCTCTGCGCCGCGATTCGCAGACGACCGCCTCCGGGCATCGCGTCCCGGGCGTTGATGCACAGGTTGACGAGGACCTGGTGCAGCTGAGTCGAGTCGCCGAAAGTGCGCGCGACATCCGGCTCGACGTCCGTCATCACGACGATGTTCTTGGGGAACGTCTCGCGCGCAATCTTGGCCGCCGATTCGACGACCTGGGCAACGTCCACAGGCCGCCGTTCGCCCTCGATTCCGCGCGCGAAGGAGAGCACCTGCCGGACCATGTCGGCGGCCCGCCGGGCACCGGACTCGATGGTGTCGATCAGTTCGAGCTCCGCGCTCCCCGAGAGGCTCTGCCGCAGGAGCTCGCCCGACATCAAGATCGGCGCGAGTGCGTTGTTCAGGTCGTGGGCGACGCCCGCCGCGAGCGTGCCTACACTGTCCAGACGCTGCGCGCGAAGCGCTTGATTCTCGTACAGTTTCCGCTCAGTAATGTCGGTGAGGATCGCCAGCACGCGACGCGGCTTGCCCGCGGAGTCGCGGAGCACGGTTGCGCGCCCGTCGATGACGAGGGCACGCCCGTCCTTGGTGCGATGGCTGAGCTCCGCGTTCAACTCGCCGCGCTCCATGAGGACCGAGTTCGAAGCGTGGAAAGCGATAAGGTCCGTTGCGATCAGCTCGTCGACGCGACGGCCGAGAGCCTCCTCGGCCGTCCATCCATAGAGCCGCTCGGCGCCTCGATTCCAGTAGAGAACGCGGAAATCGAGATCGCGGACGAAGATGGCGTCGCGTGCCTGGTCGAGAAGGGCCGCCTGCTCGCGAATGCGGGTATCGGAGCCCTGGCGCTCGATCTCCGCGGCCGCCCTCGCCGCGAAGATCTGCAGAGCCGAGCGGACGAGGTCGGGCAGCTTCACCGGCCGGTGATAGAGCACCGCGAGCAGGCCCAGGACGTGGTCGTCACGATCGCGCAGCTCGATGCCCGCGTAGCCCTCGACTCGCCTCTCGGTGAGCATGATGTCGTCGGGAAAACTCCGTGAAACGCCGCTTTCGTGGAGGCAGAATCGATCGCGCACGACCTGCGCACATGGAGTGCCGGCGAGATCGTAGGCGACGTTCTCGTACTTGCACCCGTCCATGATCATGGAAAGCGCCTCGACCCGGTCGGGGCGAGAGGGATCGATCCGGCCGACGATGCCTCCGTCGGCCTCGAGTGCATCGACGAGGCTTTCGAGGAGAGCTTCAAGAGGGCGATCGCCGCCAGCCTCGGAGACGCCCCGGGCGATCTTCAGCATCGTTTCCGACGTGTGCCGCCGCTCGTCCTCCGCGCGTTTGAGCTCGGTGACGTCATAAGCGGTGCCGACCATCCGGACCGGTTCGCCCGTCGCGGAGTCCGTGAAGATCCGCGCGGACTCATGAATCACGCGCTCCGTGCCGTCGGGCCGTGTCATCCGGTGGGCGAGCGCGTAGGAGCCCCGCGACTCGATGGCGCGGGCGACGGCCTCGCGGATGGCCGCGTGCTCCTCGGTCGGCACAAGGCGGAAGAACAACTCGTTCGTCACTTCCACCGACCCTGGTTCGAAGCCGGCGATCCGGTACATCTCGTCGGACCATCGGAGGGGATTGGAGTTGACGTCGCGTCGTGAGAGATCGAGCTCCCAACTGCCGAAGTGGGCGATCCGCTGAGCCTCGGCCATCCCGGCCTCGCTGGCCCGCAGCCGCTCCTCATCGCTCGATGGGACGATGCCGGCATCGGGCGATGACGCGGGTGCGGCGAGCCCGCTTTCGACGGCTCGCCCGTCTGCCCCGGTACCTTCCAGATGGTGTGGAGTCATGGAGATCGTCGCATCGGTGGACAGTCTACGGCTTTCGCTCCAACGACAGGCCGCGAGTTTCCTTATCCCCCCTTTCCGGGTCCAAGTAACATGAAACCGGCGCTCGCTGATCAGGAGAACCCCATGAACGAACCGTTCGCCGCGGAAAACGAGGATGTTTCCGCACCTCCCAGTGAGGAGGCCGCACGGCAGCTGCGGCTGCTCGAGGAGCTCAAACGCGGTAGCCGGGAGGCGGCTGAGGAGCTCGTCGCGGCGACCTACGCCCAGGTCTACGGCTCCCTCTGCCGTCTCACGGGGAACCCCGACCAGGCGGCCGACCTCACCCAGGAGACCTACAGGAAGGCGTGGCAATCGCTGGCCGGCTTCCGCGAGGCCTCCCAGGTGTCCACCTGGCTCTACAAGATCGCGTACAACACCTTCCTCAACTCCCGCAGGAGGCCGTTCCGCATCGTGCCGCTGGAGCCGGCCGTCGAGGCCACGGCGGTCGATCCCGAGCCGCCACCCGACGAAACAGCCGAGAGGAGCGAGGAGCGCGACCGCTTGCGTCGCGCCGTCCTCGCTCTGCCCGAAGAGCTCCGCTTCGCGGTGACCGCCCACTTCTGGAACGAGATTCCCGTCGCAGAGATCGCCCGCCTCGAAGGACTCACTCCGCCCGGCATTCGCAAACGTCTCGCCCGGGCATTCGAAGCGATCCAAGCCGCACTGGAGGGAAAGCGATGAACAACAAGGATCGAACGAACGACGAAAAACTCGATCGCGCGCTGCGCGATTTTCCCACTCCCCCGCCGCCTGCCGGACTGCTGGAAAAGTTGAAGGCGGAGATTCCGAGTGCCGACGTGCTCGCCGGTGCCAAGGACCCGAACGCTGCGAAGCCGTCCAATCGAAATCCCTGGCCGCTGCGCATCGCCGCGACGTTCGTTCTCGCCATGCTCGGCGGAACCGTCGCCTGGCAGGTGATGAAGACCGGGAGTGCGAGGACCTGGGACGGGCCGATGGAGATCCCCAAGACGGATGCCTTCAGCGCAGATCTGCGCACCCAGGCGCATGCGGGCATCGCGGTCCCGCCTCCGCAGCAGTCGCCGAAGGCCGTCCTGCCGAAGCCGGTGGCCGGCCAGAGCGCCGGCGGCGATCCCGCCACGTCTTCTTCACCGGAAAGCTTGCTGGTAAAGGACGAAGCACGGGGCGGGCTCGCGCGGAATCGGATCACGGCGCAGCCGGTCGAAGTGCCGGAGCCTGTATCCGTTGGGGCAACGGTCGGACTTGCAGCAGATTCAGCGGTCGAGTCCGAAGGGGTCGAAGGTGGAGTCGCCGGCGGCGTGGTCGGTGGAGTGCCCGGCGGGGTTGCGGGGGGGGTGCCGGGAGGGATTTCCGGCGCAGAGTCCTCCTATGCCTTCCAGGCGGCTCCGCGCCCGGCGGTGCCTGCCCCGAGGCAAAATCCTGAGCTCAAGGACAAGCGGGCGGAGGGACGTGTGGACCGGGCGCCGGCGGAGCGGGCGAGGCCGATCGCCGAGAGCGATGGTTCCAATATGTCCGCCGCAGCGCCCCGCCGGACCGACGAGCCGGAGTTCCAGGACACCGTCACGACGCCGGACACGATGATCTTCCGCGAGACGCCGGAGAACCGGTTCGTCGATGCGCGGGAGGACCAGCTGTCGACGTTCGCGCTCGATGTGGATACGGGGTCGTACACGCTGACGCGCGGCTATCTCGATCGCGGGACGCTGCCGCCACCCGAAGCGGTGCGGGTCGAGGAGTTCGTCAATGCGCAGGTGTATGACGATGCCGCTCCGCGCCGGGGAGACTTTGCCCTCTTCGCGGAAGGCGCTCCGGCGCCCTTCTACGGCGGCGAGAACACGCGGCTTCTCCGCTTCGCGGTGAAGGCGCGGGAGATCGATCCTGCCGACCGCAAGAGCGCGGTGCTCACGTTCGCGGTCGACGTCTCGGGCTCGATGGGTTCGGACAACCGGCTCGGGCTGGTGAAGCGGGCGCTCGGGCTGCTGCTCGACGAGCTCCGTCCGGACGATCGCGTCGGGCTCGTGGTCTACGGCACGAACGGTCGCGTTCTGCTCCATCACACCCGCGATCTCAGCGAGATCCGTCGCGCCATCGCCCGGCTCGAGCCGGAGGGTTCGACGAATGTCGAGGAAGGCCTGGAGTTCGCCTACGACCTCGCCGACGAAGGCTGGAAGCAGGGGGCGATCAACAAGATCATTCTCTGCTCCGACGGCGTCGCGAACGTCGGGCCGACCGGGCCGGAGGCGATTCTCGCGAGAATCGGCAAGGAGGCGCAGCGCGGCATCGAGCTCACCACCGTCGGCTTCGGCATGGGCAACTACAACGACGAGCTCATGGAGCAGCTCGCCGATCAGGGCGACGGCACCTACCACTACGTCGATCAGCTCGACGAAGCGCGCAAGGTGTTCGTCGACAATCTGACGGGTACCCTCGAGACGGTGGCGAGAGATGCCAAGGCGCAGGTCGACTTCGATCCCTCGTCGGTCGTCCGCTGGCGGTTGCTGGGCTACGAGAACCGGGACGTCGCCGACCGCGACTTCAGAAACGACAAGATCGATGCCGGCGAGCTCGGCTCGGGGCATCAGGCGACGGCGCTCTACGAAGTGCGCCTGCGCCCGGGGATTTCCGGCAGCAACCGGATCGCCACGCTGCACCTGCGGTGGAAGAGCGTCGCGACGAAGGAGATCGTCGAGGCGTCTCGCGAGCTGCGGGTGCGCGATCTCGACCGCAACTGGGAGGAAGCCTCGGCGAACTTCCATCAGGCGGCGCTCGCCGGCGCCTTCGCGGAGCGGTTGAAAGAAACGCGGGCGGGAGACGAGATCGGCTGGCGGATGCTCAACCGCGAGGCCGGCCGCCTCGACTCCGAACGGCGACGGAACGGATCGGCGCACGATCTGGCCGACTCGATCCAGCGGGCGACGCGGATCTCCGGTTACGGTGACCGAGACGAGCGGGACGACCGCGGAGACCGTGACGATCGCAAGAGCAACCCGCGGTTGAACGAGGAATAGGTGTAGGGGGATCCGCAACAGGGCGACGCATGTGTCGCCCTGTTTCATCCGCCGACACCGCCGTTGTTGGGGGTTCGCACCTGAGGGACGCCTACGTCGCCCGGGCGAATCGCGATCGAACTTGAGGCGCAGTCACCGCGCCTTCGAGGCTCCTGAGCCGAACTCTGTCGAGAGCTCGGCTCAGGCTCCTACGGCACGCTCGCGGACCAGCGCAGCGTTCCCGCGGATTCAAAGTCGTCGCGGAAGAGCCCGTCGAGGCGCTGCGCCTGAATACTCAGGGAGTCCGAGTCGGAGCCGGTCGAACCGAGGCTCTCCCAGGCGATGACGAAGTCGCCGTGGGAGTCGCTGGCGACGGCGGGCATGAACTGCGCGCTCGTCGTGTAGGAGTTGACCTGGAACTCGCCGCCGAGCGGAGCGCCGCCCGCCTCGTAGCGTTGCGCTTGCACACTCTTGGAGCTCGAGTCCGTGCCGCTCGAACCGGTGCTTTCCCAGGCCACCACGAACGATCCACCGTCGCTGGCGACGACTGGAAAACGCTGCAGATTCGTCGTGTACGTGTTGACCTGGAACTGCACGTCGAGCGGCAACCCGTTGGCATCGAAACGCTGCGCCTTGATGCCGTAGCCGCTCAAGTCCCCGCTCTCCCAGGCGACAACGAAGTTGCCCTGGGCGTCGGAGCCGACGGCGGGAGTCCGCTGGATGCCCGTGGTGTAAGTATTGACCTGAAACTCGCCGCCGAGAGCGACGGCGTTGGCGTCGTAGCGCTGCGCCAGAACGCCCCAGTTGCTCTGATCGGCGCCAGCCGAGCCGTAGCTCTCCCACGTGACGACGAAGTTGCCCAGAGCGTCGCTCGCGACGCCGGGAGCCGACTGCTCGCTGGTCGTGTAGGTGTTGACCTGCAGCTCGTTGCTGATCGGCGCGCCGTTGGCATCGAAGCGGCGCGCGTGAATGCTGAAGCTGCTGGTGTCCGTGCCCCCCGAACCGAGGCTCTGCCAGGCGACCACGAAGTTGCCGGCCGCATCGCTCGCGACTTTCGGAAATCGCTGATCGTCCGTCGTATAGGTGTTGACCTGGAACTCGACCCCGACGGCGTTTCCCGAGCTGTCGAACCGTTGCCCCAGGATGCTGTAGGAGCCCACGTCCGGTCCGCTCCAACTGGAGCTCTGCCAGACGATGACGAAATTGCCCTGGGGGTCGCTGGCGACGGCAGAGAAATTCTGTGAACCCATCGTGTAGGTGTTGACCTGAAATTGGGCACCGAGAGGACTGCCCGTCCGGCGATAGCGCCGCGCCTGCACGCTGCTGACAGAGGTGTCGGCGCCCGGCGAGCCAAAGCTGGTCCAGGTGATCACGAAGTTGCCCTGGGCATCGCTGGCCGCTGCAGCAGACTCTTGGTCGCCTGTCGTGTAGGTGTTGACCTGGAACTCTCCGCCGTTCGGAGAGAGTTGTGCTGCGAGCGGCAGCGAAGTCGCCGCGATTACCAGCCCGGCAAAGGCCAGGCTGTGACGCGCTCCGACTTGCCGCGAGCTCCTTGGCGCCGCGAAGTGCATGAGAGCCTTTCTACCGGCAGCTCGAGGTCAGGTCCCAGACGCTGGTATTCCGCGAATAGTAGGGAGCACCGCCCAGGGTGTCAAATTCGCGCGCCCGGTTGAAGCAATGAGGATACGCCGCAGGGGCGACGCATGCGTCGCTCAAAACGAAAAGCGATCCGCCAGAGGGCGGATCGCTTTTCTGCAGCGTCAGTTGCAGGTGAGCTCGGTATCGGAGTCCTGGATCGGCAGGGCCTCCGTCAGATCCGGATTCGAGTAGATCGCCTGATGCCCGAGCTCGGTGTCAACGAGCGAGAGCGTGAAGCCGACGTTGGTGCCGGCCGAGGCGTAGATCCAGTAGTTGTCGTTGACCGAGCAGGCGTTGACGATCTTGACCAGGACCTCCGGATTCGAGGCGCCGAAGAACCAGAAGAGGCCGCCGTGGTTGACCCCGAGGGACGTAAGGTCGATCGCCTGGCCGACCCCCGACTTCCCGCCGCCCTGGACGGTCGAGAACTTGACGGTCGTCCGGACCCGGTGGTCGCCCGTCTGATCGTCGAGGCAGAGGATGCTGTCGCTCGGGACGCAGGGTGCCGTCAGGTCGGCGAGCGGCTCGGGATAGATGAAGTCGTCGGTCACGGCGAGGTCGTGGCCGGCACCCGGGTTGTCGCTGCCATTGGCGCTCACCACGCCGTTTTCGAAGTTGAAGACCTGCGCGTCGCCGGGAACGACTTCGACGTGGGTCACCGTCGCCTCGTCGAGCAGCACCCCGATGAACGAAGGCTGACCGTTGCCCCCGACGGGCGCATAGTACTTGCCGAGGCTCTCTGTGCCGCGCAGAAGCTCGAGGCTCGAGGAGTGGCTGCGCTCGACGTCGATGAACACCACGCCAAAGCCGCGATTCGCCGCCGGAGTGAGCGAGTTCCCCGGTACGTTGAGCGACAGCTCGATCGAGGGCTCGTTGAACATCGCGAAAGTCTTGGCCGGACTGAACGCCGGAAACTGTCCCGCGATGCTGGGATTGACACTGGCGAAGCCGTCACCAGCCACCGCATAGACCTCGGCGAAAGTGACTCCGCGGGCATCGAAGCGATCCACTGGAATCCCGACCACCGCGCCGGGAACGATCACTTTCGACCGGCCGGCGAAATCGGTACCGTCGAGCGCGACAGCGTCCCAGTTGATGACCCGGAATCCCGAGTGGGCGGGCGCACCGCCGCCGTTGTTGGAGCCTCCGATCGCCGCCTCGAAGGCGGCGATCGCCGTGGCGACGCCGGCGGCGCCGGTGCCGGTAAAGACCTGGGGGCTGGCTTCGCCGCGCGCCGCGACGAGCGTGAGCAATGCGGTGAGGGCGAGGGCGATCCGCGACGGTGCGGTTGCGAGCTTCATGGAGACTCCTCCTGGTTGAGCGCGCTCCCTAAATCGGAAGGAAGGATCGCTTCGCAGCGATCCCGGACGCGCGTGGAACAGCGAGGAGATGTTCGCGCTGTCCCGGGCGGCGCACCACCGGCGCGAGAGGGAGCTCGGCCCTGACTTCGGACAGAGGTCGAGGAGATTCCGATACCAGCGGCCGCGGCGGGAGGGACGCTAGTGGAAGCCCGGGCGACGCATGCGTCGCCCCTACGAAAAACGGTCGGGCGAATTCCGGAGGACCCGCGGCAGCGACTGCGGGTCTTCCGTTTTCAGGCGGCGCAAGCGCTCCACCTCTTCTTCACTGACGCACGGTTCGAATCCCGCCACGACCGCCGCATGGAGCTCCGCGGTCAACTTCTTCCGGTCGTCCGCCTGCTTCGGGCCCTCGCCGCCACTGCCGAAGTCGATCGTCGCCGCGACCGAGGGCAGCCAGAGGAACTCGCGCAGGTGCGCGCCGAGCGGCATGTCGCCCCACCAGCAGACCGAGAGATGCGTCGGCGTCTCGCCGGCGGGAGCGCGGTAGCTGATCGCCGCGTGATGCACACCGCCGGGATAGTTCATCGCGAACTCGAGAAGCGGCGAGCGGAACGGCATCACGCGATCGCCTGCACCGGATGTCCCCTCAGGAAACACCACCACGCCCTGCCCGGCAGCAAGCGATTCGTCGATGCGCTGCAGGATCTGCGGCAGCTTCCGCTTCACCTTGCGGTCGATGAAGATCGTGTTCACCGAGCGGCAGATCGCACCGAAGATCGGCCAGCCGTCGATCTCCGCCTTGGCGACGAAGACGCACGGCAGCTGCGTCCCGAGCGCCAGCACGTCGATGTAGGAAAGGTGATTCGAAGCGAGGAAGAACGGCCGCGTGGGCGGCGTGCCGCGCACAGCGACACGCACGGAGAACACCCAGCACAGCGACCGCGACCAGAACTGATACGCCCAACCCTGCCCGCGCGCAGCGAAGCGGCGCGAGAAGATCCCGCAACCCCGCGCGACCAGCGCCAGCAGATATGAAATGAGGGTGAGGATCGCCGCCGCGACGAGGCGAAACCCGGCGCGCAGCGATCGGTAAGCCGTTTTCACCCGTGGATTCTACGGATGGTCGAAGGATCCGTCGAAATCAGCAGCTGATCGCCGAGGCGCGAGACGTCGCCGAAGATCTCCACCGGCTCGGCGACGAGGTCGAGAATTCGCGACGCGATCGATTCTCCCGAAACTCCGACGAGGAGAAGAATCGTCGTCCGTTCGGTCCCAGCGGCCCCGGCGGGATCGATCGAACGGACGACGAATGCCGGCGGCGCGCCGCCGGAGATGCAGCGCACGGCGCAGTCGCGATGGGCTTTCCCCTGCCCCGGCTTCATCACACCGAACCAGCATTTCGAATCGACGATCTCGCCGCGGAGCGTCTGCCGGCCGAGCGAGATCTGAATCGCGGGAGCCATCGGCCGGCTGAGGGCAGACGCTGCGACCGGGTCCTCCTTCACCACTTCCACGAGCCGCTTGCCGTAACGCTCGATGAGATGCCCTTCGAGAGCGACCGGCCGGTCGCCCGCGGCGAGAAGCTCGCGCGATGGGCCGTGCTTGCCGGCACCGACAAGAGGCAAAAAGGATTCGGTAGAGGAGGTGCCCGGCGCGGCACTGGCGCTGCGCTGCAGGATCCCCGCGACGGGACCGGTCACGAGCTGGCCTTCGAACTTCGTGGACTTGTCGTACTCGAATTTCCCTTGCCCCAGAGGCTTTTGGCCGCTCGCGACAGCCGCAGCGATGGCGACACATCCGACCAGCACCGCCGCAGCGACCCCGCGCGCGAAGCGCGCAAGGGCCGCGGGCACCGGCAGGTACGCGACAAAGAACTCATCGAGTTTCTGCGGCGCCTGCTTCGGCGCGACTCCCGCGACGGCGGCCCGATCGTCTGAAATGCGGGCTGGAGACCGGAGTGGCCCGACTCCTGCGATGGCGGCCCGATCGTCTGAAATGCGGGCTGGAGACAGGGGCGACTCGACTCCCGCGACGGCGGCCCGCTCCTCACCACTCTTTACCGAATCCTTTTTTCCTTCAAACAAATCCTTTTCTTCGAACGCCACCGGCTCCACGAAAGTTCCCGCCGCGAGCGGCCGGGGATCGACGAAGACGCGGTCGCCGTCGACGAGGCGCAGGCGAAAGGTCGGCACGCGCTCGGTGAAGGGCGCCGGCGAGGCGCCATCGGCGGGGCGGTACTGGAAGCCGTGCCAGGGGCAAGTGATGCAGCCGTCGAGGATCCGTCCCTCGCCGAGCGGTCCGTTCTGGTGCTGGCAGACGTTGGAGACCGCGGAGAGTTTGCCGTCATAGCGGAAGATCGCCACGCGCTCGCCGGCGAGCGTGACGATCTTCGCCCGCTTGTCGCGGATGTCGCCGACACGGCAGGCCTCGACGAAGCCGTCGGCTCCCAGCGCGTCGATCTCGCGATCGAGAGCGCGCCCTTTGAACGCCGCCGCGACATGCAGGGCGATCAGCGCCATCATCCCTGCGGCGAATGCCCCGAGCGCGAGCGGACTTGTTTCGTCCTGCAACGTGCCCAGCGCGACATGTCCGACGAGCAGCGCGTAGGCGAAGTAGACCGCCATGTGCAGCCGCTTCCAGACCGGCGCGGAGAGATTCACCAGCCAGAAGTCGTGGCTCGTCGCCGCCATGAGGAAGAGGATGACGAGCGCCGCCGCACCGAGCTGCTGGAAGGGAAATTCCGCCAGGCTCCCCCACTGTGTGTTGCTGGTCAGGAGACTGACCAGCGGATTGCGGTCGCCGAGGAAATGGAACTGGAAGAGCGCGAGCCCGCCGTGCGCGAGCCCGCAGAGGAACATCGTCACGCCGAGATGCCGGCGGTTCCACAGCAGCGGCAGGAAGCGCGCGTCGAGCCGCGCCAGCGGACCGATCGCGAGCACGACGTGGAGAAGCGTCAGCGCGAGACTGCCGAACGCGCGGATCAGCAGCGTCTCGGCAGTGATCTCCGGCCGCAGCGCGAGCGACACGCCCGAGAAAACCACGAGATAGAGAACGACCGCCGCGGCGATGACCGCGTCGTAGCGCTTCTTCCCCGGCGACCAGCCGACCGCGACGTAGCCGGTGCTCACGGTTTCGCCCCGGGCTGCGGCGACGTCTCATCGGACGGCGTTGCGT
>JBDTQG010000042.1:0-26516 GCA_039932315.1 Thermoanaerobaculia bacterium
TGATCGAGACGTTGTCCGGCACCGTCATGTTGAACTGCTTCTCGATCACCGACTTCGGATTCTTGAGCAGCGCCGAACGGTAGTCCGCGTTCGTCGCGGCGAACTTCTCGAGCAGGTCCTGCATCTCACCACGGGTCATTTTCATGTTCGTATCTCCACTGTGTGCCGCGAATCTGTCCCGACCGGGATCCGTTCCCGGATTGCCGCTGTGCCGACGACCGGCTCAGCTCGCTATCCTCGGTCTTGTCTCGTTATACAGCAGAGCTCGTGCCAACCGGTCACAGCGATGTCAACTTCTTGCAAACAGAGGAGATGAGGAAATTGCACCCTTCTGTCACTCCGGTTCCAGTCGCGCCGGGGCGCGACCGAGTCGGGTCAGGGCGCGACTGACAGTGGAATTCGAACACCCGAGCGCGAATCAGAAGCAGAGATCACAGGCGGCATCGGGTTCGAGGCCGACGCGCTCCTTGAGGTCGGCGATATCGAGCGGGACGAAGGCCCGCCGATACGACTCCGTGCCGATCACGAGCGGCGGGTCCATGGCCAGCCGGGCGCGGAGCAGCTCCTCGATCCGCGAAACGCCGGTGCGCGCCCGCTCGTGGACCTCGCGCCAGCCCTCGCGGAAAGCGGCGATCGCCTCGGGCGAAGCGCTTCGCGGGTCGATGAACGCACGCCGCGTGCGCTGGATGGCGCCGCGCGACACCACACGGCGTTCGCCGCGCTGCACGAGCTCTTCGTCGGAGAAGCGCGCCAGCCAGCGCGGATCGAAGCGGCCCTCGAGGTCGGACAGATCGAGCGCCCGGTCGAACAACGTGTACTCGTAGTCGACCATCGTCAGCCGCTCCGCTCCGCCCTGACGGGTGAGGAACGCGTTGCGCGGCCTGAGATCCGCGTTCGCGAGCAGAAGGGCAGAGGCTCCGTGGCGTCCGATCTCGAAGGCGAGCTCTGTCCCCGGGACGCCTGCGGTCATCTTTTCGCCGGTCACGGCGCGCGACAGCAGCAGCGGTTCGGCTCCCGGCTGCACTTCGACGCGGTTCGTTTCGATGCCGAGCTCGGCGTGGAGGGGGCGCGCGATCTCCTCGATCCAGGCGGACTCGGGATGGCGGAAGCGCTTGAGGTAGAGCTCCTCGTCCCAGCCATCCGACCAGCGGACGTCGACTCTCGCGACCAGGTTGTAGCGCCCCTGTTGAGTGTCGGGAAGAAGACGGATCGCCACGAGGTGGCCCCGCTGGTCACCGAGGCGGACCTCCTGTCCGAACTTCGCGAGCGCGACCGAATCGCCGCGCTCGAGGCCGCCCGTCCAGGCGAGATCCTCGAAGCGGGTGACGGAGCCTGGGCCGCTGCCACCGATGCGCAAGGCGGACATGCCCAGCGCGCGAGGCGCCTGAACGTCGTTGGCCAGCGAGTCGCCGATCATCATGGCCTCCGCGGCGCCGACTCCGAGCGAATCGAGGGCTGCCCGATAGCTTGTCTCCACAGGCTTCTTCGCTCCGAGATCGCAGGAGAAGATGGCCCGATCGAAAGACTCCCGGAGCGCCAGCCGGTCGAACGGCTCGCGGAAAGGGCTCGCCGAATTCGTCAGCAGTCCGAGCGCCAGTCCGCGTCGATGCAGGAATCCGAGAATCGATTTCGCCGACGGTTCGACGCGTGCCGCCGCGAGCTCGCGGGCGAGGAGTTCGAGCGCGTGCGCCCGAGCCTCCTCCGGGTCCAGACCTTCGCGCGCCGGGAAGCGTTCGAAGATCGCGGCGACGAAGTCGGCGTCGGTGGCGAAGGCGCGGACGACCAGCACGTCGCGCAGGAATTCGATCCACTCTCTCCGGCCGGCGCGGATCAAACGGGAGATTCCGCGCTGGAACGGCCGTTCGTCGAGATGAATCACGGTGCCATAGAGATCGAACACGAGCGCCTTCACGGCACTCAATGGATCGCCCCGCTGGACCCGCCGGTCGCCGGAGGCTGCAGGCGGTGGTGGTGGAGAAAACTCATGAATCGCTTGTAGTCGCCGATCGGCAGGGCCCACAGCTCGAGCAGGCGCCGGTAGCTGCCGCCGGAATCGCCGAGACCCATCGTCAGCAGACGGCGGACGTCGCGCCGCGACAGATCGCGGTCGAGAAACGGTGTGTGAACCAGTGCCCAGAAGTCGGCGGTGCCTCGCGACAGCCGGAGGTAGATCGCGGAGATCAGATCTTCGCGCGGGCTCACCTCCTGCTCGAGGCGGTCCACGAAATCCTGCGGTTCGATCCGGTCCGATTCGGCGAGAGCGTAGCCGGTGGCCACGACACTGATCAGCTCGCGGACGTTTCCCGGCCAGCTGTAACCCTGCATCAATCGCAGCGAGGCGTCGGAGAACTGACGGACCGTGCCGTACCGGAAGGCCAGACGTTCGAGCGCCCAATCGAGCAGCAGCAGCCAGTCCTCGCCGCGGTCGCGCAGTGCCGGCGGTTCGATCATGAAGTAGCGCAGTCGGAAGAGAAGGTCGTTGCGGAAGCGCTGCGACATCACCATCTCATTGAGGGAGCGATTCGTGGCGGACACGATGCGAACGTCCGCCCGCCGTGCGATTTCGGAACCGAGCGGCCGGAACTCACCGGTCCCGATCGCCCGCAGCAGCATGACCTGCGCCTCCATCGCCAGATCGCCGATCTCGTCGAGGAAAACCACGCCGCCCTCGGCGGTTTCGAAACAGCCGCGGCGGTCGTTGACTGCGCCGGTGAAGCTTCCCTTGCGGTGTCCGAAGAGCTCCGAGACGGTGAGATTCCCTTCCTGGAACTGCGGGCAGTTCACCGAAACGAAGGGGCGGCCCGAGCGATTCCCGAGCAGATGAATGGATTGCGCCAACGACTCCTTGCCGACGCCGCTCTCGCCGTAGACCAGCACCGGATCGTCGTAGCGCGCCACCTTGGCGACCCGCTTCAGCATTTCTTCGAGCCGCGGCGAGCGGCCGACGATCTCGATGGCGTGTTCCGGGCCCGAGCGCCGGACCGACATTTCGCGGATTTCCAGCGCGGCCGGCGAGAAAAAGCGCTCGGCTCGGCGGCTCGGGTCGATCTTCGGGGCGCGGCTCATGTCGGCTGCGGTCGATCGCGCAGGAATTCCGCCCCGACTCCAGAAGGCGTCGATCCCGGTTTCCGAAGCATGGCTGGCGTCAAACGCCCAGCAAATCTACAATCCCGTTTTGAGATGGTCAAATCTTCGGGCAAGTCCGGCGGGACCGGTGGTGGACGCAGCGCACATCTGAGCGAATATGCCGCCGGAGCGATCATCGTTCAGGAGGGCGCGCCCGGTTCCGAAATGTTCATCATCGAAGACGGCGAAGTCGAGATCGTCCGGATGCTCGGCGACAGCGAGCGCGTCGTGACGACGCTCGGTCCCGGCGACTTCTTCGGCGAGATGTCGGTGCTCGAGAATCGGGCGCGCAGCGCCACCGCGCGGGCAAAGTCCGCCTGTCGGCTCCTGCCGATCGACGCCACCACTCTCGATGCGCTGCTGCGCGAACATCCCGAGGTCGCGGTGCGGATGATGCGCAAGCTTTCGGCGCGCCTGCGCGGATATGAAGAACAGGAGGAGCGGGCGGCCCGGGCGGGAATGGCGCGATTGACGCCGAAGGCTCCGGCCTCTCCGGCGGCGCCGATGTCGCCCGCGGCATCGGCTTCGTCCGCATCGTCGACTTCGCCGGCTGCGCCGCAACCGGCTCCGCCGCCCGTCGAAGGCCGGCCGCGCGCCGCGGCCGAGACGCCCTACGCCGGAATTCGCGCCCCCGGTCCGATGCTGGCCGCTGTATCGGCGCGCGCCGCGGGCGCCCGTCTCGAGCACGCGTCGGGCTGGTCGATCCTGATCCAGCCCGGAAGTGAGCTCGTGATCGGCCGACCCGATCCGGTGACCGGTGCGGTGCCGGAGATCGATCTCAGCCCGCTCGACACCGAGCGCAGCCTGTCGCGTCGCCACGCTCGAATCATCGGTCGCGACGGCAATTTCTTCCTGCGCGAGGAAGTCGGAACCTCGAATGGGACCTGGGTGGGAGCGGATCGCCTCTCCTCCGGCGTCGAGCGCCAGCTGGCGGACAAGGATCGCTTGCGTTTCGGCCGGCTCGACTTCGTCTTCCGGCACGGCGAATCGGCCTGAGATGGCGTTCGCCGTGCAGACGATCGACGACGGTGGCGTTGTCGTGCTCGCCCTGTCGGGTCAGCTCGACTCGCGCACCTCGCCGGAGCTCGAACGCGAAACCGGCAAGGCGCTCGGAAAAGACTGCAACGCGCTGCTCTTCGATCTCACCGCGCTCGACTTCGTCGCCAGCGCCGGGCTCCGGGTCGTGATCATGGTCGGCAAGCGGCTGGCTTCGGACGGCGGCGCGATCGCGCTGTGCGGGCTCAACCCGAGCGTGCGCGAGGTGTTCGACATCGCCGGGTTTTCCACCCTGTTTCCGATTCTTCCCGATCGCGCGCGCGCGGTCGCCATGCTGGCCGGACGCGCGCGGCTCGGAGGGATCGGGCACATGGCGGATCGGCTCCTGCATCGCCGCGGTGAACCGGCCGGTCCGCCGCAGCTCGCTTCGAGATCCGTTGCCGATCCGGAGCGCGTCGCGCTTGCCGCCGAAATCCTGAGCCGCGGCGCCGCACCCCCGACACCTTCGACACGTCCGACACCTGCGAAATGAAGAGCGCGCCGCTCAGGCGCGCGCGAGGCAGAGAATCGTCAGATCGTCGTCGAAGCCGTGATCGCCGACGAAGGCGCGCGCCTTTCCCAGCAGGCCGTTGATCGCCTGGCCCGGATCTTCGCTGTCGAGGCGGCGCATGACGTCGATGATTCTTTCGTTGCCGAACCGCTGCAGCTGCGCATTGGCCGCTTCGGTGAGTCCGTCGGTGGCGAAGAGCATGAGGTCGCCGGGCGAGATCGTCCAGGAGACGGCGGATGCGAGAAGCGGGCGGCTCACTCCGAGAGCGCTTCCGGGCTGAAGCCGGAGCTCTCCGGCCCGGCCGTCGCGGTGCCGCACGATCGGCAGCAGGTGTCCCGCGTTGGCGATTTCGAGGCATCCGGTGGCGGGATCGAGGACGGCGAAGCTCGCGGTGACGAACATGCCTTCGTCGTTCTCGGCGAAGACCAGCTCGTTGAGCTCCTCGAGCACCGCTGAAGGATGCTCGTTTCGCGCGGCTGCGGCGCGGAGCACGCTCGTGAGCCGCGCCATCAGCAGAGCACCCGAGACTCCCTTGCCCGACACGTCGCCGATCGCCAGCCCGATCCTTCCGCTCGCGAGCGGGAAGAAATCGTAGAGGTCGCCGCCGACTTCGGCCGCCGGCGAATACTCGACGGCCAGTCGATACCCCGGGACTTCCGGTGGCGTCGCCGGCAGAAAGCTGCGCTGCAGGCGCCGGGCGAGCGCGAGATCGTGCTCGAAGATGTCGCGCGCCACGAGCTTCTCGTGCAGTCGCGAGTGCTCCATCGCGAGCGCGATCGGGCCGGCGATGCCGGCGAGGAGATCGAGGTCGTCGGCAGTGAATCCGCGCCGCTCTTCGGTGTTGTCGACCTGCAGAACGCCGACCAGACGCTCCTCGACGAGGAGTGGCAGGCACGCCACCGCGCGCAGATTGAGATAGCGAACGGAGTTCGCCGCTTCGAATCCCGCTTCGGCTCCGACATCGACCGAAACCATGGGCTCCCGTTGCCGAATGACCGCGTCGATGAGCGTGCGGCTGGCGGGAATGTCTTCAACCGCGCCGCTCCTGGTCCGCGCACCGATGGACTTGAGCTCGCCGCTCTCCGGGTCGCGCCGGAGAATGAAGGCCCGGCCCGCCTGTGGCAACACGGCCATCGCCTTTTCGAGCAGGGCGTCGAAGAGCTCGCGCTCATTCAGCGTGTGGGTGAGAACGACACCGGCCTGCCGGAAAAAATCCAGTTTGCGGCGCAGGCGCTCGTTCTCGTCGGCGGGAGGGCCGATGGCGCTGAGCTCCGCGAGAGCCATGACCACCGGCACCGGTCCGGAATGCCTGACCGCGTCGCGGATCGAGATGACGTGCGATCGCGTGCCGTCGATTCTCGGCGAGTCGGCTTCGCGAAATTCGAGAACGGCCGAGCCGATCCGCACTACGTCGCCGCTCACCAGTGCCGTGGGTTCCGCGATGGCGTTTCCGTTCAGAAAAGTTCCATTGCCGCTGCCGAGATCGGCGAGAAAGCAGCGCTCGTCGGCGACGGAGATCTGGGCATGACGCCTCGACACCGCGGCCTCGGGAAGCACCACGTCGCATTGCTGGCCACGGCCCAGAATGACCGAGCGGGAGAAAGGGAATCGCTGGCCTTTGCGCGCTGGGGATTGATGAATGAGGAGCGGCATCGCGACCGCGCGACTATAGCGGTTGGCGCCGACTCTTTCTCTGCTGCCGGAATCGGCTCGGCGCGTGGGCCCGCACGACCCGAGGTGCGCGCTGCAGATGCATTCTGCCTTTCGCTTCCGGGCCAAACGCGATAACTTGACGAGCGAGCGACGGCCGGCCCGTTTTCGGCCCAAGGCCGCAACTGCCGCTCCGCCGAAACGCCGGAGGCTCCGATGCGCATCTCGACTCTCAGACTCTTAAGCTGCCTCGCACTGTCGTTGTTCGTGCCCGAATTCGCGCTCGGCGCAGCCTCAGCGAAAAGCCCCGCGACCGAGGTCCGGCATCCCGAAGACCTTTTCATCGTCGATTGCCTGCTGCCGTCCCGGGTGCGCAACCTCGGCCGGATGGCCAAGTTCGCAGCGCCTCGCCAGGTGGTGCGCGCGACGGCCCACGAGTGCGGGCTCCGCGGTGGGGAGTTCACGCTCGACCCGACGCGGAACGACTTCGCCCTGCAGGCCTGGCTGGTGCAGGCGGAGGGCGGAGACGCCGAAGCCGCCAACAACGTGGGCGAGATCTACGAACAGGGAGTTCGCGGCGAACCGGACTTCATCCAGGCGGCGATCTGGTACCGCAAGGCT
The DNA here is from genome assembly GCA_039932315.1 of Thermoanaerobaculia bacterium. Classification (GTDB taxonomy): domain Bacteria; phylum Acidobacteriota; class Thermoanaerobaculia; order Multivoradales; family JAGPDF01; genus JAGPDF01. Next base: position 6,944 of record JBDTQG010000042.1, read on the forward strand.
GCGGACGGAGGAAGCCGCCGGGCGCAGCGCAACCTGGCGCATTGCTACGAGTCGGGAAGCGGCATTGCGCCCGACGCCGTCCAGGCGATCGTCTGGTATCGCAAGGCCGCCGGGCTCGCCGGAGCGACCGACCTCGATCTCGAGAAAGAAGTCGCGGCCCTGCGTTCCGAAGTCTCCCGCCTCACCGGAGAGGCGGCGAGCGCAAAGGCCGAGCTCGAGCGGAATGCCGCGGAGCTTGCGCGCGCGCGGGAGGCGCTCGTCGGCGCCGAGCGCGACCTCGCCCAGGCGAAGACCACGATTGCGGGTATCGGAGCCAACGGAGCCAACGGAGCCAGCGGAGCCAGCGGAGCCAGCGGAACCAGCGCCGCCAGCGTGAAAACCGCCGTCGCGACAGCGCCGCCAGTGTCCGTGCCGGGTACCTCGTCGCCGACCCCGGCGACGGCTGCGGCCCGCACGGGCTCAGCCAGCGCGGCGACCCCGGCGACTCGAGCGACGCCCGCGACTCCAGCAACGCCTGCGATGACCGTCGCGCAGCGCCAGGCGGCGGTCGACTTGAGCCGCAAGCGCGTGGCCGACCTCGAGGCGGCGCAGGACCGCTACCGCCTGCTCGCTTCGGAGCTCGAATCGTCCGCCGCGGCGGCGAAGGATCTCGCGGCCCGCGGTCGCGAAGCGGTCATTTCCAAGCGCGCGCCCGCGATCGAGTTCCTCCGCCCGGACGTTCTGGCCACCCGCGGTCCGGCGCTCGTTCCCGTACCGGCCGGTGCCCGCGAGGTGGAGATCGTCGGCAAAGTGACCGCCGAGCTCGGTCTCGCCGAGTTCACGGCCGCCGGTGAACGTCACGAAATCGGCGCCGACGGCATGTTCCGATTGCGCCTTCCGGTGGAGGGCAACAAGCCGATCCCGTTCGTCGCCGTCGACCGCGCCGCGAGAAGGACCGAAACGGAGCTGGTCTTCGTGGCGGCGGGGGGCGCAATTCCGGCCGTCGCCGCGCTGGGCAGCGCGCCGAAGGAGAGCGGCAGGAGATTTCATGCGCTGGTCATTGCGGGCAGCGCGTATCGTCACTTCACGCCGCTTTCGACCTCCATCGCCGACGGTGAAGACCTGGTGGCGCTGCTCCGCGACCGCTTCGGGTTCGAGGTGACCTGGCTGCCCGATGCCACTTTTCTCGCTGCGATGCAGAAGCTCACGGAGCTCGGCAGCCAGCTCGGCCCGAAGGACGACCTGCTGGTCTATTTCGCCGGCCACGGCCGGATCGACGCCGCCACCGGGCGCGGTTACTGGCTGCCGATCGACGCCGATCCCAACGACCCGTCGACCTGGATCCCGAACGAAGCGCTGGCGAAGATCTTCGGCAACATGAAGGCCGGACGGGTCCTGGTCGTTGCCGACAGCTGCTACGCCGGCGCGCTCGGGGGCCTCGGGCTCGAGCGGACGAAAGGAACGAGCGCGGCCAGCGGAAGCAGCGAGGCCGGAAGTCGGGTGCGGCTCGTGCTCTCGTCGGGCGGACTCGCTCCGGTTCTGGACGAGGGAGCCGATCGCCATTCCATCTTCGCCCGCGCTCTGTTGACCGTTCTTTCTCTGGCCCGCGAACCGCTTTCCGCCGACCGGCTCTACCAGGCGGTGTCGGCGCGCGTCGCCTTCCGCTCGTCGGAGCTCGGCGTCATCCAGCGACCCGAGTACGCCCAGATCGGCTTCGCCGGCCACGAAGGCGGCGATTTCATTTTTCAGCCGAAAAGCTGAACCGGATCAGAGCGCGGCGATCTTCTTGAGCAGGGCGCCGAGCGCGAGCTGGGCGTCGGCGAAACGGTCCTGGGCCGCAAAGAGCGGATCCCGAGAACCTTTCTTGCGCGCCGAATCGGTGAGCGTGCGGGCGTCGCGAAGCAGCGACGCGACGCGATCGAGCTCGCGCCCGATCGCCGGGTCCCGCCAGAGCTGAGCCAGATCGCGATTCGAGCGGTCGCCCTCGAGTGCCTTCACCTGCGCTTCGAGAGCGGTGACCTGCGTTTCGAAGGCGACGAGCTCGGGCTCGAGGCCGGTTTTCGTGCACTCCGCTCGCGCCGACGCCATCTGCGCCACCGCTTCTGCGCTCCGCGTCACGGCGCCCTGTCCGAGGGACGTGGTGAAGGCGACTTCGGCGGCTTCGCAATCGCCGCTCGCAGCCAAGGCGACGCCGAGCTCGAAGAACGGCAGATAGCCGTCGTGCTCGATCGGATCGTGCCCGGCGGCGGAGCGCAGCAGCGGAATCGCTTCCCCGGGCTCTTGGCGGGCGAGCGCCGAAAGTCCGTGGGTGTAGTCGGCCGGGACGCTTTGACCGCCGCTCCGCAGCCGGGCGATCGCGACCGCGAGAAGAGCACCGATCCCCAGGACGGCGAGTCCCAACATCGACACCTTGATCGTGCGCCGCCGTCGCTGACCATCGGAAGTGACCGGGGGCGGCGGAACGACGCCCCGCGCCTGCTGGATCAGGGTTCGCTGGTCGACGACGGCGCTCCCTCCAGCCTCATGAGCGGAGAGATTCCGAAACGGCTGTGTGTCCTCGTCGTCCGGCGCCTGGCGGGTGATCGCTGCATGGACGAGCTCGCGCAGTGCGAGCGCCCTCGCATCTCCGGGCGACAACCGCAGAACCTCTTCCAGGCTGGCGAGCGCCTGAGGGAAGCGCTGGGCGCCCAGTGCCTTCTCGACCTCGACGAGGAGCCGGTCGATGTCGGCGGCGGAGGGGCGTGCGTTCGCCGCCGCAGCAGCGCGGGCGAGCTCGCGCTGGATCTCGGTGAGCCGACGGCCGAAGGCCTCTGCGCTTTGCGGTCTCCCCTCCGGCTCCTTGGCAAGTGCCTCGAGGATCAGGCTCCGCAGCGACTCGGGAATCTTTCGATCCGGATCGGAGGTCTCGAAGGAGAGTGGCGGAAGGTAGAGGTGTCCGGTGACGATCGAGGGCAGATCCTGACCGGAGATCGGATGCCGTCCGGTGACGAGCTCATAGAGCATCACGCCGAAAGAGTAGAGATCGCTCCGCGCGTCGACCGTCGACGATGCCAGCTGCTCGGGCGACGAAAAGCGCGGCTTGCCGAGGTAGTGCACGGTGGCGGTCGCCTGGCTGTCCTCGCGGAGGATCTTGACGATACCGAGGTCGATCAGCTTGACCAGCGAATGGCCGTCGGCATCCCGCGTCAACATCAGGTTGTCCGGCGAGATGTCGCGGTGAACGTACCCCTTGCGGTGCAGAAATCCCAGCGCGCGCAGAGCCTGAATGGCGATCCCCAGCGTCTCGGGAAGATCGATCGAAGGCCGGGCGCGGCAGTACTCATCGAGGTTTACACCCTCGATGTACTCCATGACGATGTAGGCGACGCCCGTGGGATCGATCGAAAAGTCATAGAGCTGCGCGATGTTCGGATGGCGAAGCTGAATCGCCGTCTTCGCTTCCCGCGCGAAGCGTTCGTCGAGGTCGCTGTCGCTCGACATCTGCGCGCGCAGGACCTTGATGACCCGAAGCTCTTCGAGCAGGCGATGGCGGACGAGGTAGATCGTCCCCATGCCGCCTTCGCGCAGCCGGCGTATGACCTCATATTTCGGATCGAGCTTCTCGACGTCGAGCACTCGTGCGGCTAGAACTCGAAGCGCAGCCCGGCCTGCCAGGTGGCGAGCTCGAAGTCGTCGCGACCGAACTCCCGGTCGTAGGCGGCGAACAGGCTTCCCCAGAGATACTGCGCCGAGAGGCTTACACCGGCATCGATCCAGTCCCGATCCGGTGCATCGAGAAACACGAAGAAGCTCGAGCCTGCCGTCTGGTCGCCGAGGAAGCTGGCGCGCACCGTGCGGGAATCGTTGTCGAACTCGTGACGATAGGTGAGGGTGAACTGGGGCACGAGCACGGCTCGGGACGTCGAGATGTTGCCTGAGAGAACGAAACCGAGCTCACCGAGGAGAGACTCCAGTTTCTGGTCCTCGACCGCGACGCCGAAATCGGTGGGTACCGGTACGCCACCGATCACGACATTCGCGATCGCTCCGCGCTCCGCGAAAGCATTCACCTGGGATTGCGCCCAGCTGCCGCGAACGAAGCTCGAAGCGAGAACGCGCTTCCCGCCCCAGTCCCAGCCGCCTTCGAGCGATGCCGACTGCTGGTCGCCGCCGAACATCGCCCGCGCATCGAGAGCGCCGAGCACCGGCAGGTCGATCCGGCGGCGCTGGTCGTAGTCGGTCGAACCGTATCCGAGGGTGGCCTGCAGGTAGGAACCGTTCGTCGACTGCCAGGCACCATAGACGGTGAGACTCTCGGCGTCGAACTCGAGCTTGCCGCCGCCGCCGGAAAGGTCCGTCTGGTTCGTGGCGTAGCCGCCGGCGATGCCGAAAAAGGCGTTCGCGCCCGCGGCGAAATCGACGCCGAGAATTCCCGATGCGGTGTCGAAGTCGAACGCCGTTTCGTCACCGACATCGCCCGACTGCTTGCCCTGCTGCAGCTGTCCGGTGAAGAACAGGCCCCAGCGCCGCTCTCGCGCCGCCTCCGCCGTGCCGCCCGCCGCGGCTTGCGCAGGTCCCTTGCGCGCGCCCCGGCCTGCGAAGGTGCGGAAGGCGGCGTCGACGGAACCGCCCAGGCGCTCGCGACGCTCGGTCTCGCTCCGCGCGGACGCGAGCACTCGTCCGTCGATCACGGAGCCGCCGGCCGACCAGGAGATCTGCGGACCCGCGGCCATGGCGCCGCCGCGCAGCGCGCCCAGACGAGAGGCGACGATCGCCTGCTGTTGCCCGGTGCTCGCGGCAGCCGTCTTCGACGCGCTGCCGAGCCCCGTCGGCGAAAGCTCGACGAGGGCTGCAGTGCGCTGATCCTGGTTCGTGAGGACGCCGGTCATGAAAACGCAGAGGGGCGTCGCTCGCGGGTTCGGACGAGGCGACCCGTCGGCGTTGTTGAAGACTTCGAAACAGATGTCGTCGAGCGATCCGCCGGCCGACGACCGGGTGTTGTTGTCCGAGGTCAGCTGGCCGAGGCTGCCGACGGTGATCGAGAAGAGCACGGGTTGCGATCCGCGGAACGATGCGCGGATGGTCACGGTTCCGACGACTCCGAATCCGAACCGGGCGCGCGCGATGCCGGCGGCGTCGGACGGGGAGGGCGCTCCGCTCGTTCCGCGCGGCGATCCGGGCGCCGAGACGACTTCCCAGGTCAGTTGCACGCCCGGAGCCGGACCGCCGTTGGCGTTGAGCACCCGCACCTCGAGAGTCGCGCTGTCTCCGAGCACGACGTTCTGGCTGGTAGGAGACACCGGCACCAGCCGGAACGAATCCTGGGACTGTGCGCTCGCGGCGTCGGCGAAAGAGATCAGCGCCAGAGTCGCGAGAACGAGGCCGAGGGTGCGAAGCGCGGAAAACCGAGCGGAACGATGAATCGTCATGACGTGCTCCTTACGGTGAGTGATCCCTTCGATCTTATCTCAGGCGCGCGGACCCACCGCCCGGATGGTGCCCGAGATCAGCCGATGGGCCGACCGCTCCTGTAAAGTTCCGTGGCGTCCCTTTCGGCGGGAGTGCCCATGCGTAAATTCCTGATGCTCGTGCTGGTTGTTGCGCTTTCCGCGGCTGCCCTCCGGGCGGAGGAGATTCGCGCGACGCTCGAGCTCGACTCCACCTGGCTCAGCGCCAACGACGACCTGGTGGCCACGGTGACGATCTCCAATCCGTCGGCGCAAACGCTGCTGGTTCCGCGCTGGCTCGTGCCGGGCCCGAGGCTCGATGCCGATCTGTTTGAAGTGACGCGAGACGGAGTGCCGGTCGCCTATCTCGGGCGCCTGGTGAAGCGAGCGCCTGCGACCGCTGGCGATTTCGTCGAGCTTGCGCCGGGCGCCTCTCTCCGCGGCGTGACCGAGCTGACGAAACACTACGAGATGGCGGATGGCGGCGAGTACGTCGTCGCCTTCCGCTCGGACCGGCTCGAAAGGCTCGAGGGGCTCGCGACCGGCGCCGATCCGGCGGACAGGGGCGGCGCCATCGCGGACCCGGTTGTTTCGAGCGCCTCGAACGCCTCGAACGTCTCGAACGCCGTTGCCGTCTGGCGCGAGGGTCCGACTTCCGGACCGCATTTCAGCGCGGCTGCGGCGCCGGCCGGGGACGGCTCACTCGCGACTCCCAACTGCTCCAGCAGCGAGTCGAGTGCCGTCGGCACTGCGGTGACCAACGCTCTCAACTATGCGAGCGGCGCCAGGAGCTATCTCGACGGCAGAACCGCGTCGACCGTCGGGTCGCGCTTCACCACCTGGTTCGGCGCTCAGAACGGAGGACGCTTCAATACGGTCTCCGGTCACTACACGGCGATTCGCAGCGCGTTTCAGAGTGCACCGATCACCGTCGATTGCGGATGCGATGAGTCGTACTACGCCTACGTCTTTCCGACCCAGCCGTACACCATCTACGTCTGCAACGCTTTCTGGCCGGCGCCGGCGACCGGTACCGACTCCAAGGCCGGAACGCTCATTCACGAGATGTCGCACTTCAACGTCGTCGCCGGCACGGACGACAACGCCTACGGCCAGAACGCGTGCAGGAATCTGGCGAGCGGGCAGCCTGCGCTCGCGGTCCAGAATGCCGACAGTCACGAGTACTTCGCCGAAAACAGTCCCCCGCTCGAAAGCGGCAGCGGTGGCGCCGGAACGATCCGGTTCACGCAGTCCTCGAAGTCGGTCGCCGAAAGCATCGGATCGGTGACCCTTACTGCCGAACGCGCGGGTGGCTCGACGGGCCCGGTCTCGATTCACTACGCCACCGCGAACGGTACCGCGACGACTCCGGGAGACTACGCGGGCGAGAGCGGCACACTTTCCTGGGGAAGCGGCGACAGCTCGAACAAGAGCTTCGACGTACCGGTCGTCCACGATGCGGCGTCCGAAGCCGACGAGACCTTCATCGCGACGTTGTCCTCGCCGACCGGCGGTGCAGCGCTGAGCAGTCCGTCCTCGACGACAGTGACGATCACCGGCAGCACCTGCACACCGTCCTTCTGTGTGCCGGATGACCACACGCTCTGTCTCGCCGGCGGCTCGGGCACGCCGGGCCGTTTCCGCGTGCGCGTCGACTGGACCGATTTCGAGGGCGCGAGCGGTCCGGGAGTGGCACTCGCCTACACCGCGGACTCGGGCTTCTTCTACTTCTTCAACTCCCAGATCCTCGAGCTGCTGGTGAAGGTCGTGAATGGCTGCACGCTCAACGACGCTTACTGGTTCTTTTACGGCTCGACGTCGAACGTGGCGCTCCGGTACACGGTGGAGGATCTCCAGGTCTGCGCGTCCCGGACCGTGAACGTCCCTCTCGGCCAGTTCGCGTCGAACGGGGATGTCGAATTCTTCAACCAGTCCTGTCCGTAGCGCCGCCGGGTGGAGTCGCTGTCCGAACCGCTGTGGGCGATTGCCGGAAGTGAACGGATGCTTTCCGATGGCGAAGGCTCGAAAGGGCTCTTCTGGTACCTCCTTTGCAGTTCCTGAAAAGGATGAGGGAATTCTTCGCCGCGCGCCGCTTCCGTTGCCCCGATGGCTCCCGCGACCTCGACGGCACGGATCCTTGTCGAATGCCGCACTGCGGGGCGCCTTCCAAGGGGTGCGACGGGAACGAATGCACAAATGCGCCGGGAGGACTTCCGTGAAATTCCTCTGCCTGGCTTACGGAGCCGAGAAAGACTGGAAGGAGACTCCCGGTGAGTTGCAGCAGGAGCTGTTGGCGCAGGACGAGAAGTTGCGAAAGCGTGGGACGTTCATGTCGGCGGTGCAGACAGGGGTGACCACGGTCACCGCGTGGGACGGTGCGACAAAGACGACGAACGGGACGTTTGCAAAAGCGAATATTCCGCTCGCCGGTTTCTCGATCCTCGAAGCGAAAGATCTCGCCGAAGCCGTCGAGCTCGTCGCGAAGACGCCATGCGCGCGCGCCAAAGGAGCGATCGAGATCCGCGCTTTCTGGGAGTCGGCGCCTCAATGAGAGAACCGGTCACCCGTTTCGACGGATCCAACAGTCTCGGCGGATAGCGATCCACAGGAATAAGCGAATCTTTCACAAGGAGCGAGCGAACATGATTCCGAAGAACACCATCTGTATCTGGTACAACATGGATGCGCAGGAAGCGGCGGAGTTTTACGCGGCGACGTTTCCGAACAGCAAAGTCACCGCCGTCCACAAGGCGCCGGGCGATTTTCCCGGCGGCAAGAAGGGACAGGTATTGACGGTCGAATTCACCGTCTTCGGAACTCCGTGCCTCGGCCTCAATGGCGGCCCGAGTTTCCCCCAGACCGAGGCCTTCTCATTCCAGATCGCGACAGACGATCAGGAAGAAACCGACAAGTACTGGAACGCGATCGTCGACAATGGCGGCAAAGTGAGCGATTGCGGCTGGTGCAAGGATCGCTGGGGGCTCAACTGGCAGATCACCCCTCGCACGCTCACGGAAGCGATGGCAGCCGGTGGCGAAGAGGCGCAGCGCGCCTTCGCGGCGATGATGACGATGCAGAAGATCGATGTCGCGCGAATCGACGCCGCACGGAAGGGCTGATTTCCCCCTCCGCGAAGGCTACTTCTGGTCGACCGCCGATTCAAGGGATTGAAATGACGACGAGCGACGACGCAAAGACGCCGCTGCGGTGCGAACCGAAACCGTTCGAGACCCTGAGCGTGATGGGTGTCGACGTCGGCCGCACGCAGATGATCGCCTTGGAGTGGCGGCCGAAAGATCGCTGGCTACCGCCGTGCGATCGGGTCGACCGGCGCGGAGGAAGAAGAGAGCTCCGCTCGACAGCGTGGGGAGCGCTCCTTTCGGCTCTGGTTCTGTCGGCGCTCTCGACAGGTGCGCTGCACGGTGCGGAAGGCCCGCCGGAGCTCTCGCCGCGGGAGGGGTTTCTCGGGCACAGCGAAGGGGACGGCTCGCTGACGATGCTGCTCGGCAAGAAACAGTCCTTTCATGTCGAAAGCTACGGTTACGATCAAGCGGATGGAACATTCCGACTCGATCAGACGGTGACCTTCGCTGGAAAAAAACCGCAAACCCGCTTCTGGCTGATCGATGCCGGTGCGCCGCATCGCTACCAGGCCTCGGTCAGCGACGCTGAAGGTCGAGTCGCGGGATCGAGCGAGGGCAGCCGTCTCCGGCTGCGATATCGCGTCAAAGGGCCGATCGTGATGACTCAACGGCTCGAGCTTCGCCCCGACGGGCGGACGATCGACAATGTGGGCACGATCACGCTGTTCGGCGTTCCCATCGGACGCCTGCACGAAACGATCGTGCGACAGGAAGCGGTCGGGAATCCCGGGACCACACCGTAGCGCCTCGCATCCGGCGCCCTTGCCGAGGAATGCCTGCCTTCTTCTGAGGTCTCCTTCTCGCCTCATTCGACAGGAAGCGCGGAAGTTTCGTCCCGGATTCTGAAAGCTTCCTGTTTCGTTTGAACCGGTCCGACATCGGGAGCGACCTTATTCTCGAATGAAAGTCCAGGAGCAGGGGAGTCAAAGGAAATGAACCGGTCGGCCGCCCGCCTCCTCGACGAGTATCTAGCCGCCGCCGCGCGCGCCGGGGACCGGGAAGCGTTCGGGCGGCTGGCGGAGCGCTGGCAGCCGAAGCTCCTTTCCCACGCCTACCGCCTGATCGGCGAGGTCGAAGCGGCGCGGGACGTCGTGCAGGACGCTTGGGCCGACATCGTCCGCGGGCTCGCGAGGCTCGACGACGTGGCTCTCTTTCCCGCCTGGGCCTATCGCATCGTCTCGCGCCGCGCGGCGGATGCGATCCGCAAGCGATCGCGGGGGCGAAGACTGAATGCTGCGGTGAGCGCTGAGGGTCGAACCGTGGACGACGCGCCGGCACGCATGGAGGCGGCAGCCGACGCCCAACCACTCGCGAAAGCGATCGCTTCACTCCCGCCGGACCAACGGGCGGCGGTCGCACTGTTCTATCTCGAGGACCTGAGCGTCGCGGAAGTTGCCGCGGCAACGGGTGTCCCGGTGGGCACGGTGAAGACCCGCCTGATGCATGCACGGACAAAACTGCGTTCCACTCTGAAAGGAGAAAGTCATGGATGATCTCGATCGGAAAATCGAAGAGGCCCTCGGCGCGGAAGACCACGCCATTCTCGAAAAATTTGGCGAGCAGGGACTGCTCCATCAGTGGCTCGGCGTCTACCGTGGCGCCATGGGTGGCCTCGCACTCCTGGCGTCCGTCGTGACGATCTGGCTGTTTCTCGCCGCGCTCTATTGCGGCTGGAGGTTCGCCGGGGCGCGGGAAGCGCTCAGTGCCGCACGATGGGGCACCGCGGCGGCGCTTCTCGTGGTGATGACCGGCTATCTCAAGATCTGGTTCTGGCTGCGGATGGAATCGAATCGCGTGCTGCGCGAGGTGAAGCGCCTCGAGCTCCAGATCGCCCGCGCCGGCGATTCCGGAGATCGGTAAACGCGCAGCGGTGGCGCCTGCATCGTGCGCGGAACTCCGCGCCGCAGTCGCCAGCCTCTGCGCTTCGCGCGGCCTCGCGGAGCGCCCTGCCGCCGCGCCCTAAGGCCCGGAGCCCGACGCGTCCGACCACGCGAGGACGTTGCCGCGCTCCAGGCCATCAGCGAAGATCAGCGCGATCTCGAGTCGCGCCAGGGCGATCCCGGTGCGGAAATCGGTGTCGAGCTCGGCTGTGCCGGCGAGGACGAGGCGGCCGGCATCCAAAGTCGCCGCGCGTGCTTCGTCGGCAACGTAGGTCGCCGGGCCGGCATCGAAACCGACCTTCATCCAGCCGTTCCCCGAGAAGCTGGTGTCCACCGATCCGGCGGGCGTGAATCGCGCGGCGATGAAGTCGCGCCCACCGGAGCCCGAGAACGGCTCGGCGCGGCCGGCGACGGTGATGCGGCCGAGGCCGTCGAGCAGGAGGGCGTTCAGGCGAATCGCCGCGAAGCCGAAGTTGTTGTTCACCTTGCCGTCGCCCGAGAAGCTTGTGTCCGGCTGACCCGACGATGTGAGGCGAACGATGGCGAGATCGGTGGTGTTCAATGTCTGCGCCGAGCCGGCCAGGATGACGGCGCCGGTTGCGCGATCGAGCGCCATGGCGAAGACGTCGTCGTAAACGAGATCGCCGCCGCCGAGGTCGAAAGCGACGCGCGCGATGCCATCGCCGTCGAACGTCGGATCAAGCACGCCCGCGGAGGTGAAGCGGGCCGCGATGAAGTCGGCGTTGTCGCCTGACGCCCCGTAGGCGGTCGATCCGCCGATGACGACACGATTCTGCGCGTCGACCGCGATTCCCTTCACGGCGTCGTCGAGCTGAGCGCCGGAGACGTCGAGCGTCAGCCAGCCGTTGCCGGAAAAGCCGGAGACCGGGGCTCCGTTGTCCGTGAGCTGGAGGACGACCATGTCGTTCCCGAGCGCTGTGTGCAGGTAGCCTCCGAACGTGAGAATCCCGATCGGCGAGATTTCCATCGCCTGGATCTCCTCGCTGCCTCCCGGCAGGTCGAGTGTGTAGAAGCCGTCGCCGTCGAAATTGTCGTCGAGCATGCAGTCGGGATAGCTGAATCGCGCCACTGCCAGCCGGTCGCTGCCATAGCGCGCGGAGCCGGCGACGACGAGCCGCCCGGCGCCGTCGAACTGGGCGGCGAGCCCGCGCCCCTGAGTCGCGCCGCCGGGCGGGAAGAACAAGCAGGTTGTCCCGGCGGAGGCGTCGCCGATCCGTTTCCAAAACCATTGCTCTCCGGTGCCGGGGTCGTCGACCGTCCCGACCACCACCCGGTAGCCGTCCGGCGCGATCAGGACCTTTTCGACCTGGTAGGACCCCGCCGGCGAGAAGTAGACCTTGCCGTCGGTCCAGAACGAGGTGTCGAGGGTACCGTCGACGGCGTGCAGACCAGCCAGCGGCACAAGCGCGAGCATGGCCCCGATGGAGGCGACGAGGATCGGACGAAATCGAAGGCGCAGCCGCATGGGGATCTCCTGGGAGCTCATCCCAGTAACCGCCTTTCACCCCCGCCAAGGGACAAACGCCGGGGACACGATGGTGGGACACGATCGGGGGACACGATATGGAGAAACGATCGGCCCGCGGGACTCCGTTGCGGCGGGAGCGGACGGCGGCGCGCCTTCTGTCTGGGCCATGAGGCACCCTCTTGCGGCGATCGACCGGCCCCCGGGCTCGCCGCGTGAACTAACGCTTTTCGAGACGTTCCCTGGCGCGCGACGGAAAACCCGCGAACATCCGCTGCAGCTCGCGGGCAGCTGCGGAGTCGAGGCCACCGTTCACTTCGAGGTAGGCCTGATCGGCGGCGGAGATGCCTATCCAGCCGGGGATCGTCGGATCGGCACCGGCGTCGCGCAGGAGCTGGACGATCTCGACGCCACCGAGGCGCGTCGCTTCGCGGATGGCGGTGTTGCCCATCTCGGCCACCTGGCTCTGAGAAAGTGGAGGTCGACCAGCAGTGAGCTTTCGGCAGCGCCAACTGTTCCACGGGTCCGGCCGGACGAAGGTTCCAGAGGGTGCGGAAACCGGCGATAGGCTCCTGCCATGACGCTCGGCTCTCTTGGAAAAGTCGCCAGTATTGCCACTCCGCTTCTGCGCCTGCGGCCGCCGAGGGTCGAAGACCGGAAGGATCTCCTCGAGATCAACGGCGATCCCGCGGTGACGCGGTTCCTTCCGTACGCAACCTGGGAATCGATCGACGATGCCTCGGCCTGGCTCGAAAAAATGGCGGCGCTCGGCGTCGCCGGCACGGGCCGCCACCTGGTTCTCGAGCGGAGGAGCGACGGGAAGGTCGTCGGCACGATGCTGATCTTCAGATACGACCCGGGAAGCGGACGCGTCGAGATTGGATACGTTCTCGGACGGCGCAGCTGGGGCCAGGGTCTCATGCGCGAAGCGGTCACAGCGACCTGCGAGTACCTCTTCAAGACCATGGGAATCCGCCGCATCGAGGCCGAGGTCAATCCCGCGAACGCCGCGTCGTGGGGCCTCCTCGAGCGCCTCGGTTTCGTGCGCGAAGGCACGCTGCGCGAGCGCTGGATCGATGGCGAGAGCGGCCGTCCGTACGACACCCATCTCTACGGCTGCCTGGCGAAGGAGTGGGGCGCTTTGGACCCGACGCGCCGAAGGCGCAGGGTGCCTGAGATCGAAAAAAGAGCTGCTTCATTGAAGAAAAGAGCTTCGGTGAAGAAAAAAGCTTCGGTGAAGAAAAAGATGAAAAGAAGATAAAAGCTGCAGCGACGAAGAAGGATTTCCAAAACGGAGCCGGCCCGGTGAAGTTGCGCCCTGTGCAGGAGTCCTCGAGGTCACCCGCGCGAAAGGCCCGGTAAGAGAGGGGCCGGCAGGTGCGCCGCGGCCGAGACTTCCGCCGAGCGGTTGCCTGCGGACAGGGTCGATCCTTCCTCACGAAGGTCGACCATCAACCTGCGCACGGTTGTCTGAAGCTCCAGACGGACCCTTGCTCATGTCGCTTTCTTTCTTTCCCTTACTGAATCTTTTCGCGGCGGTGCAGCGCATCCGTCGCCCCGAGGCCACCCGTTTGGTGACGAGGTCGACCACCAACCTGCGCACGGTTGTCTGAAGCTCCAGACGGACCCTCACTCTTGTCGAGTTTGGCTTACTTCCCTGACTGAATCCTTTCGCGGGCGTGCGGCACGCCGGCCTCCACCGGTAACCTTTCTGGCGCCGGGTTGTAACTCTCTTCATGCGCGCGCTTTGCGGGAAGCCCGGTCCGATTCTCGTCCTCGCAGCTTTCGGCCTTCTTTCCCTGATCGGGTCCTTTCGCGGCACTGCCGCACAAGCCGCTCCATCCCCGCCGCCGGCCGCGGCAGCGTTTCCGCGCTTCGACGCCGACGGCCTGCAACCGATCCTCAAGGTTTCCGATTTCCGACAGGCTCTGAGTCATGCCGCTGGCGCCACCGCGGATCGCGGTCTCATCCGACGTAGGCTCCCGACCTCGAAGTTCTTCTCGAAAGGAGAGTCCATGGTCCACGTCGGTCTGCTGGTGCGCCTCGAAGCCAAGCCGGGAAAAGAGGCGGACGTCGCCGAGTTTCTGAAGTCGGCGCTGCCGCTGATCCGGGAGGAGAGCGGGACCATCGCCTGGTTCGGCATTCAGCTCGGGCCGTCCTCCTTCGGAATCTTCGACGCCTTTCCGAACGAAGCCGGACGTCAGGCGCACATCACCGGCAAGGTCGCCGACATTCTGCGCGCCAAATGGCCGGAGCTCATGTCGGCGCCGCCGTCGATCGAGAAGGTCGACATCCTGGCGGCGAAGCTGCCGCTCTGAAGCTTCGTTTCCCACCGCGATGAGGATCTCGCGGCGGGAGGCGCGTCAAATCTTCCCGCTCCGAATTCGCCTCGCCCCGGTTAGACTCGCGGGGAGAGCCGGAACGAAGCGGAGGAAGCGATGACGGACGCGACGACCGCGGGAAGAGACGGATCGATGGCGCCGGCGAGATGGGTCGACCTTGGTCCGCTCGAGCCGCTTCGCGACCGCCCGGTGAGGGCGTTGAACATCGAGCGCACGCGCATCGCCCTGACGTACAAGGACGGCAGGTTCGGCGCGATCTCCGGCATCTGCAATCACGTCGGAGGGCCGCTCGGTGACGGCACACTTTCCGGCGAATACGTCGTCTGCCCCTGGCACGGTTGGAAGTTCCACTGCACGACGGGGGAGGGCGAACCGGGCTTCGAAGCCGATCAGGTGCCGGCCTACGAGGTCGAGGAGCGCGACGGCCACCTGTTCGTCAATCTCGAGGCGATCTCGAAGCGTGGCCGTCTGCCGCACGAGCCGCATCCGCTCGCGCGAACGCCGAAGCGCGAGCCCGGGCCGATCCGCGTCGTCGGCATCTCGACGACGGCGATGAACCGGGATCTTCCGCGATTTTCAACCTCGGACGAGCTGCTCTCGGCGGCGCTGGGTCACTCGGGTTCCGCGCTCGATTGCGAGCACAAGCTGATCCAGCTGAATCAGCTTTCATTCCGCAACTGCGAGGGCTACTACTCGAAGAGCGCCAAGGCCTGCACGTGGCCGTGCTCGATCACGCAGATGGATGCGACCGACGAGCTGGACCAGGTCTACGAAGCGATCGTGCACTGGGCGGATGTCATCCTCGTTTCGACGCCCATCCGATGGGGCTCGGCTTCGGCGCTTTACTACAAGATGGTCGAGCGCATGAACTGCATCCAGAACCAGATCACGCTCGCGAACCGCGTGTTGCTCAAAAACAAGGTTGCGGCGTTCATCATCACCGGCGGACAGGACAACGTGCAGGCGGTGGCGGGGCAGATGCTCGGATTCTTCGCCGAGATCGGCTGCGTCTTTCCCCAGTATCCGTACATCGCACATTCGCGCGGCTGGGATGCCGAGGACATGGAGCGCAACATCGCCGTGGTTCGCGACTCCGTGGACCTGCACGAGGCGGCGCGTGAGCTGGCGGCGCGCGCGGTCGACATGTCGCGCATCCTCACCGCCTCGTCGATCGAAGATCGCCGGCTTCTGCGCGGCGGGCGCAAAGCCTATGGACCGGCGAGGATGACGGAAGCGTCCGAGGACTGATTTCCGGCAGAGGAGGGGCAGTGTCGAAAAAAGACCCGAGAGTCGACGGCTACATCGCGAAGGCGGCGCCGTTCGCGCAGCCGGTCCTCGAGCATCTGCGCACACTGATTCATCGCGCGGAACCGGAGATCGGCGAGACGATCAAGTGGGGCATGCCCTTCTTCGAGCTCGAGGGGATCGTCTGCCATTTGGCCGCCTTCAAGGCGCACTGCGCCTTCGGCTTCTGGAAGGGCGGGCGGCCCGAGCCGACGGGCAAGGAGGGTGAGGCGATGGGTCAGTTCGGACGCATCACCGGTCTTGCCGGGCTCCCGAAGGATGCGACGATCGTGAAGCTCGTGCGCGAGGCGGTGAAGCGGAACCGGAGCGGAGAGAAGGCGCCGGCGCCAGCGAAGAAAGTGCGCGCGGCGATCGAGATGACCCCTGGGTTCCGGACCGCTCTGGCGAAGTCCAGGGTGGCAAGAAAGGCCTTCGACGCCTTCCCGCCGAGCCACCAGCGCGAGTATCTCGAATGGATCGCCGACGCGAAGACCGAAGCGACGCGTGACAAGCGGATTGCAACCTCGATCGAGTGGCTCGCCGAGGGCAAGTCGCGGATGTGGAAGTACCGAAAGTAGAGGCTGGTCCGGCGCTTTTCGTTTCTCGTTGTCGTCGCGCGGTTGCCACGCGGCTGTCACCGCCGGCAGCGCCTTTGCGACGGGCGTGCGCGGGCGCTGGAGTAGACTTCCCGGGCCGCGAATTCACTCCCTTCCGGAGGCCCTGTGACCCTTCCCAAAGCGATTCCGCTCCCCAGCCTGGTCGAGGAGCAGCCCGAGCTCGCCGCCTATCCGTCAGCGCGTGCGTCGCTGCCAACGGGTGAGATCGCTGAAGGCAACTACGCCGTCCGCTACGCTTCTTCGGTCGAAGAGCTCGACGCGATCCTGCGTCTGCGTTTCGACGTCTTCAACGTCGAGCTCCTTGAAGGACTCGAAGAGTCGTTTCTCACCGGTCGCGATCAGGACGAGTTCGATGCCCAGTGCCATCATCTGCTGGTGGAGCACCGTCCGAGCGGGCGCGTGATCGGCACGTATCGCATCCAGACGGCGGCGATGGCGCTCGCCACCCGCGGTTTCTACACCGGCACCGAGTTCGAGCTCCGGAAGCTGCCGGAGGAGATCGTCGCGCAGTCGGTCGAGGTCGGCCGGGCCTGCATCGCGGTCGAGCATCGGTTGAAACCGGTTCTGTTCCTGCTGTGGAAGGGTCTGGCGCTCTACATGGGGCACAACCGGAAGCGCTTCCTTTTCGGTCCCTGTTCCCTGACATCGCAGGATCCGTGGGACGGCAAGCATGTGCTCGACTATCTCGAGCGCAAGGAGCTCGTCCGCAAGGACATCGAAGTCGGAGCCATGCCGGGCTACGAATGCGTCTGGGAGGGCGCCGATCCGAATCCGCAGGCGGCGCAGACAATCGAGCTGCCGCCGCTGTTCGAAATCTATTTGCGCTACGCCGGAAGGACCTGCGGACCGCCGGTCATCGACCGGCGCTTCAAGACCATCGACTTCTTCATCCTGTTCGACGTCGACGCGCTCTCTCCCCGCGCGCGGCGGCTGTTCTTCGGCTGAAGGCGAAAACTCTCGACTTCCCGAGGAGCACCACCGATCCCCTACATCGAGCCGAGCTCGGTGCTCGTCTCGACGCGGAACGGGATCTCCGGACCCTGAGTCAGAACGACGATCTTCACCTTGTCGCCGGGTGCAAGGTTGCTGGTCCATCGGATGGCGCCCGCGAACGGCTCCGTTCCGAGCTCGGCAGTCTTCGAGCCGTTGAGGAAGATCGCCAGGCGGGCGGCGCTCCGTGGCGACGAAACCGAGATCGAGTAGCTGGCCGCTTTTTCCACGTCGAACAGAAACGCGACCGGGCTCTCCGCCGAGACCTTCCCCTCGCCGCGCATCGGCGTCGGCTTGGAGGGCACGCTCGGCGCTGCAGGAGCCGGTTCGGGTTTCCCTGGCTTCACCGGCTTCGCGGTCTTCGCGCCATCCTTTGCGGCATCCGGGACGTGGACCGGCGCGTTCGTGGCGGGCGGCACTGCCGGGAGAGCCGTCGCTGGCGCCGGCGCCGGTGTCAGCTTCGTCGGCTCCCCCTCGGGCATCCTGAACTGAGGGACGCCGGACGCCGTCGCACCGAGAGCCGTCGGCGGAGCGGAGGGCAGGGTCACCGGCGCGGCGGACGCCGCCGCCGCGCCGCCCGCGGTGACTACCGCGAGTCCGGCGGCGCCGGCGATCCAGCAGCAAGTCGAACGGAGGTTTCGGCGGGTCCGGCGATTCAGAATGGACAAAAGGTACATGGGCATCACTCCGGGTCGGGGTGCGGGCGCGGAACCGAAGGCTCTTTCAGCGCCGAATGAGAGGACTGGGACGACGGCTTCGGCGACAGGTCTGCCTTCGGCGATGGGGCGACGGCGATGGTAGCAAAGCGGCGCCCGCGGTGCTGGCGCTGCCGGCGCTCCCGGAGAAGCCGGAAGAGCTCGCGCGCGCCCGTGGCCTGCGCCCCGCGGGCGACATTCGCCGCGCCGATCTCGAACGCCAGCCGCCACTGGGCGAAAAGCGTCCGGTAGGCCTCGAGGAGGCTCGCCCCTGGCGCATAGATGTGGGTCGCTTCCGAAGTGACGCCGTTGAGCTCCAGGATCCGGAGATTCCTCCCGGCGCGGAAATCGGCGACCGAAGGCACTCGAAGATCGAAGCGTCCGAAACAGAAACCGGAGAATCGCCGGGCGAAGCGGTCGATCGCCGCAGCGAGCTCGGGCGTCGCCAGGTCGCGCGCGTCGAGGAAAACGGTACCGCGGCAATGATTGCCGATTTCGACGAGCTGCACGCTTTCGCCGGCGGCGGGGACGTCGTCGATCCGGGCGAGATTCGCCTTGAGATAGAGCGGCGCCATGCAGACCGCGCGCGGATCGGCGAGGATGAGCTCCTCGAGGCGCCGCCTGCCGTCACCCACGACGGCGGGGAAACGTTTTCCGGTGATCGAGAAGATCGTGCCATGCGTCTCTTCCGGTCGCCGCACGTAGAAGACTCCGAACTCCTCTCCGGCGACGTATTCCTGCACCAGCAGCGTGCCGGTGAAGTTCAGAAGGAAAGCGGTGATCTCCTCGACCGAGCGCACCACGGCGACGTCCCGGCCGCGTTCGCCGACGTCGGGTTTGAGGACGACCGGCAACGAAAGTGTGGACGCGCGCATGGCTTCCAGCACCTGTGCCGCCCGGGCCGGGGAGTCGCCGGAGATCTCGACGCACTGGAAGCGCGCGATCCGCGGTGCAGTCTCGTCGGATGCATCCGCGTCCCCTTGCCTGCCGGACAGCCCGCTGAGGATCGCGCTCTTCGATTCCTCGACGAAGCCGCCGGCAGGAATGCCGGGATTCGCCGCGGTGAAGAGCGTCAGGTGGCGGAACCGGAGTCCGAGCCGAAGCCAGTAGGCGACGACAGGGAGCTCGAAAAGCCAGGCGGGCCAAAACTCCCAGAGCGTGAGCCGGCGCCAGCGGGAGAGAAGCAGACGCCGGCCGCGCCAGGTGAACAGCGGAACGATGCCGCGTACGAAGAGAAAGACGACCGCCGCGGCGGCGACGACCGCCGGCAGCGCCACACGCTCGTAAGAGTGCAGGCGCTCGATCACGGCCGCTCCGGCCCAGGCGGAGAGGCCGACGAGAATCGGCGTCCACACAGCTCCGGCCAGCGCGAGCGCGACCGCAACCCGGACGAACGGTGCGCGCAGGATGCCGGCGGCGAGAAAGAGCGGCAGGCGGCTCCCCGGGACGAATCGAGAGGCGAGGACGACGCGCGCGCCTTTCGCCGTGAACCAGTGCTCGCTGTGTTCCAGCGCCTGCGGCGTCAGCACCCAACGGAACGGCGCGCGCTCGAGGATGCGTCGGCCGAGAAGCCTGCCGATGCCGACGAGTGCGAGATCGCCGAGAAAAATGCCGATGAGGCAGGCGATCGTGGCGACGACGAATGAAAGTTTGCCGTGCGACACGAGGAGGCCGGCGGCGATGCAGGTGAGGTCCTCGGTCACGAGAGTCGCGAGCGCGAGCAGAACTCCC
>JBDTQG010000043.1:0-26334 GCA_039932315.1 Thermoanaerobaculia bacterium
GGCGCGAACGACGCCGCGGCGGAGTGCTCGATTCCCTGGTCGACCGGCAGGATCGACAGATAACCTGATCCTCCGAGGCGGCCGTGGGAGTGAATGCGCTCGAGATTCACCATGACCTGGGCGTTGCGATCGGAACCACCGAAGCTCTCGCTGACGTGGTCGGCGGCCGGGATCCGGATTCTCTCCTTCGGAATTCCCTTGCAGGTGAACGACAGGAGAGACTCGGCGTCGGCGCCGAGCTGCGTCTGAATGCGATCGAACGAGCCCATTTCGGATCCCTTCCTCGAAGGCGAAGCGTGAAAGCGATTCTATAACTCTCGCGCCAATGAAACGTCCGAGGTCGGAACTCCAGCGGAAGCTCCGTCCGCTCTCGATCGGTTCAGCGAATCGTCTTTCGCTTCTGCCGGCCCCCGCGACGATTCGCCCGCCGACTCTCGGCAAGCGCCCGATTCGCGAGGCGCTCGACTTCGGCGAGATCCTCTCGCAGGGACTCGATCCCGTCCGCACTGGACGCTTCGCCGGCGAAGCTCTCCCGTAGATAGCCGGCGATCAGGCGCGCCGTCGCCGGGCCGGCCTCGGGCAAGCGGCGTTCGGCGAACTCGGCGAGTGCCAGCGGGCCGAGCCAGGCCGGCGGCATGAGGCCCGACCCGGCGAGCGCCGCGCGCAGGCGCACGTAGACACGCGTCGCGCTCCACGGTTCGCGGCGGCGGAGAACGAGGGCGGCCCCGATCGCCGCGACGACGAAGGCGGCGACGACCGCCCAGAGCCATCGGTTCCGCCACCGGCCCGTCGCCGCGGAAGACGCGTCCGCTCCAGTTCCCGTCGGCGCTGCCGGTGCCGGTTCGCTCGCGAGCCGTTTCGGAGTCCGGTCGGTGGCTGCGAAGAGCTGCCGCATGAACTGGTCCAGGTAGGAACGAACGCGGAAGAAAATGCCCACCTGGTCGTAGAAATCGAACGAGATGACGTAGCGATCCCAGCGGAAAAGGACGAACTCCCAGGCCTCGCGCGCGGTGCCGAGCAGCGAAGCCGGCTCGCTCGAGGGTCGTCCGACGGGAGGCGTCGGATCGAAAACGATCCAGCCTTTTTCCGGCACGTAACCCTCGACCCAGGCGTGGGCATTCGACTGGCGCACGACCCACGACCGCTCCCATGCTGTGTATTCGGCGCCGTAGAAACCGGTGACGAGCCGCGCCGGAATTCCCTGCGACCGCAGCAGCAGGACCATCGCCGACGCGAAGTATTCGCAGTGGCCGCGCTTCGCGACGAACAGGAAATTCTCGATCGGCTGGTTCCCGCCGCGGCCGATGAACTCGAGGGTGTAGCCATACTCGAACAGCAGATGGCGCTCGATCCGGCGCGCGCGCTCGAGGGGAGTTCCCGCGCCCGCCCATCCGGCGGCGAGCTCGGCTATCCGCGGCGTGACGCCGGCAAGATCGAGGGCATTCTCGACCGGCGGATCCGGAGCCACAAGGCTGCCCGCGACGCGCGATGGGAGTCCAGGAGCCGACGGCGCAGGGCCCGCCGGCGCTGCGCTTGTGGTCGGACTTCCCGCTGGGACGTTCGACGTGGGCAGCGGCGGCGCGGACGAAAGAGGCGCGAGCGGCGGCGGCGCGAGCGAGATCTCCGTCGCGCCGAGCTCCACCCGGTACTCGAGCACGGCGCCGGGCATTCCCTTGAGAAAAATCGCGCCTCCGCGATCGAGATCGATCGCGGCGAGGTCGAGGCCGACGCTCACCGACTCCATCGGCAGGATCAGGCTGTTGGATCGCAACGGCTCGAGGAAAATCTGCACGCTCGCGGAGCGCGGATTCGTCGCGCTGGGAGCGAGATGAAAGACGTCCTCCTTGGGATTGCGCCGGAGAGTCCGGGCGCGCTCGCTGCGACGCCACGTGCGGCCTTCCCAGATGTCATATGTCGCCGCCTTGAATCGCATCGCGCCCGGCGGCGCCGTCGCGCCGGTGAAATTGAGGCGCATCGCGATCTCCCGGTTGTCGCGGATCCGCCCGATGAGATCGAGACTCATCGCATCGGAGAATCCTGCCCGCGCCTCGAGCTGACCGCCACCGCCGCCCGCAGCCATGATGTAGGGCGACCGGATCCGCGGCAGGAGCGCGAAGAGCGGCACCGCCAGCACAAGCGTCGCGAGAATCGCGCCGGCGAGAAAGCGGCGCACCGGAAGCTCTGGCGGCGACGCGTCGCGATGACCGAAGCTCGCGAGGACGTGCAGATAGACGAAGCGCAGCATCAGCACGACGGTGAGACCGAGAAAGACGACGAGATAGAGCACCACCGAAGGGTGAACGCTCGTCGCCATGGCCGCGAGAAAGAGGAAGAAGATGCCCATCCAGGTCTGCCACTTCTGCTTCTCTTCGCGCAACGACCAGAGCTTCGCGAGAACTCCGAAGAGCGCCAGGTGAAGCACCGGGCGGAGCGTCTGGATCCGGCCGTTGGCTGCGATGTCCAGAACCAGAACCGGCAGATAGCCCAGTCCGAGAAGATTGAGGGCGCGATTCGACAGCCAGCGTCCGCTGTCGTCCGCTCCGGCGACCGCGTCGGCGCCCCGCGCGGCGCGGACCAGAAACAGAACGACCGCGATCTCATAGAGCAGCAGCACCGACCACTCGAGCATCTGGTTGAGAGGCAGCGGCAGCGGTGCCAGGAGCGCGGCGAAACCGAGCAGGAGGCGTTTCTCGCGCGCGTAAGTCACGCGCGGTCGGCCTTGAAAGAAAGACGCAGCGAGCGTGTCGCCGGGTCGGCCGACGCGAGCTCCGCGCGCTGCCGCGGGCGCGGCCCGATCACGGCCAGCTGCTCGAGAATCGCCTGACGGTGGCGTCCGCCGGTGCCGTAGGCGAGCGTCCCTTCGCGCGAGATCAGCTCCACCTCGAAGCCCCGCGCGAGATGATCGACCGCCGCCGTCGCGGCTTCACTCACCAGGTGTTCGAAGCGGTTCTCCGCCGCAGCGTCGGCGAGGCGACCGGTGGCGTTGTCGAAGACGATCGACAGCCGGCGGCTCTCTTCACTCGCGCGCTCCATGAAGACGAGCGCGCCGGTCTGGGCCGACTTCTTCCAGTGAATCGCGCGCGGATCGTCACCCGCGCGATAGCTGCGGAGCGCATGCAGCTCGTGCCCCCATCCGGCGCGGTTCGCCGATTCGTCACCGGCGAGTCCCGACGGCTGAATTTCGATGGCGCCGGCGGCGAAGAGCTCCGGAAAGACCAGCAGCTCGAGCCCCAGGCGGTAACGCATTCCCTTGCGGAAAAGTCCGATCGGGAAGAGCGACGAGAAGTGCGCGAATTCGATCCGGTGCCGGCCGCGCTTCGGCAGGAGAAGCTCGAGGTGCCCGCGCGCGCTTTTTCCGGCGGGCAGATGCGGCACCAGCCGCGCCGGACCTTTGACGGCGACCGAAAACAGCAGCAGCCATCGCGACCAGCGCCGGCTGTCATTGGTGATCGTGAACGGCAGGTGGAATGGCCGTCGGGCGAAAAGGTCGCCCGGCGAATCGACCGTCACCGTCAATCGCTGCAGGTTGAGTCGCGACACCACTCCCGAAACGAGCAGCAGCGCGAGCATGCAAGCGAGGACGAGGTACAGCGCGTTGTTGCCCGTGTTGGTCGCCGCCGCCGCCACGACGACGGTGAGCAGCACGAACCAGAGTCCCACCTTCGTGATGCGGATGCCTTCGGGAATTCCGCGCCGCCCGCGCCGCTCCTGCAGGCTTTCGAAGCGCTCTCGAAGCGTGGACCGCGCTCCCCCGGCATCGCCGCCGCTGCGGGCACCGACATCGCCCTCTGCGGGTGCGGTCTTCGGAGCGATCGGAGGGGTCGGAGCGAGGGCGGGTCGAGCCACGCGTGGCGTCAGATCGGCAGCGGCGTGCCGTGAATCAGCACTTCTACGGCGCGGCGCGCCGCTTCGAGTCCGCCCGAGCCTCGGCGCAGCACCACACGATGTGCCAGCACCGCCGGGGCGAGGCGCTGAACGTCGTCCGGCACGGCGAAATCCCGGCCCTCGAAGAGGGCCAGCGCCTGCGCCGCACGATAGAGCCCGAGCGCTCCCCGGGTGGAGATCCCGAGCTGAAACTCCTCACTGCGGCGGGTCGATTCCGCGAGACTCAGAATGTAGTCGGCGAGCTTCTCGGCCACGCGGACGCGCTGCACCTGCGCCTGAAGATCCCGGATCTCCTGCCCCGACACGACCGGCTGCAGCGCTTCGAGCTCGCGCTCGACGCCGCCCGAGAGCAGGAGCTCCCGCTCCGCCGTGCGCGCCGGGTAGCCGAGGCGGATCGACATTTCGAAGCGGTCGAGCTGCGATTCGGGCAGCGGAAACGTGCCGAGATATTCGTGCGGGTTCTGGGTTGCGAGGACGAGAAACGGCTCGGGCAACGGCAGCCGCTGACGTTCAATGGAGACTTTGCGCTCGCTCATCGCTTCGAGCAGCGCAGACTGCGTCTTCGGTGTCGCGCGATTGATCTCGTCCGCCAGGACGATGTTCGCGAAGATCGGCCCGGGAACGAACTCGAAGCGTTCCTGCTTTTGCTGGTAGATCGAAACGCCGAGAATGTCGGAAGGCAGGAGGTCGCTCGTGAACTGAATGCGCTGGAACTCGAGACCGAGCGAGCGCGCGAGAGCCTGCGCAAGAGTCGTCTTGCCGACGCCGGGAACGTCTTCGATCAGCATGTGCCCGCGCGCGAGCAGGCAGATGATCGCCAGGCGCACCGCTTCGGTGTTGCCCTTGAAGACCCGCGCGATGTTCGCCTCGAGACGGGCGAGCGCGCCCGTGCCGGCGATTCTGCCGGAACCGCCGGCAGTCGCCTCCGGACTGGGGCCGATTTTCGAAGCGGAGATTCCGGATTCGGAGCCGAGGACGGTCACGCGAAGAGATTGTAGCGGACGATCGCCCAGAGGGCGGCGAAGCCGTCCTTCCAGCCGATTTTCTTCCCTTCGGAATACGTTCGGCCGTGGTACGAGATGGGCACCTCGTAGATCCGCGCGCGCCGCCGGGCGAAGAGCGCCGTGAGCTCAGGCTCGATGCCGAACCGGTTCGACCGCAGCGTCGCGCCGTCGAGCAGACTGCGCCGGAAAAGCTTGAAACAGGTTTCCATGTCCGACAGATTGAGATCGGAGAACATGTTGGAGACGGTGGTGAGAAACCGGTTGCCGAGATAGTGCCAGTAGAACAGCACGCGATGCGGCCCGCCGGCGAACCGCGATCCGAAAACGACATCGGCGCCGTCTTCGAGCACGGGCTGGAGCAGCTTCGGATAGTCGCGCGGGTCGTATTCGAGATCGGCGTCTTGAACGAGGATCCACTCCCCCGTCGCTTCGGCGAATCCGCGCCGGATGGCCGCTCCCTTGCCGCGGTTTTCCGGCTGCTCGAAAACCCGCAGCGGCGGAAGTTCGGGCTTCCGACCCGCCAGGATCTCCCGCAGAACCTCGCGCGTGCCGTCCGTCGAACCGTCGTCCACGACCAGTATCTCGAGCGCGATCCCCGCCGGCAACGGCGCCGCCGTGACGCGCCCGAGGAGCTCCTCGATCGTCTTCCGCTCGTTGAAGGCGGGAATCACCACAGAAAGGATCCGGACCATGAGCGCGGCATTATCTCCCGACCGTGTCATTCCCTCGCGCCCCGTCGCCGATGATCATCGCGGGCGTCCTCTCCAAGCCCCACGACCCTTCGCCGGAAGCACAAGCCCGTCTCGCGAAAAGGTCCCGCGTGCGCGGCTCGAAGTCCGTATTTCATTGACTTGTGCCGATCCGGAGCTAAGCTTCAGACCACGGCGTCAACATTGCATTCGGAGCTAGACCAAATGGACTCCCGACGACTTTCACGCTTCTCGTGCCTCCTCTCCTGTTCGCTGCTCCTCACTACGGTCACGGCCGCCCAGGCGACGACGGTGAAGCTCGTCAGTGATACGAATCTCGTGGATCAGGCGCGGATCATCGTGCTCGCGCGCTCGCTGGGAACGATGCCGTCGCCGGCGCTCGACCGGCCGGTCACCGAGTATCTGATGAACGTCGAGAGAGTGCTCAAGGGGAATGTCGGCGAGAGCAACATCGTCGTGCGGGTCCTCGGCGGGCGGGCAGCGGATGGAATGGAGCTCAAGATCTGGGGCGCTCCCACCTTCGTCGAAGGCGAACGCGCCCTGCTCTTTCTCGGGCGTCATGCCGACGGGACCTACGGCATTCTTCACTTCATGCTCGGCGCCTTTCACGAGGGGCGGATCGAGAACCGTGCGGTCGCCTTCCGCGACCTCGCCGAGGTCGACGTGCTCGATAGCGCCGAAGTGCAGGCGAACGAGAAGCGCACGCTGCGCGACCTCGACCTCTTCGCCGACTGGATCGTCGATCGCGCCGCTCTCCACACCCGCGTGCCGGACTATCTGGTGCGCGTTGCCGGCAACAGTCAGAACTCCCTGCTGCCCATGTTCACGCTGCTCAGCGACGGCGGACACAACACGCGCTGGTTCGAGTTCGACAACGGCGGACAGGTGCAGTGGCGAATCGACGGCGACCCTCTCGCCGGACTCTCGAGCAGCCCGGTCGAGCCGTTCCGCAACGCTCTCGCGGCGTGGACCAACGAATCCCACACGCCGATCCGTCTGACCTACGCGGGAACCTCGAGTCTGACCGCCGGATTCCAGACCTTCGACCACCAGAACGTCCTGCTGTTCGACGATCCGAACGAAGACATCGAAGGCGCCTTCACCTGCGCGGCCGGCGGAACGCTCGCGATCGGTGGCCCCTGGTACGACTCGGACGTCACGGGGCGCTTCAACGGCGAGACGTACATCCGCATCCAGGGTGGCGACGTGGTGCTGAACGACGGGCTTTCCTGCTTCTTCGAGAACTCGTCGAACCCGGCCAAAGGGGCCGAGGAGCTGTTCACGCACGAAGTCGGCCACACGCTGGGTCTCGGCCATTCGAGCGAAAACAGCGCGGAAACGAACTCCGCGGTACGCGACGCCATCATGTACTTCCGCATTCACAACGACGGCCGCGGTGCGCGCCTCGCCCCCGACGACATCGCCGGCCTGCGCCGCCTCTACGACAAGACGGCAACCAGCGGCGGCGGTGGGGGGGGCGGGGGCGGAACCAGCGGCTGCCCGGCCGGAAACCTCTGTCTCGTGAACGGCCGTTTTCAGGTGAGTGCCGTGTGGAACAGCCAGTTCGATGGATCCAGCGGCAGCGCCGGACCGATCAAGAGTACCGACCTCGCGGGTTTTCTTTACTTCACCGATCCGTCGAACATCGAGCTCATCGTCAAGGTCCTCGACTTCGGCGATCGCGTCCTTTTCTTCTACGGCGAGCTTACCAATCTCCATTTCACGATCAGCGTCCGCGATACGACGACGGGGATCACCAAGACGTACCAGAACACTGCCGGCGACTGCGGCGGACTGGACAACAACCTGGCGGCATCGAGTGCTCTCTTCGAAACCGGGCCAGCAAGTTTGGCTCCGATGGCGGGCTGTCAGAGCTCCGCGAACGCGATCTGCCTGGGCGGCGGACGATTCAAGGCGGAGCTCACCTGGCGCAATCAGTTCGACGGATCAACCGGTCGCGGCGTGGGAAAGAAGTTGTCCGAGCTCACCGGCGCCTTTTCCTTCAACGATCCGGCGAATCTCGAGGTCCTGGTGAAGACGCTCGACTTCGGCGACCACGTGCTGGTTCTCTACGGCACACTCTCGAACCTCGAATATTCGCTCAGCGTGACGGACACGCGGACCGGTCGCGTCAAGGGTTTCTTCAATCCGGCGAACACCTACTGTGGCGGGATCGACACCAACGCCTTCTAGCCCTGAGGACCATCGTCTCCTGCGAGCGCCGGAGTAACTCTCGGACGCGCCAGCGCCGCCGCGATCGCCAGCAGGGATCCGGCAATCAGAAAGCAGCCCCTCGTCCAATCGAGCAGCGCGTGAGAGCCGTAGTGAGCGAAGGCGAAGTCCGGCATCGTCGGACCGAAGCGGCTGGGATCGTCTGCATGGACAGGAAGCCGCCCGACCATAAGCTCGACCGTCCTCAGGGTGGAACGCGGCAGCAGAGCGAGGGCGTGTGCGGGAACGGATCCCTCCAGCTGCCAGCTCGTGGCCTCGACTTCAGACCGTGACGTGGCCAGAGCCGATCCGATCTGATCGAAAGAGGTGAGAAGCGGCGCTGCGGACACCGCCAGGCTTCCCAGAACGACCGCAACGATCACCGCGCGCCGAAACCACGAAGCGGCGCGGAACCGGGCGAAGATCTCGGCCGACGGCAGAATCCACAGTGGCAGAAGGGGAACGACGAAGCGCGGGCCCCAGCACCCGCCGCCGTACCACTGGTAGTAGCGCGAGATCAGCAGGAGCCAGGCGACGCTCATCCCGAGAATTCCCCAGGCACAGGCCTCGCGCCGCCGGCGAAGCCCCGGCCAGCCCGCGACGCCGAGGAGGACAATCGGCGAATACCAGACGATTCCCTTCGCCGGCGTCACCAACAAGCCGCTCAGCCCGACGAAGAGCGGCGTAGAAAACATCCCCCCCTCTTTCCCGTACCCGGTTTCGAAAACCGTTCCAAAACGAAGGTAGTTGTACGCGGCGATGCCGACGAGCCAGAGAGCGAAAAAAAAGATCCAGTAAAGGAAGTGCTTCACCAGAATCCGAACACGACCCGTAGTCGGGAAAGTCCAGCCCAGGTAGGCCACCCACGCTGCCATGGGAATGACGACCACGATGAAAGCCACCTTCGTCGCCACGAGCAACCCAGCGGAGAACCCGGAGAGGGCTAGCCACGCGTGACCCGCGGGCGCATTGCTGACTGAAGCTCTCTCTTCTTTCCTTGCCGAAGCATTTCCTTGGTCCCCCTGCGCCGCTCGTGGGCGCTGGAACATGTTTTCCGCTCGGACCAGCCCCAGCACGGCGGCAGCGAGGCAAAGCGCCGAAAGAGGCTCGGAGAGGAATGTGCTCGCGTAATGCGCGAGCAGGGTTGCCGCACCAAGGCAGAAGGCAGTCATCAGGGCGACGAGCAGGGGAAAACCCAGCTCGACCGCAACGAGAAATGTCACCGCGACCGTCGCGCCGCCGATGGCAGCGTTCGTGAGCCCGGTGCCGAAGACTTCCGGTCCCGAGCGCAGATTCCCGACGCGATCGCTGGTCGTCGTGAGCTCGAGACGGTCGAAAAGGCGATGGCTCGCACCGTAGAACGGCAGCGCCACGATCGACTGGCCGAGCCCGTACTTGGCGTAACGGTTGTGCTCGAGCCCGAGAATCGAGCGCGCATTGTCCCCTCGCCAATGGGGAGAAGCGACGGTGACCTCGCCGCGCTCCCAGATGGACGCGGTCACCTGCTGCATCAGGATGTCGTCTCCGAAGACGAAGACGCCGCGACTCGTCCCGGCGTAGAAGGCGGAGAACGCGAAGCCCAGAAGCAGAGCGACGAGTCGGATGGGGTTGGAAGAGGGCCGGACGGTGGCGCGCAATTTCATGACTGGGTCCGGACTCATGGACGCAGGAGAGGCGCCATTCCCGCGACGGGAGAGAAGAATCTTCTCATGGTGCTCGGGTATCCTCTAGCGTCATGATGTCTCCGCAGATCGTTCCTGCGCCGCCGACGCGGACGATCCAGGCCGGAGAATACCGTCCTGAGATCGACGGGCTTCGTGCCATTGCGGTCCTGGCCGTGCTTTTCTTCCATGCCGGCGTCCCTGGATTTCGGGGCGGATACGTCGGCGTCGATGTCTTTTTCGTCATCAGCGGCTACCTCATCACCCGGCTTATCCTCGGAGAGCTCGAGGCCGGGCATTTCAGCTTCGCCCGGTTCTATGGCCGGCGCGCCCGGCGCCTTTTCCCGGCAATGTTCGTCACCCTCGCGGCGACGTTCGCCGGGAGTTGCTTCATCCTGTCGCCCGACCATCTCGCGGAGCTCGCGCTTTCGCTGATCCACTCACTCCTGTCGCTCTCGAACGTGTTCTTCTGGAGGTTGTCCGGCTATTTCGACACTGCGGCCTCTGCCAAACCACTCCTTCACACATGGTCCCTCGCCGTAGAAGAGCAGTTTTACCTCGTCTGGCCGATTTCGCTGTTCCTCGCCTTTCGTCTCCGGCAGCGCCGCGGCGTCCTGCTTCTCATTGCCATCACCGGTCTCCTCAGTCTCGTCGCCGCGGAGATTGCGGCCGGCCGGGCACCCGATGCGGCGTTCTTTCTCACGCCGTTTCGCATGGTGGAGCTTGCGCTCGGCGGACTCTGCCTCTGGCTGCGGAACAAAGCACCCTTTCCCCGCTGGCGCGGTGAGATTTTCTCGCTGCTCGGCCTGGCGCTCATCGGGTACGCTGTCGCCACTTTCTCCCCTGGGCATCGTTTTCCCGGATTCGCCGCGATGGTGCCGTGCGGCGGCGCGGCTCTCGTCATCATCGCCGGGCGCAGCCGTATCTCCGGTGCTCTTCTTGCCAATCGCCTCGCGGTCGGCATCGGCCTCATTTCATACTCGCTCTATCTCATCCACTGGCCGCTCCTCGTGCTGGCGCGCTACGGCCATCCGGGCGAAACGCCGCCGCGCGAACGGGCGATCCTCATCGCCGGTTCGCTTGCTCTCGCGACGGCGATGTACTTTTTCGTCGAGCAACCGTTCCGGCGCCGGCGAACCGGCGCGAAGCAGTTCACGGACCCCGCCTTCGGGCTCGCCTGCGCAGGGCTCGCCTGCGCCCTCATCCTGCCTGCAGTTTCCGCGATCGCCTCTCGCGGCTGGCCGGAGCGCCTGCCGGCGGCCTTGCGCGCTGCTGCCGCCGGGCTCGAGGAGATGAAGCGGAACCATTTCGCATACGCGCAGGCGCAGGAAAAAATACCGTTCCCTTCCCCGGGTCAGCGCAATGCGGTGATCATCGGCGACAGTCACGGCGCCGACTTTCTCACTGCTCTGGTGCGCAATCGCACGCAGGTGAATTATCGCTTTCTGCACATCTTCTGGAATTGTCAGCCGATCCTCGGCGAACGGCCCTGGGGCGAAGGCACACCGATCCGCTCCCAGGAGCTGGCGAAAGAATGCGAGCAGCAGGCCGAGGTGTTGCGGGGGAATCCTCTGCTCCAGGAGGCGGACCTCATCGTCATCGCGAGCTCATGGATCGACTACGGTCTCGCCGGACTTCCCGCTACCATCCGCTACCTCAAAGCGAACTATCGCGCGCGGATCGTCCTCGTGGGAGGCCGCTTCGGATTCACCGATCTTTCCGCGCTCCTCAGCCAGTCGTCCACGATGTCCGAGGCGAGCGAGCGTTTCGACAGTGCCAAGGGAAAGTTCGGCATGAAGCAGGAGATCGCCCGGTTGACCGAGATCTCGAGCAGCGAAGGTGTGGATCTCGTCGACCTCCGACCCTTTACCTGTGAGCCGTTGAAGCGCGGCTGGTACTGCCCGCTCTTTCTCGACGACGGAGAGCTTCTCTACTGGGATTCGAATCACTGGACCGAGAACGGGGCTCTGCGGGTCGGCAAGCAACTGCGCGCAAGCGGCTCCTTCGACTATCTTTTCTGAGCTCGCGCGGGCAAGGGGGCGAGGAACTGCAAATCAGTTCACAGCTGCTCCGATCCACTGCTGGTAACTTGAACGGACGAACATGTATCCGCTGACTCACCAACGCCTCGCAGGTCCCGCACTCACTGCGATTTTCGTCCCGCAGCGGTCGCGGATCAAGGGACTCGCCATGGCCGTCGCGCTTCTCGCATCGCTCGCAGCCGTCGCGCCCGCGTCCGCCCAGCAGACGATCGGCGGCTGCCAGGTCTTTCCGATCTCGAACATCTGGAACACTCCGATCGCGAACCTGCCGGTGGCGGGGAACTCGAGCGCCGTCGTCGGTTACATCGGAAACACGGACACGATGCACCCGGACTTCGGCACTGTCTGGCAGGGCGCACCGATCGGCATTCCGTTCGTCGTCGTGCCGAACAACCAGGCGATGCTGCCGATCGACTTCGCTTCGCTCGACGGCTGGCCGGACGAGAGCGATGCCGGGCCGTATCCCATTCCGACCAATCCGCCGATCGAAGGCGCCGATGTCCTCACGAATCACGGCGACCGCCACATTCTCGTCGTGCAGCAGACTTCGTGCGTCCTCTTCGAGCTCTACCACAGCTGGCGCGAAGGCGAGAACAACACGCACTTCACCTGTTCCGTGCCCGGAGCGACTCCCGGCTGGTGCGGTCTCTCCGGCGCGAAATACGACCTGTCTTCGAACGCCCTGCGCGAGGACGGCTGGACCTCCGCCGACGCCGCAGGCCTGCCGATCTTTCCGGGACTGGTGCGTTACGACGAGGTTCAGACCGGGGAAATCCGGCACGCGCTGCGGTTCACCGTCGACGTCTCACGGACCTCCTGGGTCTGGCCGGCGCGTCACGAGTCGGGTGCGACCGGCGACGCCAACGCGCCGCCGATGGGCCTGCGCTTCCGGATGAAGAAGGACTTCACGCTTCCCGGCGCCTCGGCCCGGGTGCGGACGATCCTCGCCGCGCTCAAGAAGTACGGCATGATCGTCGCCGACAATGGCACCGACTGGTACCTGAACGGTGCCCCCGATGCGCGCTGGGACGACGACGAGCTCTCGATCATCAACGACATCCCCGGCAGCGCGTTCGAAGTCGTCAACGTTTCCAGCCTGCTCATCGACGCGAACTCCGGCGTGACGCCCCACCTCTTCAGCGACGGTTTCGACATCGGTACGACCGTTCACTGGTCCGCCGTCGCTCCGTAAGCGCGGTCATTCCGCGGAATCCTCGCCTCGCCGGTTCGTCGACTCCGATTTTCAAGCGCCCCACAGTTTCTTCGCCTCTTTCGCGATGAGGTCGGGAAACTCCTCGGGAAAGAAGAGTTTCCCTCCCGGGACGCGCCGGATTCCCCGCGACTGGGGAAAAATCCGGTCCAGGTATTCGGCGTCGGCCATCGAGAAGATGTCGTCGCTCTCGCCCCAGACGATCCGCACTGGCACCTGACTCCGGGAGAGCGCCGCTTCGATCCCCGCCAGCGGATTCGGTTCGAGCGCGAGGTGAAAGGCGTGGTACTGGCGGCGACGGAGGGGCGAGCTCACCAGCGGTGCGACGTACATCGCGATCGTCTCGTCCGCGAAGCCGGCGGGATTCCGGAAGACGGCGGCACCGAAGGTCGAGCGGGCGAGGGCCGTGTCGGTGAGCCAGAGAGCCGTGGCATCGGCGAGAGTCCCGGCGCGCGCCATTTCGATCGCCGGCTTGACCTTGACCGGCGGGCTGTCGGGCTCGACGTCGCCGTCCGTGAGGATCATCGTTCGCACGCGCGCAGGGTTCTGCACCAGAAAGAGCTGCGCGACCGCGCTTCCGCTGTCGCTCGCCACGAGGTCCACGTCGCGGATCGCGAGGCGATCCAGGAAAGCGACCAGCATCGCGGCCTGGTCCCTCGCCGCCAATCCCTGTTTCTCCGGAACTTCCGAATAGCCGAGGCCCATGAAATCCGGCGCGATGCAGCGGCGATACGGCGCGAGGCGCGCCATCGCGCCCCGCCACTGAAACCCGTTGAGCGGTGCGCCGTGGAGGAACAGCGCCACACTTCCCGCGCCGCGTTCGACGTAGGCGATCCGGCCGAACGGCAGGTCGGCAAAGCGGCGCGACGCCGCGAAGACCTCGGCGCTTTCCGAAGCGAGGGTCGCGGTTTCTACCGCGCCCGCCGGCGCGGGATCGCTGGCAAGTCGCGCATTCGCCGCCGCGAGCCGCATTCCGGACAGGCGACTGGGGAACGTCCCGCCCAGCGCAGCGCAGGCGAGCGTCGCCCCCGACCAGGCCAGAAACTCTCTTCTCTGCATGAATTTTCTCCTTTCGAAGTGCGCTTCGCGAGCAAGATGGCACCTCGGGAGGAAGCGCGCGCGCACCGGCGGACGATGAAGGACACGTTCGGACGACCATGACGCAAGCGCTTCCGGAGCTTGCGTCCGGGCGCTCCACTTGGAAGGATCGCGGCATGAGCGGACGACCTGCGGGCTACCCGGCGCCTCCGGAGGCGCTCCTGTCGCATCCAGGATTCGAGCCGAGGGACGACCGACGGTCCGGTGCGACGCCAGCGGGCGCCTCCGAAGTCGAGCGCTTGCCGCTTCTCGACGTCCTGACTTCCCCCGTTCCGCGGGGCGAATTCCAGTCACCCCTCGACGACCGGCATGTGCTCTGCCTGCACCTCGGCGCCCCGGTTCCCGTCTCCTACCGGCACGACCGCGTCGAAAGGAACGGCGTTCGTCTCCACGGGCAGTTCTGCGTGGTCCCGGCGCGGTCGACGACGCGTTGGATCGTCTCGCTCCCCGCGCGCTCGCTGCTCCTTCGCCTCGCGCCGGCGCATCTCGCGAAGATCGCGGAGGAGATGGGACTCGCCGCCGGCGTCGCCGAGCTTGCGCCATCGATCCACGTGCGCGATCCGCAGATCGAACGCATCGGCTGGATGATGCAGGCGGAGGAACAGGACGGGCATCCCGGAGGTCGCCTCTTCGCCGACAGCCTCGCCGGCACACTCGCGGTGCGTCTGCTCGCGATGCAGGGGCAACGCGTTCGCGGACTGCGGGGAGAAGGCCCGGGATCGACGCACCGGCGCCGGCTGTCTCCGCTCCGGCTGCGACGCGTTCTCGAGTACATCGAAGCGCATCTCGACGCGGACCTTTCGCTCGCCGAGCTCGCGCGCGAAGCGGGCTACAGTCCCTCGCACTTCAAGTCGTTGTTTCGCGAAAGCGTGGGACGGCCGGTGCACCGCTTCGTCCTCGAGCGGCGCGTCGAGCGGGCGCGCGCGCTCCGGCTCGCTGGAGAGATGAGCGCCACCGAGATCGCCCTGGAAACTGGCTTCTCCCACTCGAGCCACATGGCGCGCTGCATGCGCCGGGTGCTCGGAACGGCAGCGGGATCCCCGCCGCCCACGCGACCGGAATAGTCGTCCGGGCCTGAAGCTCACGCGAGCGCGATAGAATCGCACCCACGGTTTCGATGTCTCTTCCGCGCGCCTTCGCCAGCGATAACACCGCCCCCGTTCATCCGTCGGTGCTCGCCGCAATTGCCGCGGCGAATGAGGGCGCGAGCCCGCCGTACGGCCATGATTCCTGGACGGCGCGCTGCGAAGAGTGGTTTCGTACGCAGTTCGGCCCCGAAACGAAGAGCTTCCTGACGTGGAACGGAACGGGAGCGAACGTCCTCGCGCTCCGCGCCCTCACCCGGCCCTGGCAGGCGATCGTCTGCGCGGCACAAGCACACATCGCGGTCGACGAGTGTGGCGCACCGGAGTTCCTCACCGGCTGCAAGCTCATCGGTGTCGCGACTCCGGATGGCAAGCTCACTCCGGCGCTCGTCGAAGGTGCGATGGTCGGAAAGGGCGACGAGCACCGCTCGCAGCCGGCCGTGCTGTCCATCACGCAGGCAACGGAGGCCGGCACGATCTACCGGCCGGAGGAAACCGCCGCGCTCTCTGCCACCGCGCATCGACTGGGACTGCGGGTGCACATGGACGGCGCGCGCATCGCGAACGCCGCCGCCGCGCTCGATCTTCCCCTCCGCGCGCTCACCTGCGACGCCGGCGTCGACATCCTGTCCTTCGGCGCGACGAAGAACGGCGCGATGGGCGCCGAAGCGGTCGTCGTGTTCGACCCCGAGCTCGCGCGCGAGATGATCTTCTTGCGCAAACAGTCGATGCAGCTCGCCTCCAAGATGCGCTTCCTCGCGGCGCAGTTTCTCGCTCTCGCCGAAGACGATCTCTGGCTCGCAAACGCCCGGCATGCGAACGCGATGGCCGCACGTCTAGCCGCCGGCGTCCGCATGATCTCCGGCGTGAAGATCACTCAGCCCGTCGAGGCCAGCGCCGTCTTCGCCACCCTCCCCCGCGCAGCGATCGAGCGCCTCCAGCGCGATTTCCATTTCTATCTCTGGAATGAAGCCAAGCTCGAAGTCCGCTGGATGACCAGCTGGGCGACCGCGCCGGAAGATGTTGATGAGTTTGTCGCGGCCATCCACGCAGCGATGCTCGCAGCCACCCCCGCGAGCGCAGCGAGGGCAGCGTCGCTGGCTTCGTGACATCAGGAACTCCCGCCTCCTTGTCGATTCGAGAGTAGAGTCCCGCCCTCGACCTGAGGAGCTCGTCGATGGGCCGCTTGAATCGGATGGGCATGTTCTGTCTTTTCGCCGCGCTTGCGTTCAACGCCACCGTGGCCTCCGCGCAGGTGCCGATTTCCAACGCCGAGTTCGACCTCGCTTCGGTCGCGGGCTGGACCGGCGAGCTCGCGAGCGTCTTCTGGTCGCAGTCCGACCCCGACTGCGATCCGCCGAACGCGTCGGGGTCCATGGCGATCAGTCCGGAGGTTCTGGACTCGGCCGTCTCGACGATCCGTTGCGTCGACGCGCCCTCGGCCGCGACGGTCAACTTCTCTGCGCAGATTCTCCTGTCCTGTCAGTCGCGGGTGGACGCGATTCTCGATTTCTATCCGCAGGCGCTGTGCGGCGGCGTTTCGCTGCAGACGTCCAGCGCCGGAGCCACCGTCGCGTCCGGCAGCTGGCTCGAGCTCGCGGTTCCGGCGATCGCCGTTCCCGCCGGCACAGTTTCCGTCCGCATCAAGCTGCAGGTCTCGGAATCCGTTTCCGCCGGCTGCGACACGAACTTCGATCAGATCTTTCTCGGCGCCGGAAGCCCGATCCTGCGCGGCGGATTCGAGACCGGGTCGAGCGCCTGCCGCTGGTCGGCGACATTTCCCTGAGCGGCACTCACCCGGGACTCATGCCGGACTCATGCGGAACCTTGCTGGCACGCGCCGCTCTCGCGCGGCGGGAAATCAGCGGGCTGTGTTTGAGGACTGCCGAAGAGAAGGCGCTGACTACGGGTGAATCGACGACCAGTTCGAGGCGTCGCGCGTCTCGAAGTTGTCGAGCAGAACGGCCCGGCAGGTGTCGCCAATCTCGACATCGTCGAGGTTGAAATGCGCGGTGCCCCCGCCCGGCGGCGAGGAAAACACGAAAGAAAGCACGTGCGGCTCACCGTTGGCGTAGCTGGCGATCGGCCATTCGATGGGTCCGTAGGCCGGCGCCGGTCCCTGCGACTCGGAAGTCGTCCAGAGCACGTTGCCGTCCATGGAGCAGGTCAGCACGTCGGTCGCCGGCGAGCTGACCGCGCTGATCCAGTTCGAAGTGATCAGCGTTGCCTGCGTACCGCGCGGAATGACCACGGTCTGGGAGAGCGAGGAGTCTTCGCCGTCCTTTCCTGCGTAGCCTCCGAACCAGGCCCAGACCGAGCCGGAATGGGGCACGGCAACACCGCCACCGTTGCCGCACAACGCAACGGTGCAAAGCGGCGTGATGAAATGGGTCGAGGTCGCGCTCCAGCGCGGGCTGACGAGAGGATCTCCCGTCGCGGCCTCGAATGAACCGTCCAGGTCGGGCACGAACTGGATGATGTCGAGAGCGATGTCGTCGACGTTGAACGCCGCGGCGCCGCCGTTCGCTCCCTTCACGTATTCCAGCTTGATCTCGTGAAGAGCCCCGTCGCCCGCGCCGAGCGGGCTTGTCCGCAGGACGTAGGCCGCCTCCGCCGTCGCCGGCTCCGTCACGGACCCGACCTCCAGGCCGTCGAGAAGAACCTTCAGAACATCGGTGTACGGCGCTTCCACGGCGCTCACCCGCAGATTGAAGTGGAGCGTGACGGTGCTCGAGAGCGGGAAAAACCGCGTCTGCCGGACCGACGCCGTCTCCGGGGCGTTCCCGGTGACGCCGCCGAAGAACACCCAGAAATTCCCCTGCCGCGGCGCCACATCGAACCCGATACATCCGCCGACGTTGCAAAGCGGCGTGCCGAAATTCAGCGACGACTCGATCCACTCCGGATTGTCGAGGTTTCCCGAGTTCGTGGCCTCGAACCCGCCGTCGAGGAGGCGAT
The DNA here is from genome assembly GCA_039932315.1 of Thermoanaerobaculia bacterium. Lineage (GTDB taxonomy): Bacteria > Acidobacteriota > Thermoanaerobaculia > Multivoradales > JAGPDF01 > JAGPDF01. The sequence goes on from JBDTQG010000043.1 coordinate 17,865, forward strand.
TCGAATGCAGGCAGCTCGTCTGGGCGATCGCGGGCGCGGCGCCCCCAAAGCCTGTCCCCAGGCTCAGGAGCAGCGCTGTCCCGCAAAGACTTCCCATCCAGTTTCGCGAAACGGTTCCCATGCTCGCTCCTCGCGGCTTCAATGCGTCGATTTGCAAAGACTCTACAAGTTGCCGCGGGCCAGTTCTCGAGGAACCCGTCGAAAAGGTCGGCGACGCCGACGCCCCGCCGACATCCGCCGCCTGCGCATGCGCGTCATTGCCCGCGCAGCGAGCGCCGCGGCGAGCGCCGGACCGCCATCCCTCGCGCCCTTTGATCTGCCGACGAAGGCCCCACGCGCCGTCGGACCGAGCCCGCCTTTTCTCAGCGATTTTGAATCCGGAGACGCCCGAGCCCGGTCGACCTGCGCCGCCGCAGCGCGTGGAGTGCGCTGTCGGAAATCCCGACCCTCGGCCGCATAGAATCGTCCGCCCGTAGCCCTTCCGGAGACTGCCGATGCCGCCCACGATTCCGCCCGCTCTTCCTCACGATGCCGACCCTGCTCAGGACTACGATCCAGCGCTGACGAACGACGAGCTCAAGGAGCTCGATCGTTTTCTCTCGTCCGCGGGGCTCGTCGAGAGGTCGCTCGACATCTTCGGCCTCGAGGGATTCCTCGCGGCTCTGGCGACCGGGCCGGAACCCGTCGACGCCGCGGAATGGATGCCGTGGGTCTGGGACATCGACAAGGGCGAAATCGCGCCCGAGTTCGATACGCCCGCGGAGGAGGAGCACATTCTCGGGCTCGTGACGCGGGCCCGCGAAGCGGTGGCGAACGCGCTCTCACCGGGCCGGCTGCAAGCCGGCGAGTTCCGGCCCATCTTCGAGGACGGAGATTCCGACGCGGCGACGAACTGGTGCAGCGGCTTCGTCGCCGGGACGCGCTTCGCTTCCGACGCGTGGACGGAGCGGATCGACGAGCGACCGAAGTGGTTCGCTCCGATTCTCGGCCTGGGGCTCGAAGACGGAGACACTCCGCGACCGCGGAAGTCGCAGATCGAACGCTGGACGCGCGATCTCGGGGCGGCGACGACGAAGATCGCGACGTTCTGGTCCGCGGGAGAAGCGACGGCTGCAGATCTTCCGGCCGTACCCCAGTCCATCGCTGCGGCGGCAGGCGCTGGGCGGAACGAGCCGTGTCCTTGCGGGAGTGGGAAGAAATTCAAGCGCTGTTGCGGGCAGGCGGCGGGAGCAGGTTGAGGGACCGCCGCCAGCCTTCTCCGCACCTTTTCTCCGCGCGGAAACTTCCGCTCCGGTCCCTCATGGCGCCTGCCGGCCCCGGCGCTTTCGGCGTCCGGGGCCTTTCAAGTCACCAGGTGCAGCCGTACGCCGAAACCTGCATCTTCGCGACGTCCGTCGCCTGCTGACAGGCCGCCGCGAGCCCGGCCTTCCCTTCCGGCGTCGCTGCCGCACGCTTCCAGGCGTCGCGCGAGGCATCGAGCGCCACCTTGACCTGCTCCCGCGCGTCTCCGGTGACCTTCGTCGCGAGACAGGACTCCCACTTGTTCAGATACTCGTCGCAAGCGGCGACGCCGATCTCGCCCGCGGTCGCGGCGGGAGCACTGGTGGCGGAGGGGGCGGGCGCAGCCGACGCTGCGGGCTCGATCTTCGGCTTGCATCCGACGACGGCGACGAGGGTGGCGGCGGCGAGGGTGAGGGCGAGGGTGAGAATCGACGGATGGCGCATGAGTTTCTCCAGCATGAGTTTCTCCAGGAGGTTGGGTTCGATTCGTTGTTACGTCAAAGCATGCCACGGAGGGACAGCGTCCACGAACGCTGACCTCGACTTCTCCACTGCTTGACTCTGGAGCGGGCTACGGCCCAAGCTTCGTGTCGCGTTTTCCGGAACTCTTCCGTTTTCTTCAGCATGAGACCCTTTGCCGCTTCTCTCCTCGGCCTCGCTTGCGTTGCCACCTTCTCCTCCGCGTCGCCGCTCCGCGCCGCGGACGGCGATCTCGACGCCTCGTTTCAAGGCGGCGCGATCCGTGTGCTGTGGGGGAATGACGCTGCGACGGCAAACGAGCTCCTGCCGCTCGCGGACGGGCGGCTGCTCGTCGGCGGGACGATTGCGGATCCGAAACGTTGGGCGGTTGCGAAGATCAGTTCGACCGGCGCTCTGAATCTCGACTGGCAGGTGGCGTTCACCCCGTTCGGCTTCGGCAACGACGGCGCGGAGGAGACCGGGGAGGTCTATGACCTCTGGCGGGATCCCTCCGGTGCTTCCGAAACAACCTCCTTGCTGGGTTGGGTGAAAGTGACCGACGGCATCAACCGTCCGGCGCTCGCGCGCCTCACCGCGGCTGGCGCGCTCGATGCGACCTTCGACGGCAACGGGCTCAAGATCGTTTCGCCGGCGCCCGCGGGGTGGACGAATCTCTTCGTCAACGACGGCAAGTTCCTTCCGGACGGCGGCGCCGTCTTCGTCGGCTCCTGCAAGAACTGCCCGACGGCAGACGTCACCCGGGTCTTCGTCGCCAAGCTGCTGCCCTCCGGAGCCCTCGACACCGGTTTCTCCGGTGACGGCTGGATATCCCTCAGTCAGAGCCTCGACGCCAGCAACTACGGCAGCGCAGTGGCGATCGATGCGAACGGGCGGATCGTCGTTGCCTGCGGGTCGACCTCCGGCATGTTCAGCAGCTATTTCGTCGCCCGGCTGACCGCAACGGGCGCGTTCGACGGGTCTTTCGGCGGCGGAGACGGCATCAACGACGGCAACATCGCCGGCGGGTTTTCCCGGGTGACGGACGTCAGCACCGATCCCTCGAGCGGCCGGATCGCGATCGGCCTTCGCGTGAACGCCACCTACCCGCAGGGCGCTGCCGTCGACGTTCTCACCGCGGCGGGACTCGACGACGACACCTTCTCGGGCGACGGCCACATCGACCTCGATCTCGAGGAGGGATCGAGCGTCGATTCGGTCGTCTTCCAGAGCGACGGCAAGGTTCTGGCGGTGGGAAACATCGATCCCAACGGGGTCCAGACCGGCGGATTCTTTCTCGCCCGAATGCTGAAGAGCGGAGCGCTCGATGCAAGCTTCGACGGCAACGGGGTGAAGCGGGTGGAGTTCGACGCCGCAGCCAATGTCGACGATGGCGCTCTTGTCGTCAGAACGTGGGGCGGGCGCCTGCTTGCCGCCGGGTACGCGGGTGCAGGAGGCGGGGACGAACAGGCGTTCGCGCTCGTGCGGACGGAGAATCATTCGATCTTCGCCGACGGGTTCGAGCGCGGCTCGGCCGGTGGGTGGCCGGGATTCTGAAGGTCCCGCTGCGCTGGCCCCCGATCTCGCTCGCCGACGCATCTCCAGGCAAGGAGATCCCCCATGGGAACGAATCGTCTTTCCGCCGGCTTCGCGGCCGGAGTCGTGCTTTCGTCGCTCGTCGTTCTGCGGGCGGCGCCGCTCGCCGCGCTGTCGTTGGTGCAGGATCAGAGCGATCTCGACTCGACCAGTACCTTCAACATTTCCGGCTTTCTCCCCGCGGAGGATCTCAACTTTCCGGTCCGCACTCGCATCGACACGCTCACCGTCTGGCTCACCGACAACGTCGCGAACGACAACGGTGTCCTCGACGGCTTCAGCGGCAAGCTCTCCTGGGCTCTCTTCGGCGATAGCGGGGCACCCGGCGGGCCCGGGATCCTCCTGCGGAGTGGCACCGACACGACGCCGACGCTCTCCGACAGCGGCCTCCAGTCGAGCTCGGGGCATGACATCGTGCGGGCCCAGATCGATTTCGACGGCCGGACGGCCGTCGGTCCAGGTCGCGTCTGGCTGGTGATCCACGAGGGCGCGTGGGGCAGCGTCGACGACGGCTCCACGATCTACTGCCTGGAGTCGCTCACGGTCCGGGGATTGAGCGGCCGGATGACCGTCAACCAGGCGAACCCGTCACCGGGGGACTGGTTCGTCGCGATCCACGACACCGCGCTCGTCGTCGAGGGCGATCCGAGCGATTGGTATGAGGACGTCGACGTCGGCGGCGAGGCGATCGGTATCTCCTCTTTCGTCAGCGCCGACGATTTCTTTCTCCCCGCCACGACGACGCTCGACAGTCTCGACGTCTGGCTCACGGACAACCTCACCCCCAACGGGCAGCTCAACAACTACAGTGGCACGCTCTCCTGGGGCCTCTTCTCCGACGGCGGGGGCGAGCCCGGAACGCTCGTCGCCAGCGGGATGGACGTCAACGTCGGCGCCCTGAACGTTCTCCCATCGGCTTCCCTCGGCGACATCGGCCGCGTGCGCATCCAACTGCGGCCGCGCCCGACGCTCGCTTCCGGAACCTGGTGGCTCGCCCTCCACGAAGGCGGCTGGGGGACGACGGGCGACGGCAGCCAGGTCTACTGGATGCAGGGCGTCGGACTTCACATCTCCCAGGCGCTCCTCGCGGCCGCCGCCACGGAGCCCAACTGCGGGCAAGGCTTTACGTCGCCGGGCGATACGTCCTTTGTCCTCTTCCAGGATTCGATCTTCGCGTCCGGATTCGACGCCGGGACGACCTGCGCCTGGTCGTCCACGGTGACTTCGGTCGCCGGATCGACCTGCTCCTAGAGCGGGAGCCGGGCGGATCCGCTCAGCCCGAGAACGCGCCGCCGAGCCCACCCAGCAGCACGATCTCCGGCTGAAGCGTGACCGCGAAGCGTGCGGAGACTTCGTCGCGCATCCGGCGCATCAGCGCGATGACGTCGGCCGCGGTGGCGCCGCCGGTGTTCACGATGACGTTCGCGTGCTTCGGGCTCACTTGCGCGCCGCCCACCGCCACGCCCTTCATCCCCGCCGCATCCAGCAGGCGCCCGGCATGGTCGCCGGGCGGATTCTTGAAGATCGAACCGGCGTTCGGCTGACCCGACGGCAGCGCCGCCCAGCGCTTCGCGTTGAGCTCGTCGATCCGCGCCAGGAGCGCCGGGAAATCGCCTGGCACCAGTTCGAAGAGCGCCCGGGTGACGATCGAGCGCGTCGCCTTCAACGCGGTGCTGCGATAGGTCGCTCCGAGAGCCGTGACGTCGATGCGGTGCCGGCTTCCGTCGAGCTCCACGAGGCGCGCCGAGAGCAGCACATCCTTGATTTCCGAGCCGTAGCAACCGGCGTTCATGAAAACCGCTCCGCCGACGGTCGAGGGAAAGCCGGACAGCGCCTCGAGCCCCGAGAGGCCGGCGGCGGCGGCTTTCCGGGCGACGACCGCGAGCGGGGCCGCAGCCCCGGCGCTCACCCGCCGGCCGCGGATGCGGACGCGCTTCAGGTCGCCGCTGAGACGCGCCACGACGCCGGGCAGGCCCTCGTCCGGAAGGAGGACATTCGAGCCCAGACCGAGAAGCTGGAACGGGGTCCCGGACCCAGCTGTCTCCCGCAGAAGGCGCAGAAGACCCACCAGAGCGCGCTCCGAGCTCACCTCAACGAAGAGCGTCGCCGGCCCGCCGATGCGCAGCGTGCTCAGGCGCGAAAGGGAATGGCCGGGCTTGACGGAGAGCCCGGGCAGCGCCTTCAGTCGAGCTTCGAGGTCAGCCACGATCCGGCCCCCCGCCAGACACCGCCATCGGATTCCGTCCTTTGCTCCAGATGTCCTGGCTCCGGCAAGCCGTCACCGAAAGGTTCTTACCGCAGTGAATTCACCGGCGGAAGTCCCCGGGTGAGTCCTCGCACCGCTTCGTTTCTGACCGGATGAAGGCCGGGGAACGATTCAGACACTCTCGGGCTGGAACGCTCCTGAGCCCCGGGGAGAAAGCAACGTGCTGTTGCCGACCAGCCATCGTGCATTGGCAATGCTTCCCAGTCGCTGACGCAGCTCAAGAGAACGCGGATCGGGCGACCAGCCTTCCAGTGCGAACCAATCCAGCCATTCCATGTGCGAGCGGCAATTGATGTGCCCACGACCCGTCTGACCGACGGGCGCTGCGGTGAAATAGATCCATGAAGTCGCGAGACCGGTCAGCGTTTGCACGAGCTCGCGGCTGCGCTGAGGGGGGATGTGTTCTGCGACCTCCACGCAGGTCACCAGTTCCCACGAACCGGTAGCCACCGCAAAATCGCCGACCTTCACGACAGCGCGCAATCTCGACGACAAAACCTGGACGACCTCCGGAGCGAGCTCGACTCCCGCGACGACTTTTCCTGCGTCCATGAACGGGTCGAGCAGAAATCCATTGGCACAACCGACGTCGAGCGCGGAGGAAAACGGAACCAGATCGAGAATCGCTTCGGCCAGGATTCTGTAATCCGAACGAAACTTCTCGCGCTCGGCGAAAGTGGCGACAGAAAACGATTTTTCTTTTCGAAATAACTTCATGTTCTCACCAGCGCAGCGTTGTTTCTCAATGTGATTTTCTTTCCTGCGCCAGAGGGCAGTCTAGCAATCCTCGCCGGTGACTCCGCCGGTATCGAAGAGGCGTTCGACCCGACAGGCTTTCCCTACGACCCAAAAGCTTTCAGTAAGAGGTCTGAGCGTCGGCTGTCCGCGCACTACTGCGTGGGAGTAGCAAGGCTCGGGGCGAGGTACCGTCGGCATTTCTAGCGGCGTTTCGAGCGGTGATGGCGAGCGTCGCCCCGGCGCCAGGGCCAGCCCGCCAGCCGCGGATCCGGACGCGCTTCAGACCGCCCGCGCGGCGGGTTGGGACGCCCGGAAGGCCCTCTTCCGGAATGGGGACGTTCGAGGACCGTCCGGGCAGTCGCAAGGCGACCTCCCGGCGACTTACGCCAGATGAACTCGCCAAATTCCGTCCTTTCCGGTATCCAGCGAGGCACACTGGAGAGCCTTCGGCGACATCGACTGGCCCGCGCGAGGCGAGGATCTCGAGGCTTTCTCGACCGCGATTGAAAGGATAGTATGGGGGCGCAAACGCGGCGCAACCTGGCCCGGGCGAGGGTATTTGAACCGGGAACCGGGTCCCACACATCCACCGAAGATCGGCAGATCGGCAGCACGGGCAAACGAGCGAGGGAGTGAATCCAATGGCGGTAGATCCGAAGGTAGAAAAAGGCAAGGCTGTAGAGGGCGCATTGATGCAGATCGAACGACAGTTCGGCAAGGGTTCGATCATGCGCCTCGGCGCGCGGGAGATCCAGCCGATCGACTTCATTCCCACCGGTTCGCTGGCGATCGACGCCGCGATCGGCATCGGCGGCTTCCCGCGCGGTCGCGTCGTCGAGGTCTTCGGTCCGGAGTCCTCCGGCAAGACGACGCTCGCTCTTTCGGTCGTCGGGCAGGCGCAGAAGAAGGGCGGAGTCGCCGCCTTCATCGACGCCGAGCACGCCCTCGACGCCGAATATGCGCGCAAGCTCGGCGTCGACATCGACAACCTTCTCGTCTCGCAGCCGGACAACGGCGAGCAGGCGCTCGAGATCGCCGAGATGCTGGTGCGCTCGAATGCCGTCGACGTCGTCGTGATCGACTCCGTCGCCGCGCTCGTGCCACGGGCCGAGCTCGAAGGCGAGATGGGTGACAGTCACGTCGGCCTGCAGGCACGTCTGATGTCGCAGGCGCTGCGCAAGCTGACCGCCATCGTCGCGAAGTCGAACACCACCATGGTCTTCATCAACCAGATCCGCGAAAAGATCGGCGTGATGTTCGGCAACCCCGAAACGACAACCGGCGGTCGCGCCCTCAAGTTCTATTCCTCGGTGCGCGTCGACATCCGCCGCATCGCCTCGATCAAGGACGGCGAGGTCGTCACCGGCAGCCGCTCCAAGGTGAAGATCGTCAAGAACAAGGTCGCGGCACCTTTCCGCCAGGCCGAATTCGACATCGACTATGGCGAAGGCATCTCGCGTCCGGGCGAGCTCGTCGACATCGGCGTCGAACAGAAGCTGGTTCAGAAGAGCGGCGCCTGGTTCAACTACGGCGACATCCGTCTCGGGCAGGGACGCGAGAACGCCAAACAGTTCCTGCGCGACAACCCGGAGCTCGCGAACGAGCTCGAAACCAAGTTGCGTGTCGCGCTCGGACTCCCGGCATCGACGAAGGTCGTCGAGGAGGCAGCGGTCGCCAAGTGAATCGGCGGCGATCGGATCTCCCGCGGACCCCACGGACGCTTCTCGGTGCGGTCTTCGCCGGTGCCCTGTTGATGGCGCCGGCGGTTCATGGACTGGCGCCGGAAGAGGTCCGCGCGAGCTCGCTCGCGGTGAGCGCATCGAGCTGGGCGCTGCCCTCGCGCCCGGTTTCGATCACCGTTCGCCAGGCGGGAGTCCTCGCCGGGCGGCACCTGGCGATCTATGTCTTCGTCGACGGCAATCTGGTCCAGCGCATCACGACGAGCTCGAACGAGACGGGGGCGCGCATTCAGGTTCCGGAGCTTGCCGTCGGCCGGCACCGGCTGACGGTGCGCGCCGGCACCGAATCGGCGGAGACCGAGTTCAGGATTCTCTCCGGCTGGCTGGTGCTCGGCGGCAGCGCGCTGCTGCTGGTCGAAATCTCGCTCGTCGCCCTTCACCTGCGGAAGCGCCG
>JBDTQG010000044.1:0-26328 GCA_039932315.1 Thermoanaerobaculia bacterium
GAAGGGGCCGCAGGTTCTCCGTTGCCGATCGCTGCGGGCGCGTCCCTTCTCCAGTGGGCGGCTTACTACGGGGACGTCAGCGCGGCGCGGACGCTGCTGCGCCACGGCGCGGCGCTGTCCGAGCTTGGCGCCGATCTCGGCCTGAACGCCGCAGCCTTCCACGGGCACTGGCAGCTCTGCGAATTCCTCATCGAGCACGGAGGCGATCCCACCTACGCCGACCCCGCAACCGGAGAGACCGCGCTGCACTCGGCGCTGACCCACGACGATCGCATGCGCTATGACCTTGTCGTCCGCGTCCTGCTCGCGGCAGGAGCCGACGTTCATGCGCCGACGAAAGCTGGAATCGAAACGGGTTCTTTCATGCGGGACTGCCGAACGCGCGGCGAGTCTCCGCTCCACCGCGCCGCGGCTTTCGGTGGAGTCGAGACGATCCAACGGCTTCTCGACGCGGGAGCCGTCGTGACGAGCCGGGACGCGCACGGCGATTCTCCGCTCAGCTGGGCGAGCTGGTATCGGCGCCCCGCGGAGATCCTGCGTCTCCTGACCTTCGGGCCTTTCAGGCTGCATCCGGAAGTTCTGCCTTTGCGTGCGAATCTCCTCGGCAAACCTTCGGCCAACACCTGAAGCGACCGATGCTTTCCCGGTCGTGGTGCTCCGCGGCGCGGCGCTGGCGAGGCGAAGACGCCGGCCGCAAGAGGAGATCGTCGAACCTTTCCCGCTGGCCGACGTACTGACTACCGACCGGCGGGCTTGCCGGTGGGGGTCTGCATGAATCATCGCGTCCGTTCTCTCGTCTGGATTGGCGTGCTCGCTGCGGCTTCTGCTGCGGATCTGCGAGCGCAGGCTCCACCGCTCGCGCTGCCGCCCGACTCGCCGCGCTGGGAGTTTCAAGGGCAGGCGCAGCCGGCGGATTTTCTCGGGCGGAAATGTCTGTCGCTCGACGGCGCGGTCGCGAGCATCAAGGACTTCGAGCTTCGCGACGGCGTCATCGACGTCGATGTCGCAACGCCCGCGATCCGCGGCTTCTTCGGCATTCAGTTCCGTCTGAACGAGAACGGTTCGGACGGCGAATGGGTCTATCTTCGCCAGCACAAGTCGAACCTGCCCGACGCGATGCAGTACACGCCGATTCTCCACACCGGCGCGAACTGGCAGCTCTACAACGGGCCCGGCTTCACCGGCGCGGTCGAAGTGCCGCGGGACGTCTGGTTTCATCTGCGCCTCGAGATTGCCGGTGCGCAGGCGAAGCTCTACGTCCAGGACATGACGACGCCGGCGCTCGTCATGGACGATCTGAAGAGCGGCATGCAGAAGGGGCAGGTCGCGCTCTACGTGCTTACCGGAGCGACCTACTTCTCGAACTTCGAGGTGCGCGAAACGCCGCCGGTGCCGTGGCAGCGCCACGAGCCGCCGATGCCGGACGGGACCATCGCGAAGTGGCAGATCTCCCCCGCTCTCGATGCGCTGACACGGAATCTCGAGCAGCCGCTCTCGGCGGCCGAGATCCAGAGCACGGCGTGGAGAGAGGTTTCCGCCGAGGCCCCGGGCGTCGTCGTTCTCTACCGCTATCTCGACGCTCCGCACCTGAACGTCACCTTCGCGAAGGACTTCTCGAAGCGTCTCGAGCCGCAGCCGGGGACGAAGGTGGTCTACGCGCGCGTCACCATCGACTCCGAACGCGACGAGGTGCGAAAGCTCTATCTCGGCTACAGTGACGAGGTGAGCCTCTTTCTCAACGACCGGATTCTCTTCCGCGGCCGGAGCGCGCAGTACTTCCGCGATCCGGGCTTCCTCGGCATCGTGAACGCCGAGAACGATGCGGTCTATCTGCCGCTCAGGAAGGGTCCCAACGAACTGACCCTCGCCGTCAGCGAGATCGGCGGCGGCTGGGGCTTCGTCGCGCGCTGGGCGGACGGAAAACCGTGACCCGGCGCCTCATCCACTCGGCTCCGAGGTTCGAGATCGAGGTCGCGGTCCTCAAAAGTTCCTGGCCTGACAAAATGAGCGGCCATGAAGCCCGGGACGCCAGAGAATCCGCGCCTTCCCCCCGGGCAGTACGAGGTCGCTATCTTCCCGCGCTTCGGACTCTCGAAGTTCGCCCGTCGCTTTCCGGAGAGCCCGTCGCGAAGTGAGGTCCGGATCGCCGGAGATGTCGAAGAAGAGGTCGTCGTCGATCCGCTCGACGCTCTGCCGCGGGTGGAGCAGATCAGCGATTTCCACTGCGTCACCACGTGGACCCACAGGGCGCTCAGGTGGTCGGGCGTCCGTTTTTCCGTCTTCTATGAGAACGTCGTTCTGCCGCAAGCGCGTCCGCTCGCCGGAGCCACTTTCGCGATCGCGCGCGGCCAGGATGGTGCCCGCACCATCTTCCGGCTCGAGGACCTCCTCGCGCCGGACGTTCTGATCGCCGATACTCTCGAGGGCTCCGCGTTGACGGTCGAGCACGGCGCCCCGCTCCGCCTCGTCGCTCCGGCGCAATACGGCTACAAGTCGGTGAAGCATCTCTCGAGCATCGAGTTCTGCCGCGACGAGTCCGGTTTCCGTCCATCCGCTTTCCGCTTCATGGACCATCTGCGCGCGCGCGTCGCCTTCGAAGAGCGCGGCCGGGGCGCGCCCGGCTGGCTGCTTCGTCTCCTCTACCGGCCGCTTGTCGGTCCGACCGTCGCCCGTTTCGCCCGGGCGATGAAGATGCATTCAAAAGGAACCGGACGGTGAAGCCTTGAGTCACGATCTCGTTTGTGAGGCGCCGGCGGAAGAGGTTCAGCGCGCCATCGAGGCGTGGATGGAGCTCGCCGGCGGGCACGTCCGGGTGCTTCTCATTTCCGCGTTCGGCGACATCTATTTCGAGGCCACCGGAACGGGCGTCGCGGTCGTCGACACCTGGGGCCTCGAAGTGCGGCGCATCGCGGAATCCGTCGAAGAGTTCGAACGCCGACTGGAAGATGACGACTGGCGCCGCGGGATTCTCGTCGAAGAGCTCGTCGTTCTGGCCGGAGAGCGCGGCCTGGTCCGCGGAGCCGGAGAGATCTTTGCCGTTGCCCCTCACCCCTGCTTCACCGACAAGGTGGTCGTCGACGAGTTGCGGGTGATGGGTCTCGCCGCCTGGCACTCGGTCTGCGTTCAGGTGCGAGCGGTGGCCGCAGCCGGAGTCCCCGGAGATGCGTGAGCCTTGATCTCTGAAGGTCCGCAAGCCCGACGGTCATCGGCGCGGGCCCGACCGAGGTACGATCTGCCTTTCGATCTCCGCACTGCCTCGCCGTTCACCGAAAGAGGACTTCATGCGCAAAGCTGCCCGGATTCTTCCCTTACCGATCGTTTTTCTCGTCTTCGCAACCGTCGTGAGCGCGACGCCTGCGGCGTCCGCGCCGGACGCGCAGCTCCTCGAGCGCGCGAAGGCGCTCCTCGCCGCGGCGCCGCTCATCGACACGCACAACGATCTGCCCACGATGCTGCTCGAGACGAACGGCGGAGATCTCACCCCGTTCGACCTCTCCCGGCCGCAATCGAAGCTCTGCGCCGACGTTCCCCGGCTCCATGAAGGTCGCGTCGGAGCGCAGTTCTGGTCGATCTGGGTCGATTCCGGGACCGCCGGAACTCACACCGCGGGGCGCGAGGCGCTGCGCGAATTCGATGTCGCCCTGCGATTCATCCGCGCGACGCCCGAATTCGAGCTCGCGAAATCGGCCGACGACATCGAGCGCATTCATCGCGAAGCGGGGCAAGCTCCGGAAACCGGGAAGAGCGGGCACATCGCCGCTCTTCTCGGTGTGGAAGGCGGCCACATGATCGAGAACTCCGCCGCCAGCCTGCGGATCTTCTACGAGCTCGGCGCGCGCTACATGACGCTCACGCACTGGGACACGATCGACTGGGCCGATGCCGCGACCGACCGCGCCGAGCACGACGGCCTCACCGAGCTCGGCGAGAAGTTCGTCGGCGAGATGAATCGCCTGGGGATGTTCGTCGACATCTCGCACGTCAGCGCCGAAACGATGCGCGACGTCCTCCGGGTCAGCAAGGCGCCGGTGATCTTTTCCCATTCGAATTCCTTCGCCATCGACCCGCATCCGCGAAATGTCCCCGACGACGTCCTTGCCTCGCTGGCAAAGAACGGTGGCGTCATCTCGGTCAACTTCATCAACGACTTCGTCTCGCCCGCAGATCCCGCCTGGCAGGCCAGGCGGAAGATCGCGCTCGAGGACCTGCGGGCCGGGCTCGACGACGAAAAGGCGATCACCGACGGGATCGCGGCCTGGGAGAAGACGAATCCGCATCCGAAGGCCACCATCGCGGACGTCGCCGATCACATCGATCACATCCGTAAAGTGGCGGGCATCGATCACATCGGCATCGGTTCGGACTTCTACAGCGTCGACCCGCTCGCGATGGTTCAGGGGCTCGACGAGCCATCGAAGTATCCGGACCTTTTCGCCGAGCTCCTGAGAAGGGGCTACTCGGACGAGGACGTCCAGAAGATCGCCGGCAGAAACCTCCTGCGCGCCATGCATCAGATGGAACGCGTGGCAACGGAGCTCCAGAAGACGCAGAGGCCGCTCATCACGGATGCGCCTGTCGCAAAGTAGGCTGCGCTCGTGAGGCTGTGGACGGCGTCACAACCGCACATGGTTCCTTGGCTTAGCGTCGGTGCAATGTTCGCCAGGACTGGCTGCAAATGGGTCCCGCGGAAGTGTCTGACGCGGTGGACACCCTTGTGGGTCTCAGCTGCGCTCTTTGCGCCGCAGCTCGTTCACGGACTCCTGCCCGACTGCGCGCCCGCGGCAACCGCAGTCGTTCTTTCCAATCCGACGGTTCTCGGCAACGGAACGCCGGAAAGCGTCACGACGGCGGCGATCCAGACGGCGCTCAACGCGGGGGGCGAGATCACTTTCGACGTCGGGTCGGCTCCGGTGACGATCGTGCTCACGACCGAGCTCACGGTCGCCAAGGCCGCGGTTCTCGACGGTGCGGGTGTCGTGACTCTTTCGGGAGGCGGTTCGCATCGCGTGATCCGTGTCACGAATCCGCAGAATCTGACCTACACGCTCCGTCTGCAGAACATCGGCATCGCGAACGGCGCGACACCGGCCGAGAGCGGTGCGGGAATCTTCAAGGCGTCCGGCGGACCCTGGCAGGCGGTGAGTCTCATCGCGGTGAACTGCAGCTTTCACGACAACGTGGCGATCGCGACGAATCAGGACGGCGGCGGCGGGGCGATCTACGCCATCGGCATGAAGGACATCATCGTCCAGAGCTCGAGCTTCGAGCGCAATCGTGGCTCGAACGGCGGCGCGCTCTATTCGCTCGGCAGCAAGACGGTCATCGTCGTCGACAGTCTCTTCTCGGCGAATCACGCGACCGGCACGAACGGCAATCCCGGCAACGGCGGCAACGCCGGCGCGATCGGCATCGACGGCGATGAGCGCCTGGTGAGTCTCTGCGGCGTCGAGCTCGCGGACAATTGGGCGAACGCTTTCGGCGCCGGCTTCTTCAGCGTCATGTATGACGATCTCAGCGCGACGAACTTCAACGCCTGCACGTTCCTGCGCAATACGAATCCGACGAGCTCGGCCTTCGCCGGCGGCGCTTACCTCCAGGGCGGTCCGTTCTCCATCCAGAACTCCTCGTTCACGAAAAACGAAGCGAACGGCGTCGGCGCGCTCTACATCGGACCCGATGCGCACGGCGAGATCGTCAATTCGACCTTCGAGGGCAACCTGGCCCGCACCAGTCTCGCGGGAGCCATCTCGATCGGAACGTCCGGCGCCGTGCTCCTCAACCAGATCACGGTCGCAGGAAATCTTGCGCCCGGTCCCGTCGCCTTCGCGGCCGGCATCGCGGTCGACGTGTCGAACGCCGTCACGATGAAAAACTCCGTGCTCGTCGACAACGTCGGCGGAAATGCCTTCAATCCATGGAACATCTGGCATCCGGTCGGCGACGGAGGCGGCAATCTGCAATGGCCGGAGCACCGCCCCAACGGCCAGAGCGAACCGAAGGCGACCGCCACCACGGTCTGGGCCGATCCGGATCTCGAGCCCATGGCGCTCTACGGCGGCCCGACGCCGACGATGCCGCTTTCGACCGGCAGCCCGGCGGTGAACGCCGGTGTCGCCGCCGGCGCTCCGGCGACGGATCAACGGGGAAGAGCTCGCACCGCGTTGCCCGACGCCGGCGCCGTCGAAGGCTTCGCCGATGCGCTGTTTCGCGACGGCTTCGAATCCGGTGGTACGGCCAACTGGGTCCAGTCGCCGCCCTGAAAAGAAGCGTTGCGCCGTCTGGCAGTAGACTGCCGCTCATGCGAGCCTTTCTTCTCGTCGCCGCCGGCGGCGCTCTCGGGGCGACCCTGCGCTACGCCGCCGCGCTCGCTGTCGCCCGCTTCCACAGCGGCACGTTCCCGCTCGCGACCGTGCTGATCAACATCGTCGGCTGCCTGGCCATCGGTCTCGTGCTCGGAACCGTGGGCGAGCATCCGCTCGCCGACCCGGATCTCCGGCGCTTTCTCGTAACCGGCTTTCTCGGCGGATTCACGACCTTCTCGGCCTTCGGCTACGAGACGATCGATTTATTGCGGAGAGGCTCGACCGGTGCTGCGCTCGCAAATGTCGCTCTCAGCGTCGGCCTCGGCCTCGCCGCTGTCGCGATCGGCCTGCGCTTCAGCCGGCTGATCTAGACGCGTCGCGTTCGTCGGATCGCGCGGTCAGTTGCATCCCACGCCCGGCTGGAGGTCGTCTGCACTTCGAGGAAGGATGGTTCTCACTCCGGTCGACGAATCGACGTGCATCACGCCGCGAACAAGGTCGAAGCAATCGCCGAGGATGTAGGAAGTCGAGTCGTAGTCGTAGGCTTTGTCGTCCATCACGATCGTGTCGTTGCTCGCATCCTGGAGAGTGATCTCATCCCCCGTTGCGAAGGCCGAGATTTTCAGGTTCGAAAGCTGGACAAGGACGCCTTCGTACGGTTCACCCAGGACCCCATCGGAAAGAGTCGCTGCGCCGATACCGGAAAGCGCTGTCGGCGCTGGACCTGAATTCTCCACGGAGACCCCATTCACGACGAGCTCCGTGAATGTAGCGAACTCCTGGACCGTGCCGTCGACGTCCACGGTGCTTCCGATCTGAACTCCACCGTCCAATGGAGCCGCAGCGCCACGGAAGAAGTACATACCTTCCCAGGGAGCGGCTGCCTGATGATCTGCCGCCCAGAAATGCTTGCGATCGGAGGAAAATCCCGTGACCACGACGGGACCGAGACCCACCAGGCCGGTGCGTCCCTGGCGCTGGATCTCGAAGATCGTCGTGGAGCAGATCTGCGTCGCTCCCGTCGCAAAGCTCCAGGCGCAGAACACGCCCGACTCGAAGCTGTCCTCCAGGATGAGAGTGAGGTCGGGCGAGATGTCGTCCGGCCCGGAGCCCGCGAAGCCGCGAGAGGGAACCGTGAGTGCACACAGAAGGAAGATGCCTGCGGACGCAGTCGCTCGAAGCATGGGAACTCCTACCACCCGACGGGATGCCAGGTTGTCTTGATCTCGATGAAGGAGCGGATGAGATCGATGCGCTCGACGCGTTCCGCGTCGTAGTCCTCGAATGCGTAAGTCGCCACTCGCTTCACGTTCACCGCGGCGTCCTGACGTGCGGCGATCTCTGCGGCTTTCGGCAGACCCGCTAAAGCGAGAGCGTTCACGTCCATGTGACGGGCGAGATGCGGCAACGTTTCCGAGCGCGGACCCGACAACAGATTCACGACGCCGCCCGGAAGGTCGCTCGTCGCCAGCACCTCGGCCCACTCGAGGCCGGGAATCGGATCGCTCTCCGACAGCAGGACGACGCAGCTGTTGCCGCTCACGATGACCGGCAGAACGTGCGAGACGAGCCCGAGAAGCGCCGGGCCTTCGGGCGCGGCGATGCCGACGACGCCGGTCGGTTCGGGGCTGGAGAAGTCGAAGTAGGGCGACGCGACCGGATTCACCGACGAGAGGATCGCCTGGTACTTGTCGGACCAGCCGGCGAAATGAACGATGCGATCGATGCTCGCGCGCACTTCCCGGCGCGCCGCGGCAGCGGCGAGTCCGGACCCGCGAAGCGCTGTTTCGAAAGCCGGCACCCGACTCTCCATCATTTCGGCCATGCGATAGAGGATCTGCCCGCGAAGATAGCCGCTCATGCCGGCCCACTTCTCCTGCACCGCGCGCGCCTTGCCCACGGCATCGCGGAGATCCTTGCGCGATCCGCGGCAGATGTTCGCGCGCGTCCGGCCTTTCGCGTCCAGAAGCGGATCGTAGTGACCCGACTCCGAGCGCACGAACTCGCCGCCCAGATAGAGCTTGTAGGTTTTGCGGACGTCGAGAGCGCTCATCGCCGGGAGATTCTAACTCCCCCAGCTCGACAGCCGGTCAGCTGTCGCCATCCAGCAGATTCCCCAAAGGTCCGAGAAGCGAGCCCTCCTCCTTGCGGCCGCGTCCGATGCCGGCGGCCGAGACGACACGAGCCGCGAGCCGCGAGAAGGGCAGCGACTGCAGCCAGACCTTTCCCGGCCCGGTGACGGTGGCGAAGAAAAGTCCCTCGCCGCCGAAAAGGAAGGTCTTCACTCCCTTGACCATCTGAATGTCGTAGTTCACCCGCGGCTCGAAAGCGACGAGGCAGCCGGTGTCGACGCGCAGCGTTTCTCCGGCGGCAAGCTCGCGCTCGTGGATCGTGCCGCAGGCATGGAAGAAAGCGAGACCGTCGCCGTCGAGCTTCTCGAGGATGAATCCCTCACCGCCAAAGAGACCCGCGCCGAGCTTCTTCTGGAAAGCGATCCCCAGCGAAATCCCCTTCGCGGCACAGAGAAACGCATCCTTCTGACAGAGAAGCGAGCCGCCGTGCTGTTTGAGATCGACGGCGATGATCTTGCCCGGATAGGGCGCGGCGAAGGCGACCTTCTGCCGTGCCGTTCCCTGATTCGAGAAGACGGTCGTGAAGAGCGATTCTCCGGTGAGCACGCGCTTGCCGGCCGAAAGCAGCTTGCCGAGGAAGTCGCTACTCTGGCTCTGCTGCGAGCCGTCGCCGAAAATCGTTTCCATTTCGATCGCCGGATCCATGTAGAAGAAGGCGCCGGCCTCGGCGATGCACGCCTCCTGTGGATCGAGCGTGATCTCGACGTACTGCATCTCGTCGCCGAAGACTTCGAAATCGATCTCGTGCGCTTTTCCCTTGCCGGCGACGCCCGCGGGCGGTGGCGGCGGCAATCCCGCGCCGAAGCTCGCCGCGAATTCGGGAACCGACGAGATCGGCGCCCAGCTCTTCATTCCGGGACCGAAGAGGTGGGCGTTGCGGTCGAGCTTCCCGGAACGAACGCGCTCCGTGATCTCAGCCGCCGACATCGGGCCCTCCTGCTTGCCATCGATTGCGACGTACCACTGCCCTTCGTTGGCCATTTTGATCGAGCCTCCCTGGCGAGCCCGTCGCCGGGGCGAATCTTATCGGAGGCTTTGCCTATGCGCGCGGGCGACGCATGCGTCGCCCGGCAAATCGATCGCCGCACACCCTGCGCCCATCGCGACAGATCCTCCGCCGCGCTTCAGCGCTGGGCGGCGGCCGCGTCGTCCGATTCGATCCGCGTCAGCAGGCTGCGGATCTCCCGCGACAGCGCCTCCGCCGCCGGCGGATCGATGTTCTGCAGCACGATCACGGTCCAGCCGGTCTGCCAGTTCGATTCGAGCACGGCGTTGGCGCCACCGGTTCCACCGGCGATACCGAGACCGCCCTGACGCGCGAAGCGGTCGGGGCCGGAAAGACGACCCTCCGCGAGCGCGCGGTCGAAAGCGAGAAGGTCGTGCAACGTCGAGTAGCTCCCGCCCGCGGAGCTGCCGACCGCCGGCAGCTCGAGGCTGTTCGGATGGCGCGGACCGGCGACCGGTGGCGGTCCGCCCAGAGGTCCCGGATTCCTTCCTCCCGCTCCCGCACCCCCGAGCGCTCCAGGGCCGCCAGGACCGCCCGGACCGCCGCGCCGCTCCTCTTGCCAGCTCGGCCGCGTGTAGCCGATCGCGGCATCGGCGGGAAGCGCGTCGCGCTCGAGCCATCCCGAAGCGGTCATTCCCGCCCTGGCGTAGATCTCCGCCGCGACATCGTCGGCGAATTTCTTTCCGGTGAGACGTTCGACGACGAGTCCGAGGACGACGTAGCCGGCGTTCGAATAGCGCTGCTGGGTGCCGGGCTCGAATTCGAGCGGCTTGCCGACGAACAGCTTCTGATAGTCCGCGAGCGAGTGAAGGGTCGCCGCGGAGCGGTCATCGAAGCGGTCGTTGAAGATGTCGCCCATGCCGGAGCGATGATCGAGCAGCTGCTGCACGGTCACTCGCCCGGCGAGCTCGCGATCCGGATAGTCGGGCAGCAGCTGGATCAGTTTGTCGTCGAGGTGCAGCTTCCCCGCTGCTGCGAGCTGCGCGATCGCCACCTGGGTGAAGATCTTGCTGATCGAACCGATGTTGAACCGGGTCGCGGGAGAGTTCGCGACCTTCTTCTCGCGATCGGCGAACCCTGCGGCCTTCTCGAACAGGATCTTCCCGTGGTTCGCCACCAGCACCGCGCCGGAAAAATCGTCGTGCGCGGCGAGATCGTCGACGCGCGCCTGCAATTTCGCCAGGACTTCGCTCACCGTGAGTCGAGGCCCGGACGTCGCCGCCGGCGGCTCGGAGGAAAGCTCGATCCCCACCCCGGCGATCGCATGCGGAGCCGCCGGATCCAGCTTCAGATTCGCCGTCAGCCACAGACCTTTTGCCGGCGAACGAAAAACCAGCTCGGCTTCGTTCTCATTCCTGACCCGAACCGCAGCGAGCTCCGCGACGCCGAGATCGACCCGCACCCCCGCCAGAGCCTGCGCCCGCTCCGCCGCTGGCCGCTCCGCAAGCGCCGCCGCCGACCAGTTGGCGGCAACGAGCGGTTCGAGCGCCAGGGCTGCCCCCGCAGGCGCAGTGAAAATCGAAACCAGAACCCCCGCCCGATCTCCGAGCGCGCCGGCCGGCAGCACCGGCGATGCCGAAGGGGCCGCCGACGCCGCCGATGCCGCCGATGTCGTCAACGCCGCCGGAGCGGCCGCGGGAGAAGAAGAAGGAGCGTTCCCAGCGGAGAAAGGTTCCGCACACAGAATCGGCGGCAGCACGACCGCGATCGAAAGGGCCAGAAATGCTCCGGCCATCGCACCCAGGGTTCCCCCCTTACCAGCAGCTTCTGCTTGCAAACGATTCATTGGCCTCTCCAACAGCAACGCCCAACGGTCGAATTCAGGATAGATCTTCCCAAATCGGGAACTGACGGGCCGATTCGATCTCGATCCAGAGTTTGTTCACGGACCGTGCCACGTCCTTCTGTCGCCTCTCCGAACCGCAAGCGACCCGAAGCCAATGGTAGTTTTCACGCCCATGACAGCGACCGATTCGTCCACGCAGGGTGTCCTCGACGTCGACGGCTGTCCGCTCTCTTTCCGCGTTCGCGGCGAGGGCGAGGCGGTCGTGCTGATCCAGGGCGTCGGCGTTGAGGGCGACGCCTGGAGGCCGCAGGTCGACGCCCTCGCGGCGCGATTCCGCTGCCTGACCTTCGACAACCGCGGGATGGGAAAGAGCGTTCCGTCCGCCGGCGCCCTCTCGATCGAGCGGATGACGGCAGACACCGTCGCCCTCCTCGACCACCTGCAGTGGAAATCCGCGCATGTCGTCGGTCACTCGCTCGGCGGGCAGGTCGCGATCGAGCTCGGCCTGTCGGCTCGCCAGCGCGTCCGCTCTCTCGCGCTGCTCTGCACCTTCGCTCGTGGACGCGACGCCGTCGCCATGACTCCAGCGAAGATCTGGACCGGCCTCCGCACCTACATCGGGAGTCGTCGCGCCCGTCGTCACGCCTTCCTCGAAATGGTCTGTCCCGCTTCGACTCTGCGCGCCGCCGACGGCGCCGCGAAGGACCGTCTCGCGGCGGATCTCGCGGAGCTCTTCGGCCACGACCTTGCCGATCATCCCGCGGTCGAAATGGCCCAGCTCAAAGCGCTCAAGGCCTACGATGCCTGGACCCGGCTGCCGCAGCTCGCCGGGATTCCGACGCTCGTCGTTGCCGCGGCGGAAGACCGGATCGCCGTTCCCGCCTCGGGCCGCAACCTCACCGCTGCGATTCCCGGGGCGCACTTCGTCGAAATTCCGGACGCGGCGCACGGCGTTCCGATCCAAAAGTCGGCGGAAGTGAATCGCCTGCTCGTGGATCATTTCGCGCTGCTCTGAGCCGTCCTCGTCCGGGCCGCGCTATCGTCATGGGCTCGTGGAGACTGCGGAGACCGTGGAGACCGCTTGCTGAAACCGAAGTTTTTCCCGACCGCGGACGCCTTCGGGCGCTGGCTCGAGAAGAATCACGCGAAAGCGGCGGAGCTCCTCGTCGGCTTCCACAAACGCGGCAGCGGCCGGCCGAGCCTCACTTGGCTCATCCGAGGTTGACGTACGCCTCGAGGCCGTGGAGCCCGCCTTCGCGCCCGAAGCCGGACTCCTTGTAGCCGCCGAACGGACTCGTCGGATCGAACTTGTTGAACGTGTTCGCCCACACCACCCCGGCCCGCAGTCGGCGCGTCATGGCGAAGATCTTCGCGCCCTTGTCGGTCCACACCCCAGCCGACAATCCGTAGGCGAGATTGTTCGCCTTCTCGACCGCTTCGTCGGCGGTGCGGAAAGTCATGACAGCGAGTACCGGACCGAAGATCTCCTCGCGCGCGATGCGATGCGACTGCGCGACCTCGGTGAAGTAGGTCGGCGGGAAGAAGAAGCCTTTCGCCGGCAGGGGAAAATCGGACTGGTGGAGATGAGCCCCCTCTTCGACACCGCAGGTCGTGAGCTCACGGATCCGGTCGAGCTGCGCGCGCGAGTTGATCGCGCCGACGTCGGTGTTCTTGTCCAGGGGATCGCCGACGCGGAGCTGCCGGATGCGCCAGTCGAGCTTGGCGATCAGAGTCTCGGCCACCGACTCTTCGACCAGGAGACGCGAACCGGCGCAGCAGACATGACCCTGATTGAAATAGATGCCGTTGACGATCCCCTCGACGGCCTGATCGAGCGCGGCGTCGGCGAAGACGATGTTCGCGGCCTTGCCGCCGAGCTCGAGCGTCAGCCGCTTTCCCGAGGCCGCCGTCGCGCGCTGAATGAGCTTGCCGACGTCGGTCGAACCGGTGAAGGCGATCTTCTGCACGCGGGGGTGATTCACCAGAAGAGCGCCGGTCTCACCGGCACCGGGAAGGATGTTCACGACTCCGGGAGGAAGCTCCGCCTCGATGAAAATCTGCGCGAGATGCAGGGCGGTGAGCGGGGTCGTTTCGGCCGGCTTCAGGATGACGGTGTTGCCGCAGGCTAGAGCCGGTGCGATTTTCCATGCCGCCATGAGAAGCGGAAAATTCCACGGGATGATCTGACCGCAGACTCCGATCGGGCGAATCTCTTCCGCGCGCCGTCCGGGGAAGGCGTACGCCAGCTTGTCGGCCCAGCCGGCGTGGTAGAAGAAATGCGCCGCCGCGAGCGGCACGTCGACGTCGCGTGATTCCTTGATCGGCTTGCCGCCATCGAGCGACTCGAGGATCGCGAACTCGCGGGCCTTCTCCTGCAGCAACCGGGCAATCCGGTAAAGGTATTTGCCGCGCTCGATCGCCGGCAGGCGCGCCCAGCCGCGCGCAGCGCGCTCGGCGGCGCGGACGGCGGCCTCGACATCGGCTTCGCCGGCCTCCGCGACCTCGGCCAGTTTCTGCTCCGTCGCCGGATTGATCGTGTCGAAATAGCGCCCGGAACGCGGCGCCACGAACTTGCCGTCGATGAAGAGCTCGTACCGCGAGCGCAGCCGGACGTGCGCGGCGGACTCAGGCGCCGGGGCGTACTCCCAGGCGCCGCCGAACTCGAGCGCCGGGCGCTCCGCGGCGATCCGCTCGCGACTCTCGACGACCTCCGTCCGCTCCGTAGCCATGGCCTGAATTCTACTCCGGCGGCATCGGCCGGAGTAGCGATAGCATCCCGCCTTCCATGTCGAGTCCGGATCGCGATTGACGACCTCCGAGAGCATCGCGGCCCCACCCGCGGACATTCGCGATCTTATCGCCGCGGCCGAACCGCGCGGCCGGGTGCTGTACACGTTCGTCCGTCAGCTCGTCGACGAGCTCGAGGAGGCCGTCCCGTGGGAGCTCCTCCATGCGCCACCGGCCGAGGGCCACGAGCTGCCGGCTCGGATCGGCCGCCTGCTGGATCTCGTCCAGGGAACGCCGCAGCGCATCACGAACGAGCTCGACGAGCTGACGCTGTCCGGCGAGCCGTTCGGACGCGAGGCGCGCGCGGAAGCCGAATTCTATTTTGCGGCGCTGCATCAGATGACCGCGCCCAGCCGGCGCCTCCTCTCCGCCGCGGCGGAGAAAGCGCCCCCGGGCGGCGCGCTGACCCGAGTCGCGCTCGACCATCTTGCCGAGCTCGCCGCAGATCTCAAAAACGAGTACGCGAGCGCCATGATGGGCGCCGCGGCCGCACTGCTTTCGAACGGCCGCTGGCTGGGCGTCGAGGTCGAAACGACGCTTTTTCCGGAAAAAGCGGACGAGCGGCTGCTGAATCGCCGTCTCCTGAGCGGACTGAAAGAGGCTTCGCGGGCGCTCGCGACGATCAAGTCCGAATTTCCCTGGCGCGACATGGTCGTGAGCTGGCAGGCGCGCAAACCGGTCGATCGCTACGCTTTCGCCGACCTTCTCGCGGTGCGCACTCCTCTCCTGCGTCTGCTCACGGTCGCCAACCGCCGGGCGTTTTTCTCGGGTGACCATCGTCTGCTGCGAAAGCGCGAGACCCTTCTCGGCGACCGCCTGCGGGAGCTCGAGGAGCTGCATCTGCGCTCGATCGACCTGGTGACAAAAAACTCCGCGGGCGCCGGCGCCGAGCTCTACGACCGTCTCATCGGACTGCTCGTCGAGATCGCCGCCGTCGTCGACGTCGAGGTTCTGCGCGAGCTCATCGGAGGCGACGCGCTGCGCCGTTCGAGATCGCGCCGGCCGACTGCCCAGCTTTCTCCGGGAGCGACGGAGGAGGATCCGCTGACACCGCTCCTCGCGGAAGAGGATCTGACGATCTTCATCCATCTGCTGCTCGGCGCGGTGACCAAGCGCCAGTCCATCACGTTCGAAAGCGGCGAGGTGCCCATCGTGCGCTCCGTCCCGGACGATACCGAGCCGGGAACCCAGACCGCCAGGAATCCGCGCAGCGACAGCTCCGTTGCCATCTCGCTGCGGGAAGCCGGCAACACGCACGAACGTCTTTCGACGGCGCTCGCGCGTCTTCTCAAGCCGGGTTACGAACCGTGGAAGGCGTTTCAGATGGTCCACAAGCTGCAGGCACGGCTGCGCGTGCTGCCGCCGAGTCTCTCGGCGGAGATCCTGCCGTTCCTCTCCGATCTGCGCAACGAAGTCCTGCCGCTCGTCGAAGAGGCGGCGGCGATCGGCTCCGTACCGGTGAAGGCGGCGGAGACTCTGCGCGCGTGCGAGAAGCGGCTCGCGGCGAGCGATTTCTTCCGCCCGGAGAGCGGAACCGAAATCGGCGCCGACATCGGGCGGGTGATTCGTCTTCTCGAATCTCTCGTCACGACGTTCAAGGCGGGCACGGGTGTTCCGTCCGCCCAGCGGTGACGCGGCGCCAGGCTTTCTCTCCGGGATCATGACCTCACTCGACTCCCTCGTTTCGCTGTCGCGCCGGCTCGGCACATCTGCCGGTGCGCTCGTCTTTGCGCCGCCGGTGGCGTTCGTCTACAACCCGCTGATCTATGCCCGCGACCCCCATGAGCAGTACCTCGAACGCTGGGGCAGCGGAACGAAGAGGATGCTGTTCGTCGGCATGAATCCCGGGCCTTTCGGGATGATGCAGACCGGCGTTCCGTTCGGTGAAGTTTCCCGAGTGGAAGGGTGGCTCGGCATCTCGGGCAAGGTGCTTCGCCCTCCGGCGGAGCACCCGAAACGGCCGGTCGAAGGCTTCGCCTGCCGGCGAAGCGAGGTCTCCGGGGCGCGCCTGTGGGACTGGGCCCGACGGCGCTGCGTCAGTCCGGAGAGCTTCTTCGCCCAGGCCTTCGTCTGGAACTGGTGTCCGTTGGGATTCCTCGACGCCGGCGGACGCAACCTGACTCCCGAGAAGCTGCCACGTGCCGAGCGCTCGCCTCTCGAAGCGCTGTGCGATGGCGCGCTGGCCGAGGTGGCGGCGATTCTCGACGTGCGCTGGGCGATCGGCATCGGCGCGGTCGCCGAAGCGGCGATCCGGCGTTCGATTCCCGCCGGCATCCATGTGGCGAGAATCCCCCATCCCAGTCCCGCTTCGCCGGCGTCGCATCGCGACTGGGCGAGTCAGGTCGATGTCGCGTTGCGCAGCGCCGGCGTCGAATTCGAGTAGCGCGCGACGAACTCCCGGGCGGACCCCTCCCGGAGATACGGCGCGGGCGTCAGTCGACGACCGCTTGCAGGTAGTCCTGAACGAAATCCGACAGCAGGTCCCGCTCGCGTTCCGGCAACGCCTCGAAGAGGAGCCCGCAGCCCGGCGGCAACGCGTGCACGCGATGCGGAAAATCGGGGTTCTGCCAAACCACTTTGAACTCGGCGTCGAAGGCGCCGTCTTCCCCCGGCAATGCGAAGGCGATCCTGCCGCGAGCGCCCGCCGCCGGAAGCTCCCGCACGGCGACGTACACACCGACGATGCTCAGGTTGCACACACTTCCATGACGCGTGCCGAATTTTCCGGTGAGCGTGCAGGAGGTGATGAACGGAATGCGCAGTCGCCCGGTGTACGGCTGGCCGACGCCGAGCTGAACCTGATCCTGCGGCGCCACGAGAAAATCCGCGACGAGCAGCGCGATGCGCCGCAGATCGTCCGGCGCGACGCGTAGAAAGCGCAGGCCGCAGCCGAGCGGCAGGCCGTTGGCACGGGTCGGAGGGACGTCGTTCGACCAGCAGACCCTCGCGTGCGCTTCGATCGCGGCGCCGTCGTCGGGCAAACGGAAGATCAGATTCACTTCCCGTCCGACTTCGAGCGGCACTTCGAGATGGAGGTATACGCCGAGAATCGACAGGTTGCAGATCAGGCCGCTGCTCAACACGCCCGAGAGATCGATGGTACAGGTCTGAATGAACGGTACGCGGTTGAACCCGCTGTGCGGTTCGCGGAACGTCGGGCGTCGCGTATCGGTGGCGGTCAGATCGAGCTCGGAGGAAGGCCTGGAGAATCAGTCCTTGGAAAAATAGTCTTCGCTCTGATACGACCCGGTCGACTCCTTGACCAGCTGCATGAGCAGATCGTTGGTCAGTGTCGAGGCGCCGATCCGGAAAAGGTCCGGCGTGAGCCAAGCGTCGCCGAGCGTCTCCTTGACGAGGACCAGCATGTGCAGCGCCTGCTTCGTCGTTCGCACACCGCCGGCGGGCTTCATGCCGATCTTCCGGCCACCGGCGAGGTAGTGATCACGGATCGCCTCGAGCATGACCAGAACGACCGCCGGTGTCGCTGCCGGCTGGATCTTTCCCGTCGACGTCTTGATGAAGTCGGCGCCCGCCGCGATCGCGAGATCCGATGCTCGCCGCACATTGTCGTACGTGAGCAGCTCTCCGGTCTCCAGAATGACCTTGAGATGGGCGGGACCGCAGGCCGACTTCACCTCGGCGATCTCGTCGAACACCCGATCGAATTCGCCCGAGAGAAACGCGCCGCGATCGATGACCATGTCGACTTCGTCCGCACCGAGCTCGACGGCGCGCCGCGTTTCGTCGAGCTTGATGGCGAGCGGCACCAGCCCGGAGGGAAATCCGGTGGCCACGGAGGCGACCTTGATCGCGCTGCCCGCTAGAGCGTGCTTCGCGACGCCGACGAAGTTGGGATAGACGCAGACTGCAGCGACGGACGGCACCGTCGCATCGCCCGGCAGCGGATGCCGTGCCTTCTGGCAGAGCTGCGTCACCTTGCCCGTCGAGTCCTTGCCCTCGAGCGTCGTCAGGTCGATCATCGAGATCGCGAGGCGGATTCCGGCGCGCTTCGCCTCCTTCTTGATCGAGCGCTTGGCGAGTGCCGCTGCGCGCTCCTCCACTCCCACGGCATCGACCCGCGGAGCGGGTGTCGAGGCCGGTCGGCGGGGCGCAATTCCGACGCTGGCAGACATCGAATGTGATTCTATCGTGGGTGCGACAGCTGGTCTCTCGCCTGCGCCAAGGGGCGAAGTTCCAG
This sequence comes from Thermoanaerobaculia bacterium, assembly GCA_039932315.1. Classification (GTDB taxonomy): domain Bacteria; phylum Acidobacteriota; class Thermoanaerobaculia; order Multivoradales; family JAGPDF01; genus JAGPDF01. The sequence continues at coordinate 18,212 of JBDTQG010000044.1, forward strand.
TCGAGCCAGAGCTGCCGTCGCGCGGGTGATCGAGGTGTGGCCAGCCGGATAGAGATGGCGAAATATTCCCAGAGCTTCGGTGTAGTCGGCGCGAGATTCCACGAGCTCGCGACCTCCGGCTCGACCATGGCGATTCCAGGCCCGCTCCAGACAATCCGCGAGATCCATGAGGTGCTCGGCGATCGGCGGCGACGCGGGCTCCAGATTGCGCCGGGAAATGGCGAGCGCCTGGCGAAACTCCTCCTCGGCTTCCTCCAGTTTTCCGAGCGCGAGGAGCGCGGTGCCCACTCGATCGCGACCTTCGGCGATCGGCTCGTCCTCTCCGTCCGGATGGGCACCTGCACGCAGAGCCAGTGCGCGCCGATAAACCGTCAACGCTTCGCTGGGGCGATGTGAATTCATCTCGCAATCGCCCTGGCTGATCAAGGGATAGGCGATGAAGCGATGCTCCGGGCCGAGAGCCGCAGTGTAGACGTCGACCGCTCGCCGCAGGAGTGGAATCGCTTCCGGACATCGTCCGCTGTCCATCAGCAGCGTGCCGAGCGAATTGAGCGCCGTGCCGAACTGCACGTGATGTTCCCCCCAGGTCCGCTGCACGAGCGCAAGGGCCCGGCGAAGCGGCGGCTCCGCCTCGCCGAAGCGTTCCTCCCCGCGCAGGAGCATCCCCAGATTGTCCAGGGGCAGGGCAAGAAGTGGGTTGTCAGCTCCCGCCGTCCGCTGAAGGACGTCGATCGATCGCCGGTAGGAGGATTCTGCGCCTGAGTTGTCGCCGACATCCGCGAGCACAAGGCCATAGCTGTTCTGCCAGCGGCCCGTTTCCTCGTTCTCGAGACCGAGCGCCGCCGCGATCGCGAGCGCGCTTTCGAATTCACGTCGCGCCGCGGGCGAATCGCCGTCGAAGCGCAGCAAAATGCCCAGCGCGGAATGCGCACGTGCAACTTCGAGGTGACGCGGACCCAGCTCTCGTTCACGAATCGCCAGCGCGTGCGACAGAAGCTCTCGTCCCTGCCGGATCTTGTCGAGATAGCGATCGAGCGATCCGAGCTCGAACTGCGCCTCTGCCGTCGCGAGATCTTCCGGTCCGAAATTCCGCCGACGAAGGTCCAGTGCGCGCTCGAGCAGCGGACGCGCTTCGTCGAAGAGACCGAGATCGCGGTCCACCGCTCCGATCGCCAGCAGCAGCGAAGCCTGGACCTTGGGGTCGCCCGCGAGGTCCCTCTCGATGTGGGTCGCTCCGGCCGCGAGGACCTCGCGCGCCGTCAGCAGCGCTCCTCGTGTGCGCGCAGGATCCGCCTGCTGAAAGAGGTGCGCCATGAACTCGGAGACCCGCCGGGAAGTCTCTGCCTGAACCCGTGCCGCGTCGCGCTCGCCGCGGGCGACGCGAGCCTCGTAGAGAGTCGTGGAAATACCTGCGAAGAGGGTGAGCGCAAGGCCGGCGCCACCGGCGAGTAGGCCGCGATGCCGGCGCGCAAAGCGCCCGAAGCGATAGCGGCGATTCCCCGACCGGGCTTCGACGGGAAGGTGCAGGAGATGGCGTTCGAGATCGGCCGCCAGGGCGGCGACCGAGGCATACCGTTCCGCCGGTTCCGGGCGGAGCGCCTTCATCACGATCGCGTCAAGATCACCCGTGACCTCCCGCGCCCTGCGCCGCGAGTCGAGGTTCATTGCGCACTCGGCAAGCAATCTGCGACTCGGAGGAATCAGGGTCTCGTTCGCCACCTCCAGGGCCAGCCCGGCCGGAGTCGTCGTCGCGCGCTCGAATGGCACCGCCCCCGCCAGCAGCTCGTAGAGGACGACTCCGAGCGCGTAGACGTCCACCGCCGTCGTGACCGGCTCGCCGAGAATCTGCTCCGGTGCAGCGTATTGCGGCGTCAGGAGGCGGCTACCGGCCTGCGTGAGCGCCTCGCCTTCATCCACTTCGAGCACTTTGGCGATGCCGAAGTCGAGCAGCTTCACACGACCGTCGGGGGTCACCAGCAGATTCGAAGGTTTGAGGTCGCGATGCACGACGAGCCGGCGGTGCGCCGCATCGACCGCAGCGCAAACGTCGCGGAGGAGTCGCACCCGATGTCTCGTCGAGAGTTTCCCGTCCGCAGCAAACCGGGTGATCGGCAATCCCGCAACGCGCTCGAGCGCGAACCACGGCAGTCCCTCGGGCCCCACTCCACCGTCGATGATCTTGACGATCGCCGGATGATCGAGCTGGGCGAGGAGCTGCCTTTCGCGCAGGAACCGGCGCTGGAGATCCGGCGTATCGACACTGCGCCGCAGGATCTTGATCGCGACGTCCTGCTCGAACGCACCGTCGGCACGTTCCGCGCGATAGACGGTTCCCATTCCACCCTGGCCGAGCTGCTCATGAATTCGCCAGGGGCCCAGCCGGGCGGGGGGGCGAAGGACTCCCTCCAGCCGCTCCGGAGCCACCTCGCCGCCAGACGCCGGATCTCCGTCAGACCCAATCACGGGCGACGCGGCCCGGTCGAGAAACGAGCTCTCGACGGCGTCGGCCCGCAGCAGATCCGCGAGCTCCCGGGCAATGGCGGGTTGAGCGATTTCCAGCTGGCGCAGACGCTCGGGGCGCTCTCCCGCAGGCAGCTCCAGCTCGCAAGCCAGGAGGTCTCGCAGGTGCCGCCAGCCGGTACCCGGCGGGTCCGATGGCACCTGTGGACCCGTTGAGCGAGGAACGCTCACGGGGCGGGAGCCGCCATTCCCAGCTCGCGGTGCAGGAATGCCCGCGCCGTGCGCCAGTCGCGATTCACCGCGGCCAGAGAGCGCTCTTCGACTTCGGCGGTCTCCTCGAGAGTCAGACCGGCGAAGAATCGTAGCTCGACGATGCGCGCCTGGTCCGGATCGGCGGCAGCGAGGCGATCCAACGCCAGATCGAGCGCCAGCAGTTCGAGGGGAGAAACCCCGCTCTCGACAGCTGGAGGATCTTCCAGGCTCGGAGCCGCATGGCCCCCGCCTCGTTTCGCTGCCTGGCGAGCGCGTGCATGGTCGACCAGGATCCGCCGCATCGCTTGCGCGGCGACGGCGAAGAAGTGCCCGCGATTCTTCCACTGAACGCGCGATTGATCGACGAGTCGAAGGTAGGCCTCGTGAACGACCGCCGTGGCCTGAAGCGTCAGGCCGGCAGGCTCGCGCCGCATCTGGCGTGCAGCGATCGCCTTGAGCTCGCGGTAAACCAGCGGCATAAGGCGGTCGAAAGCGCCGGCATCGCCGCGGCTCCATTCGTCGAGGAGCAAAGTCACTTCGCTGCGCTGGGAGGCAACTCCGGCCGGCTCCTGTTCGTCGCGGTCATGACTCATTGGGCGGTCCGGAAGCGAGCCTAGGCAGGAGCTCCGGGGCTGTCAACCGGACGCCCGGCAAGTTCCTCCGATCGGGATCGTCGCGGTGAGACGTTTTCTCTCCGTTCGCCGCGGTATCCCATCGGACGGACTTCCACTTTCGACCCGCCCAGGAGAATTCATGCCTTCGGAAACCGCTGGATCGCCCCGCTGGTGGATCTTTGCCGCGCTGCTCTCGAGTGAGCTCCTCCTTCCGTGCCCCGGGAGTGCCCAACTGACCGGACTGGGTTCCGCTCAGCTCGATCAATGCGCAGGTCCCGATGCCTGCGAAGAAGAGGACCGGTTCGGCTCCGCCCTCGCCGTCGGGGATTTCGATGGCGATGGCCTCGCCGACCTCGCCGTCGGAAGCCCGAACGAATCGACCGGCGGCGCGTCGGAAGCCGGTCTGGTCCAGGTTTTCTATGGCTCGAGCGCCGGACTATCGTCCGCTCGCACTCAGATCTTCACCCAGGAAACTCCGGGAATCTTCGGCTCCTCGGAGTTGGGGGATCACTTCGGAGCCGCCCTCGCTGCCGGCGATCTCAACGGCGACGGCTTCGACGAGCTTGCGATCGGAGCGCCGGACGAGGGCATCGGATCGATCCGGCAGGCGGGGAACGTCATCCTCCTGCTGGGCTCCTCCGGTGGACTGGGCACATCGGGCGAACAGGAGTTCGATCAGTCGAATCTCCCGACGAACGGCCTCTCCTGCTCCTTCACCGAGTCGCCGGAAATGGGCGATGAGTTCGGATCGGCGCTGGCGATCGGCTCTCGCTCGCTGATCATCGGAGCACCGGGAGAGGACGGATTCCTGCCCTTCCAGGGCAATGCAGGTGAAGTCATCGAAGTGACTTTCTTCAATGCCAACGAGCCGCGCGGTCGAGGTTGTCCGAAGTTTCAGGATGGGTTCCTGTTTCTCTGCAACGGCGACAGTGGACCTGAAGGCGGCGACGCTTTCGGCAGTGCTGTCGCAGCACGTCCGCTCATCTCCAACGGAGTGGACGTCATTGCCAGCGCTCCACTCGAATCGACGAGTTTCGGAGTGAGTCAGTCGGGAGTCGTCAACACCAGGTACAACTGCCTGCAGCAGAACGGACCGCTCATCGGGACGGAGGAAACCAACGATCTCTTCGGCAGCGCGCTCGCCGTCGGGAACTTCGGTCGCGGCTTCCGGACGGATCTCGCCGTCGGTATCGACGGCGAAACCAACGAATCGACCAGCGCCGTATTCGCCGGCGCCGTGGCCGTCGTTTACGCCGCGGCGGGCGACGGAGTCTCCGACGAGCTCGCAACGGAAGGAAACCAGTTCTTCACGCAGGACTCTTTCCAGCCCGAATCGCACAGCGAGAGCAACGCTTTCTTCGGCTCTGCGCTCGCCGCGGGGGACTTCGACGGCGACGGCCTCGCCGACCTCGCGGCCGGAGCGCCCGGAGCCACGGTCAACGGGCACTCCGGCGCGGGCGCGGTCGACGTTCTCTATTCGACGGCGCCGGATGGCGGCCTGAGCGCCGCGCGCGGGCAGGCCTTCGATCAGGACCATCCCGCATCGATTCCCAGCGTGAGCGAGAGCGGAGACTCTTTCGGCTTCGCTCTCGCCGCCGGAGACTTCGATGGCAACGGCATCGCGGACCTCGCGATCGGCGTACCGTTCGAGACCGGCGCCGCCACGGCCATGGGAGTCGTCGACGTGCTCTATGGACTGGATCGCACGACCAACGCCTTCGGAACGGTGTCTTTCCGCACGACCGCGATCTCGGTGAACGAGGGATCGCCTCTCACCTTCGTCGTCGCCCAACGCTTCGGTGGAGCTGTCCTCTCGGCCACGGTCGACCATGTGCGAAGTGGCGGCACCGCAACTCCTCAGGTCGATTTCGAGTACACGCCGGGTACTTTCACCTGGAACGCCGGAGACCTTTCGATCGATATCAAGACGATCCGGATCATCGACGACACGACCGACGAACCGGACGAGACCCTCGTATTGCGTCTCCAGAATCCGAGCGCCGGGACTGCAGTCGGTGCCGAATCGACGGTCGTTGTCACAATCGTCGACAACGATCCGCCGAACCAACTCTTCGCCGACGGCTTCGAGAGCGCAGACAGCGCGAAATGGTCGAACACCGTTTCCTGACGACGCGAGACGCTCTTCGTTGGTCCTCTACGGACTTTCGCACGCCGGCAGCGCTTCAGGCTCTGGCTTGAACCCCGCGCAGCGCAATACCGGGAGTGGTGGATAGCGCGAATATCGCGGATCGTCGTCCGAGAGGCCGCAGCGCAGGAAGGTACTGCGCTGCGACTTGACGATCCGCGCGTGCCGGCAGCTGTCGCAGAGACCGGCGAGCGCCTTCTCAGGCACGCGCCGGCGCGCTCCCGCCCTCCGTCAGACTGCCCATCGCCTGCGCCTCGTCGAACCTTCCGGCGGCGAGGGCGTCGACGCGTTGCGTCGGTCCGAGAATGACCAGCTCGTCGCCGAAGGCGAGAATTGTGGCGGCGTCGGGGACGATCCACTCCGGGCCGCCCGGTGCCGGGCGGTGGATTTCGATGACGCGCACGGCGTAGCGCTGCGGCATGGCGCACTCGGCGAGCGTGCGGCCGTCGAGCTCCGCGGTGACCGGAATCGAACGCAGCGAGAAGTCCGGCGGCAGCTCGACGGCGTTGCCCCGCGCTCCCGGTTGATCGCTGGCGGCGAACGTCGACAGCACCGCCGGCCGGCCTAGAACCTCCTGTGCGTAGACCGCAAGGAGATCCCGCTTCGCAAGCACTCCTGCGAATGTGCCATCGGCCGCGAGGACCGGCAGGCGCTCGAAATCGCTGCGGGCGAAATCCTCCGCAGCGCGATGCAGTCGGTCGGAGATCTCGAGTGTCGTCGTCACGGGAGACATGAGGTCGTGGGCGAGCACGACACTCAGCGACTCGGTTTCACGCAGAGCGTGCTTGATGTCGTGCAGTGAGATGAAGCCCAGCAGTTTCTTCGCGCTGTCGACGACGAAAAGGCGCTGGCGTTTGGTGCCGAGGAACTTGTCGACGACCTCCGCATAGCTCGCGTTCGGCAGCAGCGTCTCGAGATCGTCGCGCAACATGGCTTCGACGCGGAGTCCGGCGAGCGCGGCCTCTTCCATCCGCCAGGAAAGCTCGACGCCACGGCGCTGAAGCGGTTCGGTGTAGATCGAGTACGGATAGAGCCGTTTCGCGGTCATGCTCGAAACGATCGACGCGATCATCAGCGGCAGGATGAGGTCGTAGTTTCCGGTGAGCTCGAAGAGGATGAGGATCGCCGACAGTGGCGCATGCGAGCTCCCGGCGGCGACCGCCGCCATGCCGACGGCGACGTACGAGCCGGACGAGGCCGTGGCGTGCGGAAAAGCCGTGTGCACCAGATCGCCGTAGGCGCCGCCGACGAGCGCGCCGAAACAGAGCGACGGCGTGAAGTGTCCGCCAGGGCAGCCGCTGCCCGCGGTGAGCGCGGTGGCGACGAGCTTCAGCGCCGCGAGCAGCGCGAGCATCTTGAGCGTGTAGCCCTCGCGCAGAGCGGAGGTGATCGTCGAGAAGCCGTTGCCGAGCACTTCCGGCCAGAAAAATCCGAGTCCCGCGAGGAGCGCGAGGCCGACGATCGGCAAGAGGCCCTCTGGCACCACGGCGACGGCGCGGAACATGCGCGCGACGACGCGAACGCCGAGAACGAAAGCGACCGCGGACACCGCGCCGACGAGTCCGAGGCCGAAATGGAAGCCGATCTCCCACGGGCTCGCCAGAGCGTAGCCGGCGAGCGGATAGATCGGCGCCGAGCTCTCTGCCGCGCGCGCGAGCATCGTCGCGAGCACTGCCGCGACGACGATCGGGCCGAAGATCTCGAGCGCGAAGCTCCCGAGAATGACCTCCATGGCGAAGAGGGAACCGCCGATCGGCACGTTGTACGCTGCCGCGAAGCCGGCCGCGGTGCCGCAGCCGAGCAGAATCTTGAGCCGCCGTGACGGCAGTCCGAGGCGCTGCCCGAGCCAGGATGAAACTGCCGCTCCGAGACGGAGCATGGGGCCTTCGCGCCCGAGCGATCCGCCGGCGCCGACGGTCGCGATCGATGCCGCCGCGGAATAGAGCACCGGCTTCACCGCCAGGCGTCCGCCGTGGAGAGCGACCGCTTCAACGAGACTCGACACGCCGTGCGTAGCGAGCGGCGCCTTGGCGAGACGCTGAAGGATCGCCACGAGGACGCCGCCAGTGACCAGGGCGAGCAGAACCCGCCAGCCGGAGATCCCCGTGCGAACCGCGAACTCGTAGCTCGGCGTGTAACCCCAGAGCAGGACGCGCAACCATTCCGACAGGCGCTGCACGATGACAGCGAGAGCGCCCGCGACGAGACCGATCGTCGGCACGAGGGCGAAGAAGATGCGGTCTTCCCGCGTACTGAGCGCGAAGCGCCGGGCGACGAAAAACTCCATTCGGCGCAGAAACTTGCGCAGCGCGTGGGCGATGTCGCTCCGGGAAAGACTCATGAAGTCATGGAATGTATCAAGGACCCGCCGACTCGACCCGGTGACCGTCCGAGGGGCGAATCGTCGCGGGAGTGCATTGCTCCACTACGGCGACCGTCACACGATGGCATTTCGGCCGAAAACAAACCCTGCGGCCTCGTCGTGCGTACAAGACAGTGTAGGAAGAGGGCGGTCCTCGGACCGCCCTTCCCGCCGGGAATCCACCGGGAGCGTTCGCCTCCGGTTTCAGGCTTCCCGCCGGCGGAACGAAACCGTTCCGATCCGTCGTTGTCCTCCCGCTCCGCACTCGCAAGAGTCGCGCGAT
>JBDTQG010000045.1:0-26316 GCA_039932315.1 Thermoanaerobaculia bacterium
GCAAGGAGAATGCGGCCACGGAGTACGCGCTCCTCTCCGCCCTCTTCGCCTTCTCCCGCGAGATCGCCGGCGCGGCCTCGGGATTCGGCGCGGAACGCATGGGCTACGCCGGCTTCTTCGCCTTCACCGCCCTCCTCGCCATCCCCGCGCTCCTCCTCCTCCCCTGGCTCAAGCCGCAGATCGCAGCCGGAGCGGGAATCGGAAACGCGCCCCTCTCACCGCTCGACGTCGACTGAGCCGGTCATCGGATCCGAGGCCCAGGTCGGGTCATAGACAAGGGAGAGGTAGATTAAGAACTTCTGGAAAGGAAAAGTGCGCTCCACGTCCGCTTCGGCGTCCAACTTTCACTGGCGGAGCACGTAACGCAGATCTTCGCAGCAGCTGACCGACTTTCCTCGACTCGCGCGAGCCCGCCTCATGAGCCAGTCTTCCTTTACCAGCAGCTTTTTCTCCTGACTTGAAGAGCGCCACTGGGAACGGCAGCACCGGCTCGCCTGCGGCGAGCGGAATACCGTCGCGATAGAATCGGAGAAACGTCGCCGCCCTTCCCGGAGAACTCTCTTGCAAGCGATTCGTGACTTTCTGCATCTGCTGTTTTCGGTCGAGGGGCTGACGCGGCTCATCGAATGGGGCGGGCTCGCGGGACTGACGGCGATCATCTTCGCCGAGACCGGGCTCCTCATCGGATTCTTTCTTCCCGGCGACACGCTGCTGCTGACGGCCGGCCTGCTCTCCGCCGCGACCGGCAAGCCGGATCTCGTCATGATGCTCATCGTGCTTTCGATCGCCGCGATCGTCGGCGACACGACGGGCTATTTCATCGGCAGGAAAGCCGGGCCGGCGCTTTACCGGCGCGAGGACTCGCGCTTCTTCAAGCAGGCCCACCTGCAGCGCGCCAAGGCGTTCTACGAGCACTGGGGGGGCATCACCATCGTCCTGGCGCGCTTCGTGCCGGTGGTGCGGACCTTCGCGCCGATGGTCGCCGGCATCGCCGGGATGAACTACCGCCGCTTTGTGCTGTTCAACGTCTTCGGCGGAATCCTGTGGATATTCTCGATCACCCTGGTCGGCTACTTCTTCGGCCAGATCCCGTTCGTCCAGAAGCACCTCGAGAAGATCATCCTCGGCGCCCTGCTCGCCCACGTCCTCATCATCCCCGTCGTCGCCACCGTCATGAAGAGAATCCGCCTGCGCAAGGCGGATTGATGGCCGCAGTCCTGCGAATCCGCCATTCTCCATGAGCCGGTCGAGGAACGTTGCCCTTTGGGCGCTCCGCATCGTCGTCCTTTTCCGGTTGGCGTTTCAAGCGTTCTTCGTTCCTGTGTACGAAGGGCCCGACGAGCCGTTCCATCTCGCGCGCGTGCGCATGCTTTCCGCTCGCATCGACAGCAAATCGCTGGCCGGAAACGAGGTCGACCCGCAGCTCGCACGCTCGGTTGAAGCCTGGCCATGCGGTCCGTCCCTGCATGAAAACGTCGAATGCCCAGCCTTCGGGACGGAACCAGCGGCATTCGACATCCTGGGACCCTCACGCTCCGGGGGCCGCGAGCAACGGCTGGCGAACTACCAAGCGCACCAGCCACCGCTCTACTATTTAGCAGCCCTTCCTTTACTGAAGCTTTTCGCGGTCTTCGGCACAACGACGCCTGAAAAGCAGCTGCTTCTCCTGCGTCTCTTCTCACTGCTGCTCGCAGCGTTGGCGATTCTCGGGCCGGTCAGGAAGCTCGGTAGAGAACGTGCGTTGCTCGAGTGCGCCTTGCTGGTCGCGCTTCTCCTTCCCGGCGCTGCGGAATCCCTGATCCGGGTCGCGAACGACGCCAGCGTGTTTTTCTGGACCTCCGTCGTCGTCGAGCGCCTCTCTCTTCGCAGTCGGCTGCCGACCGCTGGCATCGCCGTGCTCTCGGCTCTCGGCCCGCTGCTGAAGCTCACGGCGCTGCCCGTCGTGGCCCTGGCGGCAGCGATGGGATGGCGCCGCAACGGATGGCGGTCCGGCTTCTGGATTGCTGTCGCGGGCTGCACCGTTTTTCCTCTCCAGTGGATGCGCGGGTGGGCGTGGGGCGGAACTCTGGAAGCCAACGTCGGAAGCGGAATGCATGAATCGTTCGGTGCGGTTGCGTTCGGGCTGGCGCATTCCGGCTACATCTTCTTCCGGACAGCGGCCTGGCTCGGTGGCTGGTCGTTCTTCCGGCCTCCGACCTGGCTCATCGTCGCGACACCAGCGGTCCTACTCGTGGTTGTTTGGCGAACGTTTCGCCTCCGGCGCCCCTTCGAAAACCGCATAGCCCATGGGGTGGGCCTCTTGGTCGCCACGCTCGGCTTCGTCGCCTTTGCCATCGGAAATCACCGGCTCTTCGGAATCTGGGGCGGCGTCGGCGGCTGGTATCTCTGGGGCTGGGCGCCGTGGCTCGCGCTGGGTTTCTCCGGAAGATTTGAACTGCGCGAGGGCCGCGGCCGTGAGGCGATCCTCGCCGTTCTCGCTCTCGTTTCTGTGGTTCAGATCTGCTGGCTGCAAACCGCGCTGCGACTTTACGGCTGACTGAGTCGGCGTTCCGGAGCCAAAGCAGGCGAAGCCAAGGTCGCCGCAGGGAGCCGTTCGACCGCGCATTCCGGCGATCGTCAGCTCGCGCGACGGACGGCGCGGACCGGAGGCTCCTGCGCTGCCTTCTGCGGCCTCGACGACTGAACGAGACCGAGACGCTGCAGCTCGCGCTCGAAACGGTCCGCGACCGCTCTGGCTCCGCGCGCATTGGGGTGGATCTCGTCGGCCCACTCCGTGCCGACCGCGCCGCGCGTTTCGACCCGGTAGAACCGCGTCGGGCAGTCGTTGCTGACCCGGTCGAGCATGGCGCAGAAGCGATCGAGAATGACTTTCGGAATCTCACGCTCGAGCGGACTTCCGGCCGGGTAGCCCTTGGCATCGAGCGCCGGGCGCAGCCACGGGCCGGGATTGCGGCCTCCCAGAAGCTTCGTCTCTTCGCGCGAGGCCGGAGGAATGTCGTAGGAGTTCACCAGCACCTTGAGATCGGCGCCGTCGTCGAGCACGATGTCGATGAGCTCGCGGCAGCAGTCTTCGACCTGCCGCAGCCGGCGCGTCCAGCGCTTTTCGATCAGGCAGTCGGCCGCGGTCGCGCCAGCGACGTAGCGCTTGAGCATGCCGCCGATGTCGGCGCCGAGGAGATCGTTTCCGCCGCCCGAAAAGAGGAGTGCGTCGACCTCGTAGCGCGCCAGGAGCTCGTTGAGAAAAGCGCGCTCGCCGCCCCGCAGCATGGCGAGGATCTCGTCATCGGTGCGCTCGAGCCGCAGCAGGGACCAGTCGCGCTGCGACATCGGCTCTCCGGCCTCGCCAACCTCGCCGTGCGCCCCCGGGCGGGCGACCGGTTCGTCGAGGTAGTCGACGATGTTCTTTTCGTGTGGATAGGAGAACCAGGAATCGCCGTCGCTCACGACCACCGGCCAATCCGGATGCTCGCGGATCGAACGATCGAAGTCCCGCTGCCACGACCGACGGTAAGCCATCGCAGAATTCCCCCTTACTTATGTAGTTGTCCGAACCCCCCACTTTTGTGACAAGTCGGCGCAAATATCTTTTCCTCCCCCCAGCGGGCCGGACGTTGCCGGCCTACAGCGCCGAGCCGCGCAGGAACTCTCCCGCCGTCTCCCGGAAGGCGTCCGTCCACTGATGAGCCCCGGCGAAGGTCTGAGTCTGCGGAACAACTCCCTTTCCTTGCAACAGTTGAACGTCCGCCTCGAGCTTCTGGGCGGTGTACCACTCGTCGCGATCGCCATGGGCGAGAAGAACCCGCGTGGGAAAAACAGTGTCGCCGGCTCCCGGCCGGGCGCCGAGCTCCGGCGGGATGTCTCCGGCCAGGGCGACGACCGAGTTCGGCCGGGCGCCACCGTGACCGGCAAGCAGAGCCGCCCGCCAGGCCATCGAAGCGCCCTGCGAGAAACCGAGAAAGGCGAGCGGCACCTTCCAGCCGATTGCCGGCCGGACGCTGTCCAGAATCCGGCGCACGTAGGCCACGTTGTCGTCGATCGTCTCCTGCCGCAGCTCGCGGGTCATCCAGCCGCGGATCACCTCGCCGCTCGAGCCGGCGTAGAAGGCGTGGAGAGCGTCGACGGCGACGAGCGCCCAGCTCTCCGCACCGGGAATCTTCTCGAGCTCCGCGAAATGCCGTGTCGCGTTCTCGCGATAGCCGTGAAACCCGATGAGGAGCAACTCCGCCGGCCGTCCTGTGGTCGGCCGGCGCAGCAGGAAGCGCCCGTGGGTCGGGGTCGCGACGACCCGGATCTCCGGAGAGACCGCCGGCTCCGACCCCGGGGCCGGCGGCGGAGAGCCCGGGCTTTCCGCAGGCGCCGTCATGCGCGCCGCCGTGTTCCCAGCGCGAGGTCGTGCGCGCGGTCGTGCAGGAGCTCTTCGAGTCCCGGGGCTATGCCGCTCCCGGTATCTCCGGCATGTCCGGCATCTCCGGAGGCCGCAGCGCTCGCGGCGATCAGCCGGACGAGACTGCTGCCGACGACGACGCCGTCGGCGATTTTCGCCACCGCGGCCACCTGCTCGCGGGACGAGATTCCGAATCCGACGGCGAGCGGCAGCTTGAGCGACTTCTTCAGCGCCTTGACGTCGCGGGCGAGATCCGCGGGCAGGTCGCCGCGCTCGCCGGTGACTCCGGTGCGCGAGACGTAGTAGACGAATCCGCTGCCCGCACGCGCCACCGCGCGGATGCGGTCGCGCGTCGAGGTCGGCGCGAGGAGAAAGATCGCGTCGATCCCGTGCCTCTGCAGGGCCTCGAGATATTGCCCCTGCGCCTCCTCGGGCGGAAGGTCGACGCAGAGGACGCCGTCGACGCCCGAGGCGGCCGCATGCTCCGCGAAGCGATCCACCCCATAGGCATGGATCGGGTTGAAGTAGGTGAAGAGCACCAGCGGAATTCCCAGACGCGGCTGCAGCCGGGCGGTCAGGGCGAGAATACCGACCAGCGTCGTTCCGGAGGCCAGAGCCCGGGCCGCCGCCGCCTGATTCACCGGTCCGTCGGCGATCGGATCGCTGAACGGAACGCCGAGCTCGAGGAGGTCGGCGCCGGCCGCCGCGAGCGCGAGCGCCAGGCGTTCGGTCGTCGCAAGATCGGGGTCGCCGGCCGTGATGTAGGGAATGAACGCGGCACGCTTTTCGGCGCGCGCCTTGGCGAAGGCCCGCGAGATCGCACCGGCTTTCCCCGCGGCATGGCGCGGCGCGCTCATCGCTTCCTCCGCGTTTCCGGCTTTGCACCCGCGGCGCGCTCCCGCGCGATGTCCCAGCTCATCACCGATTCGAGATCCTTGTCGCCGCGGCCGGAGAGATTCACCAGCAGCACGCTCTGGCGCGACAGCGCCGGCGCGCGCTTGATCGCTTCGGCGACGGCGTGGGAGCTCTCGAGAGCGGGAAGGATTCCCTCGCTCCGCGCCAGCAGGTGGAATGCGGCGATCGCCTCGGCGTCGCTCGCCGTGGTGTACTCGACGCGCCCCATCTGTCGCAGGAGCGCGTGTTCGGGTCCGACCGCCGGGTAGTCGAGCCCCGCCGAGACTGAGTGCGTCAACGAGACCTGACCGTCGGCGTCCTGCAGCACCATCGTCTTCGTGCCATGCAGCACACCGAGCGCGCCCCCCTGTTTGCCGAAGCGGGCGGCGTGCTCTCCGGAGGCAGGGCCACGTCCGCCGGCCTCGACGCCGATCAGGCGCACCGCGGGATCGTCGAGGAAAGCGCTGAAGAGGCCGATCGCGTTCGATCCTCCGCCCACACAGGCGATCGCGGCATCGGGTCCGCGGCGTCCCGTGCGCTGGCGGATCTGGCGCCGCGCCTCTTCGCCGATGACGCGATGAAAATCGCGCACCATGCGGGGAAAGGGATCCGGTCCGAGCACGGAACCGAGGATGTAGTGCGTCGTGCGGACATTCGTGACCCAGTCGCGCATCGCTTCGTTGATCGCATCCTTGAGCGTTTTCGAGCCTGAAGTGACCGGGACGACGGTCGTTCCCAGCAGCCGCATCCGGTCGACATTCGGCCGCTGCCGCCGCATGTCCTCTTCGCCCATGTAGACGACGCATTCGAGTCCGAGAAGAGCCGCGGCGGTCGCCGTCGCGACGCCATGCTGACCGGCCCCCGTCTCGGCGATCACCCGCTTCTTCTTCATCGCCCGCGCAAGTAGAGCCTGCCCGAGCGCGTTGTTGATCTTGTGCGCGCCGGTATGGAGCAGATCCTCGCGCTTGAGGAAGATCCGCGCGCCGCCGAGCTCCTGCGAGAGCCGGTCCGCGAAGGTGAGCGGCGTGGGCCGGCCGACGTAGTTGTGCAGCAGCTCGTCGAGCTCGGCCCTGAACTTCCGGTCCCGCGACAGCTTGTCGTACGCACGCGCCAGCTCGTCGAGCGGCGCCATCAGAGTTTCCGGAACGAACCGTCCGCCGAACGGACCGAAACGGCCCATCTCGTCGGGACCGGTGCGCGATCGCTTTCTAGCTCCCAACACGTTTCAGCTCCTCGAACAGCACTTTCATCCGGCGTGGATCCTTCACTCCCGGCCCGGTCTCGACTCCGGAGTTGACATCGACCCCGTCGGCGGCGCTTTCGACCAGCGCGCGACGGACGTTCTCCGGCGAAATACCACCGGCGATGAGAATCGGTTTCGGCGAGCGCACGTCGCGCAGCCCGCGCCAGTCCCAGGTGATCCCGGTGCCACCGAACAGTTTCGCGCTCGGGGTATCGACGAGATAGCCCCAGACCGACGGGTGCTGGGCGATCTGCACCGGCGTCACGGGCAGGCTGCGGAAAACCTTGATCGCGCGGCTGCCGAGCGACGCGACCTCGTCCGGCCATTCGTCGCCGTGGAGTTGGGCGAAGTCGAGGCCGATGGTGTCGAGGATCGCCATGAGCTCGCGCGTCGGGGTGTTGACGAAAACGCCGACCGTGCGAACCTGTCCGCGCACGGCGTCGGCGATCTCCCGCGCCCGGCCCAGCGACAGAGAGCGCGGGCTGCGCGGAAAAAGATTCAGCCCGATGAAATCGGCCCCCAGCGCGGCGGCGAGCATGGCGTCATGAACCCGCGTGACGCCGCAGATCTTGACCAACGGTCTCATCCGAAGAGTTCTCCCAGTTTCTGCGCCGGATTCTCGCAGAGTAGAAGCGACTCTCCGACAAGGTACGCGTCGAAGCCTGCGGCGGCCAGGCGGTCGACGTCCTGCCGCGTGGCGATTCCGCTCTCCGCGACCGCCAATGCACCGGCCGGCAGCGCAGGGCGCAGGGCGATCGAACGCTCGAGATCGACGTCGAAAGTGCGCAGATCGCGGTTGTTGATGCCGACCATCTCCCAGTCGCTTCCGGCCCCGCTGGCGAAAAGGAGGGCGACATCGGCCGCGTCGTGAGTTTCGACCAGCGGCGCGAGCCCGCGCGCGCGGGCGGCGGCGCCCCAGGCCGAAAGGTCTCCGGCCTCGTAGAGCGATGCGATGAGCAGGATCGCGTCGGCTCCCGCCTCGACGGCCCAGTCGAGCTGGCGCTCGTCGACGACGAACTCCTTGGCGATCGCCGGCAACCCGCTCGCGGCCTTGCAGGCGGCGAGCAGCTCGTAGCTGCCGAAGAAGAAGTCGGGCTCCACGACGACGGAGAGAGCAGCTGCCCCCGCTGCGGCGTATGCCGCAGCCTGCTTTTCGGGATCGAATCTTCCGGCGAGAGATCCCAGCCGCGGCGAGCCCATTTTCACTTCGGCGATCACCGCATGCCCCCGCTTCGCGCGAAGCGCGGAAACGAACGGGTTCGTTCCCGAGGGGCGCTGCGAAGAAAAGCTTTCGGTGAAGAGTGGTGGGGCTTGCGGCACTGGTGCGAGTCCGAGCCGTTCGCGGCGGGCGGCAACGATGCGTTTCAGGATATCGGCGGGCGGCACGCGGATCTCCCTTTACCGAAAGCTTTTCAACGCTTCGAGCTTCGTCATCGCCCCGCCGGAGGCGAGAATCGTCTTCGCGCGTTGGACTCCGTCGGCGATTGAGTCGCTGCGCCCGGCGACATAGAGCGCTGCGCCGGCGTTCAGCGCGACGATGTCGGCGAGGGGACCGATTTCGCCGCAGAGGATCTTCTCCATGCGCCGCGCGTTCTCGTCCGGCAGCCCGCCGGCGAGGTCGCCGGGCTCCGCCCGGTCGATGCCGAGCTCCTCCGCCGAGAGCACGTAGGTCCGGACTTCGCCGTTGCGGACTTCGGCGACGTGCGTCGTCGTCGTCGTCGTGATTTCGTCGAGCCCGTCATCGCCATGGACGACGAGCGCGTGCTGGCAGCCGAGCGCGGCGAGGACGCGGGCGACCGGTTCGACGCGGTGGCGGGAATAGACGCCGAGGAGCTGACGCAAGGCCCCGGCGGGATTCGTCAGGGGTCCGAGCAGGTTGAACAGAGTCCGCACGCCCAGAGCTCGCCGGACGGGGGCGACCGTCCGCGTCGCCGGATGATGCGCCGGCGCGAAAAGGAACGCGATGCCCACTTCGTCGAGCTGCCGCGCCGCGGTCTCCGGCGTCACCTCCATCGGCAGGCCGAGCGCGCCGAGAACGTCGGCACTTCCGGAGCGAGAGGAGATCGCACGATTGCCGTGCTTGGCGACGGCGGCACCGCCCGCCGCGGCGACGAAAGCGGCTGCAGTCGAGATATTGAAGGTACCGCGGCCGTCGCCGCCGGTGCCGCAGGTGTCGACGAGATCGGTTCGGTGGTGCGCGACGAACCGCGCGCGCGAGCGCATTGCCTGCGCGGCACCGGCGAGCTCCTCCGGAGTCTCTCCCTTCATCGAAAAGGCGACGAGCAACCCGGCGATCTGGCTCTCGCCAACCTCGCCGTCCATGATCTTTCCGAAGAGCCGCTCGACCTCGCTTCGCTCGAGATCCTCCCGATCGAGAAGGCGCTGCAACCAGTTCGTGAGCTCAGCCGAGTCCGTCACGGCGCGACCGCGACCTCGCAGAGAGCAAGAAAGTTGCCGACGATCTGCGGGCCGGCGATCGTCAGCACCGATTCGGGATGGAACTGCACGCCCCAGTAAGGAAGCTCGCGGTGGCGCATCGCCATCACGATGTCGTCGTCGCTCCATGCGACGGCCTCGAGCTCCGGCGGCAGCGTCGCGGCGCGCACTTCGAGCGAGTGATAGCGCGTCGCCTCGAACGGATTCGGCACGCCGGCAAAGATGCCCTTGCCATCGTGGCGGATCGCCGAAGTCTTGCCGTGCATGAGGACCGGCGCGCGATCGACGATCGCGCCGAACGACTCCCCCATCGCCTGATGCCCGAGGCAGACACCGAAAATCGGCAGATTCGGCCGCCGCGCTAGAAGCGGTACGCAGACGCCGGATTCCCCAGGACGGCCGGGACCGGGAGAGAGCAGGATGCCGGCCGGTCGCATCGCGAGGAGCTCGTCGACGGTTGCGGCATCGTTGCGGACGACGACCGGATCCGCGCCGGCAACCGCGAGAAGCTGCACGAGGTTGTAGGTGAACGAGTCGTAGTTGTCGATCACCAGGATCATCGTTCGAGCTCCTCGGCGAGCGCCACGGCCGCGAGCAGCGCCGCGGCCTTGTTCTCGGTTTCCTGCTCTTCGCCCGCGGGATCGGAGTCCGCCACGATGCCGGCGCCGGCGGTGACGGAAACTTCCTGGATGCCGTCGCAACGGCGCTCGACGAGCGTGCGGATCGTGATGCAGGTGTCGAGATCGCCCGAGAAGGAGAGATAGCCGGTCGCGCCGGCGTAGAGCCCGCGCGACTCGGGTTCGAGCCGGTCGAGAATCTCGATCGCCCGGATCTTGGGAGCGCCCGAGACCGTTCCTGCCGGGAACGCCGCGATGAGAGCGTCGAGCGCGCTCTTGCCCGGCGCGAGCTCCGCTTCGACACTCGAAACCAGATGCAGCACGTGTGAATAGCGTTCGACCTCGAGAAAGCTGCCGACGCGCACCGTGCCCGGAGCCGCAACGCGGCCGAGGTCGTTCCGGCCGAGGTCGACGAGCATGACGTGCTCGGCGCGCTCCTTCGGATCGGCGAGCAGCTCTTCCCCGAGGCGGCGATCCGCTTCGCCGTCGGCACCGCGCCGGCGCGTGCCGGCGATCGGACGCGTGAGAAGGCGGTTGCCGGTCTTCTTCACCAGCATCTCCGGCGAGGCGCCGATGAGCGCGACTTCGGGAAGCTCGAGAAGCACCATGTACGGGCTCGGATTGCCGCGCCGCAGCGCGCGATAGAGCGCTTCGGGCGGCGCCTCCGAGGTCAGCCGGAAGTGGCGCGCGAGGACGACCTGAAAGATGTCTCCGGCTGCGATGTGTTGCTTCGCTTGGCTCACGGCAGCCCGGAATGCGGGACCGGAAAGACTCACCGCGGGAGCGCGGTCGAGCACGGGCAGCGTTTCGGGCAGGCGGATCGCCCGCACGCGGACATCGCGCGCCAGCGCGCCTTCGAGACGATCGAGGGCGCGCTCGGCCTCCGCCGCAGTGGTCTCGCCCTCGATCTCGTTGGCGATGAGAATCAGGCGCTGCTGCGCATGATCGAATGCGATGACTTCGTCGAAGCGCCCGAGGATCGCGAGCGGCAATCCCCACGGGTCGGGAGGCCGGCCGGGAATCTTTTCGATCAGCCGCACGAAATCGAATCCGAACGTGCCGACGAATCCGCCGGTGAACGGGATGGGCAGCTCCGGCGTCGAATAGCCTTCGACGAGCGCACGCAGGGCCGCGAGCGGCGGACCCGGCAGAACGCTCCGCCGGCCGTCGCGTTCGATCTCCAGCCGATCGGGATAGAGGCGGGCGATCTCGCGCGGCGCGGCGCCGAGAAAGCTGAAACGGGCGACACGTTCGCCGCCGGTCACGCTCTCGAACAGAAAGCGCACCGGCGAAAGTGCCTTGAGGCGCTGATAGACCGCGAGCGGCGTGACGGTCTCGGCGAGGAGCTCGCGAAGATGCGGGCGAACGGCTTTCACCGGCTCACGCCAGCCGAGCCAGCCGAGTCAACCGAGCCAGCCGAGCCAACAGAGCCCATGGAGCGCACGCGTCTCAAGTCGCCGGCTCGTCGAGGCCGAGGATCGCGTGCGAGAGCGCGACCGGCAGCTCCCGCCCGGTCATCGCCCGGAACTGCGGCACGGCCTGATAGAGCAGGACGTCGCGGCCGTCGATCGCCACGAAACCGTGCTGCCGAGCCTCGCGCACGAGCGGTGTCGCCGCTTCGCCATAGATCAGATCGACGATCGCGGCGCCGACCGCCAGGTGGGACTGCGGAAACGGCTGGACGTCTCCTTTGCGCCGCCCGAGCGGCGTCGCATGCACGTAGATCTCGAACGGCTTCAGCCGGTCCGGCGGAATCGGCGAAATCGGCGGAGATTGCGGAATGGACGTCGGCACCGGCGCGTCCGTTTCGAAAAGCGCCGCGAGCGGTACGAACGGAAGGCCGAGCGAACGCGCGGCCGCGAGACCGCGCTCCGTTGTCCGGTTCGAGAGCGTGACGTCCGCTCCGGCGACCGCCAACCCGAGCGCCGCGGCGCGCCCTGCGGCGCCGCAGCCGATCACCAGCACGCGACGGCCGCGCGGCTCGACGCCGCGCGAGCGCAACGCCTCGACGACGCCATAGGCATCGGTCGACTCCCCTTCCCAGACTCCGCGCCGCGGCGTCAGCGTGTTCACCGCCTGAAGCCGTTCGGAGAGCGGGCTCGTCGCACCGGCGACGGCGAACGCGACCCCCTTGTGGGGCGTCGTGATCGACAATCCTCCGAGCGCCAGCCCGAAACTTTCGATCGCTTCGCTTTCGACGACTTCCAGCCAGAAGTCTCCGAACTGTTCGACCTCGAACGGCACGTAGAGCGCTTCGATGCCGAGCTCGCGATAGGCCGCGTTGTGAAGTCGCGGCGAGAGCGAAGCGAGCGCCGGATCGCCGACGAGCCCGAAAAGCTGACGGATCCGTCCGAGGTCGGGAAACCCGAAGTCGCGCCGGAGCCGCACGATCGACGGTTGCCCCGGCGCCGCAGCGCGATCGCTCGCCGAGCCGTAGACCACCGGCGCGCCGAGGCGCGGCGCCAGGATGCGCGTCCAGAAACCGCCGGCGCCGCTCGCGAAAGCGATGACGTCACGGCGCGGAGATCCGGCGAGAAGCTGGAGCGGCGCGAGCGCCTGCGTCGCGGTGGCGGCCCCCGGAACCAGTTTGTAGAGAGCGGCGGGAGTCTCCGACATGCGGCCGCGAAGCGCCGCGAGATCGCTCAGGCGCTGGGGACCGCCGTGCCAGGAGATCAGCCGCCGATCGTGCGCGATGCGGTCGAGGAGGCCGGCATCGAGATCCCGTTCGACTTCGAGATCGACCCGGTCATAGCGCCCGGCCGCGGCGGCGAGCCGGAGCCTCCGGGCGTCGGACGCCTCTTCGCCAAAGCCTCCTTCGGCGGTGCTGCGGAGGGTGTAGAGGAGCTTGCCGGGGAAATGGCTGCGCAGCCAGTCGGGATCGAGATCGCCGATGAGGTCGGCCCGCACCTCGAGCCAGTCGGCGAGACCGCCGAGCGCCAGAAGGTCGCTGCCGTCCGGTGCCGGAGGCTCGGTCAACGACGCCACGAGAATCGCTCGCTCCATAAGACAAAACCTCCCACCGGGTTCCCGGAAGGAGGTCAGCGAAGAGAAAGCACTTTCTCGGCTGGTCGTCCCGGGCCCTGAGGCCGGGACAAGATGCGCCCCGGCCTGTTAATACGCGTCGATCGGCGCCGGGCTCCGCCAGCCGACGAGCGGCGTCGACGAAGAGGTCGACGGCTGCGCGGAGTTAGCTTGGCCCGAAGCGATCATGACCAAGGGATTCCAGCACCGCCATCCGGACCTGTCAAGTCGGGATCCGCGGCGAACGGTGCCCGGATGTCGGCGGTCAGATTTCGCCGCGCAGCCAGGCGGCTTTCTCGATGCGGCCCATGATCCGTTCGACCCGGCGCAGATAGACCGTGCTCGTCGAACCCGGATGCCAGCTCGACGGTTTCGGCAGGCTGCCGGCGAGCGCCGCCGCTTCATGGCGCGAGAGATCCGCCGCCGGCTTGCCGAAGAAACGCCGCGCCGCCGCCTCGGCACCGTAGACGCCGGGCGCGAACTCGACCACGTCGAGATAGAGCTCGAGGATGCGCCGTTTTTCGAGATTCTTTTCGAGACTGCGGGTCAGCAACGCCTCCTTCACCTTGCGCAACGGATTGCGCGACGGGGAGAGCCAGAGGTTCTTCGCCAGCTGCTGTGTCAGCGTCGACGCGCCGCGCGGCATCTCCTTGTCTTCCCAGGCGTCCTGCACCGCTTTCTTCATCTCGGCGACGGCGAAGCCGTGGTGCGAGAAGAAATCGATGTCTTCCGCGACGAGCACCGCCATCTTGAGCTCCGGCGAGATCCGCGCGTAGGCCACCGGCTGCCAGGCGACACTTTCCTTCTTGCCCGCAGCGTGGGCGCGGGCCTGGAAGCGGTCGATGAAGGCCGTGCTTTTCGGGTATTCCTTCGCGAGGAGCGCGACGTCGGGCCAGGTTTTCCATTCGAAGAAGCAAAGGCTCAGCAAGGGAAGGAGGATCGCGGCGGCGACGAGCCCGGCGCGGCGTTTCCGGGGCGACGCCGGGGTGGAAGCGGCGTCCGATGCGAGCCCACCTCCCGAGTCCGCAGAGACCGGCGAGTCCGGAGCCGGCTTCTCGGGCGTGACGGATCCGGTCATGAAGCCGCTGCGCTCAAGGTTCCGGTAACAATCGTCACCGCGCGACCGGCGAGGATCACCCGCTCTCCTGCGCGCCGGACCTTCACCGTCCCGCCACGCGCCGAGGCCTGAAGCCCCACCATTTCCCCTTTACCGAGCTTTTCGCCCCAGAAGGGTGCAAGGCAGCAATGAGCCGATCCGGTCACGGGATCTTCCGGAACGCCGACGCCCGGAGCGAAGAACCGCGAGACGAAATCGTACGGCGATGCTGCAGGAGCTGCCGCCGTCACGATGACGCCGCGCACCGGCAGTGTGGCCAGAGCGGCGAAGTCGGGAGCCAGCTCCTTCACTTCGCGCTCGCTCGCGACCTCGACGAAGAAGTCGTAGGCGTTCTTGCCGAAGTAGACCGGCTTCACTCCCAGCGCGGCGAAGAGCTCGGGCAGGTCGGCGTGGGGCTTCTCGCGCCGCTCCGGAAAGTCGAGCTCGATCCACTCTCCCGCTCTCGTCGCCGTCAGTCGTCCCGACAGGGTGTCGAAAAGCGCGGGAGCGCTGGTTGCGAGGCGCCCCGTTTCCCACAGCACATGCGCCGCCGCGAGCGTCGCATGTCCGCAGAGCGCAACCTCGGCCTGCGGCGTGAACCAGCAGAGACTCCACGCCTCGCCCTGCGCCCGGACGAAGGCGGTCTCCGACAGGTTCATCTCCGCGGCGAGCGTCTGCATCCACTTCGCATCCGGCGCCTCGCGATCGCCGTCGAGCAGACAGATCGCCGCTGGATTGCCGGCGAACGGACGGTCGCAGAAGGCGTCGACGGTGTAGATCGGCAGACTCATGATTTCTCCTTCGAGGGATCGATTCCGAAAGCGCCCGTCTGCGCCGCGACGCTCACCGCGACGACGGTCGCGAGCAGCGCGAAGTGCAGCGCGAGACGCGCGAGCGTCACTTCGGCGAGACGCGCCGGCTCCCAGCCGGCCGCGAGGAGAGCGCCGAGGTAGAGCGGCGTGGGGGCGACGAGAAAGAGCCCAAGGTCGGTCGTCGAGCGCGAAAGCGCTGGACCGCGCAGGCGACGGACAGCGAGAACCAGGAGCGCCAGCCCGACGAGCAGCCAGAGCGCGCCCCAGTCGGCGGATGCACCGAGATAGACCGGCAGCAGCGCGGCGAGCTCGGGCAGTCGCGAGAGTCCGGCGACGGCACGCGCGGGCGTCATGTCGAGCAACGAATTCGCGGCGCCGGCGGGGAGCGACGTCCGCAGGATCAGCCAGGGGAGATCGATGACGACGAACGCCGCAGACAGGAAGCTGGCGGCACGGCGGCGCGTGCCGTGCGCGGAGCGCCAGAGCGCGATCGCCGCAACCGCCAGCGCCAACGCGATTCCCTCCTGTTTGACGAGCGGCAGACCCGCGGTCGCGAGCGCACCCAGGGCGAGCGTCGACCGGTCTCCGGCCGAGGTCCACCGCGCCAGAGCGCCGCCCGCGATGAGAACGAGCGTCGCCAGCGGCAGGTCGGCGAGGCTGTGGACCGCCTGCGCGCCGGCGATCGGCAGCATCACGATCAACGCCGCGGCGACGAGCGCTGCGCGCCGGCCCCAGGGACGGACGATCGCCGCGCCGAAGGCCGCAGCCGAGGCGAGCAGAACGACGCCGAAAAGTCCGCCGCCGACGTTCCCGACACCGGGCGTCGAAGCGAGCGCCAGCGCCGACGGCCAGGCCAGGGGATAGTCGGCGTGCGCGTAGGCGAACGCCGGATCGCGCAGCCGTGCCAGCCAGTCGCCGCCGGCGAGCAGCACCTTCGCCTTGTAACCCCAGATCGCGAGCAGATCCCACTCGACGGCGGGCTCGAGCACTGCGATCGCTCCGAGAACGGCGAGCGCCGAGACGATTCCAGCCGCCGCGAGTTTTTCGCCGAGTGTCCAGGAGGCTGGCATCTCGAGCGGCTTCGGCGCGGGCCGACGATGGAGCGCGAAAAGCGCGGCGAGGGTGAATGCAATGGCGACGGCGGTGGCTCCGGCGAGCGTCGGTGGCTTTCCGGCCAGAAGGAAAGGAAGCGAGAGCGCCGCGTTCACGACAATCCCCAGGGGCAGTGCGGCGGCGAGCGCCAGGCCGCGATCTCCTCGCCGCGCTCCGAAGCCCCGGTCGACGAGCAGGATCGCAGCGAAGCCGATCGTGGCGACCAGCGCGACGGCGAGGAGCTCCTCGGCGAGAAAAATCACGGCTCCTCCGCGACCCGGACGAGGCGAAGCTCGGCGCCCACGGCATCGACACACGCCGAGTAACCCTGCGCACGCAGCCAGTCCGTCTCCGCGCAGGTCCGATGCGCGGCTTCACGACGGAGATCCTCACCGTCCGCGAGCGGCACCTCGGAGTGCGGCGCGACTTCGAGTCGTGAGGGAAACCAGATGGCGTTGCCGTACTGATACAGCGCTTCGTTCGCCCGCGCGAGGAAGACCCGGGAACCGGGAGGAATCTCGCTGCGGTGATCGAAGAAGAATCTCCACGCGAGCGCCTGACCTGACGGCGCATCCTTTCCGGCCGCACGCCGTAGCGCGATCTCGCGCCGCCACTTCACCTGCCCCGCGGCGGCGAAGGGCGAGACCCGTTCGTCCGCCGCGAGAGTTCCACGCGCCGCCGTGTCCGGCGCGGCAAGCAGCGGCTGTAGATAGAGAATCTTCGGAATGAACGTCACCGCCGAAAGCGCAAGACAGGCACCGATCGTCAGGCGAAATGCCAGGCGAAACGCCCGGGCGATCGCAGTTCCGGCCGGGCGCGCCAGCGCTTCGGGATTCACCCGTGAAGTGTAACAAGGGCTCGCGCCCCCGCTCGCCTTTGGAGAGAATGGAGCACATGACCCGACGACTCCGCAGCGCACGCACGATTTCCCTCTTACCAGCAGGCCTTTTTTTCACTGCGGCGCTGTGGAGTATCGCGGTGGGCGCAACGGGCCCGGTCGTCTTCGCCCCCGGAGTGATCTCGACCGGCATGGACGATGCGCACGCGACGTTCAGCGCCGACGGCAAGACGCTCTATTTCATCCGCAGCACGCCGGACTTCTCCCACTGGACGATCCTGATCTCCCATCTCGGGACCAAAGGATGGGAAACGCCCGTCGTCGCGCCGTGGAGCGGGCGCTGGGCGGACGGAGACGTTTTCCTGACTGCGGATCAGGCACGGCTCTACTTCATCTCCAACCGGCCGGTGACCGGCGACGCTGCGCGTCCCGACACGGAGATCTGGACGATGCAGCGCAAGGACAAGAGCGGAGACTCCTGGGAGGCTCCGCAGCACGTCGCCGAGTTGAGCGGGCCGGGCGACGAGTGGTTCCCGACCCTGACGACGAGCGGCACGGTCTACTTCGGCTCCGAGCGTCCGGGGGGTCAGGGCGCGTGCGACCTCTGGCGCGCGCGGCGTGAGGGCGATCATTTCGCCGCGCCGGAAAATCTCGGGCCGACGGTGAACAGCGCCGATCAGGAGATCGAACCGTACGTCTCCCCCGACGAAAGCTTTCTGATCTTCGCGGGCAAAGGACGCCCCGGCAACCTGGGATCGTACGACCTCTACCTGACGTACAACTGCGCTGGCCAGTGGAGCGCGCCGGTCGGACTCGGCGCGGGCGTGAACTCCGCCGGATGGGACTTCGGTCCACGGATCTCGCCCGACGGGAAGAGCTTTTACTTCACCAGCAACCGCAGCACGTTCGTCGCGCAGCTCACGACGCCACTGGGCTACGACGAGTTGATGCGCCGGCTGAGCTCACCGCAGAACGGCCTGCGCGACATCTATCGCCTGGATACCGCCGAGCTCGCGTTGCGCTCGCCCTGCGCCGCCGCAAGAAACGTGAACTGACTTCCGCGTTCAGCGCGGAAGCGTCGACGCGAGGACCTTCGCGGCGAGATGCCTTCCGATCGCGAGGCTCGCGGTGGCGCCGGGAGACGGCGCGTTGAGGACGTGCAGCTGGCGCTCTCCCTCGGCGAAAGCGAAATCGTCGAGGAGGCGGCCCGAGCGGTCCATCGCCTGCGCCCGCACGCCGCAACCGGCGGGCCGGACGTCGGCGGCGGAGACCGCTGGCACCAGCCGTTGCAGCGAGCGCACGAAAAGCCCGCGGCTCCACGCCCGGCGATATTCGGCGACGCCGATCCCGGCGTAGCGCGGCGCCATGCGCCAGAAGCCGGGATAGGCGAGCGTCGACCAGGCGTCGCGCAGCGAGAAGCTCGTCCGCGTGTAGCCCTCGCGCTTCCAGGCGAGAACCGCGTTCGGCCCCGCCTCGATCGCGCCATCGATGTGGCGGGTGAAATGAACGCCGAGAAACGGCAGATCGGGATCCGGCACGGGATAGATGAGATGGCGCACGAGATGCCGCGCCTCGGGGACGAGCTCGTAGTAGTCGCCGCGGAACGGCACGATGCGCACGGCCGGCTCGAGCCCGGCAAGCCGCGCCAGGCGATCGCTGCCGAGGCCCGCGCAGCCGACGAGAAACCCGGAAGCGACGGTCTCCTTGCCGGCCACGATCTCGACGCCCTCAACGACGTGACGGATCGCGGTGACCGGCGCGCCCGTTCGCACCTCACCGCCGGCGTTGCGAATCTCTGTCGCCAGCACCTCGGTCACCGCGAGATAGTCGACGATGCCGGTCTGCGGCACGAAGAGGCCGGCGATCCCCGCCGCGTGCGGCTCGTGCGCCCGCAGTCCGGCGGCGTCGAGACGTTCGATGCCTGCAAGTCCATTCGCTTTTCCGCGGCGCTCGAGCTCGTCGAGACGGGGAAGCTCGCTCTCGGCGATGGCGATCACGACCTTGCCGCAGCGCTCGTGACGGATGCCGTGCGCGGCAGCCAGCGCGAACATTGCTTCGCGACCTTCGGCGCAGAGCTCGGCCTTGAGCGAGCCCGGCTTGTAGTAGAGACCGGAGTGGATAACCCCGCTGTTGTGCCCGGTCTGATGCACCGCAAGCCGATCCTCGGCCTCGACGACGAGGCAACGCACGCCATGCTCCACCGCAAGCGCCCGCGCCGTCGCGAGCCCGACGATCCCGCCCCCCACCACCGTGACATCGAACGTGCGCATCGCGGCGGATCCTCCCACATCGCCCGGATCACCAGCAGAGATCGACGGACGCGCGAATGCAGTGCTCCATTGCTGCAAAGTGCGCGATCCTCTGCAATGCTCTTTCCGCGACGGTCCACGACGGGACGCCGCACAGACAGAGGAGCCTTCGCCATGTGGAAGCGCGAGAACGAAGCCGCCCCCGCACCGACCCCCGCCGCCGCTCCGCCGGCGGCGCGCACCGAGCCGCGTGTCGAGAAGAACGAGCGGAGCGAGCCGGAGCCGCCGGCGCCCTATCGTGCGGTCGAAAGCTCGACGCGCGCCGTGATCGGCGCCTCGCTCGAGCTGCAGGGCGATCTCTCGGGCAACGAGGATCTGCTCATCGAGGGCCGTGTCCAGGGCCGCATCCAGCTCGCGCAGCACGCGGTCACGGTCGGCGCCAAGGGCCGGCTGTCGGCGACCGTCCATGCGCGGGTGCTGACGATCGAGGGCGAAGTCGACGGCAATCTCGTCGCCGAGGAGGTCATCACGTTGAAGAAGAGCGCCCGCGTGCGCGGCGATCTCGTGGCGCCGCGCGTGGTGATCGAAGACGGCGCGCGCTTCAAGGGCACGATCGACATGGATCCCGCGAAGTCGTCGCAGACGGCGCAAACGTCCGGCCCCCGGCCGGTCGCGGGCAACGTCGACGCCGGCAAGACGGCGGCCGCTTCCAACACAGCGGCGCCCGCGCGGGACGCCGGCAACAGCAAGGTGAGTTGAAGGCCGAACACCCCTCGCCGGGCCTGAAGACCGCGATCGAGCACCTGCCGCGTCCCGGCGGTTCGGTGCTCGATCTCGGCCGGGCCCTGTCCGCGAACATCGACTTCTTCCACGGGCTCGGATCGCGCGTGCGGATCGCCGACTTCGACCGCACGGTCGACGAAGAGCAGGCGCGCGATGCGATTCCCGCGCTGTGGGAGCGGAAACTCCCCCATCTCCTGCCGTTCCACCCCGGCGAGCGTTTCGATCTCGTCCTCGCCTGGGATCTGCCGAACTACTTCAGCCGCGAGCGCTGGATGGCGGTCGCGCGGCGCATCACCGAACGCCTCACCCCCGGCGGCTCCTTCCACCTGCTGGTGCGCGTCGGCGCCGAGATGCCCGACCACCCGTGCGACTACCGGATCGTCGAGCCGGGAATCCTCTCCGAGGAGATCCTCGCCCTGACCAACGTCCCACCCCAGCGCCTCCCCCACGCCGACGTCGAGAAACTCCACCCCGGCCTCGTCGCCCCCCGAAGCCACCTCGGCAAACACGGCATGCAGGAGTACGTCTTAGAACACGCCGCGGCGCACAATCTCCCGCCCCGGCCGACGGCCCAGCTGAGGAAGAGGGCACGATAGCGATTCACGTGACACAAGCCTATTCGCATCAGACTTTTGCGTTGTCTTCGCCCTCCAGATCAGCGAAGAGTACTTCGGCCGCTAGTGCATCAGTCGCTTGCTAACTCTAGCTTCGGAGTCGTGCCACTCGCCCTCGCGCTCGTAGGAGCGAGCTATCTCTTCGAGCGCGCTGGCCACATAGGGGTATTCGAACGCTCGCATCTGTGACCATCCGCGATATTTTGCGGCGAGGTCGCGCTCCTGAGAGCCGCCCTCCCCGTGAAACACCGCTCCGCGCTGGTTATGTACACCTATTTGAAAGCCCTTCGCGATCTCGTGAGATGCGATTTGTTCCATCGCCTCGCAGACGGACGAGCAAGGCCACAAGCCCGAGTTGTCTGCGGGAGCCTTCGCCAAGAGCTGGCCGAGACACTGATCGGTGATTTCAGATCGCGCGTACTGCGCCGCAAGAGCGCGAACTTGCATTAGCCAGTCCGATAGCGCGCTCGCAGCAATTTTACCTTCCAAGTCCGTGCCAGGGATTCGCTTCAACTGCTCTAAAACATGATGCATCGAGGAATCGATGGCTCTGCGGGTCTCCGCATCCTCGATTCGCCACTCGGGAGGATCTTGTCCATCATCTTTGCGCTTCCAGATCAGCGCCATGATCTGCATGTACAGGAGCGGTGATTCGCCGATCTGTCGTTCTATGTTTGGAATGCCATGTTTCGAGCCTTCCAAGGCGCTTGCGAAGCGAAACTCTATCTGCGCCATTTCATCGATGGATACACCGGAGCGCCCGTCTAGTGCGTCAAGCGCCTCCGAGAGGTCATGCCCGTCCAATCGATACGCCCCTGAAGCCTCTGTTCCGATCGTAGCTACATCCGTCAGAAGCCTCTTCAAGCGAGACGTTTCCAGTCGCTCATAATCCATGTGTGCCGCATGAAAAGCTGCCCGCGGACGCTGAACATTCAAGAGTCGGTCTACCATTTCATTCAGATCTGAATCCGGCTGTCGACGAGCCCACTGCGGATTCACCTCGTTCCAGTAGCGCCCACTGATCTCCGCGCCAAACTCCTCGGCAATAAGCCACGTGAGCTTCTCGAAGGGCGATGCCTTGAAGAGTCGGGCCTGTTCTTCAGGCCGCACTTTCTCGGCTACTTGAAGGAGAAGCTGAGGTCGCACAGCAGCATCGACAGTCCATAAGAATCCAAGCACGCAATCGTCGGCCCTCTGTTCGAAATCGCCGCGAATTGCCAGACAGCGTAGAAGGAATTCAATGCGTTCATGAAGGTCGCTGACGCAGAGCGCGGCATACTTTCCAACCACTGAGGCAGCGCCGCTCTTCAAGAGCAACGAGATAAGCCCGTCAAAGCCCTGGTGTGCCCAAACTTCGCCGATCGCGCCAATACGAAGAGCGTGGATTCGCTCATCGCGTGCGTCGAAGTCGTGGTTATCCTCTTCCGGTCCTGTTGCCGTCTCTTCGATCCACGGGTTCTCGAAGAGCCATCCGTGCCGGATCACAGGGTCTGACGCTTCAAACTTCGCGTAGATGGCACGCGCACGATCTCTGACAGTTTCGTCTTCGATTCGTCGTCGACCTACATTCGTCAAGGCAAATCGTCGTATTCGCTCGCGAAGGTCGGCTCTAGCTGTGTCGCTGGTCGTCGGATTGGCGGCCCAGACCTCAATGACCGTCCAAAGACTGGATTGGTCGTTCTCGGCCATCCCGTCCAATCGACCGACCAAATCGCCGAGAGTGTCTTGATCGTGGCTAGACCGACTGAGTGCCAAGTCCAATGCCTTCCGCACAAATTCACTGCTTTCTCTTTGCGTCTCCACTGGCTGACCTGCACCGGATGCATCGCTGCGCCAATGTGGACGATAGCTATAGCCGCCAATCCGCGACCCACTGTTGAACTGCTCAAGGCAGATCTTCCAGCCGATGTCGGGGTGGCGCGTTACCAGGAAAGCGAGTGCCTTGCACCTTTCCTCTAGGGATGCCGCAGTTTGCGGCATCCACGACCTAAAGATCGCTTGGAGGCTACCGATTGGCTTGTTCGCCCAAGTATCGTTGATCTTGGTTTGTGCGAGCTTCGCCAATATTGAAACGACGCGCGGAAGGCTTTGCGGTTTCCATGCGAGACACTCGAGTGCCCATAACAGGCCTGCTCGGGGACAACCACCAAAGATTCCGGAGCTCGCCGGCTTAAGGAGGCCGAGCACGACGGGTTCGGTGGTCTTAAGATCTGTTTCCAGTAACCGCAGAAAAGCTTCGGGTGCCGCTTCGGCATAGCGAGGAAGGTCACGCTGTTGCGACATCAGCTTGTCCAGTGTGAGCGGCGCCAGCAATCGTTCAATTAGTCGCTCAACGCGTGCTTCAATGTCGATTCCGAGTCGATCCTTGAATAGGTTGTTTCCGTGGACCGATAGGATAACGAGCGATTCACAAATGCCTTCTCGTAGGGCTAGGGAGTGGTCGCGAACCTTTCCGTAGATACCTGCTGCCCAGCGTTCGTCTTCGGGCAATTCGAGGGCCGGGTCTGCCTCTGACAAAACGTATTCCGCCAGCGTGAAGAATTCGCCAATTTCCTTCTCTGTAACTGCTTTTGCCACTGCGAATAGCAAATCAATCTTGGAAGCGACTCCTCTATAGTTACCAGCGGACCAAACGGGCGGGTCGTCGAACAGCAATAGGCTGGCGATGTCTTCTTCGATCTGATGGTAAGGGCAGTTCGCCAATTCCGACAAAATTTCCGTGTCGGCCTTGGCCTTCGCATTCCAAGCGCCGACCCACATCAACGGAATCAGCGCTCTCGCAGTGCCCGGGTCTTTCGCCCAAGTTGGCGAACGGATCGCATCTACTTGAGAGAGTCGGCGGCGAAGAATCGTTGGAGACATACCTGATTCCCGGCGAAGTCGTTCGATTTCGTCTTTCGTTATTTTCATCGCTACGAGTGCGTTCTCGAAGTCGTCGTAGCGAAGGAGGTCGAGCGCGATGTCGGGTTCGGAGTCGACTGCATTGCGAGGCCTAATAACGATGGAAGGGTGGTCGCGATAGACCGTCACGAGTTCCCGCTCTGCTTCATCGGTAGCGACAATGGGAATGAACGGAGACGATGAAGGCGCGAGCGTGCGCAATGTTTTCGGCGAATCAAAGACAGCAGCGAGATTTCTGAATTTCGAGTCGACTTCTATCTGTTCTGACATGCAGGCCAAGAACGCGAGACCCTCGTCACGCGAATCGGCGGCGATAGTAAAGGGCTTCTTACTGTCCTTCGCAAGCCATTCTTTGAACGTGTTGGCGTGAGCAGCGATCGACGGTGCAAATATTTCCGGCGTCATTCGAGGCTCGCTGCCAGCAGTCCAACGCTCCCAGCAGCGGTCAAGCGTCTCGCAGCCCGTGATCGGCATTCCGAGTCTCTCAGCGAGCCAGATTTGGGCTGGAATTGACTCTTCAAGCCACTGCTCAAGGTCGCTAGCGTCGAAGACTCTGATGGCTTTCCAGTCATTTAATGCCGTTTTCTCCTTGAGCCAAGCTTGCTTATTCGGCCAATTGCGGGGCGTCACAAAGACATACGTTGACTCGGCCCGCTCGGCAGCCGACAACGAAAGACGTGCTGCGTAGTCTTTGTTGGCCTTGGCTTGCGGTTTTTTTGTGACGCCGAACTCCCAGCGTGATTTCCCTTCGGGAATCCACGCAGTTGCCGCATCTGCTTCGATTGTCCCGTCCGGGCCTTTGCGCTCCGCATTGTCGTACCCGGCAAATTCCACGCGACGGAGCTCGTGGCCTGTTGAGTGGACGAGACGCCGCAGAAGTACTGGCAGGAGGCTGCGCGCGTCTAGATGGTCTTCCGCCCAAGCTTCAATCTGGCATGCCTTAATGCTAAGGAAATTGGGGACGTACCTGCGGACGGCGACTGTCCTCTCCGCCTCTCGCTGCTTTACGCGGTCGGCCTCGGTCTGCATGCCCAGAAGCTTCTGCCTGTTCGCCCCAAAGGACTTCTCTAGTCGAAAAGTCATATCGGGCGATAGCGCCGCATTGCCATTAATGAGGTTGGAAAGGGCTGGTCTTCCCACGCCAAGCCGCCTGGCTGCTTCTTTAACGGACATTCCAGCCGGAATGACATTTTCTCTAATGTATTTGCCCACTGTGAGTTCACCAGTCGATTTCTTGACCATCTTGAGACTGTAGCGTGTAGCGCTACACACATCAAATACTTCTCGAAAGAATGAGTGAAAGCTTTCTGTTTTCCTTGACTTACGCTTTCTTTACGCCTCATGATCGCTTCCCGGCGCCCTGGTGCCGGAAACGATCCCGATGGCCGAAGCGCTGCGCATCTCGCCGATTCCTGTTCTCGATCCGTCCCTGAAACGGGCCGTTCCGGGGGTTCTTCCGAGCCCTTTGCCCGGCATCTTGCAGCGCTTCGACGGGCCACTCGCGGGGCGGCTGCGGAGCGGGCGGGAGCTCGCGGCGGCGGCGGTCCATGACGAGCCGGTGGCCGCTCCGTGGAGCGCGGCGCTGCCGGGGCTTGCTCATCTCCTTCCCGGCGGGCTGCCGCGCGGCGAGCTCATCGAAATCACGGCGGCGCGCTCGAGCGGCCGCTTCGGCTGCGCGCTCATGCTCCTCGCCGCGGCGACCTCCGCGGGAGAGAACGCGGCGCTGATCGATCTCGGCGACGGTCTCGATCCGCAGTCGGCGGCGCTCGCCGGCATCGACTGGCCGCGACTTCTCTGGGCGCGCCCGCGGGGCGTGCGGGAGGCGCTCGCGGCAACCGAAGCGGCGCTCACCGGCGGGCTGCCGCTCGTCGTCCTCGATCTCGGGTTGCCGCCGCTCCCCGGCGGGCGCGGCGCCGAAGCGATGTGGCTGCGTCTGGCGCGGAGCGCGCGGCAGCATGGCGCGCTGCTCGTCGTCGCCTCGCCCTACCGGGTCGCCGGGCCGGCCGCCTCGACGGTGCTCGAGCTCGGACGCAGCCGCGCGCTGTGGACCGGCAGCGGCAACGCGCCGCGGCTCCTCGCCGGGGCCGACGGGCGCATGACGCTCGCCAAAGCTCACCGTCTGCTCGCCCCCCACGGAGAAACGCTCCGCCTCGCCCTCCCGGCGTGAGCCGGTTCGGCCCATCGGCATGAGCCGCTTCGGACAATCGGCATGAGCCGCCTCGCCTGTCTCTGGGTGCCGCTCTTCCCGCTCGCCGCCCGCCTGCGCGCCGAACCCGAGCTCGCCGGCGAAGCGCTCGCGGTGACGACCGGCAACGGCGCCGCGGCCTGTGTCGTCGCCGCCACCCGCGCCGCCCGCCGCCTCGGCATCACCGCCGGCATGACCCTCAACCAGGCGCGCGTTCTGGTGCCGAAGCTCGCCGCAAGAAATCGCGACAGCGCCTGCGAACGCGCCGCCGAGGAGGCGCTCGTCGAGCTCGCCGAACGCTTCTCGCCGCGCATCGAAGTGGCGGCTCCGGGTCTCCTCTATCTCGACGCCGACAGCCTCACCGGACGCTTCCGCCCGGATGCGAAGTCGACCCCGGAGCGCGAGCTCGGCCGCGCGCTGCTCGCCGGAGCGCTGGCCATCGGGCTGCCCACCCGCGTCGGCATCGCGAGCAGCAAGCTCGCCGCGCAAGTGGCCGCACAAACTGCCGCACAGACCGCCGCACAGACTGCAGGCTCCAACGATGCCGACCCCGGCGAACCGCGCATCGTCGACAGCGGCGCCGAAGCGACCTTCCTCGCGCCGCTGCCGCTCGGGCGGCTCGCGCCGGAGCTCCGTCTCGGCGAGACGCTCGCGCGCTGGGGGCTCGCGTCGATCGGCGACTTCGCCCGCCTGCCTGCGGCCGAAGTGGTGAGCCGCCTGGGGGCGTCGGGGGCGGAGCTGCACACGATCGCGCGCGGCATCGATCCGCGGCCGCTCCTGCCCCGACCGCCGGCGCTCGATCTCGCCGAAGGGAGCGCGCTCGAGTGGCCGCTCACGACGCTCGAACCGTTTCTCTTTCTCGCCCACGCCGCGCTCGACCGCATCTGCCGGCGGCTCGAGATGCGCGGCCTGGGCTGCGCCCGGCTGGCGCTCGAGCTCACCCTCGAACCGGCCGGACACGACGCCCGCGCCTGGGAGCTGCCGGCGCCGACGCGCGATGCGCGCACGCTGCTCACGCTCGTCCGGCTCGAGCTCGAAGCGCGCGCGCCGGGAGCGGCGGTCGTTGCGTTCCTCTTCGTCGCCACCCCCGACCGCACGCGGCCCGAACAGGGCACACTCTTCGGTCCGCCGGCGCTCTCGCCGGAGCGCCT
>JBDTQG010000046.1:0-25969 GCA_039932315.1 Thermoanaerobaculia bacterium
CTGAACGCCGACGTCTACGGCTTCATGGAGCTCGAGAACACCACGCCGTCGGCTTCGATCACCGACCTTCTCGGTGCCGTCAACACACGTTGCGGTGGCGCGCATCCCTACGCCTTCGTCAACACCGGAGGCACTCTCGGAACCGACGCCATCCGCGTGCAGCTCATCTATCGCACCGGCATCCTGTCGCCGGTCGGGTCCGCGCTCGTCGACCTCGATCCGATCCACAGCCGACCGACGACGGCGCAGACGTTCGACGTCGTCGATGCCGCGAATCCGGCGTTCGGCAAACGATTCACCGTCGTCGCGAACCATTTCAAATCCAAAGGCTCGAGCGCCGGACTTCCCGGCGACGCCGACTCGGGCGACGGCGCCGGGGCGTCGAATGCCACGCGTACCGCGCAGGCGACGCGCCTGCTCACCTGGATCAACGGCACGGTGATTCCGGCGGCCGGCGATCCCGACGTGCTGCTTCTCGGCGATTTCAACTCGTACGCCGCGGAGAGTCCGGTGACGACGATCACCGGCGGCGGCTACACCGATCTCGAAACCGCGCTGCTCGGCGCAGCGGCCTACTCGTATCTCTTCGACGGTCAGCTCGGGCATCTCGATTACGCCTTCTCGAGCGCGAGCCTCACGCCGCAGATCACCGGCGTCGGTCCGTGGCACATCAACGCCGACGAGGCGGACCTCTTCGACTACAACGACGAGGTCAAGGACGCAGGCGAGGCGACCTTCGAAGAGAAGCCCGACGGTTCGGCGCTCGTTCCGCCGCGGGTCGTCTTTCAGCCCGGAACTCCGTATCGCGCTTCCGACCACGATCCGGTGCTCGTCGGCATCTTCCAGGTCGCGGACCTCGCGATCACGAAGACCGACTCTCCCGATCCGGTCACGGCAGCTGCGAATCTGACCTACACCGTGACGGTGACGAACAACGGGCCGGACGTCGCTGCAACCGCCACCTGGAGCGACACACTGCCGGCGGGTACGACCTTCGTCTCGCTGCCCGCGGTCGCGGGCTGGAGCTGCTCGACGCCGGCGATCGGCGCGGGTGGAACCGTCTTCTGCTCGAATCCGACCTTCGCGGTCGGCAGCGCCGTCTTCACGCTGACCGTTGGCGTCGGCCCGGGAGTCGCGGGCGGCACGGTGATCAGCAATACAGCGACGACGACGTCCGCGGCCGGTGACGGAAACTCCGGCAACAACAGCGCGACGGCGACGACCACGGTCGCCGCCTCGGCCGATCTGTCGGTAACCAAGGTCGACACTCCGGACCCGGTCACGGCCGGAGGCAACATCACGTACACGATCACCGTGGCGAACGCCGGCCCGAGCTCGGCAGCGACGGTTGCGCTGTCCGACACTCTTCCTGCCGGAACCACGTTCGTCGGCCTCACGTCCGCGGGAGGCTGGTCGTGCAGCACGCCGGCCATCGGCGTCGGCGGCACTGTGACATGCAACAACGCTTCGTTCGCGACCGGCAATGCGGTCTTCACCCTCGTGGTGCAGGCCGGTGGATCCGTCACCGCGGGAACGGTCATCAGCAACACCGCAGCCGTGACCAGCCCGACGGCCGACCCGAACTCCGGCAACGAGAGCGCAACGGCCACGACGACGGTCGTGGGCTCGGCCGATCTTTCCGTGACCAAGGTCGACACGCCCGATCCGGTCGTCGCAGGAAGCGATCTCACCTACACGATCACGGTCGGAAATGCCGGCCCGAGCCTGGCAGCGAGTGCGACGCTCGTCGACGCGCTGCCGGCCGGAACCGCCTTCGTTGCGCTGACGCCGGCAGGCGGGTGGAGCTGCACCACTCCGGCGATCGGCGGAACGGGAGCGATCAACTGCACGAACTCTGCGCTCGCGACCGGAGCGTCCGTCTTCACCCTGACCGTCGCGGTCCCTGCCACGACGATTTCCGGAACCGTCCTCAGCAACACCGCGACCGTGGGTTCGTCCACGAACGACCCCGGTCCCGGCAACGAAAGCGCGACGGCGACGACGACGGTGTCCACCTCGGCCGATCTCTCGCTCGCCAAAGTCGACACGCCGGATCCGGTCACAGCCGGCAACGATCTGACGTACACGATCACGGTCGGCAACGCCGGACCGAGCGCGGCGACGAACGCCGCACTTTCCGATCCGCTGCCGGCGGGAACGACCTTCGTCTCGCTGGCTTCGCCGGGAGGATGGAGCTGCACGGCGCCGGCCGTGGGCTCCGCGGGCATCGTCAACTGCTCGGCGACAACTTTCACGCCGGGAAGCGCCGTCTTCACGCTGGTCGTTCACATCCCGGTCGCCACCGCTGGCGGCACCACGATCGCGAATACCGCCAGCGTTTCGTCGGCAACGACGGATGCGACGCCAGGAAACAACAGCGCCACGGCTTCGACCGCGGTCCTCGGAGCGCCGCCGGGAATCTCGGCGACAAAGAGCTTCTCGGGGACCGGCGCACCGGGCGGAACGGTCACGTACACGATCGTCATCACCAACGGCGGACCGGGCGCACAGGCCGACAACGCCGGCGACGAATTCACCGACCTGCTGCCGGCGGAGCTCGAACTGGTGAGCGCCTCGGCGACGACCGGGACGACGACGGCGGATACCGGGACCGGAACGGTGACCTGGAACGGCGACATTCCGGCGCTCGACAGCGTCACCATCACCATCGAGGCCACCGTGCTTTCCGGCACGGCGAGCGGAACCGTCGTCACGAATCAGGGCTCGGTCGCCTACGACTCCGACGGCGACGGGGTCAACGACGCGACCACTTCGACGGACGATCCGGCGACGGGAGCGCCCGCAGACGCCACGGTCTTCACGGTGCAGCAGCAGGTATCGATCGTCGAGATTCCGGCGCTTGACGCTGCTGGCCTCGCCGCCCTCGCGCTCGTCCTCGCCGGCCTGGCGATATTGCGCCTGCGGTCCCGGAGGTCGGACGGTGGTCGGGCCTGACCCCCGGCACACTCATTGCAGTTCTCCGCTTTTCCGAGGGGGAATTGCGATGGCTCGACGGGCAGCACGGAGACGCACGGCACTTCTGATCCTCACGCTGACGATCGTTCCGGCAGCGCCCGCGGCGTTCGCCGCGACTCCGGCCAATCCGCAGATCGACATCGACGGCTATCTGCTCGCCGCTCACCAGGCGGCGAAGCAGCGCGAGGACCACCGGCTCACCGAGGAGCAGTTCCTCGCGATGAGCCGCGAGCCGGGAACTCTCGTTCTCGACGCCCGCAGCCGAGACGGCTTCGACCTCCTGCACGTCCGCGGCGCGGTCTCGCTGCCGTTTCCCGACATCACGGTCGCGAGCCTCGCCGCGACCATCCCGAACCGGAACAAGAGAATCCTCATCTACTGCAACAACAACTTCGCCAACGCTCCCGACGCCTTTCCGACGAAGATCGCGACCGCCTCACTCAACATTTCGACCTACATCGCCCTGTGGAGCTACGGCTATCGCAACGTCTACGAGCTCGGTCCGTTCGTCGATCTCGCGCAGTCGAAGCTCGAGTTCGAGGGCACGCCTTCCACCGCGCAGCCTTAGTTCGCCACGATCAACGTGCCCTTCATCCCTCCCGCGAAATGCCCCGGGAAAGTGCAGAGGAAGACGTAGGTTCCCGGCACGTCAGGGGCCACGAAGTCGACCGTCACGCTTTCGCCCGCGCCAGCGAGGCCCGTTGCGGCAAGAATCTGCGCCTTGGCAGCCGGCGGGATGTAGTCCGACGCCCGCGCCATCGCCGCCTGGCCGACGAAACCATCGGCGCTCGTTCCGGCCGCGAGCAGCACCCAGTTGTGGGCCATCTCCGTCTTCGTCATCGATCCCTGAGCGGTGAGAACGACGCGCAACTTCTCGCCCGGCTTCGTTTGAATTTTCTTCACGCTGAACTGCATCGCGTCGTTGGCCGCAATGCGGATCGTTCGCGGCTCTTCGGCCGCGACAGGGCGAGTGAACGTACCGATGAGGAGGCTCGCGAGCGCTGCAATGAGGAGCGTGTTTCGTCTAGTTCGCATATAGATCAACCTTTCTCTTGCATGCGGTATTCAGTGCTGATCCGGCGCTGCGAGCGCCGGCGGTGGGCCCGCACGCAACTTTCCCACGGCGCCCAGTGTCGCATCGGCGAACTCGTGATCGACGAAGGGATATTCGCCATCTTCGGGCACGACGAACTCGACCACGGCGCCGTTCGAGGCGCCAAGCAGAACGGTCTGCATGCCGCGCATCTCGTTGGCCGGGTTGCCCTCGTAGTAAACGCGGTCGAAAATCGTGCCGATGACGTGAAAGCTCGAGGTGTCGGTCGGCCCGGCATTGAGTACGTAGAGTCGCACACGCTCCCCGGCGAGAGCCGTGAGGGGATGGTCGATGTGCGCTCGCATGTGGCCGTTGAAAACAACGTGCGAGGGTCGCTTGGCCAACGCCGCCTCGAAGTCGGTCGACCAGACGCCCGACTCGTCGGCGGCGAGGAAGAACTCCGACTGCACCACGACGTATTCGCGATTCACCAGCGCATCGGTAGGGAAACCTTCGCGCGGCGAAACCACCACAACGCCGTACTGGCCCATTGCCATATGCAGAAGGACCGGCGGCTGACCACAGTGATAGAGGAAGACGCCCGGGTAGTTGGCGACGAAGTCGAATCGGATCGTCTGTCCCGGATCGATGCTTCGCCACTTGTCGTTCGGGGCCACCGTACCCGCATGGAAATCCATCGAGTGTTTCATCGGCGCCTCGGCCGGAGCGCGCTTCTGCAGATCGTCCGCAGCGAGCTGGAAGAGGAAGGGCGAATCGCCCGCGACGGGGCTGATGACGACCGACTCGGCCGAGCGGTTGGTCATCGTGAACTCGACG
This sequence comes from Thermoanaerobaculia bacterium, assembly GCA_039932315.1. Lineage (GTDB taxonomy): Bacteria > Acidobacteriota > Thermoanaerobaculia > Multivoradales > JAGPDF01 > JAGPDF01. The sequence continues at coordinate 4,847 of JBDTQG010000046.1, forward strand.
CGGTCGCCTTCGCGCACATGGACCACCGGACCGGGGACGCTCCCACCGAAGGTCCACGCCTTGAACCGCACTCCGGGCGCGATCTCAATCTCGCTGTCGATGATGTCGATGCGCACGGCGTGCGAGGTGACTCCTGCCGGAAGAGCGGCTAGAAAAGGTACATGCGTGACGACGTCCCCGAGGACCGGAGGGCCAGCGTAAGGCTCGCTGCTCACCAGAGCGGGTCGGGAGCCGAAGATCTTCGGCGGGGGAATCGACTTGACAGCCGCCGCCAGAGGCATTGCGGCGGTGGCGAGCGAGAAAAGAACAGAAACAACGACGACGCTACGGCGCATGGTTGATTTCTCCCGGATGCAGGGGTCGAAAGTGGCCGCCAGCTTCCTCGTCATCATTCGAACTCAAGGGAAGGCCGCAATCCTTGCGGAGGCGCAATCTCAATTCGACAGGGGGTCCGTGTCTCCGCTGCCGTTCGCGAGCGCCTCCAGCCGCTCGATGGACCGCACCAGGACGCGCTCGCGACCGACCTCCAGAATTCCGTCACGCGCCCAACCCGCGAGCAGACGGCTGGCAGTGAACATCGACGCACCCGCAAGGTCGGCCAGACCCTGGCGACCCAGCGGCTGGTCGATGAGGACGCCCTCGGCCTGCTTGCGACCGTGCTCGGTTGCAAGTCGAACGAGCGCGCGCGCCACGCGCTGCGCGACATTTTCCGTCGAAAGCTCGCGAATGCGGGATAGGGAGTCCTGCATGCGGTCGGCGATGGTTCCCAGCACATTCGTGCGCAGAGCCGGGTATCGCTCAGCGATCTCGAGGATCCGGACGCGAGCCCACCAGCGTACCTGGCCGTCGACGTGGCCGATCGCCGAAACCGGATAGCGGCGTTCACCCAGCAGGGCAACTCCGGCGACGATCTCACCTCGGCCCATCGTGCGCACGATGACCTCTTCGCCGCTCTGCGTGTGCTGAACGAGTCGCAGCAACCCGGACTCGACGATGAACATTGCTGTGACGGGCTCGCCCTGGAGAAACAGCTGTTCCCCTGCCGCGAGAGAGCGCAAGGTCGAGAGTTTCAAGATCTCCACAGCTGCTTCCCGCGCCAGCCCGCGAAACAGCGAGGTTTCCGCCAGGGAAATAATTTCCGGCTCCGGCATGAATTTCGATTGTGGCACATCCCCCGGCTCGCTCCCCGGGCGCGAGGGCGGATCCGGGATGACGATGATCTCGGACGGTCCGGTCGTCTGGGACGGTTGTTTGGCACGGCTCTGTTGTAAGGCGCCGAGGCGCATCCCGCTGCCCGGCGTGACGCCGGGCTTCCGTCGCGATATCGTCGCACCTCGTCCACACGCGTTTCACCGCCTTCCCGCAGGATCCGTTGTCCATAGGTACGATCGCCACGGCTGAATTCCGGACATGGGTCCGAGGAGCACAGGACATGAATCTCTCCCTGCGTCACCGGTCGCTCGCAGTCGCGCTTTTCGTCGCCTCGGGCGCGTTCGCCGACGGAGTTTTCGGCCAGTGCATCTCGCTCACGACGCTGAACGTTGCGTCGACCCAGAGCTTCGACGGCCTGGCCAATTCCGGGACCAACGTCACCTGGACCGACAATTCGACGCTCCCCGGCTGGTATGCGAGCCTCGCGACCTACAACGCCGGCACCGGAACGAGCACGACCGGGGCGATGTACAGCTTCGGCGTCGCTGGCACCCATGCGGTCACCGATCGCGCGCTCGGAAGCGTGGTGACGAACGGTACCGGAGAGATCTTCTGGGCGGTCTGCTTCGTCAACAATACGGGCGCGACACTGACGTCGCTCGACCTGGCGTTCGTCGGTGAGCAATGGCGCGACGGAAATCCCTCGCCGGCGGCGACGCATTCGCTCTTCTTCGAGTATCAGACCGCGGCCTCCGGCGTCATCATCGATGCCAACAACCCGACGACCGGCTGGACTCCGGCGCCGGCGCTCGACTTCGCCGGACCTGTCGCCGGCACCGCCGCTTCCGCTCTGGACGGCAACCTGCCGGCGAATCGTGTCGCGAAGAGCTCGTCGCTCGCAGTCCTCGTCAGTCCAGGCAACCAGGTCTGGCTGCGCTTTCGAGACGCCAACGAGAACGGCAGCGACCACGGGCTGGCGATCGATGAGTTCTCGATGACGCCGCAGGGTTCGGCGAATCCCACGCCCACGCTGTCGATCAACGATGTGACGGCGAACGAAGGCAACTCCGGCACCACCAGCTTCAACTTCACCGTCAGCCTCAATCTACCCGCTCCCGTCGGCGGCGTGACCTTCGACATCGCGACCGCCGACGGAACCGCCCAGGACGGCGTTCCGGGATCCGAGGACACCGACTACCAGGCCAGCTCGCAGAGCGGCGTGACGATCGCCGAAGGCGGGACTTCCGCGCCTTTCTCCGTCACCGTGAACGGCGACGCGGCAGCGGAGTCGAACGAGACTTTCTTCGTCAACATCACGAACGTCGTCGGCGCGAGTCTCGGAGACGGCCAGGGGCTGGGCACGATCGTCAGCGACGATTTCGGAGCGCTGAAAATTCACGACCTGCAGGGTAACGGCAGCGCAACGCCCATTGCGCCTGCAACCATCGTGCAGGTGACGGGCGTCGTCACGGCCGATTTTCAGGGCGCCACCCAGACGCGCGGCTTCTTCCTCCAGGAAGAGGACGCGGACGCCGACGCCGATCCCGCAACCTCCGAAGGAATCTTCGTCTTCTGCAACGCCTGTCCCACGGCCGTGGCCGAAGGCCAGCGGGTTCAGGTGACCGGAACCGTCGCCGAGTTCTTCAACCTGACGGAGCTCACGGCGAGCACGGCGTCCTCGGTCCTCGTCGTCGACGCCGGCAACCACCTCGCCGATGTCACACCCTCGACGATCGACCTCCCCGTCGTCGGTGTCGTCAACGATTTCTACGAGACGCGCGAGGCGATGCTGGTGCAGTTCGCCGACTCCCTTGCGGTGAGCGAATATTTCGAGCTTGCGCGTTTCGGTCAGATCGAGCTCTTCGAGGGTGGAAGACCGCGGCAATACACCGAGACGACGGCGCCCAGCGTGGCCGGGTACAACGCGCACCTCGAGGCACTCAGCCGCCGCCGGGTCATTCTCGACGACGACAACAACACCGAGAATTTTTCGCTCACCGCGACCAACGGCCAGCAGCTCATCTACCTGCCGCGCGCGAACGGCGGATTCTCCGTCGGCACGCAGGGCACCGACTTCTTCCGCGGCGGCGATCTGGTGAACAACCTCGTCGGCGTCCTCGACTGGTCGTTCGCCGGCGCAAGCGGAACCGACGCCTGGCGCATTCGTCCGGCTGCGGCGCATCCGGCACTCTTCACCGTCGCCAATCCGCGACCGGTGACTCCACCCGTCGTCGGCGGTGCCATCCACGCCGTCGGAATGAACCTCCTCAACTACTTCACGACGATCGACACGACGTCGAGCACGAGCTCCGGGCCGTGCGGACCGACGGGCACTCTCGACTGCCGCGGCGCCGACAACGTCGCCGAGCTCAACCGGCAGCGCGAACGCGCTTCGATCGTCGTCTGCACGCTGAACGCCGACGTCTACGCCTTCGCGGAGCTCGAGAACACCACGGCTTCCGCTTCGATCACCGACCTCCTCGGCGCGGTCAATGTGCGCTGCGGCGGTGCCCACCCGTACGCCTTCGCGAATACCGGCAGCACGCTCGGGTCGGACGCCATCCGCGTGCAGATCATCTATCGCACCGGCATCCTTTCGCCGGTCGGATCTCCGCTGGTCGACACGGATCCGATCCACAGCCGGCCGCCGACGGCCCAGATCTTCGACGTCGTCGACGCCACGAATGCCGCATTCGGGCAGCGCTTCACCGTCATCGCCAACCACTTCAAGTCGAAGGGTTCGAGCGCCGGCCTGCCCGGGGATGCCGACGCCGGCGACGGCGCGGGCGCCTCGAACGCGACGCGCACGGCGCAGGCGAGCCGGTTGCTCACCTGGATCTCGAACACCGTCGTTCCGGCGGCCGGAGATCCGGACGTCCTGCTGCTCGGCGACTTCAACGCCTACGGCGCCGAGACTCCGGTGACGACGATCACCGGTGGGAGCTTCACCGATCTCGAGTCTTCGCTGCTCGGGCCCGCCGCCTACTCGTACCTCTTCGACGGTCAGCTCGGCCATCTCGACTACGCTTTTTCGAGCGCCTCCCTGACGCCGCAGATCACCGGTGTCGGCCCCTGGCACATCAACGCCGACGAATCAGACCTCTTCGACTACAACGATGAAACGAAGGACACCGGCGAAGCTGCGTTCGAAGAGAAGCCCGACGGCTCGGCCCTGGTGCCGCCGCGTGTTCTCTTTCAGCCGGCATCGCCCTACCGCGCGTCGGATCACGACCCTGTGCTCGTCGGACTGTTCGCTGCGGTAGCGACCTCCGCGGATCTCTCCCTGGCGAACGCCGATACGCCGGATCCGGTCATCGCCGGCAACAACCTGACCTACACCCTCACGGCGCAGAATTTGGGTCCGAACAGTGCCACTACCGCTGCCGTTGCCGACACCCTGCCTGCCGGAACGACTTTCGTCTCGCTCGCGTCGCCCGGCGGCTGGTCGTGCACCACACCGTCGGTCGGCGGAACGGGATCGGTGAGCTGCACGAACGCTTCGTTCGCGGTCGGCAGCGCCGTATTCACCCTCGTCGTGAAGGTGGCGCCGTCCGTCACCTCAGGAACCGTGATCAGCAATCCGGCTTCGACCTCTTCGTCGACCGCCGATCCGAGCGCCGGGAACAACGATTCGACGGCCCTCACCGACGTCGTGACTTCGGCCAATCTCTCGATCACCAAGACGGACGGCGCGACGACGGAAATTCCCGGCACTCCGGTCACCTACACGCTTGTCGCTGCCAACGCCGGTCCGAGCAACGCCACCGCGGCCACGGTGTCCGACAACTTCCCGGTTCTCCTCACCGGCTGCTCGACGACCTGCGTCTCGGCCGGCGGCGCCACCTGCAGCGCGGGGCCGGTCTCCGGACCGCTCAACGACAGTGCCAGCCTCCCGGCGGGAGGCTCGGCGACGTACACGGCCGTCTGCACCGTCTCCGCGGCAGCCTCGGGATCTCTCGCAAACACTGCCACCGTGAGCTCGGCGACACCGGATCCGGCGAGCGCCAACAACTCGGCGACAGATACCGACACTCTGCTCTCGTCGACGATCTTCATCGACGGCTTCGCTTCGAGCGACACTTCGCAATGGTCCGCGACGGTGCCGCTGTCTTTCGAGGTCGTCGCCATACGGACGCTCGCCGCCGGAGCCAACGCGCAGGACTTCGCCTTCGACTTCGAGTCCACCCTGCGGCGGGCCGGTGAAACCCCGGACGGTGTCCTGGCGGCGCGTCCGATCGCGAGCGTTCTCGACCGCTACGGCCATCTTCTGTGCACGATCGAGCTCCGCCGCTCGGGTGCGGGAGCGCCGCTCGAGCTCTGCCTCGAAGTCCAGGGCGCGCGCAGTGCGTGGACTCCGGTCGACGCGGCGAGCCGCAACCTGAGGGTCGAGTGGTCGAGCGCCACCGGCGGGAGTCTCGGCTCGGTCGCCCTCGCGCTCGACGGCAGCGCTGCGATCTGGGTCGAGGGTTTCGCACCGGCGGAGAGTCCGGCGGAGGTCCGCCTCTTCGGGAGCCCCGCCGCACGCCCCTGATCGCCCCGCGCGGGCCGTCGCCCGCGCCGCCCGGTTCGTGGAGCTAGGATGGGTTCCCGGCCGCCGGGCGGCGCGCGCTGTGCGGCGGGGCGCCGCAGCGCTTGCATGAAGCCGGCGTTCGAGAATACACGACGGACTCAGGGGATCCCATGACCCATCGAGCCAGAACCCTCCTCGTCGTCCTGACTCTCTTCGCTGCCGCCAGCGTGAAATCGACGGCAGCCAACCTGGCTCTCATGCCTCCGGTTGCGCCAGGGGCTCCAATGGGTCCCGCGGCACCAATGGCTCCAACGGCTCCAATGGCTCCAATGGCACCGATGGCTCCAATGCCTCCCATGCCGTCGCACGGTCACAGCGGCGAAAGTCTCGGCCGGGTCGACTTCGAGGTGAGCTGCACGCCACCGGCTCAAGTCGAGTTCAACCGCGCCGTGGCGCTTCTTCATCACATGACCTACCCGCAGGCGCGCGAAGCGTTCGCGCAGGTGTCCGTCACGGACCCCGCCTGCGCCATGGCGCACTGGGGAGTGGCCATGACCCTCTTCCAGCCGCTCTGGCCGACGCGACCCGGGCCCGACGCCCTGCAGCGCGGCTGGAAGGAAGTCGAGCGCGCGCAGGAGCTGGCCGCGCTCTCCCCGGTGAGCGAGCGCGAGCGCCTCTTCATCGCGGCAGCTGAGGCGTTCTTTCTCGAGCCCGCCGGGACCGACTACTGGCTGCGCATCCGACGTTGGGAGGGAGCATCCGAAAAGACGTATCAGGCGCTTCCGGACGACGACGAGGCCGCGGTGTTCTTCGCGCTCGCGCACCTCGCGACAACGCCGTCGAGCGTCATCTCGCGCGAGCACGCCGACCGCGCCGCCGCGATTCTTCTCGAGGTCTACAAGCGCAATCCGGACCATCCGGGCGTCATGCACTACCTGGTGCACGCGAACGACGTGCCCGGCCGCGAACGCGAATCGCTCGAGATCACCCGCAAGTACGAGCAGGTTGCTCCGCACAAAGCGCACGCGCTGCACATGCCGACGCATATCTACACCCGGCTGGGTGACTGGGACGGCGTCATCCGCGGCAATCTCCGCGCCGCTGAAGCCGCTCTCGCCCAGCCCGCGGGAGACAACGGCGAGCTCGTCTCGGACGAGTTTCCACACGCCATCGAATACCTCGTCTATGCGTATCTGCAACAGGGTGAGGACTCGAAAGCCGCGGCAGAGATCCGGCGCCTGCAGTCGACGACACATCTCGAACCGACCTTCAAGACCGCTTTCCATTTCGTTTCGACTCAGGCGCGCGCCGCACTCGAGCGTCAGGATTGGGAAGCGGCCTTCGGGATCGCGCCGCGCCAGCCCTCAAGCCTCGACTGGGACCGCTTCGCCTGGCCGGAAGCGGTCGCCCACTTCGCCCGCGGTCTCGGAGCGGCACATCTCGGAAAACTCTTCGAGGCCCGGGCTGAGGACACCCGCCTGACCGAGCTCGAAACGGCGATGACGAAAGCCGGAGAAGAGCTTTTCAGGCGGAACATCCGCATCCTGCGCCTCGAGCTCGAGGCCTGGATCGCGCACGCCGAGGGCAAGGAAGAGGCGAGTCTTGCCGGTCTGCGCGAGGCCGTGGAGATCGAAACGTCGACACCCAAGCACGCCGTCACTCCCGGCCCGACGCTGCCCGCGAACGAGCTTCTCGGCGACCTTTTCATGGAACAGAAAAAGCCCGCCGCCGCCCTGATCGCCTACCGCCTGTCGCTCGACGCGTATCCGCGGCGCTTCCGGTCGCTCCTCGGCGCAGCACGGGCCGCACGCGCCGCCGGCGGCAACGACGCCGTCGCAACGGCGCGGAAGTTCTACGACGAACTGCTCACCGTCGCCAGCCGCGGGACGCGCACGAAGGAGCTTCAGGAGGCGCACCGTTTCGTGCGCTCCGGCCGGTGAAGCGGCTGAAATCGGGGCGTCCGGTAGAATGGGCGTCCGGCCCCGAGGACAGATGCCCGCGGGTGCCCGACGACTGCCTACTTGCAACCCTTGCTTGCGACGCCTGGAGGATGACCCGTTGCTCACGACCCTGAAGTTGCGCCCTGCCTTCGGACTGCTCACGTTCATCGCGCTTTTCGCTCTTTCCGCTCGCCCGGCTCTCGCTCAGCCGCCGATCTGGGAGTCCGACTTCGGCGCGCCGCTGGCCGATCTGACGGGAGAGGATGACTCGGAGCAGAGCGTCAATTTGAGCTTCGGCTTCCCGTACGACGCCGCCTCTTATACGACCGTCTACGCCGGCACCAACGGCTGCGTGCAGCTGGGCAGCCTGGGAGGCGACTCGGACATCGACTACGACCTCTGGGCGTACTTCGAGGAGTTTTACGACGACGGCGCGCCGATCATCTGCCCGTTCGCCACGGACTGGGATCTGGGCACGCACGGAACGGTGGACTTCCACGACTTCGGTGACCGCGCAGTTTTCACCTGGAACGGTATCGGCACGAACGAGAACGAAGACACCATCAATACGTTCCAGCTCCAGCTCTACGCGACGGGCCGAATCGTCTTTGGTTACCACGGCATTCTCGACGGCAAGGGTGACGATTTCATCAACGATATGAGCGAAGGCATCGTCGTCGGCATCAGCTCCAGCAACGGCAACGATCCCGGGCCGACCGACCTCTCCGCCGCGGGGATTCTGCCGGCCGGTGGCACCAAGTACGAGCGCTGGTGCTATGACGAAGCCGACAGCTGCTCCGAAGGTGGCGGTGGGGGTCAGGGCAGGTTGGGGGGCGGTCATTCGAAGCCCAAGCCGCAGCCGATCGTGCACGGTGCATCGCTTCCCGGCCCGGTGAACACGGCCTGGGATCTCGATCAAACGAACGTAATTTTCGAAGGCGCGGGCCCGTCGATCGTCGAAGTGCCGACCCTCGGCAGCCTCGGACTCGCAGCTCTGGCGCTGCTGCTCTCCGCCACCGCCGTCTGCGCTCTGCGCCGGCGTCCAAGCGTGTCGAAGTAAGTCGCCCCGACCTCGGTCGGAACCTGAACGACAAAAACGCCTGGCGCCTCCGATGAGGTACCAGGCGTTTTTTCTTTACCGCTCCTTTTTTCGACGGTTGGCGACACGGCTCCGGTCAGCGTGCGCCGGCGCGACCGGTGAGCACGAAGTGGGCGCGGCGATTCTGCGACCAGCAGCCCTCCTGGGTCTCGGTGCAGGCGGGTCGCTCTTCTCCGAGACTCAGTCCGGTGAGCCGGTCCGCCGTGACGCCGAGCGAACCGATGTAGTTGCGCGCCATGTTCGCGCGACTCTGACCGAGCGCGAGGTTGTATTCCGCGGTACCCCGTTCGTCGCAGTGGCCTTCGATCGTCACCGTGAACTCCGGACGCTGCCGGAGGAACTCGGCATTCTTCGCCAGACGCTCGCGCGCTTCGTCGCGAAGCTCCGCGCGATCGAATTCGAAGTAGACGTCGCCGAGCAGACCGTTCCTGTAGGCGTATTCGTTGGCGGCCAGCAGGTCGGCATCGAGCGGACTGGCCTTGGGATCGTTCGCGCTCAGATCCTTCGGCGCCGGAATCGCGACCGGCTCGGCGGTCACCGCCGGAGCGACGGAGCTCGACTTGGGTGCCTTCTTGGGACAACCGACGGTCGCGACGGCGACGACCGTCAGCACGGACAACAGCATCCACCGGGATGACTTCATGAGCAGGCTCCTGACCGAAAGGGCTCGCTCCGGGCCGATTTTGATCCGGAGACGCGGCGTTCGGGTCGCGCCGCAACGGAAGCCACTATAGGGAGCGACGGGAGATCTGAGAATTCCCCGAAAGGTATAGATCCCACTGACCGATCGATGGATCGGCGGATCGTCTTCGCCTTGCTACCATTGCAGACGGCCATGGCGACGCTCTTCTCTCCCCGCAGTCGCGCCGAGCGTCTGATCGCCGGCGGGCGTGTCGTTCTCGCCGCGTCGTCGCTCTTCGCCGTCTGGCGCGATCCCTCCGAGCCGGCGAAGTACGTCTCGACTGCCTACGCCCTGCTGGTCGCCTACCTCGTGTACGCCGTTCTCGTCGCGGTCACCGTCTGGCGCACGCGGGCACCCCCGCGCCTTCAGGGCTGGCTGACGCACACCTTCGACCTCATCTTTTTCTCGGCGTTCATGTACTTCACCTCCGGGCCGGCGAGCCCGTTCATCGCCTACTACGTCTTCGCCCTGGTTTGCGCGACCCTGCGCTGGCAGTGGAAGGGAACTCTATGGACGGCGATCGCGAGTCTCGCCGCGTTCCTCGGGCTCGGTTTCTATTTCGCCGAGGTCCTCCACGATCCCACCTTCGAGCTCAACCAGTTCATCATCCGCGGTTTCTACATGGGCGTCGTCGCGCTCCTTCTGGGATACGTCGGCGTTCACGAGCAGCGGACGCGACAGGAGATTTCGTTTCTCGCGGGTTGGCCGCAGGGCGTTCCTCAAGCGATGCCTCAGGCGATGCCCCAGTCCGCCGAGCGATGGATCGAGGAGCAGCTGCGCTATCTCGCGAAGACACTGGGCGCGCCGGGAGTCCTTCTCGCCTGGGAACGCAACGATCGCCCGCCGCTTTCCGTCGCCGCGATCCGCGACTCCCGGTTCACGCTGCGGGAGCGCCCGGATCGTTCCCTGCGCACTCTCGTCGCCCCGGAGCTCGCGGACTGCTCGCTACTTCTCGCCGGAGCCGCGAATCCGGTCCGGGGCGGGGATGTATTGATCCGCGATTCCGCCGGTTTTCGTCGCTGGCGAGGTGAAGCCCTCGATCCGGAGCTCGCGATCGAGCTGGCCGCGACCTCCATTCTCTCGCTTCCGATCCGGAGCGAGCTCCTCTCCGGTCGCCTCTTCGCCCTCGACAAGAGCGATATGACGTCCGACGATCTGCTTCTCGGCGAGGTTTGCGCGACGCTCATCGGCGGACGTCTCGACCATCTCGTGCTGATGGAGCGATTCAAGGACGCCGCCGCCACCGAGGAGCGCATCCGCCTGGCGCGCGATCTTCACGACGGCGTGCTGCAGTCGTTCACCGGTTTCGGGCTTCGCGTCGCCGCGATTCGCCGCCTCGCGAGCGAACGCCCGCTCGAGGCCGAGACGCGGCTGCTCGAGCTGCAACGCCTCGTCGCCGTCGAGCAGCGCGATCTGCGCTTTCTCATTCAGGAGCTCGAACCCGGGAGCGGCGCGAACGAGGAGAGCTTTCCCCTGGAGAACCGGCTCGCCGAGCTTCTCGCGCGCGTCGAACAGGAGTGGCAGCTCGAAGTCCGCCTCGAGACATCACAACTGTCCGAAGATCTTTCCGACGACGCCGCGCACGACGTCTACCACATCGTCCGCGAAGGACTGGTGAACGCCGTTCGCCATGGCGACGCAACGCGCGTCGAGATTCAACTCTCGGGCGCCGACGCGGGCCGCCTCGCGCTGTCGATCGTCGACAACGGGCACGGCTTTCCGTTCCAGGGCCGGTTCGGCCACGAGGAGCTCGCACGCATGCAGGCCGGACCGCGCACGCTGCGCGAGCGCGTGGTCGCCCGCGGCGGTTCGCTCGTGCTCGAGACGGGTCCCGAAGGGGCGCGACTCGACATTGCGGTCCCGGTCTGAGTGGCGGACTAGAGACATGCCGATCACTCTCGCTCTGGCCGACGATCACCCGATCGTTCTCGACGGCCTCGAACAGCTCTTCCGCCTCGAGCCGGATTTCCAGGTCGTCGCCCGCTGCCGGAACGGCGAGGAGGCTCTGGCCGCCTTGCGCACTCAGCGGCCCGATCTCCTCATCCTCGACATCCGGATGCCGGGACTCGACGGCATGGCGGTGCTGCCGGTCATCGAGCGCGAATCTCTGCCGACGCGGGTGATCGTCCTCACCGCCGCGGTGGACCAGCAGCAGGTCCTCACCGCCCTGCGCTACGGTGTGCGCGGTCTGGTCCTCAAGGAGCTCGCTCCGGAGCTTCTCGTCGAGGCCGCACGCCAGGTGCATGCCGGCGGGCAATGGTTCGACAGCGCGCTCGTCGGACAGGCGCTCGACGGCATGGCGCGGCGCGAGGAGGCCGCCGGGAAGGTCGACCGGTTGCTCACGCCGCGCGAGCGGGAGATCCTCGGAATGGTCGCGTCGGGCCTGCGCAACCGGGCGATCGGCGAGCGTCTGGGAATCAGCGAAGGCACCGTCAAACTGCATCTCCATCACATCTACGAGAAGCTGGCGGTGGACGGGCGTCTGGAGCTCATTCTCTACGCCCAGAAACATCGCCTGGTCTGAGTTTCCGCGCTTCGGCGGCAGGAAACTCCCGGGAGAGTTACGATGCACTCGATGGAATTCGACCCGATGGAAGATGAAGATCCGGAGCGCCCCCCGGAGCCGCGTGGACTGCACGATCAGGGTGGCGGTCCGTCGCGTCTGCTCCTCTTGCTGGCCGTGCTCGGCGGCGGAGTGCTGCTCGCGGCCGCCTGGTACTTCACGCGGACACCGGCACCGCCGCCCGCGACGGCGCACAACGCTCCCTTAACTTCCGAGAGCCCGCAACCGGCTCCACCGGCAGCGGTCAGCGAAGCGCTGCCCGCTGCGCGCCCCGCCGTCGAGCTCCCTGCGCTCGGCGAGAGCGATGCCTTCGTTCGAGAACGCCTCGCGGATCTGTCTTCCGGCAGCGGACTCGGCGACTGGCTGAACGCTGCCGATGAGATCGTGAAGCGCGGCGTGCGCGCGACGCTCGCTGTCGCTGCCGGACGCAGCCCGCGTGCCGCTCTCGGGTTTCTGCCGCTCGCCGGAAAATTCACCACGCTCGAGCGCAACGGGCGAACCTACCTCGACCCGGCTTCGTACCACCGCTACGACGCGATCGGCGCGGCTTTCGCCGCTCTCGACGACCGCCGGATCGCGCAGCTGGCGGCGCTCGTCCGCGATCTTCGTCCGCTCGTTTCCGAAGCCTTCGCCGAGGAGGCGTTCCCGGGGACGACCTTCGACGAGACTCTCGCCGCCGCGAGTCAGCAGCTTTCGGCGACACCGCGCCTCGACCGGGAAATCGAGCTCGTCGCCGGTGAAAGCGGCAACTTCCGCTTCGCGGATCCGAAACTCGAAAGCCTCTCTGCGGCGCAGAAGCACCTCCTGCGCATGGGACCGGCCAACGCCGCGCTCGTTCAGGCGAAGCTCGCGGCCCTCGTGCGGGCGCTGGCGGAGGAGCGATGAATCTCGACCACCTTCTGCTGGGCGTCGCCGATCTCGACCGCGGCATCGCCGAGTTCGAAAAACTCACCGGTGTGCGCGCGGCCTACGGTGGCAAGCATCCGCGCGGCACTCACAACGCGCTCGCCGCCCTTGGGCACTCGAGCTACGTCGAGCTCGTCGCCGTTCAGCCCGGAATTCCGGTGCCGGCAAAGCTCGCCCATCTCTTGGAGCTCGAAACGCTCACGCCGATCGGCTGGGCGGTCGCGGCGAGGGACGTCGACGAGATCCGCTCCGGCCTCGCGGGCGCCGGCCTGTCCGGTGGCGAGTCGAAAGAGGGCTCGCGTCTGACGCCCCACGGAACGACGCTCCGCTGGACGATCGTCGAGCTCGAGCCGAAGCTTCCGGAAGCGCCGTTCTTCATCGCCTGGGCGCCGGACGGCCCGCACCCGGCGTCGACCTCTCCATCCGGCTGCACACTCGCGGATTGGCATGTCGCCGGTCCGAACGGCGCCGGCCTCGATCGTCTTTGCCAGGCGCTCGAGCTACCGGTCAGCGCGACGGATGCCCTGGAGGTCTCGATGCGTCTCGTTCTCTCGACCCCGCGAGGCAACGTCGCCTTCGAAACCGGCCGGTGCTAGGGCGGCGCCAGAGGATCCGCGGACAGGAGTAGGATCGGACGATCGCAGGTTCACATCGCCGGATAAGGGGAGTCCCCATGACTCGGAAAATCTCGGCAGTACTGGTACTGGCCGCAGCGATCTCGATCCCTGTCGCCGCGTACGCCGCCGGCATCGCTTGCGCGACGTCGGAAGCGACGCCCGCGCCTGGGCTGTCGGCGCCAGCCCAGTCGCTCTCGACATCGGTCACGCTCGCGCCGGGAACGGAGCCAGGCTCCTACCTCGCCACCGTCGAGATCAGCGATGCCATGTCCAAGGAGATCCTCATGGCGCCGATCATCGCTTTCATGAAGGGCGGAGGCGAGCCCACGATGACGAGCGGGACATTCCCGAACGGCGACAAGATCACGTTCCTCATCGAGGTCGATGAGGCCGGCTCGAGCGCCACCTACTCCGCCGAGCTCAAGCACGGCGACAAGTCGATCTCTGTGCAGAAAGCGACGATCCGTCTCGGGAAGTAGGATGGACCCAGCCCTGGTGAAACTCGGGGTTGGCCCTTCCGGGCGGGGTCTCTCATAGACTCCGCCCCATGGCACATTCCCGCCGGACCTCCCGCATCGCCCTCTTCTCCGCCGCAGCTTTCGCTCTCGCCGCGCTCACCTCCAGCTTCGCCAGCGCCGCTCCCGCTCCGGCAGCCGATCCGAAGGTCGTCGCCGAGCTCACGGCGATTTCGGATCGCTGGGACAAGGCGATCGTGCGCAAGGATCGCGCGGCGATCGAGGCGAACATGGCGGATGACTTCCGCGACATCGACGGTTACGGCAATGTCGCCGGCAAGGCCGCCTTCGTCGACGGCCTCGTCACGGCGGACCTGACGATCGATCCGTACACCGTGCAGGAGTTCGACGTCCGGATCTACGGCAGCGCGGGTGACGTGGCGCTGCTTTCCGGCAGGACCAACATGACCGGCAAGTACCAGGGCAAGCCGTTCGCCAGCAACTACCGCTACATCGACACCTACGCGAAGCGCGACGGCAAGTGGAAGATCGTCAGCGTGCAGATCTCGAAGATGCCGTAAGCGAACGGCTGCGGTGAGGCAACAGCAGCCGCCGCCGCCGCTGTCCGCCATCGGGCAGGACGGAGCGCTCGAGCCTGAGACTCGGGCGAGCCGTCAGCCGTCCGTTCCGCGATTCGCTTTCGCGGGCGGCGGCGGTTTGATCCCATCCTTGATGAGGCCGGCCAGCAGAACGTTCACCAGTGAACTCGAGTCGCCGTCGCCGTTGCCCGCCTGGATGTGCGGCACCAGCGCGATCTTGTTGGCGGCGAGCGCGCGTCCGACCTCGATCACCGCGTAGTTGTTCTGGCCGACGGCTTCGGTCTTGCGGCGGATGACGTCGGCTTCGGCGCCGCCGACGGCGGTGATCTTCTCGCCTTCGGCGCGCCCGACGACCATCAGCACTTCGGCGTCCGCCTTGGCGTTGATCGTCTTCGATTCGGCCTCGCCGGATGCTTTCTTGACCAGCGACTGCGCGTCGAGCTCCGAGACCTGCACGCGCCGTTCGGCGGCGACGATCTCCGGCTGAGTATCGGCGGCTGCTTTCGCCTGCTGCAGCTCCCGCCGGATCTCTTCCGCCTGACGCTGGATGTCGTACGTCGTCCGCTCCTGCTCGGCGAGCTTCCGATCGGTCAGCGTCTTCATCAGCTGCTCGGGGGGAACGATGTCGCCGATGAGCGTGTCGACCGCCTGGACGTCGTACTCGTCGAGCGCCTCGTGGATGTACTGCTTCGCGCTCCCCTGCCGCTGCGAGCGCTCCTTCAGGAAGCTGATGACGTCCGACTCCTGCGCCGAGTTGCGGAAGTAGTTGCCGATCGTCGGCTCGAGGACCTGGGTGACGAGATTGTCCATGTTGCCGAAACGGGCGATGACCTTCGGCGCCGACGTCCGCGGCACGTGGATGATCTGCGACACGTCGAGGTTGAAGGTGAAACCGTCGGACGAGCGCACGCGGATCGTCGACAGCTTCTCGTCGAGCTTGTGGCTCTCGGTCTTCCCCGTCGCCCAGTTGAGGACGACGTTCGTCGTCGGCACGAGCTCCACCTTGTGCGTGATCGTGTTGAGGGGGTACTTCCCGGGATCGAGCGGCTCGACCCAGACGCCCTTCTGTCCCTTGCGCACGAGATTGCCATGCTTGAAGTTCTCGCCCGTCACGTCGGTGCCTTCATCGCCGACGTAGGCGATGACGACGCCCGCGTAACCGATCGGAACCTTCGTCATCTCGACGGTCTCGACGGTCGCGAAGAGCGGGTTCAGGTAGTAACGGCCGGCGAGGATCACCTGCTCCTGCAGACCCTTGCTGCCGCCGGCGTCGATGAAGTTCTGCGCGTCCTGGAACTGCGCATGACCCTTCACCTCACGGCCGGCGATCTCCCCGGGCGCGAGCGCCGCCCCGTCCTTGGTCGTCACGATGCCAACCATGTTGTCGGCGATCTCGAGCGCCTTCTGCAGATCCACGGAAAAGAGCGCCGTGTTGATGCGATACGTGCCGGGCGGAATGACCGCCATCTGCGGTCCGCGCTGCCCGCCCTTCATGAGGAACGCGCGCGCATCCTGATATCCGGCGCAGTCGACCTTTCGGCCGAGCACTCGTCCTTCGTCGAGTCGCCCGCCATCGCGCGACGAAACAATGCCGATGCCGCCGGTCGGAATGGTGATGAACTTCTGCAGCGTGATCTCGAACTGCGAGGGGAAGAGCCAGAAATGCAGCCCCGGCGCGAGCGTCTCCGCCTGGATGCCCGCCTCGCCCTTGAGCGCCACGATGCTCCCATCCGGCAGCGACCGGTTGGCACCGACCAGCACCCACTTCTTGTTCACGATGCCGATCGAGTCGTCGGGCACGATGACGATGCCGAACAGGCGGAAGGTGAGTTTGTAGAGCAGCAGAAAAAGCACAATCGCCGGCACCCACCAGTGCGCGACGAGCCAAGTCATGACCGCATTCCGTTCCATGATTCCCTCCCCCGGCAAGGCCGGGCTCACTGCATTGAAACCAGCTCCATTGCAGTCAGCATAGCGAAGGCACAAGCCGCCGGCATGAATCGGTTTCGTGCCAGCCTGAATGTGCATTCTCTGTTCCAGCCACTGGATCGCTCCGTGCACTGCACGCGTAAACATCTGCGGATTCAGGGGATGCAGGCGCTCCCCAATCGCTGGGCGGGGACGACGACGCGCGAGCGTCGAGAAATCTTCCACGTCTTGACGACGGTTAGGATTGCAGCCGCAACTCGTCGATGAAGGGCACTTTCGGAGGATGTGCTTGAGAGTCCTGGGCCTGCTGGGCGGCATGAGTTGGGAATCGACGATTCCGTACTACCGCGCGATCAACGAAGCGGTGCGCGAACGCCTGGGCGGTCTGCACTCGGCGCGCCTCGTCCTCTACAGCGTCGACTTCCATGAGGTGGAAAGGCTGCAGGTCGCGGAGGACTGGGAGAGCGCCGGCCGGCTTCTCGCGAGTGCCGCGCGATCCCTCGAAACCGCGGGCGCGGAGATTCTCATCCTGTGCACGAACACGATGCACCGCGTGGCGCCGGCCATCGAGCGAGCCGTCCGCATCCCGCTCCTCCACATCGCCGATCCCGCCGGTGAAGCGATCCGCCGCGACGGCCCCAAGAAAGTCGGCCTCCTCGGCACACGCTTCACGATGGAGCAGAGCTTCTATCGCGACCGGTTGCGCGAGAACCACGGTCTCGAAGTCCTGATCCCCGGCGAAGCGGATCGCGAGCGCATCCACCGCATCATCTACGAAGAGCTCTGCCGCGGCGTGATCCGCCCCGAATCGCGCGCCGAGTACCGCCGAGTCATCGAGGATCTCGTGGCGCGCGGCGCCGAGGCCATCATCCTGGGTTGCACGGAGATCTCGCTGCTCGTCACCCCGGAAGACGCCCGCGTGAAGCTCTACGACACTACCGCCCTCCACGCCAAGGCCGCGGCAGCCTGGTCGCTGGCAAAGCCTTGATGAGAATCGCTCCCAGAATTATCGCTACATTCCCCTCCCCGCCGATCGCTAGTGAACACACGCTCGTCCCAGAAACAGGTCATTGTCACCCGCGCTTGTGCTCGATATCGAGAAGGCTATGATCGAAACAAGTCGAGCCACGCCAAGAGATGAGGCCTGTCGATGCCGAATAACGAAATCCGGTTTCGCGTCGAGTTCACACCAAAATCACGTCGTGGCGTTTCCTGGTTAATTGCTAGTTAGCCGACACGGCAAGCGAACTTGGCCACGGTGACAATAGAGACCTCCATCTCGGCCGCAGCCGACCGTTGCTTCGACGCGGCGCGCGACATGGACCTGCATGTCCGGTCTGTCGCTCATACGAACGAGCGCGTTGTAGCAGGCAGGTCGTCCGGCCTGATCGGCTTGGGCGAGACCGTTACGTTCCGGGCTCGCCACTTCGGTATCGTTCAATCCTTCACGTCCAAGATCACAGAATTTCACCGGCCGACCTACTTTCAAGACCGTATGACTAAAGGCTCGTTTCGATCCTTTGTTCACGACCACCGCTTTGTCGAGTCACTCGGTCAAACCACCATGACCGACACGGTCGAGTTTCGATCGCCCTTGGGGTTGCTCGGGCGTCTCGTAGACAAACTTGTACTCACCCAGTATCTGGGTCGGCTTCTGCGCAGCCGCGCGACCACGATCAAGTCCGCCGCCGAGTCAATCGGAGCCTAAGTGGCGTGTCGGCTGACACTTCGCTTCAGTGGGCGGACGGGCTGCGCCGGTTCGTCCGCTGAGCTCCAGATCCGTTCGTCTCATGACCCAGCCGCCAGCGCCTGACTCGAAGGTTCTCTTCCGTGTACCGGAGGACGATGGCTCGTCCACGGTGGAGACGCTCTGGGCTACGGCGCTTGGAAACGATGAGTACAAGCTCGACAACTCGCCCTTCTATGCCTACTCGGTCTCATGGGAAGACGTTGTGTACGCGCCGATTGACCCAGACGAGGGCCGCCCGACGTTTGTTCGCGTCGTCAGAAAATCGGGTCATCGCACGATTCGGATCCGGTTCGATCCACCCGTCTGGCGCGCCGCTCAACTCATGATGCGTCAGGCGACGGTGAAAAGACCGCTGCTGTACCATGCTGTCGGGAGACCAACATGAAGGCAGAATTCACGGCCGTATTCCAGAAGGTTCCAGAGGGCTATATTGGGTTTGTCGAGGAACTCCCCGGCGCAAACACTCAAGGTGCGACGCTCGAAGAGGCGCGAGCCAACCTAGAGGAGGCCGTAGTTTTGGTGCTTGAAGCAAATCGCGCTCTGGCCGAAGAGGAGCTGGGCTCCAGCCCGGCAATTCGCGAGCCGATCGTCGTCTCGGGTTGAAACGCCGCGAGCTTATCCGGCATCTGCTCGCTCAGGGTTGCGAGCTCCTCCGCGAAGGCTGCAGCCACTCGGTGTTTGTCCATCGCAGCCATCGCAAGTCGTCGGCCGTTCCGCGACACTCCGAGATCAACGAGAATCTCGCCCGCAAGATCTGCAAGGACTTGGGCATTGAGTGGCCTGTCGCCTAACAACCCGTTCGAGCGGACGCGGTGATCTGTGTGCGGCTTCTTGGAAGCCTTCGCACGCTCGGAATTTGCCCCAAGATAACGCCGTCGTCGGCCCAACTATTCGGTCCAGTGGAGCGCTGCGGCGAATCGGCGGTAACCTCACGTCTCGTATTGCAGCGGCCACTTACCTCAAGCGTCAGGCGACCCTGAGCAATCGCCCGAGCGCACTCGTCCAACGCCAGCTTCCGGCTTCGCCGGTTCGGCACCGTGCTCCGCCGCTCAGGTCCAGATCCGGTAGCCGCCCATGCAGACTTCTCTCAAACTCAGCATTTTTGCGGCCTTCGGGATCTTCGCCGCTGGCTCTTTCTTGCTCCTCGTTTGGTTCCTCCACACCGACACGCGACTCTTGTCGTCCCAGGTCTCTTCGGACGGCAAGTGGGTGGCGCGAGTCATCGTGCGAATGGGTGGGGGCGCTGCAGGCTCCTGCTTCAAGTGCGCGCTTGTGCAAGAAGCGTCGACTGCCTTCGACCCCGCTGATGCAGAGTGCCGGCCGGCAACGCGCTTGATTCACTGCGGCTCCGGCTCACTTGACCTGCAGTGGTCCTCAGCAAATTCGCTTCAGGTAATCCACTCAGATGTCGGCAAAGAGGTCCCGGCATCGGTGGAGAATTCGCCGGTAGTTCCCATCGAGGTCTCCTATGTCGGCCCAGTTGAACGCTACTGACCGGGCGTCCAACCAGTCGTTCGAGCGGGCCCGTTCGGCGGCGGCCCCCGGCTTCGCCGGGCCGCGGTTCCAGCGCGCCGCAGAACCTCAGATCCGTTGGGCGGAGGGGTAGGCATGAACGAGATCCAACGCGCCCAAGCCTTGGAGGAAGTCCTGGCATTGGGACGTGAGGATTGGATTGGGCTTTGGATCCTTGCCGCGATTGTTCAGGATCTCGGCGTGCATTCCGAAGGCGCCATTCGTACCGAGAGCCTCGAACTTTTGGGGCGAGTTCTTTCTCAAGGATCGGCTTCACTCGGGTCTCCGAACCGCGATGGTAGCTTTTCGTCCTGGAATTTGCCCGTCCAGCAAGCGCTTTGCCGAGTCGACTTTGAGTGGCGCCAACTTGGGAGATCTCCCGTCATCGGTGAGATCGCGTGGTTAGATATCGAAACGAACGCATCGCCTACGCCCCGTCGCCGGAGAAAAGGGCCGAGACGCCCTCCGTGCCCGGAATGAACGCCAGACCAGTAGATCGACCTTCCCTAGGCCATTCATCGACTCGTCGAGCTCGGTGACCGACACCTCGCCGAAGACCTGTCGCCTGCCATTGTTATTCATTCGCCTGATGCAGGAGCGGATCATGAATCTCGATCGTCGTCCTAATGGAGCAGGTCTGCCGTGGATACAGGCAGCTCTGCCGGCCGCGGGAATCCAGCCGACAAAGGCGCAGGACCCGCTCTCCTTCGAAAGAGCACGCAGAGCAAACGCCTCCTGAATGCGCGAGCGCCCCCTTCGGGATATGCGACCCATTTTGTCGTTCTTGTAACTTGGCCAAACAAAGAGGAATACGCGCAACTCGAGCCGCAACCAGCTCGTGCGCCCGCCGCATAGCAACTGTGCGACACTCTTCTCCAGCCAATGTCACACCGAACGCAAATGACTAACTTGTCGACGAATCGTAGTTAGGCAACCATGCGAGGTGATCGACTTTTGAAAGCTGTTCTCACTGCACCATGCGTCGCGGCAGTGGCGGCTTTGCCTAGTTGGGTAGTAGCCCTCCTGGTCGATCCAGCGGTAACGATTGCCAAGAGCGAAAGCTCTCCAACCGGCATCGGCGCCACACTCGAATTCGTACTGTTTTTTCTGAGCTACGCATTCGTTATCGCAGCGGCATTGGAACTCGCCGTGGGCCTCCCGCTTTTTCTATTGTTCCGTCTTGCGGGTTGGACCAGAACTTTGCATTTTCTGCTTGGGGCCATTCTCGTTGCCGGCGCAGGCTCCCTGTGGATGAACGGTGTTCGCCTTCCAGAATCTCTTGGGCAGAGCTTGCTCCTTCTGATTCCAGCGTTAGTGGGTTCGCTCGCGTTCGGTTACGCGGGGGGCTGGTTGCCTAACAACTCGCTCCAGCGGACAATCGGGCCTGCGGCCCGCTTGCCGCTGAGCTC
>JBDTQG010000047.1:0-25312 GCA_039932315.1 Thermoanaerobaculia bacterium
ACTATCGCGGCCGCTGGCGCTTGGAAAGCGCCGCGACCGCGACCTCGGCCTCACGGCGAGCCCAGGCATCCCAGCCGAGCGCCGCCTCGACGTCGGCGAGCGCTTCGGCGGAATGCGCCTCCAGGACCTCGGCGATCACCGGGAGGATGTCGGAGTAGCCGATGGTCTCGGCGAGGAAAGCGTGCACTGCGACCTCATTGGCGGCGTTCAAGACCGCCGGCGCGCTCTCTCCGGCGGCCAACGCCGCGCGCGCCATCCGGACCGCCGGGAACCGCACTTCGTCGAGGGGCAGGAACTCGAGCGTTCCGAGTTGCGCCAGATCGAGGCGCGGAAAATCGTTCGCCCAGCGATCCGGGTAAGCGAGAGCGTACTGGATCGGAAAGACCATGTCGTTGGCCGACATCTGCGCGAGCCAGGATCCGTCGTGGAATTCCACCAGCGAGTGCACGATCGAGCGCGGGTGCACGACGACATCGATCGCCGATGCGCCGACGCCGAAAAGATGCGAGGCCTCGATGAGCTCGAGGCCTTTATTGATCAGAGTGGCCGAGTCGACGCTGATCTTGGCGCCCATCGCCCATGTCGGATGGCGCAGCGCGTCCTCCGGGCGGATGCTCGCGAAGGTCGCGGGATCGCGGCGGAGGAACGGTCCACCGGAAGCCGTCAGCACGAGCCGGCGAACCTCCGATCGCGCACCGCAGCGCAGCGCCTGGTGGAGCGCCGCATGTTCGCTGTCGATGGGCAGGATCTCGGCGCCGTGCGCTCGTGCGAGATCGGTCAGCAGTCGACCGGCGACGACCAGGGACTCCTTGTTGGCGAGCGCGACCGACTTGCCGGCGGAGAGCGCCGCCACCACCGGCGGCAGTCCGGCCGCGCCGACGATTGCTGCAACGACCTTGTCGACGTCAGGATGCGTCGTCGCCGCAAGCAGCGCCTCGGGACCGGAGACAAGCTTGACCCCGGCCGGCATCTCCCGCCGGAGATCGCGCGCCACGCCTTCGTCGAGGATCGCGACCAGTTGCGGGCGGAATTCGCGCGCCAGAGCGAGGAGCGCCGCGGGGCTCCTGCCGTGGGCCGCAAGCGTCGTGATCGAGAGTCGATCGGGATGCTGCCGGACGACGGTGGCGGTGCTCTCGCCGATCGATCCTGTGGCGCCGAGGATCGCGAGGCGCTGGATGGAAGACGTCACCCTGGGAACCGGAAGCCGATCCCCCAGAGCGCGAGCAGCATCACCGGCGCCGCGAGGAACATCGCGTCGAGGCGATCGAACATCCCCCCGTGTCCGGGCAGGATCGCGCCCGAGTCCTTCACGTTCGCGGCCCGCTTGACCAGCGATTCGACGAGGTCGCCCAGCTGACTCGCGAGTGCCGTGACGAACGCGACAGCGAGCATCCCGGCGTCGATTCCACCCAGGCGCCAGAGTGACCAGAGAAGCGTCGCGGCGAGGGACGTCAAAAGTCCCGCGATCGCACCTTCCCAGGATTTTTTCGGCGAGACGACCGGCGCGAGGCGATGCCGCCCCCAGGCGGACCCGACGTAGTAGGCCGCAGTGTCTCCCAGCCAGACGATCGCCAGGAAGAGAAAGAAGATCCACGGATCCCGGTGCTGAAGAATCGCGAGACTCGCGACCGGTGCCGCGAAATAGAGCGTGGACCAGGCGAGAAGTGCCGCGGCGGGTATCGCTTCCGCGACCGGAGTCCGCCGCAGGAGCACGGCGATGGGTGGCACGATCGCGATCGCGGCGGCGGCGAGAAGAAGCCAGTACGGGGAGAGCTCGACACCCTGCGACAGGCTGCGTTCGAGCGCCCAGGCGGCGAGCGGCGCGGAGACGAGGAGCAGTTTCCAGGGTGCATGGGGTGAAAGCGGTCGGATCATCTGGAGAAATTCGATCGCCGCCCACTCGAACGCCGCCGCGAGGAGCAGCAGGAACGCCCACTCGGGAAAGCGGAAGACGGCAAAGAGCGCCGCGGGCACTCCGATCGCCGCCGTGAGCAGGCGTTTCATCGCTTCACGCCCCGGAGCAATCTCAGTTCGAGCCCGAAGTTCCTGCGCTCGCAGGCGGAGTTCCGTCTTCCTCGGTGTTCCCCGAGAGCGACGAGCCACCGTCGACTGCCTCGACTCCGCCGAACCGCCGTTCGCGTCCCTGATAGGCAACGATGGCTTCGAGCAGATGGCGCAGGCGGAAATCCGGCCAGAGCGTCGGAGTCACCACGATCTCGGAATACGCGATCTGCCAGAGGAGAAAATTCGACACGCGCATCTCCCCCGACGTCCGGATGAGCAGGTCGGGATCGGGCTGTCCGCTCGTCTCGAGGGCTCGCGAGAAAGTCGATTCGTCGATTTCCACCCGCTCGCCGGCGGCGTAGGCGCTCACGATCTGCTTGCACGCATCGACGATTTCGCAGCGACCGGAATAGTTGAGCGCGATGTTGAACACCATCCGCTTACCCTGCGAAGTGCGATCGAGCGCCTCTTCCAGGGCGCTGACGACCGAGCGATCGAGCTCTCGCCACCGGCCGATCACGCGCAGCCGGATGTCGTTGTCGATCAGCGTCTGGATCTCGCGGCGAAGAAACTCCTTGAGCAGATTCATCAGCGTCCACACCTCGTGGCGCGGACGCTTCCAGTTCTCGATCGAGAAAGCGTAGAGCGTCAGGACCTCGAGCCCCAGGCGGGCGGAGCTCTCCACGGTCTCCCGGACGGCGTTGACGCCGGCGCGATGCCCTTCGATGCGCGGCAGGATCCGCTTTCCTGCCCAGCGACCGTTGCCGTCCATGATGATGGCGACATGTCGCGGCAGGCGCCCGAGATCGATCTGGCGGAGCAGTGACTCTTCCGACGATCCGGGTTCGACCCGTAGGGAGGACTCGGACATTCGAGGCAAGTTACCACAGCGCATTTCCTCTCGCGACGTTCAAACCGCGCCCGCGCCGCTCCGATCGCAGCGGCGATCCTTTCGGCGGCGAATCAGTAGCCGGCGGGATAGTCGACGCGCTCCAGGCTCAACGCGTGGGCGGGAGCGGTAGGCCCGGCCTCCCCACGAGCGCCACCGCCGAGCAGGGCGGAGAAGCTCTGCACCGAACGGCGGCCGAGGGCGACATCGAGCAGCGTCCCCGCCAGTCCGCGAACCATGCCGCGCAGGAAGCCGTCTCCGGCGATGCGCAGGATCCAGTCCTCGCCGGCGCTCTCCCAGGCGGCGCGGAAAACGGTGCGGACGGGCGACCGATGGCTACCCCCGGCGAGGGCGAAACAGGAGAAGTCGTGCTCGCCCGGAAGCGCCCGGGTCGCCGCCTGGAGGAGTTGGAGATCGAGGCGATCCGGAACGGCGAGAACGAACGGCGCCGACCCGGGATCGAGGAAGCGTCCGGGCCGGATTCGATAGGCGTACTCTTTCGCCGCCGCGGAGAAGCGGGCGTGAAAACCCGTCACCGCGGGAGCCGCAGCGAGAACGCGGATCGTCGGCGGCAGTCGCGGATTGGCTCCGAAGACTAGTCCGCGCGCCGGGAACGGACGCCCGAGATCGACGTGCGCCACCTGACCCTGTGCATGAACGCCGGCGTCGGTCCGACCTGCGCCGATGACGGTGACGCTCTCCCCGACGAGCTCGGAGAACGCGACCTCCAGGCGAGCCTGAACCGTGTCCGCATTCGGTTGCCGCTGCCAGCCACCAAAACCGGCTCCCTGGTAGGCGATCGCCAGCCGATAGCGGAATCGTCCGGCGGCGACCGCGTAGGAATCGTCCCTCGGCGATGATGGTGCCGGGCCGGGACGTATCGAAAGCATCACGTACGGATCATGGCGCACACGGGAACGGTTTGCCGATCGACTGCGCCGGTCGCGCCTTGAGTAGGATCCCGCCATGGGGGCAAGTCGAGAGCCGGACCGACGCCGGGTGACCCTCCGCGCGGCGCTGCCGGGAGACGCCACGAGTCTCTTCGCCTGGCGCGGCGAGGAATCGGTGCGACGCCATCAGCCGTTGCAGGAGACGACCGCCAGCGAGCTGCGATCGGATCTCGCCCGGCAGCGGATGGACGATCTCTACCGCGGACAGGGCGAGCGCTTCCAGTGGATCGTCCTCGTCGACGGAGAGTCGGCGGGCTGGATCACGCTCGCGATTCTGTCCTGGGAGCACGGCCTGGCCGAGATCGGTTACGCATTGGCCAGCGAATTCCAGGGTCTGCGCCTGATGGAGCGGGCGCTCGCGCAACTCCTGCCGGAGCTCTTCGTGCCGATCGGAATCGAGCGGCTGGAGGCGCGCTGTTCGGTCGAAAATCTGCGCTCCCAGGCGCTGCTCGAAAAGCTGGGGTTCCAGTGCGAGGGAAAACTGCGCAGCTACTTCAGCCTGCGTGGGCGGCGAATCGACAATTTTCTCTACGCCCTGCTGAGGACCGACTTCGTTCCCTCCGCGACGCGATAGCCGCCGGTCCGGGGAGGTCTCCCGGTCGCGCTGTTCCAGGTTCGCCTGCCGGCTGTCCAAGAGAACGTGGCGAGGACCTTTTCCCCGCCCGGGAGCCTTGAACATGTCCGCCATGAATCGCCATTCAACCGTTGTCGTTCGCATGCGCTCTTCCCGTTCCGTTGCCGGTTGGGTGGTCGCTCTTTTGCTGCCGGGCGCGCTGCTGGGGATCACGCCGCAATGGAGCGATCGCTACGACAGCCCCGAGTCGCTCGAAGACGTCGGCAAAGTCGTCGTCGCCGGGCCGGCCGGATCGGTCTACGTCGCGGGAACCTCGTCGCACCGGGTCGACGAATCGCTGATTGTGGGCCTCCGCTTCCTGGCGCGGATCGATGCCTCCGGAACGCGGATCTGGGAACGGCGGGACCCGATCGGCATCTCCGGGAGCTGGACGACCGACGCGGCCGTCGACAGCCAGGGGAACCTCGTGGTCCTCACCACCGAGCAACCCTTTGCGGCGATCGACGTCGACAAGATCAGCCCGGACGGCGTGCTGCTCTGGAGTCGCCGCTTCACGCCGCCCAGCGGGGAGCTCGCGCGCGCCGAAGGGATCGCCGCCGGGAGCGACGGTGCCGTGGTGGCGACCTGGTTCGAGTACAACGTGGGCGAAACCGGAGCCGTCGTCAAGATTTCCGCCGCCGGAGACGTCGAGTGGACGCGACGATACGCGGGACCTGGCTCCGGTGCGACTCCCGCGGCGGTAGCGGTGGACGCTGCCGGTGCGATCTATCTCGCGGGCTCCGCGACGCTCGGCGACGGCGCCGACTTCGCGCTCTGGAAATATCTGCCCGACGGCACGTTCAGCTGGGTCTGGACGGAGGGCTCGGCGCTGTCGTTCGCCGACGATCGCGCGGTCGGCCTCGCGATCGATGGCGATGGCATCGTCGTGGCCGGAACGTTCGCCATGAACTCCGGCGTCGGGAGCGACCTCGCCGCCGCGCGCATCGACAGCAGCGGACAGCGTGTCTGGTTGACGACCTCGCGCAACGCCGCAGGGGACAGCGACTGGGCTTTCGCCATGTCGGTCGCGACGGACGGCCGGGTGTATGTCTCCGGCACGAGCGAGATCGCTCCCAATCACAACGCGCCGCTTCTCGCCGCCTTCGGCGCCGACGGATCGGCGCTCTGGTCGCGGAGCTTCGACGGTGGAGTGGTCGCCAACGGCTATTTCCTTTCGGTGGCGAGCGATGGCGCTGGAAACGCTGTTGCGGCCGGATACGACAGCGATCCGATCGTCGGCGAAAGCTTCTTCGTTGCGAGCCTCGGCCGCGACGGCAACGAGAACTGGACCGACCGCTTCGCTCCGGTCGCCGGCATGCCGTCGGGTGCCGCAGCGATCGCGGTCGCCGCCGACGACTCGGTCGTCGTGACCGGCGACACCTGGTACCCGCGCGCCGGCGGTGGATTCGACCGCGACCTTGTGACGGTTTCCTATCGCGCCACGACGCTCTTCCGCGACAGCTTCGAAGGCGGCGATGCCGCTAACTGGAGAGTCGCACTCGACTAGCCGCGCGGCGGGCGGGCGTCAGAGAAGCTCGAGGGTGGCGTAGCGCGCGATCAGCTTCTTTTTCCCCGCGCGTTCGAAGAAGATCGTGAACTTGGCGTCGTCGCCCTCACCCTCGAGCTCGAGAACGACACCCTGCCCGAGCGTCGGATGGCGCACCCGGCTGCCGCGCTTGGGACCGCGCGTGGTGGCCTGCGGCAGCGGCGAGAGCGCCGCCGGGCGACCGTAGAACTCGTCGATCGGACGCGTCCGTTCGGATTGATAGATCCGCGGACTCTCCGAAACGGTCAGCAGACTCTCCGGTACCTCGGAAAGCAGGGGCGATTCGCGCTGATCCTGATAGGCGCCGGCGATCCGGCGACGCCGGCACCAGGAGAGATGCAGGCGCTCTTTGGCGCGCGTCATCCCGACGTAGAAAAGCCGGCGCTCCTCTTCGAGATCCTCGCTCTTGCCCTGCGAGTTCCAGTGCGGGAGCAGGCCGTCCTCGAGCCCGGGAAGGAAGATCACCGGAAACTCGAGCCCCTTGGCGCTGTGCAGAGTCATCAGGCTCACACCGCGTTCCCCGTCCCAGGAGTCGAGGTCCGAAACCAGGGCGACGTGGTCGAGGAACGCCGTGAGCAGATCGTCGTCCTCGCCGCCGCCATAGCTTTTCGACTCGGTGAAGTTCTGGGCCGCCGAGAGGAATTCGCGGATGTTCTCGAGCCGGGCCTGATCCTCTTCGTTGTCGCGCCGGAACATGTCCGTGTAGGCGGTCCGGGCGAGGAGGTCGTCGAGGAGCGCCGGCAACGGCAGTTCCTCCGCCACCTTGCGCAGGCCGTGAATCGTTTCGCGGAAGGCACGGAGCGCGGTCGCAGCGCGCGACGGAAAGCTCTCCAGTGAGTCGACCTCGAGAACGTCCCACAGCGTCGCGCCGAGTTTCGCGGCGCGCTCGTCGAGCATGGCGACCGTGGTCTTGCCGATGCCGCGCGGCGGAACGTTGAGGATGCGCGACAGCGAAAAACTGTCTCGTGGATTCCGCAGCAGGCGGAGATAGGCCACCAGATCCTTGATTTCGGAGCGTTCGTAGAAGCGCACGCCTCCGACCATGGTGTAGGGAATCCGGTGACGGAAGAACTCGTCCTCGAACACCCGGCTCTGCGCGTTGGTACGCACGAGGATCGCCATATCCGAGAGCGCGTAGCGATCACGCAGGCGAGTCAGCGACTGGACCACCCACGCCGCTTCCTCGATCTCATCGCCGGCGCGATGCAGCGCGACGGGTTCGCCGCGCCCGGCAGCGGTCCACAGCTTCTTGCCGCGGCGCAGCTGGTTGTTCGAAACGACGGCGTTGGCGGCGTCGAGGATCGTTCCCGTCGACCGGTAGTTGCGCTCGAGCTTGCGGACCGCCGCTCCGGGGAAGTGACGTTCGAACTCGAGGATGTTGTCGATGTCGGCACCGCGCCAGCGATAGATGCCCTGATCTTCGTCACCGACCGCAGTGAGATTTCCTGCGACTCCGGCGAGCTGTTCGACCAGCGTGAGCTGCGCCTGGTTCGTATCCTGGAACTCATCGACCAGCAGATACCGGGTGCGCTGCCGAAGACGGTCGGCGATGTCCTTGTGATCGGTGAAGAGGCGAACGGCGAGGCTCATCATGTCGTCGAAATCGACGCCCGAAGCCTGCGATACCAGGGCCTGATAGCGACGATAAACACGCGCGACGCGCTGCTCGAAGAAGTCCTTCGCCTGCCGCTCGTATTCGGCGGGTGTCATCAGCCGGTTCTTGGCGCCGGAGATCGCCGCGAGGAGCGTGCGCGGCGGAAAGCTCGTTTCGGAAACACCTTCGGCAGCCATCGCCTGCGTGACGAGCCGCTTCTGATCGTCCGTGTCGAGAATGGCGAAATCGCGCGGCAGCCCGACGCGCTCGCCATAGCGCCGAAGCAGTGTCAGGGCGTAGCGGTGGAAAGTTCCGACGAATGTCGGCAGGGGAAAGAGGTCGAGCAGGCGTTCGACGCGATCGCGCATCTCACCCGCGGCCTTGTTGGTGAACGTCATGGCGACGATCGAGCCCGGGTCGACACCCCGTTCCCTGACGAGCCAGGCGACGCGATAGGTGATGACCCGGGTTTTTCCCGAACCGGCGCCGGCGAGAACGAGCTGAGGTCCTTCACCGTGGGTGATCGCGGAGAACTGATCCGGATTCAGCTCACGTTCGAAGTCGATGCGGTGGGAAGCGGACACGATCGCCCACTTTACCAGTGGGAACGCTCCTGCGATGATCGGGCTCTACGATCCATGCAGGTCTGCTCGCGCTGTCCCGGGAGACCGTCCATGCACCCGCGCCACTTGGTAGTTCTCGCTCTCGGCTTCGTCGTCGCCCTTCCACCCGCGCGCGCTCTCGCCCAGGAACATGCGGCCTCGCGGAACCTCTTCCGCCGGCCGAGTTTGCCTATGCCAGCGCAGTCGCACACGTCGCGCGGGGAATCGCCCAGATTCGGCTCGGAGATCTCGCCGCTGCCGAAACCGAGCGCGCGGAGGCCGAACGCTACTTCGCGCTGATTCCGGCGGAAGCGACCGAGGGTTTCAATCCGGTCGCGACGCTGGCGACGATCGCGAGAGCACTTCTCAAGGCGGAGGTGGCGCGCGCGGGTAGAAAGTGGGACGAGGCGATCGAGCACCTCACGGAGGCTGTTGCGATCGAAGATGGACTGCGCTACTCCGAACCGCCGGACTGGTATCTCCCGACGCGGCACCTGCTGGGGCCGATGCTCCTCGAAGCCGGAAAAGCGAGTGCTGCCGAAGCGGTCTTCCGCAAGGATCTCGAGCGGATTCCCGAAAACGGCTGGGCGCTCACCGGCCTCGCAGCTGCCCTCCGGCGCCAGGGTAAGGAGAGCGAGGCCGCCGCCGTCGATCGCCGGCTCGGCTTCGCCTGGTCGCGCGCCGATCTCGATCTCGACCGGCTCGCCGCACCGGTGGAGCGTACGGCCAGCACGCCGGCTTCGGCCACAGGTCGCTGACCGGAGAGCACGGCCGTGGGAGCGCACGCCTCCTTCTCGTATTTCAGTTTCGCGGCGACGCTCGGCTGCGCCCAGTTTTTCTACTCCACCGACACGACCTGCGGCCAGGGCGACGGAGGCTACATCGGCTAGAAGTCGAGTGAAGGCCCCACCGGTCCGGGTGCCTGCGCTTCAGCAGGTCTTGCCGAAGTCGCGCTGACGGTCGGCGATCCAGCCGTCGATTTCCTTGAGCCGCTGACGCGCGCTCGCCGCGATCTCCGCGTCGGGGTGCTCCGCGAGACGCTCGAGATCCTCGTGGTAGGCCGGAAAGCTCGGGTGGCAGAGGTCGAGACCGGGCCCCAGGAGAAGGTTTCGAAGGAGCTGCATGGCTGCCTGCCGGGCAGCGGTGCCGCGCACGGGGTCGAGCGCCGCGCGCCGCGCCCCCTCCGCGAGAATCGGTGTCATCGCCGGCTGGCCGCCGGGAGACTCGACGGCAGATGTCTGCTCCACGATCCGCACGAACGCAGCATCGTCGGCGCTCGCGAGCGCCGTGGCAAAGCGCTCCTCGAGGTCACGCCAGACGACGGCGCCGTTCGCTGCCGGCTTTGCCGGACGGCGCAGATCGACGAGCGCGAGCGTGGCCGCGAACCGTGAGCTTTGGAGATCGATGCGCTGCCGCCGATCGAACGACGGACCGGTGCCCGCAGGATCGGAACCGGGAAGCACCTGGCTCGAGCCCACTTTCGACAGCAGCGCGTTCTTCTGCGCCGCTCCCGGCGAAAGACGCTCGAGAATTTCGAGATAGCGATCGCCCCAGAAAGGCAGAAGCGCGAGCGGAACCCAGAAAAAATAGTGCCGGTACCGGGGTGCCGCACCGCGAGCGACCAGCCGGGTGCCCATCCACCAGAACGGAAGCCCGAAGGGCAACATCAGCAAGATCGCGGAGACGAGCTCGCTCGCGCCGTTGCCGCCGGACGGTGGCAAGTGGTGCAACGCGTCGGCGACGAAGACGCGCTGCGCATCGCCCGGCAGATAGCGCACAGGCAATCGTGTGCCTTCACCGCTTCGCCGTGTCCAGTCACCAACCAGAAGGTCGATCGGGCGGTCGAGATCGGCGAGCGCGTTCTCGACATACGTCTGACCGTTCCAGGGCGCCGTGCTCGTGAGCTGGTCGGCGTCGCGGTCCGACCAGAGGAGGTCGAATCCCGGCGCGTCGATCTGCGCGGTCGCCCAGCGGAAACGCCAGTCGGGAGTGATGAAGAGCGGATCGTAGAGGAGCGACGCGGAGCTCGCCCACTCGTGAAAGGCCTCGAGCCCCTTTCCGCGGGGTTGATACCGCACGCGGATCTGCGAAGCCGAAGGTTCGGAAGCCTTCGATGCCCTGGATGCAGGAGATGACATCTTGGACGGAGCGCTTGGCGAGGCGTCTGGCGATGCGTCTGGCGATGCGGGCGGCGCCGCGTCGAAGGACAGCACGACCGTCGGAATGACGCGGATCGTGCCATCGAACATCCCGGGCAGGAGCCTCAGCTCGACCCGCTCGACGCTGGCTGTAGCGGTCGCCGTCGCCGTCGAGCGGTACCAGGCTGCCCGCACCATGGTGTCGACCTGCCGATGGACGAAGACGAACCAGGGCGCTCCGAGCGCGATGCAGAGCGTTCCGAGGACCCAGCTCGCCCGGCCCAGAATGAGCCGCACGACGAGCCGCAGGCCTTCAGCCCAGAGCGGTCCTGGAGACGGCGGAAGAGCCCGCTCCAGCCAGAGCTCGAATCGATCGAGTCCGGCCGCCGGATCGCCGCCGTTTTCCTCTCTGGGGCCGCGCCGCATCGAGCCGTCGTTCAGAGCGGACGCGGAGAGCGTGTCGCGTCGCCGGGATCGGGAAGCTGAATCGCGAACTCGTCGCCTCTCGCGACCTCCGGTCCATCGGAGCTCATGCCGCGGCTATCCACCGAGTCCACCGAGTCCACCGAGTCGACCGAGTCGATGGATGAGGAGCGCGGCGCGCGCGGTGAGATGGGGCAGTTCCTCGAGATCGATCCACTCCCCGCGCGCATGTTCGTTCTCGCCGAGCGCGCCGAGTCCGTCGAGGCAGGGCAGGAGGTCCGCGACATAGGAGATGTCGCCGGCGCCGCGGAGGTTGGGGTCGTGTGCGGCGTAGGGCCCGGTCCCGAGATCGCGGCTGACGCGGTCGAGCTCGGCGAGGAGCGCTCGGTTGGCATCGGTTGGAGTCATCGGCGGCATGCCGTCGATGAAGGCGATCGAGGCGGCCGTTTTCGGCAGGGAAGCGGCGACGATGCCGCGCATCCGTGCTTCGGTCTGATCACGCTGCTCTAGCGAGAGAAACCGCAGGTCGCCCTCGACAATCGTTTTCGCGGGGACGACGTTCTGCTTGCCGGTGGCTTTCCCGGCCGCCGATCCTGCGGGAAGGTCCGCTTCGGTGCCGCCGACAACGAGGCTCGGATTGAATGTGAGATAGGGCTCGGGAAGCTCGGCGCGGAATGCGGAGAGAATGCGCGCCATTTCGAAAATGGCGCCATCTCCGCGGTCCGGCCCGAAGATGCGGGAGGAGTGTCCGGTCGAGCCGGTCGTTTCGAGACGCCAGCCGGTGTAGCCGCGGCGGCCGACGACGGCGGCGCCCGGCACGGACCCCTCGAATGCGAGCGCGATGTCGCTCCTTCGCGCGGCATCGAAGAGCGCGGCGCGGCTCACGGACTGCGGCTCGCCGCCGTCCTCCTCGTCGCCGGTGAGGATCACGATGATCTGGTGATCGTCGAGCAGGTGCGATTCGACGAGCGCGCGCAGTGCCTCGACGAGGATGACGTCGCCACCTTTCATGTCGGAGACGCCGCTGCCGAACGCCCGCTTTCCTTCGCGCCGGAAGAGCTCGCCCTCGAGCACCGTATCGAGATGACCGATCAGCAGGATGCGCTTGCCCTTCGTCCCGCGCCGCTCGGCCACCAGATGCCCGGCGCGCCCCATGGCCGCCGGCAGCTCGACCCAGCGGGAACCGAATCCCAGGGCGGTGAGCTCGGCCGCGAAGATCGCGCCCGTCTTGCGGACGCCTTCCGTATTCTCTGTCGCGCTCGGCTGGTCGACGGCTTTCTGCAGCAGCGCCACGGCCGCCTCGCGGCGGGCGTCGATCCTCGCGACGACGCTTCTTTCGGATCGGCTCAAGCCGCCGGCTTCGGCCGGCGCGGCGGCAAGCGCGAAGGAGAGGCCAAGCACCGCCAAGCCGCCGGAGAAACGAGGGGAACCTGGCAAGTCGCGCAGCAGCGTTTTCAGTCGACGCACGGCGTCACTCGACCGTCACGCTCTTCGCGAGATTTCTCGGCTGGTCGACGTCGGCGCCGCGGCGGACGCCGATCTGATAGGCGAGGAGCTGCAGTGGAATGACACTGACGATCGGCTGCAGCGCTTCGCTCAGCGACGGGACGCGCAGTACGTGGTCGGCGACACCGTCGAGCTCGGCGGGATCGCGATCGGTGATGACGATGACCTTGCCGTCGCGCGCCTTCACTTCCTGCAGGTTGCCTTTGACCTTTTCGAAGACGCGCCGTCCGGTGGCGATCGCGACGACGGGCATGTCCTCGTCGATGAGAGCGATCGGACCGTGCTTCATCTCGCCGGCCGGATAACCCTCGGCGTGGATGTAGGAGATCTCCTTCAGCTTCAGGGCACCTTCGAGCGCCACCGGGTACTGAATGCCGCGGCCGAGGAAGAGGAAGTCCGTCGACGCGTGGTAGCGCCGCGTCAGCTCCTCGATTTCGTGCTCGAGCGCCAGAGCCTCGGAGATCGCCTGCGGCAGATGGGCGAGAGGAGAAAGCAGTTCGGGCTCGATGGTGCGGCCGAGCTGCTGTCGAAGATAGAGCGCGAGCAGGTAGAACGCGACGAGCTGGGTCGTGAACGCTTTGGTCGAGGCGACGCCGATCTCCGGACCGGCGTGAGTGTAGAGAACGCCGGAGCTGATCCGCGTCGCCTGCGATCCGGGAACGTTCGAAAGAGCGATGAGCCGAGCGCCGCGCTCTTTCGCCGCTTCCATTGCCCAGACGGTGTCGATGGTCTCGCCCGACTGCGAAATTCCAGCGACGAGGACGGAAGAGTCGACGATCGGATCGCGATAGCGATATTCCGAGGCATAGTCGACTTCGACCGGAATCCGCGCGAGGTCTTCGATCAGGAACTTGCCGATGAGAGCCGCGTGCCACGAAGTACCGCATGCAAGTAGCTGGATGCGGGAGAGCGAGCGCACGTAGTCCGGCGCAAGCTCGAGCGTGTCGAATCCGATCCGGTGGGTCTCGAAGTCGACCCGACCCCCGAATGTGTCGCTCGCGGCCTGCGGCTGCTCGTGAATCTCCTTCAGCATGAAGTGCTTGTAGCCGCCCTTCTCGACCTGCTGCGGATCCCAGTTGAGGCGCGTGACCGGACGTTCGACGGGAGCGCCGGCGCGATTCCAGATCTGGATTCCGCTGCGCGTCAGGCGTGCGATGTCCCCGTTGTCGAGGAAAACGACGTCGCGCGTGTGCGCGATGAGCGCCGCCGGATCCGACGCGAGGTAGCTTTCACCCTTTCCGAGTCCGAGGACGAGCGGCGTCCCCTGGCGCACGGCGACGATCTCCTCCTCGGCGCTCTCCGTGCCGACGAGTGCGCAGGCGTACATCCCTTCGAGCTCGCCGACCGCGCGCTTCACCGCTGCGGCGAGGTCGCCGTCGTAGTAGGAAGAGACCAGGTTCGCGATGACCTCGGTGTCGGTGTCGGTCGCGAAGGTCCAGCCGTCGGCCATCAGGCGGCGTTTGATGACGAGAAAGTTCTCGATGATGCCGTTGTGGATGATGGCGATGCGATTCTTCGAGTCGACGACGGGATGAGCGTTGCGCTCCGTCGGCTTGCCGTGTGTCGCCCAGCGCGTGTGCGCGACGCCGTAGCTGCCGTGGATGGGTTGCCGGGCGAGGCGCTCGACCAGCCGGTCGAGCTTGCCTTCCGCAC
Source organism: Thermoanaerobaculia bacterium (assembly GCA_039932315.1). Taxonomy (GTDB): domain Bacteria; phylum Acidobacteriota; class Thermoanaerobaculia; order Multivoradales; family JAGPDF01; genus JAGPDF01. The sequence continues at coordinate 13,919 of JBDTQG010000047.1, forward strand.
GGCGCGTTTCGAGCTGCCCGTTCTCGACGACCGCGACACCGGCCGAATCGTAACCCCGGTACTCGAGACGCCGCAGTCCGTCGATGAGCAGCGGGACGACTTCACGGGGTCCGACATATCCGACAATTCCGCACATCTTTAGTCGCTCCCTTTGTTCCTGCGTCGCTCTCGGCGCTCCGACCATTCCGGCACGGTCCGTTGTGTCGAGCGCTCGATGGCAAGAGCTCCCGGCGGAACGCTCTTGGTGATGACCGAGCCGGCGCCAATCGTCGCCTGGGCGCCGACCGTGACCGGCGCGACCAGCATCGAGCCACTGCCGATGAACGCACCGGCGCCGATCTCGGTGCGGTGCTTCTTCTCACCGTCGTAGTTGCACGTGACGGTGCCAGCGCCGAGATTCGCGCCTTCTCCCACCTCGGCATCGCCGACATAGGAGAGATGGTTCGCCTTGGCTTTGCGCCCCAGCCGGCTGTTCTTCACTTCCACGAAGTTCCCGACGCGGGCGCCGTCACCAAGCACCGTCCCGGGGCGTAGCCGCGCGAACGGGCCGACCCGGCATCCGTTGCCGACGACGGCACCGTCGAGAACCGAATACGGCTCGATGATGCAATCCTCGCCGATCGTCGAATTCCGCATCCAGACGCCCTGGTGGACCGTCGTTCCCGTGCCGACGCGACAGGCGCCGGCGAGCGAAACATCGGCGTGAACGACGCTGTCCGGGGCGATCTCCGACTCCGGTTCGATCGCGGCGCGCTCGGGAGCGAGCAGAGTGACTCCGCCGCGCTGGAGCTCTCGCGCTTTGCGGTCGAGAAGCAGGCGGTGCACGCGGGCGAGGTCGGCACGGTCGTTGACCCCGAGCGCTTCGTCGGGGTCGTCGAGCTCGACGACTTCGATGCGGCGGCCCGCCGCCGCCGCGTTGCCGAGCGCATCGGTCAGGTAGAGCTCGCCCTGGGCATTGTTGGGCGCGAGTGCAGCGAGAAAGTCGAAAATCTCCGGCGCCGGCAGAGCGTAGAGGCCGGCGTTCACACGCCGGATCGCGATCTCGTCGGCGGTCGCATCGGCAGCTTCGACGATCCGTTCCAGGCTGCCATCGCTGCGCGCAATGACGCGCCCGAGCGTTCCCGGCTCCGCGAGGGTCGCGGCCGCCATTGCCCCCCACCCGTTCGCCGCCGCTCGCGCCAGGCGATCGAGGGTGGCCGCGCGAACGAGCGGAACATCGCCCGAGAGAACGAGCAGGAGCGCCGGTTGCCGGACGTGCGCTGCCGCCTGCTGCAACGCATGCCCGGTGCCGCGCTGTTCGCGCTGTTCGACCCAGGTGATGTCGGCATCGGGAAAACTCTGGCGCACGGTGTCGGCGCCGTGGCCGACGACGATCAGCAGACGATCGCAACCGGAGAGCCGGGCCGTCGCGAGGACGCGCGTGAGCATCGGTCGCCCCGCCACCTCGTGCAGGACTTTCGGCAGCGCCGAGCGCATGCGTTTGCCCTGGCCGGCCGCCAGGACGACCGCCAGGCGTTCCGGCTCAGGCGAAGGGGCGCCGGGCATCACTCAGTCGGGATGGAGAATGAAGGAGAACTCGGCGCGGTCGAGAACTCCGGCGAAGTCGGAGTCGTGCACCGCCTGAACGCGATTCTTGGGGTTCTGATCGACCGCGAGCGCGAGAAGCTCGGCCGACTCGGCGAGCTCTCCCTTGAGCGCCAGAATCGATGCGGCCAGATAGGCCATCCGTTCGTCCCGGCGATGGCGCCCGCCACGGCGGCAGAGTGCGAGCGCGCCGGCAAGATCGCCGCGATTCCGCTCGAACAGCGCCATGAGATAGGGATCGCCTTCGACTTCGCTCGCCTTGGCTTCGCCGAGCCTCTGCTCGCACAGTGAGAGGTACTGTCGCGACCTGTCCCCCATTCCGGGATCGTCGCCCGCCTCGGCGATCAGGCGGCGAAACAGCACTGCGGCCTCGCGCCAGTGGCGCTGCTGTGTCGCTGCGACGGCGCGCCCGAAGAGCTCGACGTCGGGATCTCCGGTGGCGGACGCCGGGGGTTTCTTCACCGCGAGCGGTTTTGTGGAGGCTTTGCCGGTGACCCTGGAGGTTCGCTTCGGAGCAGCCATGAGATCGACTCAGCGCTTGCGGAGCTCGATGAGGATCTGCTTCGCGACGGCTTTCAAGGTATCGAAGACGCCGATCCCGGTCGTCGCGACCGCTTCGAACGTGGGCTCGCGTTTGTAGTTGAGCGTGCGGTACATGTCGGCGACCGCGGCGACTTCCGGGAGGTCGCGTTTGTTGAACTGCAACGCGTAGGGAATCGTCTGCAGATCGAAGCCATGCTCGCGCAGATTGTCCTCGAGATTGCGGATCGATTCGATGTTCGCTTCCATCCGCTCGGGCTGGCTGTCGGCGACGAAGATCACGCCGTCGACACCTTTGAGAATCAGCTTGCGGCTGGCGTCGTAGAAGACCTGGCCGGGAACGGTGTAGAGGTGGAAGCGGGTGGTGAATCCGCGGATCGATCCGAGGTCGAGCGGCAGGAAGTCGAAGAACAGCGTTCGATCCGCCTCGGTCGCGAGAGAAATCATCTTCCCCTTCGCCTCTGGTGCGGTCTTGCTGTAGATGAACTGCAGGTTGGTCGTCTTGCCGCCGAGTCCGGGGCCGTAGTAGACGATCTTGCAGTTGATCTCGCGGCTGGCGTAGTTGATGAACGTCATGGCGTCTCGAGATGCGACCCGCGGGAGTGGCCGGGTTACTCGGAGAAGAGTGCGTCGATGTCTTCGTCCGTGATCTCTGAGAACGGGCTGGCGTGCGTGGGGTTGGCGATGCCCTTGTCACGCTTCGTCTGCATGTCCTCGAAGATGTGGTCCATCTCCTGGCTGCCGCGCTTCACGCGCAGTCGAACCAGGCCGAGGGAAGAACGATCGTCGAAGATGACCAGCAGGATCGCGCGCTTGGCGACGATCGAGATATGGATGTGGTCACGCTTGCCTTCGTGGAACAACACCGAGAATTCACGTTCGCCGATGAGTTTGGCGAGGCCGTCGGTCGCCGCCACATTGCCGGCGGTGAGGCTCGCGAGGCTCGTCGTGTCGAACTGCTCGATCTCGCCGGCGGCCGCAATCTGCTGGCCGGTCTTGTCGATCAGGAAGATCGCCCGCGCGTTCGCCTCCTGGCGCAGCTTCTTCAACGCCGCATCGAGGCGTTGGAACTCTTCCTGATACAGCACCAGCTCTGGCGAAGCCATCGGTTCGACTCTCCCGGGCGCTAGGCAGACGGTTCGGGCGCCCCAGTCCCTCGATAAGTTCTAGATAATACGCCACGATCGCCGGGCTGCCCAAGCTCGGCCCGCAACGCGCCTGGGCGATCGGAAAAGACCCCGGCAACGCCACGCGCGAAGAGATCCCGTGCGCGGGCCGTCCGATTGACCGTGTAGACGAGCACCGGGAGGCCTGCGCGGAGCGCCGCCCGCGAGTGTTCGCCGCGGGGCAGGCGGGCGACGTGCAGGCTCGTCGCTCCGAGCTCACCGCCGACCGCTTCGAGCCGGGGGGAGTGGGTGTGGGCGAGGACGGCCAGATGGGCGCGGGCAGACCGCCGCCGCAGCTCGCGCAGCAACACGAGATCGAAGGACGAGAATAGGACGTTGGGCCGATCTCCGGCGGCAACGAGCGCCAAGCCGGCCAGGCGACCGGCATCGGAGCGGGCGTTTCGCGCGTCGCGTTTGAGCTCCACGTTCACCGGAAAATCGTCGGGAAGCGCGGTGAAGAGCTCCGCGAGCGTCGGAATCCGGCCTCGGACGTCGCGCTTCGTCGGATGTGCGAGCTCGATTCCGGCGAGCGTCGCCGCAGTGGTCCGCTCGACCCTGAGATCGGGCCGGTGCGCGAGCCGGCCGAGATCGGCATCGTGGAAGAGGACGAGGACCTCGTCGTGCGTCGAACGGACATCGAACTCGAGCAGGTCGGCCCCCTCCGCGATCCCCTGGAGGAGTGCAGGAACGGTGTTCTCGAGCAGCGGTTCCGCGCCGCGATGCGCGACGATCCAAGGCGGTTCCGGCAGCTTCACGATCGCCGCATCATCCGTCGCCGTCGCCGGAACGGCAACTCCTCCGTACGGCGGGGGCGCGGCGCCCTCGAGCGGACCCTGCGCAGTGCGCGAAAAGCAGCGGCAAAGGACGTTAGGATCGCTGACGAGCTATCGTGAGCGGGCACCGAAGGACAGCGGTTTCGAGACCGGCAGAGGCAGGAATCCGAGGGGCGGCAGCTCGCGCGGTCGCCTTGGCGGTCTGTGCACTTTTCTCGACCGGGGTGTTCGCGCAGGCTTCGCCGCGCGGGATCCAGCCGGGCGCGGTCGGGCAGCTCCGGCAGCTTTCCGAGTGGAAGGCAGGTCGCACCGTCGCCGAACGCAAGATCGACTCTCAGCTCCTGTTCGCTCTGGACCGGCGGAACGGCCGGGTGGCCGATTCGTTGCGCGACGTCGAGGCTCTGCCTCTCCCGGTCGCCGGCCGGATTCCGGTCGATGTCGATCTCGCGCCGGGCGCCCGTGCCGACGTCGTCACCGCGAAGATCGAGGCGCTGGGCGGAAGCGTCGGCTTCGTCTCCGTGCGTTTTCGCACACTGCGCGCCCAGCTCGACGCGGATTCGATCCGGACGCTGGCGGAGGAGGAGGCGGTCCGGCGCATCGTCCCGGCGCGCCCGCCCTTCACGCATGGCATCGTCTCGGAGGGAGACCGTGTCCACGCTGCGGATTCGGTCCGGGATCTCTTCGCGCTCGATGGCGGCGGGATCAAGATCTGCGCTCTGTCCGATGGTGTCGGATCGCTCGCTTTTTCGCAGGACCTGGCGGAGCTGCCGGCGGTCGACGTACTTCCAGGGCAATCGGGCAGTGGCGATGAAGGCACGGCGATGCTCGAGATCCTGCACGATCTTGCCCCGGCCGCCACGCTCGGATTCGCCACCGGATTCGGTACGCCGGCGAGCTTCGCGCAGAACATCCTCGATCTCGCCGCTTCCGGCTGTCGCGTGATCGTCGATGACGTGATCTACCTCGACGAATCGCCGTTCCAGGACGGCGTGATCGCGCAGGCGGTCGACGAAGTTGCCGCACAGGGTGTTCTTTATTTCTCTTCGGCCGGCAACGAAGGGAACCTCGTCGACGGCACCTCCGGTGTCTGGGAAGGGGACTTCGTCGCGGGAGCGCCGATTGCCGCTCTTCCCGGACTGGTGCCTCATGAGTTCGCGAGCGGCGTGGTGTCGGATCTCGTGACGAAGCGGGCGCCCGGCATCGTGCTGGCCTGGGCCGACCCGTTCGGCACTGCAGCCAACGACTACGATCTCTACGTACTCTCGGGCGATCTCACGCAGGTCATCCGCTTCTCGAACAATACCCAGGACGGCGCGGGGGGCGACGACGATCCGATCGAGATCGTGAGCTTCTTCGGCAACGGCGCGGAGGTCGGACAGCGTCTCGTCGTCGTGCGCGCCAGCGGGGCGGATCGCCTGCTGAACATCATCGGTTTTCGCGGGGAGCTCGAGCTCGCGACAGGGAGTGCGACGCGCGGCCATTCCGCCGCCGCCGGGGCGCTTTCGATCGCGGCTGTTCCGGCGTCCGCGGGTTACGCACCCGGTCAGCCGTCGGGCCCGTATCCGCTCACGTTCGACGCGGCGCAGGTCAGCGAAACGTTCAGCGCCGACGGTCCGCGGCGAATCTTCTTCTCCTCGACCGGCGCTCTCCTGCCGGGCGCTCCGCCCGGGGATTTCTCGGCGACCGGTGGCGTCGTGCGCGACAAGCCCGAGGTCGCGGCCGCCGACGGAGTTTCGACCTCTGTCGACGGCTTCACGCGATTCTTCGGGACTTCGGCGTCGGCGCCGCACGCGGCGGCGCTCGCCGCTCTCTACTGGAGTTCCTTGCCGCTCGCGAGCGCCGAGGAGGTCCGTGAAGCCATGATCTCGAGCGCGATCGACATCGAGCTTCCGGGGAAAGATGCAACGACCGGAAGCGGCATCGTCGATTTGCGGGCGATGCTCGACGCTGCAGGCGTCGCGCTGCGCGCGAACCTCGAGCTCGGAAAGGTCAGGACCTACGAAATTTCAGGTAACGGGGACGCCGTGCTCGATCCCGGAGAGAGGTGGCGTCTCGGAATCGACCTCTCGAATGTCGGTGGCGCGGCGGCGACGGCGGTCACGGCGCTGCTCTCGTCGGCGAACGCAGCGGTCGCGATGGTCGACGCCGCCGACAGCTGGCCGGACATCGCTCCGGGTGCGCCGGAGGGCGCTCGCGAGCGCGGCGCGGGCGGGGCAGGCGGGGATGGCGGGGATGGCTTCGAGTTTCAGGTGGCCGGGAACGCCGAGTGTGGCGAAATTCTCGCTTTCGTTCTGACCACCTCCTACGCTGGCGGTGTCGCGCCGGAGCTCTTGCGGTTCTCTCTGCCGCTCGGTATGCCGGGCGCGCCGGTTCGCTTCGCGTACGCCGGGCCGCCGCTGCCGATCGCCGATTCTCCTCTGCGCGGAACACCGGGTGCCCCGGCGCTCGCGCCGATTGCGGTGAGCGGGCTCGGCGAGCGCTTGACCGACGCCGATCTCACGCTCGACGGCGCCTCGTGCACTACGGAAATCGGCGCGACCACCGTCGGAATCGAGCATCCGTTCGTGAGCGATCTGCTGATCGAGCTCGTTTCACCGTCGGGCCGGGCGGTGACGATGATCCGGTTCGCCGACGGCATCGGCAATAACTTCTGCCGCACTCAGCTCGACGACGACGGCGGCGGTCCGCCGATTCAGGGCATCGAGACCGATCAGAATCCGTTCACCGGTACATACACTCCCGCGCAACCGCTCGCGCGTTTCGACGGCGATGTGGCGAACGGAATCTGGATGCTGCGCGCGACGGACTGGAACCCGATCGATTCCGGACACGTCATCGCGTTCTCCCTGACGTTGACGCCAGCGGTGTGCCGGAGCTTCGGCGGTGCGGTGGAGATTCCGGCGACGCGGCCGTGGACGCTCGCCGCGCTTGCAATTCTTCTCCTGGCCTCAGGCCTTCGGCGTCTGCGACGATCGAATGCCTGAGTCTGCGGATCCGAATCTCCGGGAAGCGGCTGAACCCGTCGCGCCGGTTTCGCGAATCGTGTCGATAGCGGCGCGCCGCCGCGAGCTGTGGATCTGGCTGGCGCCGGTTCTGCTCGCGATTCTTCTGCTGCTTCTCGTCGGTCGACGCGGGGCCTGGGCGCCGGAAGGCTGGGCGCCGCGCCCGGGGATGCTGGTGTTTCTGCTCTGCGCGGCGCTCGCCGGAGCGCTGCACCGTCCCGTCGGCGGAGCGTCACTCGCCCTCGGAGCGATGATCGTCTATCCCGGCCTGCTGCGCGTCGGGGTCGTGCCGGTCGCCTGGGTCGTCGCCGCCGCACTGATCGGTGCGGAGCTCCTGCAGCGCGCGATCGAAGCCCGGCGCGATCTCCCGCTGCCGGAACGGCGAAGCCTCAGCCGCCTCGCCGGATGGGTCGCGATCGCCATCCTCTCGGTTCTCGCTGCGGGCGGCTGGTTGGTACTTCTCCCGGACCGCTTCGCTCTCGCGCTCATCCTCGGCGGGACCTCCTGGATTCTGATTCCCGTGGCGTACGAGCTGGTGATCCGGCGCTCCACCCGCCGCGAATCGCCGCTCGACCTGCTGCGCGCGCAGACGCCCTTGCTCTTCGACCTCGCGGGCCTTGCGCTCGGCGCGCTGACCATCGTTCTCGCGGATCGCGGCGGATGGGAGATCGCCTGGGTCGTGCTCGCGGCCTTCGCTCTGCTCGCGGCGGAAGCGGCGCGCAACGGTCTCGCCGCAGCGGGCGGCGTGCGGCGGCTCGACGAAGCGCATCGCTTGCGGCGCGCGGGAGTGGCGCTCGCCGGCGGAGGCGCCGGAATCCTCGCGGTTGCCGAACAGGTGCGGGCCGAGTGTGTCGCGCTGCTGCCGTTTTCCTGGTTTCAGCTCGAGCTCGAAGTCCCCGATCAGGGACGGGCGAGCTGGTGGGCCGAGGCCGAGGGCGCCCTGCATCCGGGCGAGCCCTCGCCGCCGCCCGTGCCGCCGGCGCTGCCGGGGATCCATCGTCGCGGAACCTGGCAGCTCGCCGAGCGTCCGCTCGGCGGATCGCGGCCGATCGGCCGGGTGCGCCTCTGGTTCGATCCGCGGCGGATCGAACCGCGCACGCTGGAGCTCTTCGACGGCCTGTTGCCCCAGATGGCGGCCTCGCTTCGCGAAGCGCTCGTCGAACGCTTCGCGCAGGTCGACCGGCTGACCGGCGCGGCCTCGCGGCGGGTTCTCGAGCAGCGCCTCGAAGAGGCCTTCGCGCGCAGTCGCGAGGAGGGCACGTCGCTCGCGTTGCTGATCTGCGATCTGGATCATTTCAAACGCATCAACGATACCTACGGTCATCCGACCGGCGATCTCGCGCTGAAGACCGTCGCGCAGGTTCTTCTCGCTCCGGCTCGTGGCGACGATCTCTGCGCGCGTTTCGGCGGTGAGGAGTTCGTCCTGCTCTTCGAAGAGACGACGGGTGAGACCGCCCTGGAGATCGCCGAGCGCCTGCGCAAACGCGTCGAAGCGCTGATCGTGAAAGCGCCTTCAGGCGAGCGCCTCGCGCTGACGATGAGCGTCGGGGTCGCAGCGATTCCGGAGCTCACGCTGCGCAACGCCGCCGACCTGCTCCACCTCGCCGATCAGGCGCTCTACGCCGCGAAGCATCTCGGCCGGAATCTCTGCCTGCTCGACACCGGACAGGGCCGGTTGCGGACGGCCGCCGGTGAGGTCGTCGAGCTCCTGAGTGGCGATCAGGGACCGAAGGAGAACTCCGCGCCGGTTTTCTTCGCCTGACGGCGGAGCGGGCGCCCTCCGGGAGTTCGTCTAGAATTCCTCCGCTGCAACTGCCTCCGGCAGCGGTTCCTAAGCCGCCGGTCGCGTTCATTCAGGCGCAGGACGATCGGAGGAGTTCGTGAGCGGAAGTGAATCCCGTTGGGCCTTGATCCTCGGCGCGTCGAGCGGATTCGGTGAGGCCGCCGCGCTCGAGTTTGCGGCGGCCGGATACGACATCTTCGGCGTCCACTTCGACCGCCGGCAGGCGATGCCGCACGTCGAGGAGATTGTTGCCGGTGTGAAGGCCAAAGGCCGTCAGGCGCATTTTTTCAACCTGAACGCGGCCGACCACGACAAGCGGAAGGAAACCGTCGCCGAGATCGCTCGGCTCGCCGGCGGCCGGTCGGTCGGTGTTCTCATGCATTCGCTCGCCTTCGGCACTCTCAAGCCGTTCATCGCCGACGACGAGAAGGACGCGATCTCTCCGGCGCAGATCGAAATGACCCTCGACGTCATGGCGAACTCGCTGGTGTACTGGACGCAGGACCTCGTTCGTACGGGACTTCTGACGGCGGGTGGGCGGATCTTCGCGATGACCTCGTCCGGAGATCACATGGTCTGGAAGGCCTACGGCGCGGTCTCGGCGGCCAAGTCGGCGCTCGAATCGCATGTGCGGCAGCTCGCGGTCGAGCTTTCGGCCAAGGGCATTGCAGTGACGGCGATCAAGGCCGGCGTGACGGATACTCCGGCGCTGCGCAAGATTCCCGGCAACGAGCAGATCGTCGAGAGCGCGCAGGCGCGAAATCCCTCCGGGCGCCTGACGACGACCCAGGACGTCGCAAAGTGCATGGTGGCGCTCTCGGCGCCGGGCGCCTACTGGCTCACCGGCTCGGTCCTGAACGTCGACGGCGGCGAGGACATCGCCGGCTGAAGGCTTTCCGCGGGGGCGGGTCGCGGGCGGGATCGGCGGCCGCGTTGACACCTGCGAGAACCGCCCCGTAGACTCTCCGGTCGGACGGGGCGTAGCGCAGCCTGGTAGCGCACCTGCCTTGGGCGCAGGGGGTCCCCAGTTCAAATCTGGGCGCCCCGACCAGCTCTTGGACGGACATCCAGAGGCAGCCGACGACAGGAGCCCGCAGCGTATAGCTGCCTGTAGCTCAGTTGGATAGAGCAGCGGCCTTCTAAGCCGCGGGTCGGGGGTTCGAATCCCTCCAGGCAGACCACTTCAAAAGGGTCGGCAGGGAAGGAAGAAGCCGCAGCAGTTGACAGCTTGTATGGTGAGCGTAGCTCAATGGTAGAGCCCCGGATTGTGGTTCCGGCTGTTGCGGGTTCGAGTCCCGTCGTTCACCCCATTTTCTCTTGGCAGCACGCGCGCCCGTAGCTCAGCTGGATAGAGCGTGAGCCTCCGGAGCTCAAGGTCACAGGTTCGACTCCTGTCGGGCGCACCATTAGAATCAGGCCTCTCGAGAGGCCTCCCTCGGACAATGTAGCGGCGTGGCACTCTCCTGGCACTCTGGGGAGGCGATCTTTGGCCATGATCCGCCGACGGAAGAGTGCCGAGGGTGTGGCGCTGGCAGTGGCGCGTCACGATCAAGGGCGCTCCAGCTGAGCACGGAACCTGTCCCACGAAGGAATGCGCGCTGAAGTGCTCGCGTGCGGCGGAGGAACGAGTCCGCGACGGGAAGACGCTGCAGCGGATGACCTTCGCCGAGCTCGCCGGGCGCTACGCTTCGAGCTACCTGCCGACGATCCCCGACTCGGCGCTGATCCGACCGTCGCAGCGTATGTAGAGAACCACTGGAGGAATTATGAACCGAACCGGTCGCCAGATTCTTGCCGCGCTGTGCGTCTCCCTGGGATGCTTGGGCGCACCGACTTTCGCTTCGACCTCAGGCGGTCCGATCGCCGCTTCGCAACTGTCGTTCGCCACGAGTAGCGAGAATTGTGTCCTCGAGGTTTCGATCATTGGTGGACAGCTTTTTCAGCGCAAGGACTACCGGGTCTATGGCGATGGAAGGGTTACGCAGTCGACAACTGCGATGAATGGCGAAGTCTTCTCTGCAGAGACTGCGCCGACGTTTCTGCCCGCGGACGAATTCGCCGCACTGAAGGCGCAGGTGCTAGAGACGCGTCTCTATCAGTTCACCGAAGCTGACATGCAAGAGCGACTCGCAGCATCGAGCCGACGCCCGACTCGCGTCTCGGGAGCGCCCTGGGCGGAAATCATCATTACCTTGGAAAGCGTTCCGAAGTCAGCCAACGAAAACACTCAAACCGAGCAGAAGTTCAAGGTAGAGATGGTCGGTGCTGGCGTAACAGCGAACCTCTCGTCGGACATTCCTGAGTATGCGGCGGCCGCGAAACTCTTCCATGCGTTGGCTCAGGTCGGCAAGAAGCCCGAGGAAGGGGCAGCGCGATGAAGGTCCATGGGTAGGCGGGATTCGGCGGAGGAGCTGACGAAGGTGACGAAACCCCGGCGGGCTGACCCGCCGGGGTGAAGGAGCTCGCTTTGCCGCGTTGCTAGGTTCGGTTCGGCGGCGTTGCGGGCTTTTCGAAGTTCAGGGATTCGATGCGCTGGACGTTGCCAG
>JBDTQG010000048.1:0-24451 GCA_039932315.1 Thermoanaerobaculia bacterium
ACTTCTCCTACAGCGCCTCGACCTACGCCGGCGACCGCTGGATCCTGGCCGGCGATGCCGGCTCGTTCCTCGACCCGGTCTTCTCCACCGGCGTTTCGATCGCCATGGAATCGGGCATCGAGGCCGCCGGCGAGCTCGATCGCGCGGCGAAAACGAACCGCTTCACGGCCGCGAACTTCGCCAGCTTCTCGCGCCGTCAGGACAAGCGCTACAAGGTCTATCGCCGCTTCGTCTTCGGTTTCTACACGCCCCAGTTCCGCGATCTCTTCTTTTCGCCCAACCCGCCGCCGATGCTGTTCCGCGCGGTCGTCACCGTGCTCGCCGGCAACTGGAACCCGAAGCTCTGGACGCGCATCCTGAACCGGGTGTTCTTCTTCTTCGTCGGCATGCAGAAGCGGTTCTCGCCGGGGACGCAGCTTTTCCGGCGCGATGCCGCCGCCGGATATCCGTCCGAAGATCCGGCGTGACGCTTCCTGCCGATACCGAGCTCGTTCGCACGGCGCAGGATCTCCCCGATCTCCAGCGACGCCTGAAGCGTCTAATCGTCGAAGCCTTGCGACTCGAAGGCCTCGATGCGGCGACGATCGGCGACGATCAGCCGCTCTTCGGCGAAGGGCTCGGCCTCGACTCGATCGACGCCCTCGAGCTGGCCGGCGCGATCGAGCGCGAGTTCCGGATCGCGGTTCCCGACGGCCGGATCGAGCCGGAAGTTTTCCATTCGCCCCGGACCCTCGCCGTCTGGCTCGCCGCACAGCTGGACCGTCGCGAACCCGGCGCCCCGCACTGAGCGCTCCCGCGAGATCTCTGCACGTGAGACCTTCGTCATGAACGCTCCGCACCGACGCGCGCCGACCGCGATTGCGATCACCGGGATGGGCGCCGTCAGCGGCTATGGCGAAGGAACCGGAGCTCTCTGGTCGGGCCTGGCGTCGGGCCGCACGGCCATCGGCGCCTTCTCACGTTTCGAACACGCGGCCTATCGCACGCAAGTGGCGTCGGAGGCGCCCGCTGTCGCGCCTTTTCCTTCTTTCCGCCGTCTTTCGATCGCCGACCGGTTCGCGCTCACCGCCGCCCGCGAGGCTCTCGCACAGGCCGGACTTCCGGCGCGGCTCGATGGGCTCGAAGTCGGTCTCTACTTCGGCAGCTCCACCGGCGGCATGTTCGAGTCGGAGGAGTATTTCGTCGATCTCCTCGCGCAGCCACGGCGCGGTGCCGGCATCGGCCGCCTGACGGCGCAGCCGACCTGTTCGCCCGGAGAAACCGTCGCCCGGATGCACGGCATCCGCGGACCGGTCGAGACGGTGGCCTCGGCCTGCTCGTCGGCGACGCTCGCTTTGGGAAACGCGCAGGCCGCCCTCCGCGCCGGCGAGATCGATTTCGCGCTCGCCGGCGGGAGCGATTCGCTCTGCCGCCTGACGTACGCCGGGTTCAACGCTCTTCGCGCCATCGATTCGCGCGCCTGCCGGCCGTTCCGTTCCCAGCGCGAGGGGATGTCGATCGGCGAAGGAGCCGCTGTGCTGGTCCTCGAAACCGCGACATCCGCTGAAGCGCGCGGCGCGCGCATTCTCGGCTGGCTGCTCGGCACCGGCGCGTCGTGCGATGCGCATCACATGACCTCCCCGGACCCGCAGGGCGCCGGCATCGCGCGGGCCGTCGCTGCGGCTCTCGACGACGCGGCGCTCTCACCGGACGCGATCGATTTCGTGAACGTCCACGGCACGGGCACGCTCCACAACGACGCTGCCGAGGCGCGCATGCTGCGGACAATTTTCGGAGAACGAGCGGCGCACCTGCCGCTGACCTCGTCGAAAGCGGCGGTCGGTCACTATCTCGGCGCGGCCGGCGCGGTCGAAGCCGTCGCGACCGTCTTGTGCTTTCAGCACGGCGCGGTTCATCCGACACCCGGCGACGGCGCCGTGGATCCGGGATTCGGGCTGGACCTCGTCACCGGGACTCCGCGCCATCTACCGGCGGCACGCTTCGCGCTGTCGACGAATCTCGCTTTTGGCGGCACCAACGCTGCGGTCGTGCTCGGTGCCGGGCCGGCATGAGGGGAGGCGACGAGAGCGGCGACGTCGTGGTGACCGGCCTCGGAGTGATCGGAGCCTTCGGCACCGGACGCGATGCCTTTGCCCAGGGACTTCGCGCCGGCAAGCCACGGCTCTCTGCGATCGACCGCAGCGCCGGCTACCATCGCCCCGGAAGCGCGCGTCTCGCTGCCCTCGCCGAGGTTTCGGGCCTCGCGGCGCTGGTGCCGCCCGCTCTTTTCCGCCGCATGAGCCCGCCGGCGCGGCTTGCCGTCGCGGCGATGCAGCTCGCGCTCCTCGATGCCAGTCTCGGTTCCGGTGTCGATCACGAGACGACCGGCATCGTGACCGGCACCGCCTTCGGTCCCGCCTGGGTGACGGAACAGCTTCTGTCCCAGATTCTCGGCCAGGGTCCGGACCAGGCATCCCCCGCGCTCTTCACCGAATCCGTCGCCAGCGCGAGTGCCGCCCAGATGGCGCTCACGATCCGCGCCCGCGGACCGAACCAGACACTGACCCAGCGCGAAGCGAGCGATCTCCTGGCCCTCGCCGAGGCCGCGCGCTGGATCCGCGACGGCCGGGCCGAGCGGGTTCTCGTCGGCGTCGTTGAGGAGAGCGTCCCAGTGCTCCACGCGCTGCTCGATCGCTTTCACGCTCTGGCGCGCGCCGACCGCTTCGGACCGGAGGAGGCGCGGCCGTTCGACCTTCATCGTGGCGGGATGCTCGCAGCCGAAGGGGCCGCGGTCGCCGTGCTCGAAAGCGCACAGAGCGCGGCGGCGCGCAGCAAAAGACCGCTCTGTCGTCTGGTGGCGCACGGCGCGGCGTTCGATCCGAGCGCTCCGGCGTGGAACTGGGGCTCGGGCGAAGCGCAGCTCGGCCATTCATTGCGGACCTTTCTGGCGCGCGCCAAAGTCTCGCCGTCAGCGATCGACCGCATCGTCTCCGGCGCTTCGGGTGCCCGCCGCGGCGACCGCCTCGAAGCGCTGACCCTTCGCGCCGCCTGGGGCGATCGGCCGTTGCCGCCGATCGTCGCACCCAAAGGAGCGACCGGTGAATACGGCGGCGGCTTTCTCGCGGCCGGCCTTCTCGCCGCCGCGGGCGAATCCCTGGCACCCACCGCCGGCTTTCGCGAGGCGGATCCCGAGCTCGGCGTCGCGCCGTGGACAGGCGACACGCTCGCCCCGCCGGCCCTCACTCTCCTCACCGCTCTGTCGTCCGGCGGGGCCGCCGCCTGGGCCCTGATCGCCCCGGCCTAGAACCTCTCCTCCGGCCAGGCGTATAACTGTCGTCGTGCGATTCCGCTTCCGCCTCGCGCTCGTCTTTCTCCTGCTGTCGGCGTTTCCGCTGACCCTGCTGGCGCTCTACTCGTTCACCACGTCGAGCGCCGCTTTGCGCCGCGCTGCCGAAGCCGAGGCGCGTCTCATGGCGCGCGATCTCGAACAGCGCGTCGAGACGGTATCGACGGAGATCGATCGCAGCGTGCGGGCGCTCGCGCGGTTGCCCGCGACCTACTGGTTGCGGACCGATTCGCCGGAAAAGGCGCTTCCCGGAAGGGCGGGAGCGACTGGAAGTGAAGCACCCCGGGCCGCCGAGGGCAAGGTCGATCCGCAGGTTCTCGCGACGCTCGCCCAGGCGCTGCCTTTCATCGAGGATTTCCGCTTCGTCCCCCGGCCTCCGGTGCCGCGCAACCCCACGGCATCCGAAGCGGAAAGAATTCAGGCGGGGATCGACGCCCGGCAGCTCGAACTGTCGCTGCGTCTCGCGGAGAAAAGCGTTTCCCTCACCCTTTCCCATCTGCCGACCGGCCTGACGGCGGCCGATCGCGAGAGCGTTCAGATTGAGCTCGCGCGGGTCCGCGCCGACATCGGCAAGGAGCTCGCGGAACGGCGAGAGGCGCAGGTCGCCGAGGCCAACTCCCGCACCCGCGCGCCGCAGCCCGCCCCCATCGCACGCCCGGCTCCGAAGCCTCTCAGCCTGCCGTCGCCAGCCGTGCCGGCGACGCCTCCTGCGCCGCCGGAGCCGGCCGCGGCACCGCTGCCCGCCGCGCCAGCGAGCGAGGCCGAGCTCGCCACGCCCGCGCTGACCAAGGATGTCTCCTGTCCGGTCCGCGACGGCGGCGAAGTCGTCGGCGTGATCCACGGCAAGCTCAAGGCGAAGGAGATTCTCCGTTCGGTCCTCGCCCAGACGCACCGCGAGCAGGGCGAGATCCCGTTCGCGATCGACGACGACGACCGGCTGTACGTCGCGGAGGGAGCGGACGGCGAGGCGTTGCAGAAACTGCCCGCCGTCCAGGCGCTGCGCGACTCGGGCAAGCCCAAGGCGGCCAGCGGAGACGACTGGGTCGTCGTCGCACGCAAGGATCCGTCGTCGGGATTGCGCTTCGGCATCGCGCGCCCGATATCGCAGGCGATGAAAGAGCTGCGCAGCGCGACGGCGTTCAACTTTCTTGCCGGATTCTTTCTCGTCGGGATCGCAACTGTCGGCATGATTCCGCTCACCGGGGGCATGGTGAAGAGCGTGCGTCAGCTCGAGGAGGGCGCGGTGCGCATCGCCGCCGGAGATCTCTCGACGCGTGTGCCGGTGCGGTCGCGCGACGAATTCGGGCGCCTGGCGACGAGCTTCAATCACATGGCAGAGCAGCTCGCGGAGCATCAATCGCGACTGATCGAACAGGAGCGCGTCCAGAAGGAGCGCGAGATCGAGCGGCGCCTGCTCGAAGCCGAGAACGGCCGCAAGAGCCAGGAGCTCGAAGAGGCTCGCCTTTTCCAGCTCTCGCTCCTGCCGCGCGAGCTGCCGGAATATCCCGGACTCGAAGTCGCCGTGGCCATGTCCACGGCGACCGAAGTCGGCGGCGACTACTACGACTTCCGCGCCGCCGCGAACGGCGACCTGCTGGTGGCGATCGGTGACGCCACCGGCCACGGCGCGGCTGCGGGAACGATGGTCACCGTCGTCAAGAGCCTGTTCATGGCCGCCGGCGACGACGCTTCGCCGGCGAGCTTTCTGCGTCGTGCCACCGGCCTCGTCCACGGCATGGGGCTTTCGCGCATGGCGATGGCTCTCGCGGTCGCGAGAATCTCCGCGCGCGCGGTCACATTCTCTTCGGCCGGAATGCCTCCGGCGCTGGTCTTCCGGTCCGGTCGCGGAGTCGTCGAGGAGTTCGCGTTGCCGGGAATGCCGCTCGGCTCGCGTGTCGACTTTGCGTATGCCGAGCGCCAGCTCGCGCTCGCGCCCGGAGACGTTCTGCTTCTCACCAGCGACGGCTTCCCCGAGCTGCCGAATTCGGCCGGTGAGCCGCTCGGCTACGAGCGGGCACGCTCGCTCTTCGCGGACGTCGCGCTGCGTTCTGCCGGAGAAATCGTCGCCGCGTTGCAGACAGCGGCAGCGGAGTGGTCCACGTCGGCGGCAGGTGAAGCGCCCGCGCCCACCGACGACGTCACCTTCCTGGTGCTGCGCGCGACCTGACGGCGACTGACAGAATGGGCGGGTGAATTCTCCCGCTGAAGGCGCCGACGGCGCGGATCTCTCCGATACGACCTCCGATCTTTTTCTCACCCTGACTCCCGAGCTCGTTCTCGACGCGGTCGAGGCTGCGGGCGTCGCCGTGCGACCGCTCTGCTATCCGCTGAACTCGTTCGAGAATCGGGTCTACGAGGTCGAGCTCGCCGATCGCTCGCGAGTCGTCGCGAAGTTCTATCGCCCGGGGCGCTGGACGGCCGCGCAGATCCTCGAGGAGCATCGCTTTCTCGCTGAGCTCGACGACGCGGAGATCCCGGTCTGCCCGGCGCGCCGGTTCCCCGACGGCTCTTCGCTCGCCGTGACGCGCGGAAACATCTTCTACACCCTCTTCGATCGCAAAGGCGGCCGGGCGCCGGCGGAGCTCGACGAACGCGGCGCGGCGCGTCTCGGAATGCTGGTTGGGCGCCTTCACGTCGTCGGCGCGCGCCGGATCGAAGCCGACCGCCTGCCGCTCACCAGCCGGAGTTACGTGCGCAGCGATCTCGATTGGCTCGAAGGCCGGGAGATCGTTCCGCGGCGGCTCGCGGACCGGTTCTTCGGCTCGGCGCGCGCCATCGCCGATGCCTACGACCGGATGTCCGCCGGCGTCGCCGTCCTGAGGTTGCACGGCGATCTACACCTCGGCAACGTCCTCGACCGCGACGGCGAGCTCCGCCTGCTCGATTTCGACGACTGCATGATCGGTCCGGCGGTACAGGATCTGTGGCTGGCCCTCGGCGGCCGTGACGCCGCGACGCTTCGCCTGCGCGAGATCTTCCTCGAGAGCTACGAGCAGTTCCGCTCCTTCGATCGCGCGGAGCTCCGTCTCATCGAACCGTTGCGGGGACTGCGGATGGCGCACTACGCCGCGTGGCTCGCGCGCCGCTGGCACGATCCGATCTTCCCGAAGAACTGGCCGCACTTCGGCAGCGAGGAGAGCTGGGAGCGCGAAACGATCGATCTCGAGGAGCAGGCCATCGTCGTCTCGCGGGCGGAGCGCGCGGAGAATCTCCAGTCCGGAGCGTCGCGAGACCCGGCCGAAACGGGGGAACCCGAAGAAGAGGCGCTGACGAACAAAGACCTCTTCTGGGACTGGGACGGCTGACGCCGCCGGATCCGCAGGCATCGCCGCGACGCGAACCCTGGGCGAGCAGATTCCGCGGTGTCGCCTCGGTGCCGCGGACCTGCAGGGCAATGGCCCGGACACGCGGCGATCGTGGACGAGAACCCGAGGGGTCGATTGCCGTGCGATGCCCGTGGACGTAGGATCGTGCGCCATGGCCGACGAACCCAGGTCCGATCCCGGCTGGCAGGAAAACGGGGAGGACCCCGCCTCCACCGACGCGGACGCTCCGCCGGCCGGATGGCGGATCTCGCCCGCGGGCGTCTACGGACTCGAACACCCACTGACCTGCCCTGCGTGTCACGCCGAGATCGATCAGATCTACGTCGTGCGGCTTTTTCGCGCGCGGGTGAACTTCATGTCTTCGCTGCCGCGGAGCGGACGCGTTCTCGCGTGCCCCAAGTGCCGCAGCATCCTGCCCGGAGAGCTGGGCGCCGTCTTCTGATCCACGTCCGGAGTCGGCGGCGCTCCCGTCTCTGACGCACCGCCGCAAGCGGCTCTCCCGACCCCGCCTCAGCGCGACTCGAGCACGAACCGTATCGACAGACGGGTCTCCATCTCGACCGGCACTCCTTCTCGCCGGCCGGGACGGAACTGCGCCGACATCGCCGCCTCGCGCGCGGAGTCGTCGAAGCCGAAGCCGGCCGGCTCTCCCACCGTTTCGACGGAGAGAACCTTGCCGGTCGCGCTCACCCGGACCCGGAGCTCCACGATCGCGGAACGGCGACGCTCGCGCGCCATGCGCGGATACGCGGGACGGAGGGCCCGCACGAGTTGCGGCGGCGTGAAGGCGGCTGCGCCCGGCTGCGCGCCGGCGGCCGCGCCCGGCGCCGGCGGACGGTTCGACGCGTCGGCCGCGCCCGCAGCGGCGGCCGCCGCTTCAGCACTCTCCTGCCCGTCGCTCCCCGCCGGCGGCGGATCCGCGATCTGCAGGTCTTCGCGCAGGCGCCGCTCTCCCACCTTCATTCCGGTGAGCGGATCGACCGCCTCGACACCGGTTCCGGCACTGCCGGCGCCGGCAGCTCGAGTCGCGCTTCCCGCGTCTCCTCCGTCGCCGGTCCCCGGGTCGCCGGCTTCGGCGAGACGGGCCTCGAGCTCGCGGATGCGACCCTCGTCCCGGGCACGTTCCGCCGCTGGCCGGGAGACGGCGAGTGCCGCTTCGAGACGGCGCACCTCATCGCGCAATCGAGCCAGCTCCTCCTCGTCCCGGATCACGATTTCCGTCGCCGGCGAATCGACCGCCGACGCGTCCGCTCCTGGCAGCGCGAGAACCTCCGCCGGCGGCGCGGGAGCGCGACGGATCCGGCGCCATTCGATGACCACGGTCGTGCCGAGCACGAGGCAGACGATCGCCGCCAGCGCGAGCAACCGGCGGCGTCCGCGGTCGGCCGGCATCGCTCGCGTCGCCGCCGCCTGGCGGATTCGCTTCTCCTCGTAAAGCCGGCGATCGGCGACTGCGAGGACCTCTTCTCCGATCGCGCCATCCGCCGGAAAGCTCGCGATGCCCATGCTGAAAGAGAGCGGCAGGGTGACGGACTCGCCGCTCTTCCTGTCGACGACCTCCACCGTGTGCAGCGCCGCCCGGGCGCGCTCCGCGAGCGCCCGCGCTTCGGCCTCCGACGCGCCGCGGAGGACGACCACGAACTCGTCGCCGCCATAGCGAATGAGTTGATCCTCGGCCCGGAAACTGGCCCGCAGCTGATTCGACGCGCGCTGGAGCACGTCGTCTCCCGCCAGATGGCCGAGCGAGTCGTTGATCGCCTTGAAGGCGTCCAGGTCGACGACGAGCAGCGTCACCGTGCCGCTTCGAGCAGCGACCGCCGGCCATTCCTCGGTGAGGAGCTGCCGCAGGTAGCGCCGGTTCCAGGCACCGGTGAGATCGTCCCGCCAGGCGAGGTCCGCCGGATCCTGGGAGTTCGACGACGGAGGTCCGGCAGATCTTTCCACGCGCCGAATCGTAATGGAAAACAACGATTGGAATACGATCCCCGGCCTGAGCTGAGGAGGACTGGAACCGTATGCGTGACCGTAGAGCTGCCCGACTGCGCCGAAGCCCCGTGTCGACCGAGTCCCGTCGCTTCCTGGCGCTGCTGCCGATGTTCCTGACGGTTCTGGGGATCGTTGGGATCGTGGAGAGCGTTGAGAGCGTTGAGAACGGTGCCTACGCTGCGAACGCAGCGGGCACCACCGACCTGGCGGCCGCCGGCGGCCTCACGCTCGAGACCATCATGGCCCGCGACTGGGTCGGCACGCCGCCGACCGATCCGTACTGGTCCGACGATGGAAAGACCGTCTACTTCCACCAGAAGCGCGTCGGCAGCGACGTCGTCGATCTCTACCGGCTCGACCCCGCCACGGGCCGGAGCACGCGCGTCGAAGCGGCCGAGCTCGGCCAGGTCGATCCGGAAGGTGGCGCCTGGTCGCGCGACCGGAAGCTCCGGGCCTTCATCCGCGAAGGCGATCTGTTCGTCAAGGAGAGCGGCCGCAAGGCAGCGCGCCAGTTGACCCGCACCGCAGAGATCGAGAGCGCGCCGGTCGTTCTCACCAGCGGCAGCGCGGTCGCCTTCCGGCGCGGCGACGCGTTCCACGCGATCGATCTCGAGAGCGGTCTCGATTCGACGATCGCCGATCTTCAGCTGGCCAAGGATCCCGCGGCCGAGGATCCGGAGCCGGGCTTTCTCAAGGAGCAGCAACTCCGCTACTTCGACGTGCTGCGGGCCCGAAAGGCGCGGAAGGACGAGGTGCGGGCGACCGACCTCGCGCTGCGTGCCGGCGACCCGACGCGTTCGCCTCTGCCGATCTATCTCGGAGAAAAGAAGGTGCTCCTGCGCGCCGACCTCTCTCCCTCGGGCGCGTTTCTCTTCGTCGCACTGGGGCCGGAGCGCGCCGAAGCGCAAAGCGATCCCGAAGGCGGCGAGGGCGGGAAAGAGGACGGCATGCCGGTCTACATCACCGAGTCCGGCTACGTCGAGACCCGCAAGATCCGTCCGAAAGTGGGAACGAATGCGCCGGAGACGCCGACGCTCCTGCTCGTCGATCTCGCCCACCGGCGACGGATCCCGCTCGACCTTGCGGGCCTGCCCGGGCTCGCCGACGATCCCCTCGTCGAGCTCCGTCACGCCGCCGAAGCGCGAAAGAAGAGTGCATCGCCTGCAGGTTCCGCGAGCGCGCCGTCCGCGGACAGTGCGCCGGCTGCGGCAGTGGGCGGCGAGGCGAAAGCGCGACCGCTCCGGATCACGGATGCGACCTGGAACAGCGACGGCAGCCGACTCGCCCTGCAGTTCATCTCCGAAGACAACAAGGATCGCTGGATCGCGCTCGCGAATCCTTCCGCGGCGAAGGCCGCTCCATCACCGGCGAGCTCCGCTCAGGAAAATGCCGGGGGCGATCCACCGGCCCCGCCGCTCGCGCTGCAGCCGCTCCACCACGAGAGCGATCCGGCCTGGCTCGGATGGCGGTTCACGGACTTCGGCTGGATGAAAGACGATCAGGAGCTCTGGTTCCTTTCGGAAATGTCCGGCTACTCCCATCTCTACCTGCAACGGCCCGGCTCCGAGAAACGCGCGGTCACAGAAGGTCCCTTCGAGGTCGACCGGCCGCTCCTCTCCCGCGACGGCAAGAGCTTCTTCGTCTCCGCCAATCGGGAGAGCGCCGGCATTTATGAGGCCTATCGCGTGCCGGTCGAGGTCGGAGGGGAAGCGGGCGCCGGAAGAAAAGGGCGCCGGGGCGGCGGCGAGCTCGAACGCCTGACCGAGACCGACGGTATGACCTATGCGGTGCCGTCACCCGACGAGAAACAGCTCCTGCTCACGAGCTCCTGGCCGACGCATCCACCGGAGCTTTACGTGCAAGCGGCGCGCGCCGGAGCGACAGCGAAGAAGCTGACGGCGACCACGAGCGCGGCGTTCGCCGCGGTGCAGTGGAGCGCGCCCGAAATCGTGCGGATCCCGTCGACGCACTGGAAGGGCGTGCTGCAGGCCCGCGTCTACACGCCGGCCGGACGCAGCAGCTCGACGATCTCCCCCGCCGTCGTTTTCATTCATGGCGCGGGTTACCTGCAGAACGCGCATCAGGGCTGGTCGGACTACTACCACGAGTTCATGTTCCACACCCTGCTGACGCGCCTCGGCTACGTCGTCCTCGACATGGACTACCGTGCGTCCTCGGGATACGGGCGCGACTTCCGGACAGCGATCTACCGCCAGATGGGCTGGCCTGAAGTCGAGGACCTCGAAGATGGTGTGGATTGGCTGGTGGCGAATCGCGGCGTCGACGCGAAACATGTCGGCACTTACGGTGGCAGCTACGGCGGCTTCCTCACGATGATGGCGCTCTTCCGCAAGCCGGAGCTCTTCGCCGCTGGCGCAGCGCTGCGGCCGGTGACCGACTGGGCGCACTACAACCACAGCTACACATCGGCCATTCTCAACACGCCGGAAGTCGACCCCGAGGCGTACTCGAAGAGCAGTCCGATCGAGTACGCGAGCGGTCTCGCGAGGCCCCTCCTCATCTGCCACGGAATGGTGGACGACAACGTCGCCTTCCAGGACACCGTGCGCCTGGTGCAGCGTCTCATCGAGCTCGGCAAGACCGACGACTTCGAAACCGCGATCTTCCCGTTCGAACCGCACGGATTCAAGGAGCCGACGAGCTGGGTCGACGAATACAAGCGCATCCTCCGGCTGTTCGAGACGAACCTGAAATAGGCGACCTGCGCTCGCCGGCGCTAAGGAGGCTCGGCGCTCAGGCGAGGAATGGAAACTCGAAGCGCACGTCGACGCGCCGGCCATCGGGCATGTCGAAGGCCTTCACCATCTCTCGCGGGCCCTTTTCGAACAGCTGCTCGGCGTAGAGCGCAACGCGCTGGTTCAGCCGTGGCCAGCCGAGGTCGCCGTAGGTGTGGCCGGCCGGCCAGACCAGCAAGACCTGGCTCTCGGGCGCGCTGCCGACGACCGTGGCACGGGCGACCCGCTCGCCGCGGCCGAGACTGCCGGCAAGAACGGCCCGCACGTCCTCGCTCATTTTGTTGTCCGGCGTTTGCGCAGCTCGGCAACCAGGGCGCGAAAATCGTCCGGCAACGGCGCCTTGAACGTGACCTTGCGACCGTTTCCAGGATGCTGAAAGGAGAGCTCCGCCGCGTGCAGAGCCTGCCGGGTTGTCTTGACCGCCGGCTCCCCCAGCGTCCGCTTGCGATACACCCGTTCGCCGACGACCGGATATCCGGCAGCAGCGAAGTGAATGCGGATCTGGTGGGTTCGGCCGGTCTCGAGACGCACGCGAACGTGCGTTGCACCACCGAATCGCTGCACGACTTCCCAGTGCGTCACCGCCGGCTTGCCACGCTCGCCCGGCCGCGCGACCCAGCGCTTGCGATGCGTTCCGTCGCCTGCGAGGTCTTCCCGGAACGTCCCGCTCTCGCCGATCACGTTGCCTTCGACGAGCGCCTCGTAGGTGCGCGCCATGCTGTGGTCTTCGAGCTGCTTCTGCAGCGCGGTGAGGCCGCGCTTGCTGGTCGCGAACGCCACCAGTCCGGAGCTGTCCTTGTCGAGGCGATGGACGACGGCGAGATAGACCCGTTCACCGGCCTTGCGCGCGAGCGTCAGCGACACACGCGAGAGCAGCGTGTCCTTCTCGCGCTCGGTCGTCGGCTGGGTCAGCAGTCCCGCCGGCTTGATCGCGACGGCGACGTCGGCATCGGAGTGCAGGAGCTCGACCGTCGGACCTTCGACGCGACGCTCGACCTTGCGATGTGGATCCCAGACCAGCTTCGCGGCCGGATCGACGAACGTCCCGGGATCGTAGATCTGCTTGCCGTCGACCGAAACCTGCCCCCCCTCGATGACCCGCTTTGCGCGCGTGAACGACAGGTCGGGATAGACCTCGATCAACCGCCGCGCAAAGCGGGCCGGATAGCGTTCGCCGGATTTCTCAGGGCGTGGAGCGGAGGTCGCGGATTCAGGGGCCGCGGAGAGGCGGGGACGCCGGCGGGCTGCAGTCATTCGATGGCCTCGAAAATTCCTTCGCTGCGGTTCTTGCGGACGTTGTTCCAGGCGAAGTAGCGGCCGTTCATCGCGACGTAGACGCCGGGCGGGAGCACCTGCGCGAAGGACAGGGCGCTGCCGAGATTGAACAGACCGTCCGAGCTCCCGAAAGCCCACGGAACCATGGCACCGGTGAGGACGACCGTCTTGCGGCTGCCCGCCAGACCCTCAGCCAGGACCTTCGCCGTTTCGACGATCGTGTCGGTGCCGTGAGTGACGACGATGCGCGCTTCGGGCGCCTGCTGGCAGCCGGTGAGAATCCGTGCGCGCTCGGCGGCGGTCATTTCGAGGCTGTCCATCATGCAGACCGTCTCGACGACGACCTCGAGCTTCGAGCGGCCCAGACGCAGCATCTCCGGCAGATGAGTGTTGCGGAAGAAGAGCGTGCCGGTGAGCTCGTCGTATTCCTTGTCGAAGGTGCCGCCCGTCACGAGAATGCGCAGGGTCATCGGAATCGATTGTAGCAACCGCCGCGTTTGCCCGCGGCTACCGGAGAATCGAGCGACTTCGCCCGACTAGTCGTTCAGCAGAAGGCTGCAGCAGGTGAGTCCGGACTCCGCCTTCGCGAGCTCGGACTGGTCGACGGCGAGGACGGTGAAACCGGCCGCAGCCACGATCGCCGCCGTCAGCGGTGCGGTGGCGTTGAGGAGAGCGGTGCCGCCGATCGCCAGTGCATTCGCCGCGAACGGCTCGCCGGGGGCGATCGCGATCCGCCGGCGGGCCGCGAGCGCGCTGCCGTCGATCCATTCCGGGTTGAGCAGCACGGTCTCCTCGTCGAGCGCGGTGACGGCGCTTTTGAGATGCAGACAGCCCTCGACCACGAGCGCTTCCACCGAATATCCGAACGGCGAGAGAACCGCCCGCAGCTGCTCGACACCTTCGATGTTCGTGCGCTGGGACAGTCCGACGTAGAACCTGCGGCCGAGAGCGAGGACGTCGCCGCCGTCGAGCGTACCGGGCGGAATGATGAAGGCGAGGTCACGATACGGCGCCAAAGCCTGCGCGACGCTGGGCACTTCGGCGCGGCGGGACTTTGCCCCCGGTCTCGTCAGCACCGCGATCTCGTCGACGACCACGGCGGTGTCTTCGACGAAAACGGAGTCGGGCAGATCGGGAGTTTTCGCGAGACGCTCGATCCGGCACCCCAGGCTGCGCAGCGCGGCTTCGTAGCCCTCATGCTGGGAGGCTGCACGGGCGATGTCGATCGGAACCCGCGCGAGATGCGTGAGCTCGCAGTCGACGAGCGATGCCGGCACCGCGCGGGTGATCGCCAGCATCGAGGTCAGCAGAGGGGAGCGCGGAGAAAAGAGAGCTCTCCGGCGAGCCGGTCGCGGCTCGCCGGAGAAGGGTGCATCAGAACTTCACGCGCGCCGAGAGTCCGAACGTGCGCGGCTGGTTGGTCAGGTATGCCACGCGCGCTCGCGTGCCCCGTTCCTGGTCGAGCGAGAGCAGCGCCTGCTCGTCGGTGAGGTTGTTGACGAACACGGCCACATCCCAGGCGCCGACGAGCACACCGGCGCGCAGGTTGAAGACGTCGTACGCCGGCAGCTCAGGATCGAAGGTGAAGAGGCTCGCGGTGAGTGGTCCGCCGATCGTGTTCGCCCCGAACGAGTTCAGATTGACGATGCCGAAACCGTCGGCCTGGTCGCCGCTCTGGGTGAAGCGCGAGCCCACGTGCTGATAGGTGGCCGTGACGTAGCCGAGCGAGCTGTCCATGACCTGATGCTGGTAGGTCGCCGCGGCCGAGATCTGGAATTTCGGCACCGTGGGAAGGCGCTTGCCCTTCTCGATGCCGCCGACGATCGAAACGTTGCCCGAACCATCGGTCGAAGTGAGCGTCGAACCCAGCTTGGAATCGTTGAAGCTCGCCGAGATAGAGAAATCGAAGTTCTCACTGGTGGCGGCGGCGAACTCCATTTCGAGGCCCGTGCTCTTCGCGTTCGGCACGTTGAAGACGACACGTGAGGAGCACGATCCGGCGGTCACCGTCGCCTGCAGGTCGTTGATGTCCATGTAGTAGGCGGCGACGTTGAAGGTACCCTTACCGCCCATGACGGTCGACTTCGAGCCGACTTCGTAGTTCCACAGCGTCTCGTCCTTCCACGCCCCCTGACCGCCGAACGTCGAGAGATCCTGCGGCGTGCACAACGGAACGTTCAGCGGATCGTTGATGCCGCCGAGGCGGAAGCCCTTCGAAACCTGGGCGTTGAAAGCCGTGTTGGCCGCGACTTTGTAGCTCGCCACGACGCGCGGTGCGAAACCGTCCGCGGAGGTCTTGCCGTGGGTAGCGCCAGGATCGGCAAAAATGCCGTCGAAAGCCTGATCGCGGCTCTCGTCGAAGTTGTAGTACCGCAGCCCGCCGGTCAGATCGAGCTTCTCGGACACGGCCCAGGTCGCTTCGCCGAAAGCTGCGAACTGATCGAGGTCGTACGACAGATCCGAGAAGAACAGAATGTCGCGTCCGGCGCCGAAGTTGCCCGCCGTGGGAATTCCGGTCAGCGTCTGAAACCCGGCGACGTCGAGGCTCTGGCCGTAGTCGCGCTGGGTGTTGCCGTAGAACACGCCACCCAGCCAGTCGAGCGCGTCGTTGCCGCCGGCGAGCCGGAGCTCCTGCGTGATGACTTTCGCCTTCGTTGCGTCGTCGAGCGGAGAGTCGAGCGTGTAGACGTTCTCCGGCAGTCCGATCGAACCGCCGGTGATGCTGGACGTGAGCGCACCGGCGTCGCGGACGACATCGACGTCGCGATCGGTGTACGAGGTGATCGACGTGAGCGCCATCTCGGAGAATTTGTACTCGATGTTCAGATCCGCGAGCAGAAACTTGTCGTCGAACGGCTCGCCGATCTGCGTGAACTGCTGATCGTCGCCGAGATCGACCGCCGGGCGGGTCGTGGTGTAGGGGTTGGCGAGGATGTTGAACGCATCGACCCGGTTCCAGCCGTCCATCTTCACTTCCTGGTAGATGAGACGCGGCGTGACCTTCAGATTCTCGCTCGGCTGCAGGAGGAACGACACCCGTACGCCGGCGCGGTCGCCGTCGTTCACGTCCTCGTTCGTCGACAGATCGGGCTGCACGGCGTCGATGAACCCGCCGTAGCTCGTGTAATACGCCGCGATGCGCATCGCCGAAGTGTCGCCGAATGGAACGTTCGCTGCCACTTTCGCGCTGCCGCCGAAACCGCCGCCCTGAATCGTGCTCGCCGTGAGCTCGGCGACCGCGTCATGATTGCCGAGCTGCGGCTGATTGGTGATGTAGCGCACCGTGCCGGACTCGGAACCCGAACCGAAGAGAGTTCCCTGCGGTCCACGCAGAACCTCGACGCGATTCATGTCGAAGAGATCGATGTCCGGCGTGAAGAGCGAGAGCGAAATCACCGACTCGTCGAGGTAGATGCCGACCTGCTCCTTGACGCCCGGCTGGTCGCGGGCGATCTGGCCGGAGGAGACGCCACGCATCGCGACCTGACTCTGGCCCGGTCCGAGGTTCTGGACCGTGAAACCGGCGACATTGTTCGCGACGCCCTCGAGGCTGTCGACGCCACGGCTGCGGAGAACCTCTTCCGTCGGCGCGACCATCGAGAGCGGCACGTCCTGCAGCGACTCTTCGCGCTTGCGCGCGGTCACGGTGATCTCTTCCGTGACCGTCGGGGTCTCAGCTGCCGCGGCTTTCGCCTTCTCGTCCTCGGTCGTCGTGGCGGGCTTCGCAGCGTCCTGTGCAAAGGCCGTGGACGAAGGGGCTGCCGCCAGGACGAAAGCGAGAGCCGCGGAGAGCTTCCAGATGCGAGGGCTCGGGTTCATGCATGACCTCCAAGAGAATCCGCCCCGCGAGATCGCCGGACGAGAATCGCCACTTCCTGAACTGCAAGAAGAATTGGAGAAATCATGCCACAGGCTCCGGACGGAACCTATGCGTCCCCTCCCCGGATTCCGGGGAGGGGGTGCATCGGAAATCAGGACTTGGTGACGGCCTCTTCGGTCGCAGGTTCGTCGGCGAAGGCCTCGTGCAGAACCGGTCCGTCGAGCGGAACGAGCTCCTCCTCCGGCGAATCGCCTTTGTTCAGCTTGCGCTCGGCCCGCTTCTGGTTCTTCAGCTGAGCCCGTTCCTTGCGCGCCATCTCCTTCTGCCGCTTGACGAAGGATTGGCTGGATCTCTTGGCCATGCTGCCTCCCCCGGCCCGCCCCGGAAAGCGCGAACCGTATACCCCGCCAGCCTCAACCGCCAGCGGACGTGGCATCTTATCGCGGTCCACGGGTTTCCGCCGAGGGCCCGGCCCTCGCCTCCCCTCGCGGGGGGAAGAATGGGGCAGCGCCGAACGCCCGAAAGACCGACCGGGGACCTACACGGGGAGGCTCGCCGCCCGGGCGTCGAGGGCGCGCTTCTTCTCCGCTGCGACGATCGCGTCCAGCATCTGGCGCGCCTGCGGCTTGAAACTCGCCAGGACCAGGATTCCGGCCTGCCAGGGGTCGGGAAAACCGTCGCTCTCGAGCTCTTTGCCCCGGGCGAGGGCCATCGCTGTCCCCGCCTGGACGACGTACGGGATCTGCGCCTCCTCGAACTGCTCGAGGAGCGTACCGAGGATCTCCGGATTGCTGAGCTCAGCGAGCGGCGCGAGGCCGCCCGGTTCCCCGTCGGCTGCGACGCCGCGGCCCGCGGCGGAGGCGAAGAACTCCTCGGCGCTCTCCTCGTCCGGGGACGAGGCGGCGGCGGGGACGTTCGCGAGGTCGTCGACGAGCGCGACTTCGCAGTCGGCGCAGCGAGTGAATCCGTCGCGGTATTCGGCGTGGCAGTTGGGGCAGATCATCGACGGCTCCTGAGCGAAGAAGAAAAAGATCGGTAGAGGAAAAAAGACCGCTAGAGGATATGGGAGGTCGGTCAGGCGGCGCGAGGCCGGAAGGCCAGTCGTAGTCCGAACGCGGCGAGGAGGACGAGGCCCAGGAGACCGGCGACGGCGAATGGGCGATCGACGGCCGGAACGCCGGTCCACTGCAGATAGTGGATGCGATAGAGCCCGTCGATGCGCTGCGTGTCCTTGCCTTCCTGCGACAGGCGCACGGTTTTCCAGTCGAGCGTGATCCGCACGCCGGTCGAGGTGAGGAACGTATCGCCGTCGCGCGATGCGATCGTGCCGTAGCGGGCTCGCCCGCGCTCGTCGGCGTCGATCGCCGACTGGATGAACGCCGTCAGTTCCGGCGTACCGGGCTCGACGAACGGCGCAAGGGTCCTTGCATCGAGATGCTGCCAGCCGGTTGCCTCGCGGACCAGCAGGTGGTCGCCGAGCACGGTGCGGAAGCGCCGCGTTTCGAGCCAGCCGTCCCGGGCGACGATCGGCGCCCCGCCGGCGAGCGGCAGGTCCGGCCTTTCGAGACTCGCATACGCCGCGCTCCAGCCGGGCTTCAGATGAAAGAGCAGCCCGGTCCCCGCCCAGACGCCGATCGGCAGGACGAGCGCGAGACCGAGAACCTTGTGCCAGCGGCGCGAGCGCATCGGCGAATCGTAGTACGGCGTGCGCGCGGCAGCGTCCGCCGCACCGCCCCGCATGTCCGCGATCCATCTCGGCTAGAATTCCCCCGCTTTCGTGCGCTTTCGGGGGGAGACGACGATGGGTCTGATGGACAACATCAAGAAGCAGCTCGGGTCGCAGTTCATCGAGATCATCGAGTGGCTCGATGACACGACCGATACGCTGGTGTGGAGATTTCCGGTCTACAACCAGGAGATCAAGATGGGCGCGCAGCTCGTGGTGCGCGAGAACCAGGTTGCGCTCTTCGTCAACGAGGGCAAGGCGGCCGACCTCTTCACTCCCGGGCGCTACGAGATCCAGACCCAGAACGTTCCGATCCTCACGACCCTGCGCGGCTGGAAGTACGGCTTCCAGAGCCCGTTCAAGGCCGAGGTTTATTTCTTCAACACGCGCATGTTCACCGATCTCAAGTGGGGCACGACCAACCCGGTGATGATGCGCGACAGCGAGTTCGGCATGATCCGGCTGCGTGCTTTCGGCACCTACGCCATGCGCATCGGCGACGCCAAGGTGTTCTTCCAGAACATCGTCGGCACGCGCGGCCTGACGTCGACGGATGAAGTCACCGGCCAGCTGCGTTCGACGATCCTGTCGCGGCTTTCCGATGCGCTCGCCGAATCGAAGATCGCAGCGCTCGACCTCGCGGCGCACTACGACGAGCTCTCGGTCGCCGGGCGCGGTGTTCTCTCTCCCGAATTCGGCAGCTTCGGTCTCGAGCTGTCGCGCTTCTTCATCGAGAACATCTCGCTGCCCGAAGAGGTCGAGAAGGCGATCGACCAGCGCTCGAAGCTCGGCGTTCTCGGCGACCGCATGCAGCAGTACACGCAGCTCCAGGCCGCGGAGGCGATCGGAACGGCAGCGGCGAATCCGGGTGGACTTGCGGGCGCCGGAGTGGGAATCGGTGCCGGAGTCGCGATGGGACAGATGATGGGACAGGCGATGTCCGGCGCCGGTGCAGGCGCTGGAGGAGCCGCTTCCGCCCCGCCGATGCCCGGAATGCCGGCCCCGCCGCAAGGCGCGCGCTGGTCGCTCGCGATCGAGGGCAAGACGTACGGCCCCTACACGGACGACGCGCTCAAGGCGATGGTCGCCGGCGGACAGGTGCTGCCTTCGACGCTCGCCTGGAGTCCCGGTGCAAGCGGCTGGGCACAGCTCTCGAGCTATCCCGGTTTCGGTGGCGGGGCACCCGCAACGGGGGCAGCGCCGCCGCCCCCGCCCCCCGGCGCGCCGAAGAGCTGACGTCGGCCTCGCGAGCTCCGGTTTCATGGCGGACGAGTCGCATCGCAGCGCGACAGCGCGCAAGTTCCCCTGCCCGCAGTGCGGTGCCGACGTCGTCTGGCACCCGGGGCTGCAGCGTCTGCGCTGCGGCTATTGCGGCTTCGAGCAGGTGGTCGCGGTGGCGGGCGCTGGCTCCGACGCCGAGAAGTCCGCTGTACCCCAGGTTGTCGAACGAACTCTCGCGGAGGGACTCGCCCGCGGCGGCGATCTCGGTTGGGGGGCAGAACGCAAGGCGGTCCGCTGCACCCGCTGCGGCGCCGTCAGCACGCTCGAACCGGGTGTCGCCGCCGGAGCCTGCGCCTTCTGCGGTACGCCGGCGGTCGTCGAAGCGCCGACCGACAAGAATCTCGTGCGACCGGAAGGCGTTCTGCCGTTCGCGCTGGCGAAGAACGACGCCATTCAGCGCTTCCGCGGCTGGCTGTCGGCGCTCTGGTTCCGCCCGAACAACCTGAAGGTCCGCGCCTCACTCACCGGCATTCAGGGGATCTACATCCCCTTCTGGACCTTCGACGCCGACAGTCGTTCGGAGTGGACCGCCGAGGCCGGCTATCGCCATGGCTCGGGCAAGGACGAACGGATCGAATGGCGGCCGGCGTCGGGAAGCCTCAGCTACCGCTTCGACGATCTGCCGCTCCCGGCATCGCGCGGTCTCGACGCCGCGACGGCGCGCGAGATCGAACCGTTCCCGACCGCCGATCTCGTTGCGTACGACGCGAGCTACCTGTCGGGCTTCGTCGCCGAGGAATACGCCGTCGGCCTCGCCGAAGCGCAGGAGCTCGCCGAGAAGCGCATGGACGACACGCTCTACAAGGCGTGCGGGGCCGAGGTTCCGGGCGATCAGCATCGGAATCTACAGGTGCGCACGGTCTACTCGGACTGGATGTACAAGAGCGGGCTGCTGCCGGTCTGGATCGCGGCGTACGTCTATCAGGGCAAGAGCTTCCGCTACGTGGTCAACGGCGCGACCGGGAAAGCCACCGGCACCGCACCGTGGAGCTGGGTCAAGATCGGCTTCGCGCTCCTCGCCGCCGCGATCGTCCTCGGATTCATCTACAGCAACAACTGAGGCGGCTCGCGTCCGCGCGACCGGCGGAGATTCGGACGGGCCGGTCGCGCGCCTCCAGGCGCGACTTACCCGATCGTGGCCATATCGATCACGAAGCGGTACTTGACGTCGCTCTTCAGCAATCGGTCGAACGCCTCGTTGATCTTCGCCATCGAGGTCATCTCGATGTCGGCGGTGATGCCGTGCTCGGCGCAGAAGTCCAGCATCTCCTGGGTCTCGCGGAGACCGCCGATGAGCGATCCGGCAAACCGCTTGCGCCCGAAGATGAGTCCCAACACGCCGACGGCGAGCGGCGTCTCCGGCGCCCCGACCATCGTCAGCGTGCCGTTGCGCTTCAGCAGGCCGAAGTACGGGTTCAGGTCGTGGACCGCCGAGACCGTGTCGAGGATGAAATCGAAGCTGCCGGCGTGGCTCTCCATCTCGGCGGCGCGGGTCGAGATCACCATGTCGTGCGCGCCGAGCCGGACGGCGTCCTCGACCTTGCCGGGTGAAGTCGTGAAAACGACGACCCGGGCGCGGAGCGCGCGGGCGATCTTGACGCCCATGTGTCCGAGCCCGCCAAGTCCGACGACGCCCACCTTCTGTCCTTCGCGGACGTTCCAGTGCCGGAGGGGCGAGTAGGTGGTGATGCCGGCGCAGAGGAGCGGCGCCGCCCCGGCCGGATCGAGTCCGTTGGGGACATTGAGCGTGAAGGCCTCGTCCACCACCAGGCTGTTTGAATAGCCGCCGTAGGTGACTCCCCCGAGATGCGGATCCGGGGCGTTGTAGGTGAAGGTCGCCGGCCCGGCGCAGAACTGCTCCTCGTGATCGAGGCAGGCCGGGCAGGTGCGGCAGGAGTCGACCAGGCAGCCGACGCCCGCGAGGTCTCCCTCCTTGAACCGGCGCACATCCCGCCCCACCGCGACGACGCGGCCGATGATCTCGTGACCCGGGACGCACGGGTAAGTCGTCGGCATCGAGCCGCTCCACTCGTCGCGCACCTGGTGCAGATCCGAGTGGCAGACACCGCAGAAGAGGACTTCGAGCTGCACATCGGTCGGTCCCGGCTCCCGGCGCCGGATGGTGACCGGCGAGAGGAGCGAGGCCTTGCCTGCCGCCGCATAGGCCCGGGCTTCGTAGCTCTTCGCCGCCGTCGCCGTCGACCCGCTCGTTGCTTCGCTCATTCCGTTCTCCTAAGGACTGTTGAAGTGCCGTTGAGATGGCTGCTGCTCAAGCGCGGTTGAGGTGCTGCCGTTGAGGTGCCAGGTGATTTTCACGCGGCGGTTGAGGTGCCCGACGATATTCTTTTCCGCACCGGCGACGTCGCGACCCTCCAGGGGTCCCGTCCCGTCAGGGAGCGCAAGCCACTTGATCTTCGCACGAGGCTTCGCCGCAGAGAGTGAGGCGTCGCCAGTGAAGAGCGGAGCATCGAGGAGTGATCCCTCGCCCCGAAGGAAAACCGGCGGCCTGTTCTGCCGTATCTTCAGTTGAATTCCGCCGACTGAACTTGCCTCGCTTCGCCTTCACCGGAGAAACGAACCATGCGCCGATCGAGCCTTGCCGCCGCCCTCTGCCTCCTGGTTCTTGCGCCCTCCTGCCTCCCCGCCGCCGAAACCGGCGCGGTCGACGCGACGGCGATTCGCACCACCGCCGAGTTCTTCGCCGACGACGCGATGCGGGGGCGCGACACGGGGAGCCCGGAATACGGCAGGGCTGCGGACTACGCGGCGACTCACCTCGCCTCCTGGGGCCTCGCCCCGGGCAACGGCGAGAGCTTCCTGCAGCCGGTACGATTCGCCGAAGCCAAGGCGGTGAATCCCCGGCTTGCCGGCCGCCGCGGAGGGCGCAAGGTCAGGCTCACGCCGACGAAGGATTTCATTCTCTTCGGCAGCCTCACCCTCGAGCGGAGCCTTCTCGACGCGGACGTCGTCTTCGTCGGCTACGGCATCGAAGCGCCCGAGCTCGGGCGGCGTGACTACACGGGCATCGATGTGCGCGGCAAGGTTGTGCTCATGGTCAAGGGTGCGCCGGCGAGCTTTCCCACCGACCAGCGCGCGCACTACTCTTCGACCCGCCTGAAAGCCGAGCTCGCCGAGCAGCAGGGAGCGGTCGGCATTCTGATGGTCCGCGATCGCGACGAGGAGAAGCGAGTGCCGTGGCAGCGCGTTCAGTCGTATGCCGATCGCCCCCGGACCGCCTGGATCGACAACAACGGCTCGATTCACGACGCCTTTCCGGGTCTCGCCCTCACGGCGTTGCTCTCGCCGAAGGGTGCGAAGAAGCTGCTCAAGGGAAGTGGCCTGAGCTTGGACGCCCTGCTCGACTCCCTGGCCGGTGCCGACCGGCCCTCGCGCGCCCTGTCACTCCACATCGACGCCTCCTGCGACAATCAGATGAAACGCACCGAAAGCCCGAACGTCGTCGCCGTTCTCCAGGGCTCGGACCCGGTCCTGCGAGCAGAGACCGTCGTCGTCTCGGCGCATCTCGACCATATCGGTGTCGGCCGTGCGATCCAGGGCGACAGGATCTACAACGGGTTCTACGACAACGCCCTCGGCAGCGCCATTCTTCTCGAGACTGCCCGCGTGCTGGCGCTCGCCCCCGAGCGGCCTCGGCGCTCGGTGATCTTCCTGCTCGTCACCGGTGAAGAGCGCGGTCTCCTCGGGTCGGACTACTTCGCGCATCACCCGACGGTCTCCGCCGACAAACTGATCGCCGACGTCAACGTCGACATGCCGCTGCTTCTCGCCCCGACCGCCGACCTGGTCGCATTCGGCGCCGAGCACAGCTCTCTCGGCCCCATCGCCCGCACGGCCGCCGCCGCGCACGGCTTCGAGCTCATTCCCGATCCGATGCCCGAGGAGGTCATTTTCGTGCGCTCCGACCAGTACTCGTTCGTGCGTCAGGGAGTGCCGGCGATCTATCTGACGGCGGGTTCGGGAACGGTGGGCGGCGGCGCTGCAGAGGCCGAGGCCAGCCGCACTTTTCTCGCGGAGCACTATCACCGGCCGAGCGACGAGATCGCGCTCGGAGCGGACTGGGACTCTGCGGCACGCTTCACCGCCACGCAGGCCGACCTCATTCGCGCGATCGGCGACGCCGCATCGCGACCGACCTGGAACTCCGGCGACTTCTTCGGCGAGACGTTCGGCAACCGGTGAATCCTCGGCGTGCCCGGGTGAGATCGAGCCGAGCCGTTCAGCGACCGTCGAGAACTGAACGGATCTCTTCGCGGAAGGGTTGGATCGCAGTCGCTTCGGGAACGGGTCGCGACCGGGCCGGTCCCGCTCGCCGCCGATGGCGCCTGGGCCGCGGTTGGGGAGCGGGTCGGCTTTCGGGAGACGCCTGCGAGTCGACGACCACGAACGGTCCGAACGACGCGACGGGCGGTGGGCCGGCAAGACCGTTGAGCCGGACGGCGAACCGCGCCTCTCCGGGCTTCACCACGGGTCGCTCGAGCGCCACCGCGAAGTGTCTCCGTTCGACCCAGGCGACGCCCGGGTCGGCCGTTCCAGCCTGCAGTGCGACCCGGTCTCCCGGCTCGAGATGCGTTCCGAGCCAGGCGCGAAGCCGGGGCGTCGCCGCCTCTTCGGCGGGAAACGCGCAGCCTCCTGCGGACGGTGCGTAGGCGAAAAAGCCGTCGGCCGTGAAGAGCGTGGGCGACCAGGAAGCGCCGGTGCGGACCCGGCTTCCCGGCCAGCCGTCCACCAGGTCCACGAAATCGCGGGGCGAAAGCGCCAGAAGGCGGTGTGACGCGTCGGGGTACGGAATGCGGTTCCAGATCAGCATCAGGGCGAGGCCAAGCCCGGCCGCGACCGCGCGCAGTCGTCCCTTGCGTGCGAAGTCGAAAAGCATCGCGAGACCTTCCGCGGCGACCGCCACGGCGAACGGAAAGAGGTAGTAGAGGAAGCGCTTGT
>JBDTQG010000049.1:0-23700 GCA_039932315.1 Thermoanaerobaculia bacterium
GCCGAAATCGGAGGCGATCGAGAGCACGAGGAGATTGGTCGAAGTGCCGATCGTGGTCAGCATTCCGCCGGCGAGGATCGCGAAGTTCACCGGCATCAGCGTCTTCGAAGCCGAATAGCCGGTGCGGTCGGCCAGGCTGAGGAGCATCGGCAGCATGAGCACGAGGACCGGCGTGTCGTTTATGAAAGCGCTGGCTGCGGCCGCGAGCAGCAGCGTCAGAATCGATCCGAGCGCGCGACTCACTCCGAAGGCTTCGCTGAGGAGTCGAACCGCAGGCTCCATGGCACCCGTCATGGTCAGTCCACGCCCCACCACCATCAGGCAGCAGATCGCGATCAACGCGGGGTGCCCGAAAGCCGCGAGGACTTCCGCCTCGGTGAAGGAAGCCCCATCCCTGGCGAGTGGAAACAGATGGAACAGCAGCGACAGCGCGAGGAGCAGCAGGAGCGAAACCAGCTCCATGCGGACAGTCGGGCGGCTGTAGAGATAGAAGGCACCGGCGGCCAGCAGCAATACCGCGACGGCATGAAAATCCAGCATCTGTTCCGAGCCTAACAGGCGCCCGACCCGGTCCCGCACCCGACCGGGTCGGAGCCACGCGATCGCCCGGAAAGGCGGCGTCCGAGGACGAGCCTGCGAGACGTCGTCTGACCCGTTTACCGCTGGAAGGCGTATGAGAGCTTGAGGAACGCCTGTCGTCCGAGAGGTTGCAGCTTGCCGTCCGGATCCTCCGTGCGGTCGTCGCCGAGCCCAACGTAGAGCACCGTCTGCCAGTTGAGCTTGTAGGCGAAGACCGCAGAGCAGGAAACGTCGCCGCTGTCGGGACGCACGTCCTCGATGTAGAGCCCCGGATCGCGTGCGATCGTCTGCCACTCGCCGATGAGGCGCAGCCAGCTTCGCGAACTGAAGTTGTAGACCGCTTTGATGCGCGCGAGGTCGGCGGTGAAAAGCCGGCCGGAGACCCCTGCACCGGCGTCGACGTCGAGCGTGCGGCGCGACCCGCGCAAGGAGAGGGAGAGGTGATCGCTCGGCTGGAGATTGGCCGTCAGCGTCGCGCGCCGCGTATCGCCTGGGCGGTTGTTGGCGAAATCGACGTCGTCGCCGACGACCGCTTCGAGCGTCACCTGCTGCAGGATCTTTCCCGGTCGCACTTCGAAATGCGGGCGGAACTGGAAACGGTCGAACTCGAGGCCCTGGTTCGCGATCGTGTCGTAGGCGAATTCGAAGCGCGTGAAGGAGTTCCATTTCGCGTCCATGCCGAAGCCGGTCACGAACTCCTGCTGGAGCAGATCGCCGCGCTGCGTTTCGGAGCGATCGGCGATACCGAAGAGGCGCAGGCGCGAGACCGCCTTTTCGACCGGCCGGAACGTATGGCCCCCTTCCAGGTAGAGCAATCGATATCCCACTTGCGGAATGAATCCGTTGTCGGCCCGGAAGTCGTCGGAGAAATCCTCGTACTGCGCGAAAAGGTCGATCTTGTCGGTCGCGTGCTGCGCCCAGAACTTCGCCCCGTGCCCCGAAAGTTTGCGCCCATCCCATTCGGTGGCGAGGTCGGGGCGCACCGGCGTCTTCGACCACGAGAAAAGGACCTGTCCGGTCACGGTGTCCTGCGCCGTCGGCCGCCACTCGAAATCGGGACCGGCGACGTGGTTGGAAGCGCCGCCGTCGATTTCGCGACCGGTATAGAGGAAGCTCACGAAAGCCTTCTTGAAGTCGTGCCGCGCCCGCGCGATTCCCACGCGGGAGCTGAAATCCTGGTCCGCGAATCCGGAGTTCTCCGATCCCGGAATGATCACCGCGCCGCCGCCCCGGTCCTCGCCGAAGAGCGCCGTGTACTGCGTGTCGCCGACGCTGCCCGTCGCGCGCAGTCCGTAGCGCGGCGAGGTGAACGTCCGCGTGTAGACCGCCCGGATGGGAGTCGACAGCAGGTTCACGCCCTCGAGAAAGAACGGCCGCTTCTCCGGAAAGAACAGTGCGAACCGCTCGTTCGCCGAGATCTGGCCCTCATCGGATTCGATCTGCGAGAAATCCGGATTGATGGTCGCATCGATCACGGTCGACGGATTGGGCAGCCATTTCGCGTCGAGACCGCCGTCGAAGTCGGAATCGCCGCGCTCGAGGCCGCTGCCCAGCCCGTTCTCTGGATCCCAGCTCTGGCTCGCCGAGACGTAAGGCGCCACCACGTAGTGCGAACCGACCGCGAGACCCGCGAGACCGACCAGCGGCCGTGCGTTGCAGATGAAACAGCTCGAGTCGCGCGGCAGGCGTGAGGTGAACATCTGGTAGCGGAAATCGCGCGGCCGGTTGCGATAGAGCAGCATCCCCCAGCGCTCCGGATTGGGATCGGTGTAGCGCAGGGACGAAAACGGCACGCGGATCTCGAGCACCCAGCCGGTGGCGGTGATCTTCGCCGCGCTGTCCCAGAAATAGTCGGGTGAATTGTCTTCGCCGGTGGCGTCGTTGGTCAGGGCGTCATACTGAATTCCGCGCGCGTTGGCGAGGAACATCTGGGCGGTGTGGCCGTCGTTCTGCGAGTCGATGAGCAGCCCGCCGTAGTCCGTGAAGCTGGGGACGTTGTCGCGGTCGCCGAGCGGCGCGCGGATGTCCTTCGGATCGGGCTCGTCGAACTCGAACGCGGCGTAGAGAAACTTGTCGTCGTAGGCGAGCCAGGCGACGCTCTTCACCTTCGGCGGAACGTTGTCGCCGGGATTGGTCTCGAACCAGTCGGTGATCGGCTCCGCCGCTTTCCACGCCGCATCCGAGATGTCGCCGTCGATGACGATCGGCCCGGTCGCCCGGGCGATGTGGATCTCCGGCCCCATCGCAGCTTGTGCCGGAGAAAGAGCAGCCCCCGCAGCCGTCAGGCCAAGGGCGAGAAGACGACGCAGCGGACGAAGTCCGGCGAGGGGGCGCGAGAAGATCATGAAGCGGTGATACGCAGGAAACGCCTCCGAGGTTACTGGGGCGAGTTGCCCTTGGCCTCGGCCGCCTCGACCAGATGCGCAATCGAGTTCGCGTAGTAAGCGAGAATCGCCCCTTCGCCGGGCGCGGTCGCGAGCAGGCCGTCCCGCTCGACAACGAGATGCCGCAGCGTCAGCATGCGGAGACCGACATCGATCGCGTAGTCCTGATCCTGCCGCGGCACGTAGAGCCGGGCGCCGGAGCTTTCGAGCGCCCGCCAGAGCTCGAGGACGGCACTCTTGAGCTCGAGGAGGCTCAAGGTCTGCGCGCCGCGGCGGACGAAAATCGTCGCGACGAGAGAAACCGGCAGAACCGGGACGACGACTCCGATCCGGCGCATGAGCTCGTTCGCGAGATTCTGCACTTCGGCGAAGCGCGCGTCGCGGGGCAGCGTCGCGAAATCGATCCGACGGTCCGCGGCGAAGGTCCGCAGAGAAAGCGGCTCGCCGAAGTTGACGCAGGCGTAGCCGAAGCGCCGCCATTGCTGGCGCAGGAGGAGACTGAGGTTCCGGCCCACGAAACCGAAGGCCGTGAGCACCGGATGGCGGCTCCGCCGGTTCGTGCTGGTGTTCGGAGCATCTCTCGGCGGAGCTCCTGCGCTCTCCTTCTCGAGCAGCAGCGTGCGGTCTTCGAGCGTCCGGTCGTAGTTGATTCCCACCGGCACGAACACGAGGTCGCGTTCGCCGTCGCGATCGAAGCCCCGGGCGAGATAGTCGAGCAGCCCGAGCTTCGGGACGCGCAGGCGGCCGTCGCGCGACAGTCCACCCTCGGGAAAGACCGCCTGTGTCACTCCTTCGGCGCTCGAGATGGCGACATAGCGTTCGAGCACGCGGCGATAGAGCGGATCACCGGAGTTCCGGCGAACGAAAAAGGCTCCCATCCAACGCACCAGCGACTCGAGCGGCCAGATGCGGGCCCACTCGCCGACGGCGTAGGAGAGCGCCGTGCGATCCGCCACCATGTGCGAGACGAGGAGGTAGTCCATGTTGCTGCGATGGTTCATGACCAGAACGACGGTCGCCTTGGGGTCGATCGATTCGATGGCGTTGGCGTCGACACTGCCGAGCCGGACGCGGTACAGCGAACGGGCCAGCGCGCGGGCGATGCGGTAGCCCCAGCGGAAGTAGATGTACGCGTTGAACGCCGGAACGATCTCCTCCGCATAGCGCCGCACGCGCTCGAGGACGGCTTCCGAACGTTCGCCGCTCTCGCGGCCGTGCGCCTCTGCGGCCTCGAGGACCCGTGCATCGAGCAGCAGCCGGTCGACGAGCGCCTGATGCCGCGTGAGCTTGAACGGCTGCACGCTCAGACGGAAGCGCTGGTTGAGCTCCTTCGTGACGCGCTCTCCACGGCGGCGGAGGAACCAGCGCGCGGTGCCGATCGCGATCGACACCAGCGCGAACAGGGCGAGGCCCGCGAGGAGGCCCGCCAACCAGAGCGGAAGAACGATCGGCTGCGACATGGCGCCGGGGCACGATACCCCCGCTCGGCTGCCAGGAGTTGACAGGGTCGCTCGCTTTGAATAACCTTTTGGTTATGCAACTGATGAGTTATGGAATGCCGAACCCCGGCGCCGCGCAGCTCGACGCCACGTTCGCCGCCCTCGCCGATCCGACGCGCCGCGCCATCCTCGCGCGCCTCGCCTCGGGAGAGGCCTCGGTCTCCGAGCTCGCCGCGCCCTTCGAGATGAGCCAGCCGGCGATCTCGAAACACATCAAAGTGCTCGAGCGCGCGGGGCTGGTCTCGCGGGCGCGCGATGCTCAGCGCCGCCCGTCTCGCCTCGTCGCGGCGCCGCTCGCCGAAGCGACACGGTGGCTCGAAACCTACCGCGAGCATTGGGAGGCTTCCTTCCGCGAGCTCGACCATCTACTCCACGAAATGCAGACAACCCCCGGAAAACCGAAGACCCGAAAGCGCTAGAGGAGAAAAGAAATGAAGATGGTCGGAAAGCTCGAAGTCACCCTGCCCAGCGATCGGGAGATCGCCATGACCCGCGTGTTCGATGCCCCGCGCGGTCTCGTGTTCGCCGCCTACACGCGCCCTGAGCTCCTGCAGCGCTGGCTGGGCGTTCACAACGGCTGGACGTTTCCCGTCTGCGAGATCGATCTGCGCGTCGGCGGAACGTACCGCTTCGTCCGGCGCGGCCCGGACGGCGACGGCAGGCTCGCGCGGCGGCCGTAAAGATCACAGCGGCCGGCGGCCGGTGAATCGAGTGAAGGGCAGGGGCGAACGGGGCGGACGAAGACGCCTGTTTGACCTCGTTCGGCCCGGTGTGGCATCCTTGACGACCCCGGTGGAGCACTTGCCGGGCCGAAGCAAACCGACGCGGGGTGGAGCAGCCAGGTAGCTCGTTGGGCTCATAACCCAAAGGTCGCAGGTTCAAATCCTGCCCCCGCAACCATCGCACTTCCAAGGGCCGAGTGGCGACACTCGGCCCTTTTGCTTTTTGCCGCGCTCCTCCAAAGCTTCAATGCTCGTCACGGGTGCTCAGGGCGAAACTGTGGAGTACATAGAGCCGCGCGAGAGCCTGACTCGCGACCAGGAGATGCTGGTTGGCGCCGCTTTCGATGCCGCGGATCAGGGTCTGGTACTGATCGACCTGGTTGACGAAAAAGCTGAAGCGGCCGTTGGCTTCCTCCTCGAGTTTCAGGATCTCGCGGAGGTAGCGGGCGGCGGCGGCGGGGCCGGACTCGCCAATAACGTTTTTTTCGACTTCGATCCGGCAGCGATCGAGCGTTTCGAAGACCAGCGGTCCCATTTCCGGATCTGTCTCGGCGATCGCTCGCGCCTCCTCCACGCTGTCGAGCGCGGCATCGCGGCCGGTCATTGGGGCGGCCTTCGCCAGCTGCCGCGCTCCGTCCTGCAGCTTGAAGAGAACCTCCAGGTAGCGCGAGAGCTCCCTCTCCTGCTTCGCGAGCGCGCTGTCGATCGCCGCAAGATTGCGGCGCGCGACGTTCATCTGGCTGACGAAGGTCGGTTCTTCCTGCGCGGCGAGCGGCAACGCATTCAGAAGCGCGGAAACGACCAGGGCCAAGACCGGGAGTTGGCGGTTCATGCGCCATTTCTAGCGCAAATCGAGCCCGGGAGCCATGCAGCCGATGGACAGCCGGGAAAGGTGCCTCAGCCGCCAGGCCGCAGGTCCGAACGCGACGTCGCGAGTTCCAGCGATTGCCGTGCGGTGTCGCTGAGAGATTTCGTCGAAAGGTCATCGGCCTTTTCGCCCAGCTCCTGGAGTGCCAGGGCTTCGACATAGTTGCGATGCAATTCTCCGAGGGCCTGCTCTCCGAGCGGGCGGACGGCGGCAGAAAAGCGGGCAGCGAACGCTTCCTGCGATTCTCCGATGACATTCCTGTCGAACTCTGCCTGGCACTGATCGAGAACCGCGAACACCTCTTCTCCGAGAGGAGACTCCGCAGACGCGAATTCACGCGCCTTGTCGATGGCCTGTTGCACACGCCCTCGCGCCGTCGCCGGACCGTCGGGTCGCAGCCCTTCGTTGTCCCGAACGAGAATTCGCGTCATGACCAGTAGACGATTCACCCGCACCCGCTGCTGCTGGAGCAGGTGCTCCATCTCTTCCAACTGGGCCTTGCTGGCTTTGATCAGGTCGAAAAGCGTTCGCTCTTCCTGCGCGGGGAGGGGGAAAACTGCGCCAGAGAGTAGAAGGGCGAAGACGATGGCAAGCCGGCGGTTCCGTTTCATGCGCCCTTTCTAACGCACAAAATCGCCCTGCGATAGGGCGGCTGGCAACAAAACAGGCGCCCCGGGAAAAGGGCGCCTGCGTCTCCGATTGCGTTGTCTTCGCTGTTGCGGTGAATCGGCAGGGGACGATCCTTCCCGCTCCACTCGATCGCGGGGAGGCGCGAGCGAACGGAAGGATCGCCTCCTGCGGGAATCAGTTCGGCATCAAGACGGTATCGACGACGTGGATCACGCCGTTCGACTGCATGACGTTCGCGATGGTCACGGTCGACATGCCACCCTTCTCGTCCTTCAGCCAGATCTTGCCGTCCTTCTCCATCGCCAGCAGCGTTCCGCCGGAGACCGTCTTCAGCGTTGCGGTGCCGTTGCCGGCCTTGATCGCCTTCTTCAGTTCGACGCTCGACATGTTGCCCGCGACCACGTGGTACGTGAGGATCTTGGTCAGCGTCGCCTTGTTCTCCGGCTTCAGGAGCGTGTCGACCGTTCCGGCCGGCAGCTTCGCGAACGCTTCGTTGGTCGGCGCGAAAACGGTGAACGGTCCGGCGCCCTTCAGGGTCGCGACGAGGTCCGCCGCCTTGACCGCTGCGACGAGCGTCGTGTGATCGGCCGAGTTGACCGCGTTATCGATGATGTCCTTGTTCGGAAACATCTCCTTGCCACCGACCATGGGGTTGGCGGCGTAGAGGGTGCCGGCGACTGCGCCGGCGACGAGGGCTGCGACCAACAGGTTCTTCTTCATGATTCGATTCTCCTGGTTCGTAGGGACCGGAAACGGTTGGAGGCGAGCGCGCATCCGATCTGTCATCCTGCTCGCTCGTTGTTGTCTACGGCGCGGCGGGCCGGGCAGATGGGTGTGACCGTTTTCACATCCGGAAAACGACCTGTGTCGTAGCACCAAGAAAGGTCCATGAAGAGATCCAGAGACAGCGAGGCGAAGCTCGGGCAGACCTCGCGTCGTGAGCTCCTGAAGCTTGCGCCGCTCGCGCTCGGCGCCGGCCTTCTCGTCCCTGCGTGGCGGCAGAAACTGTTCGACGCCGGTCTCGCCTGGAGCGACCGCTTCGCCGGAGCGACGTTTCGCAGCGGCGCGCTCGCGCCGACGTTTCGCGACGCCGATCTCCTGCCGCTCGAAAAGTTTCCCTATAACTACTATCTGGTCGTCGATCCGGAAGTCGATCTCGACGACTGGTATCTCGACGTCTCGGGAGCCGTGACGAAACCCGGCCGGTATCGCCTGGCGGATATCGCCCGGCTGCCGAAGATCACCCACAACACGCGCCACGTCTGCGTCGAAGGATGGGAGGCGGTCGGCAACTTCGGCGGCGCCCGCATTGCCGACTTCCTCGATGCCGTGGGCGCGGATCCGGCGGCGGGATTCATCGAAGTCGACTGCGCCGACGACTACTACGAGTCGATCGACATCGCGAGCGCGCGGCATCCACAGTCGCTTCTCTGCTATGAGATGTACGGCCAGCCGCTCGACCGCGGGCATGGCGCACCGCTGCGGCTGCAGATGCCGACGAAGCTCGGATACAAGCAGGCGAAGTACCTGACACGCCTGCAAGTTTCGCGGGTGCTGTCGGGCCGGCGAGGCCTGTGGGAAGACCAGGGCTACGACTGGTACGGTGGATTGTGAAGCGCTCCCCGGGGCGTCCAGCATCCAAGCGACCCGCGGTTCGTCGCGAGTTCCGTCGGGAGGTCGTCCTCGTCGACCGGCGCGGCCGGCGGTGGACCGCGATCTTCGAGCATCCGGCGGCGATCCGCCTGACGCACTGGGCGATCGCCCTCGCGGTGCCGCTTCTCGCGCTCTCCGGGCTCCAGATCTTCAAGGCTTTCCCCAGTTTCGGAGCGAAGATTCCCGAGCGCGACCTGCTGAATCTCCCGCTCTGGGCAGGCCTCGGCGGATGGCTCGGCGGCGCGATCCAGTGGCACTTCACCTTCATGTGGCTCTTTCTCGGCGCGGCGCTGCTCTACACCGGCTATCAGCTCACGACCGGCAACTGGCGGCAGGTCATCGTGTCGCGGACCGACCTCTCCGGCGTGATTCCCATGGCGCGGCACTACCTTGGCCGCTACTTCGGCAAGTTGCCGGTCGTCGGCCGGCTCTTTCCGCAGGTTCCGGAGCCCGCATTCCCTAGCGCCTACAATCCGCTGCAGAAGCTCGCCTATACGACGACGCTCGCGTCCGGCTTCCTCGCCGCGCTTTCAGGCTTCGCGCTGTGGAAGCCGGTACAGCTCGCCGGGCTGGTGGCGATTCTCGGAGGGTTTCGTCTGGTGCGTGTCTGGCACTTCGCCGCGATGTGCGGACTCGCGGCGTTCGTGCCCGGCCACCTGCTCATGGTGGCGCTCCACGGCTGGAACAACTTCCGCTCGATGTGGACCGGCTTCAAGCTCGCGCCAGCCGCAGGTTACTTGGCAGCCGGTACCG
The DNA here is from genome assembly GCA_039932315.1 of Thermoanaerobaculia bacterium. Taxonomy (GTDB): domain Bacteria; phylum Acidobacteriota; class Thermoanaerobaculia; order Multivoradales; family JAGPDF01; genus JAGPDF01. The sequence continues at coordinate 9,089 of JBDTQG010000049.1, forward strand.
GCTTCGCACCGTTGGCGCCGATTTCTGCTGCGGCTTCCGCGGCGCCCGCGGCGCCCACCGCATCGGCGCCGGCGGCTTTGGCATCGGTCAATCCGGTGGCGAACGCGAGCGTCGCGAGCGACAGTCCGCTGGCGATCCAGAAGGGAGCCCCGGGGCCCAGTCTCTCGAACGCGAATCCCGCCCAGACCGGTCCGACCAGCCGCGCCACTCCGCCGTAAGCCTGCTGCACACCCATCGTCGCGCCGATTTCATGGCGCTGCGCGAAGCGCGAGACGAGAGACGATGAAGCCGGAAAGAGCAACGCGGTTCCCACCGGTATGAGGATGATCGCAGCGAAGAACGTGAGCAGCGTCGGCGCCAGCGCTTCGCAAGCGAAGCCCAGAGTCAACGCGACGAGACCGATGCGCATGACCTCGTTCTCACCGAAGCGGCGAACCGTCGGTCCGAGAAGCAGGCTGCGCATCACCAGCCCGATCGTGCCGACGAAGGCGTAGATGAGTCCGAACGACTTCTCGGTGATGCCGAAGCGCGCCTGGAGAAAGAGCGCCAGCACGGCGTTCATCGCCATGAACGCCATCATGCCGACGGCGTAGATCCAGATCAGGCGCGCCACCGGCTTGCGAGGCTCCGAGAGAACCTCGAGCATCCGTCGCCCGAGTGATCCGCGCTTCGTCTGTGTCGCTTCGGCCCGCGACTCCGGGCTCGACGACTCCGGCAACCAGCGCTTCACGAACATCAGATTGAGGAGGCAGAGGCCCGTCGCGACGAGCGCAGGGACCGCCGGACCGCCAAAAGTCGAAAGCGACCCGATCGCCGGACCGAGCATCACTCCCGCCGACGTCGCCGCCGTGATCCATCCGAGCGCCTTCGCGCGCTCCTCGGGAATGATCGCGTCGCCGACATACGCCTGCACGACGCCGGTCGTCGCCCCGCCCGCGCCCTGGACGAAGCGGGAGATGAAGATGAGCGCGATCAGCCAGTGCGGGGAGATCCGCGCCAGCGCCCATTCCGAGCAGGCGAGCGCCAGAATGAGACAGGCGACGGTGGAGATGCCGATGCCCAGCATCAGCATCGGCCGGCGGCCGTGACGGTCGGAGAGCTTGCCCCAGTAGGGCGCGACCGAGAGCTGCGCCAGCGCGAAGACGGAGACCATGAGACCGATGAGGAACGCCGACGCTCCGAGCCGTTTGGCGAAGAACGGCAGGACCGGCATCACCATCAGGAAACCCATCATGTCGACGAAGACGGTCGCCATGAGCGCCCACAGGCGTCCCAGCGAGACCCGATCGGGTGCCATTCAGCGGACTTCTTTCTCGCGGCCCCAGAGGAGGAACGCCGCAGCGGAGAGCGCCGTCAGGAGGACTCCGTAGACCGCAGCGACACCGGTCTCCTGAAGGCGAAGGTTGGACAGAATCTCGATCGAAACCGGACGGGTCTCATAGGTGTAGAGCACGATCGACACGACGAAATCACCGAATGCGGCCAGAAACGCGAGGCTCGCTCCGGCCGCGAGCGCCGGTCGCAGCCTCGGAAGAGTTACGCGGCGGAGGGTGCGAAGTTTTCCCGCGCCGAGGGCCGCCGAAGCCTCCTCGAGCTGCGGATCGAGCTGCCCGAGCGCGGCGATCGCCGCCTGTCCGGTGGCGGGCAACGCGCGCACGAGATAGGCGAGCGGCAGGATTCCGACGGTGCCGACGAGCAGGAAGCGTCCGGCGAGCGGTGCGTGGACGCTCATCGTCGTCGCGAGCGCGACGGCATAAGCGGTCGCCGGCACCGCCCACGGAATCGCGACGAGAAGCGAAATCGATCGCGCCCAGATCGCGCCGCCCGGGCGCCGGTCGACCGCGCGGCGAGCCGCGACGAAGCCGAGGACGAGCGCGCCGAGAGTCGCCGCGATCGCCATCCAGAGCGAATTCATCACCGGGCGCAGCGCCTCGGCGGTCTTCCCCAGCGCCCGGTAGTTGACCAGCGACAGGACGGGCGGAAAGAGCTCCGTCGTCCAGGTCGCCGGCGGAACGAAGGAGATCAGGATCAGCGTCAGGTGCGGCAGAAGGAGCAGCAGCGCGAAGAGCCAGCCGGCGAGAGTGAGGGCGAACCGCGCCGCGGGCGAACGAACGGCACGGCGCTCGGGAGGCGTCCCCCGCTGCGTGGCGGCGACCCGCCAGCGCGAGCGGCGCTCGAGTCCGCGGGCGACGAGCAGCCCGGCGATCGCGAGGACGATCAGGAAGAGGGTTTCGACCTGCGCGACGTCGACATCGCCGTTCTGCCGCGAGGCGAGAATCTGCGTCGTCATCACCCGGAATGAGCCGCCGAAGATGTACGGCGCCGAGAACGATCCGAGGGCGGTGAGAAAGGTGAGAATCGCCGCCGCCGCGAGCGCCGGCGTGAGTCCGGGAAGAACGACCCGGGTGAGGGTTCGCCAGCGCCCGGCGCCGAGCGACGCCGCGGCCTCGAGCTGCGCACCGTCGAATCGCGCCAGCGCGGCGCGGGTGAAGAGGTAGAAGTAGACGTACATCGAGTAGGTGTGCACGAGAAGGATCGCGCCGGCGCCGGTGAGACGCCAGGGCGCGCTGCTCGTCCGCAGCAGATTTCCCACGACGCGGGTCGCCATGCCGCTCTCGCCGTAGAGATAGAGAAAGGCGATGACACCGACGAGTGGGGGCAGCGCGACGGGCAGCGCGAGCAGCTCGCCGAGAACCCGCCGCCCCGGAAACTCGGCGCGGGCGAAGAGAAAGCCGAGCGGAACGCCGACTGCCGCGGCGAGCGCGACGGAGGCGAGCGAGATCCAGAGACTGCGAAAAAGCGCCGTCCACTCGTCGGGTCGCTGCACGAAGGCGGCGATCGGCGCGCCGAGTCCGCCGCCATTCTCGCCGCGGAATGCGGAGAGCATCGTGATCAGCAGCGGATACGCGACCAGCCAGAAGAGGAACAGGAAGAGCCCCGCCGCAATCCATCCGCGCCGCGCTGCAGCGGTCACGCGCCCGCTCCCGGCTCCGTCGCGGAGGCAGCTGCAGCGAAAAGCCGAGGTCGTGCATCGGCCCGGAGCTTCAGCTCCACCGGCTCTCCGAGCACGGGTGGATCTCCGGCGATCATCACTTCGATCTCGCGGGATTCCGGCAACTGCACCGTGAGGTAGCTCATCGCGCCGTTGAACCTCACGGAAACGCTGTTTCCAGTGAAGAGTCGGGCCGGATCGCCGGCAGCGCAGAGCTCGAGCATCTCCGGGCGCAGCCACAGATCTGCTGTTCCCTCGACCAGCAAACCACTTTGCGGTAAGGAAAATGCAGCGCCCGGCGCCAGCGCCAGACCAGTAACCGTGGCACCACTGTCGTTGGCCAACTCGACATTCACCGGCACGAAGCTCGAGCGTCCGATGAATCCGGCGACGAAACGCGTCGCGGGCTCGCGGTAGAGCTCCTGCGGCAGACCAATCTGCTCGAGGCGCCCGCCGTGCAGGAGCGCCACGCGGTCGCCGAGATCGAACGCTTCCTCCTGTTCATGGGTGACGAGAAGCGTCGTGATGCCGATCCGGCGGAGCGTCGTCGCGAGCTCACGCCGTGTGCGCTCACGCAGCGTCGGATCGAGGTTCGACAGCGGCTCGTCGAGAAGTAGCACGCGCGGCTCCGGCGCGAGCGCCCGGGCGAGCGCGACACGCTGCTGCTGTCCGCCCGAGATCTCGGAGATGCGCCGGCGCTCGAAGCCCGCCAGGTCGACCCGGGCGAGCGCCGTAGCGACACGTTCCGCGATCTCCCCTTTCGGAATGCTCCGAGCCTCCAGTCCGAAGGCGACGTTCTCCCCCACCGTGAGATGCGGGAAGAGCGCGTAGTGCTGGAAGACCATGCCGAAGTCGCGCCGGGCGGGCGGCAGTCGCTCGATGGCCTCGGCACCGACGCGGATCGAACCGCGGTCGGCGGTCTCGAAACCGGCGACGATCCGCAGCAGGGTCGTCTTGCCGCTCCCGGATGGCCCGAGAAGCGCCAGCACCTCTCCGCGCGGAACGGCGAACGAGACGCCGTCGAGCACACTCTTGTCGCCGAAGCGCTTGCCGACGTCCTCGAGGATGAGATCCGCGGCCGCGCTCGAAATCGTCTTCTTTCCGGCTCTCCTCATCGAACCGCCATCAGGGAGTCTGCGCCGGCGCGGAAGGGGCCGGTGGAAGGTCGCGAGTCGGGGTGCCCTTGCCGCGCACCGTGCGATCCCACTGCGCCATCCACTCCTGACCCATCGCCGCAGCGCGATTCTCGTCGTATTCCGCCGGCCGCATCACAGCGAGAACCTCCTGCGCCCAGGCGGGCAGCTTCTCACGCGGAATGTCCGTGCGGGCGGGGATGCGGAACGCCTTGTCGGCGGCGAGAGCCTGAGCTTCCACCGAACCCGCGAACTCGATGAACTCGAGCGCCGCAGCGCGATGCGGCGCATGCGCCGCGAGCGCGATGGCATCGTCGATGACCGGCGTACCGCTGGTCGCGAAGCGGTAGCCGAACGGCACTCCTTTGGCGCGCTCGAGGAGAATGTCCGTGAGCTCCCACATCGTCGCTTCGCCCTCTCCGCGCATCAGCTTCTCGTGCAACAGCGCAGGGTTGGCGACATATTCCTTGGTCTGGGAGTCGAGCCGCAGCAGCCATTCGAATCCGCGGGCCGTCGATCCGGTTTCGGTCTCCGACTTCGCGAGCAGCATGCCGAAAATCGTCCGCATCACTCCCGAGGCGATGGGATCGCGGATGAGCACGTGCCCGCGGAAGCGCGGCAGGAGAAGATCGTCCCAGTCTTTCGGCGCCTCGCCGGCGGTGACGAGTTTCTCGTTGTAAACCAGCACCGGCAGCGTTCGGAAAGCTCCGAAATAGAGATCATCCGCGCCACGCGAGCTCTCGGGTACGGCATCGGCCCAGGACGGCCGGTACGGCGCGAGCAATCCGTCCCGCGCACCGCGGGCAAAGATCGCGTCGGGCCCACCGAACCAGACGTCGCACTGCGGATTCGCTTTCTCCGAGCGGATCCGGTCGTAGACCTCCTGAGAGCCCATGTCCAGCCAGCGGACATCGATCTCCGGATGCCTGGCCTCGAAGGCGTTCTCGAACAACACGAGAAGGTCGCGTCCGTGCGGCGAATAGACCATGACCGGAGTCCGGCCGTCGGAACAGGCAGCCAGCGAGAGGATCGTCGAGAAAAGGGCGATGGACGGAAAAAGACTGAGCCTGCGAATCATCCCGGGAACTCTAGCCCAGTGCGGAATCGGGCAGTTTGGATCGAGAAGCCCGAATGTTAGTGTCACCCGGCGCTCGGCAGCCCGCTCCCCGCGGCTCTGTCGCTCGCCGTTCTGGAGATCCATATGCCCGCCCATCGCATTCGTCTTGCTCGTGTAGCCCTCTCGATCCTCGTCTGCGGAGTTTCATTCCACGCAGCTGCATGGGCGCAGCCGCTGGCGAAGAGCGCCGTGCAGGTCGACGCCGGCTCGACGAAGCTGACCGGCCAGACTTTCGGCTATCGCCTGACCTACAACTGCAGCAGCACTTCGGGCCCCTGCCTCGCCGCCCAGGTGGTCGATCTTCTGCCGATCGAAGTGCAGGAGGTCTCGACGGTTCCCGCGAGTCCGACCGGCGACGTCGCGGCGATCAACGTCACACCGAACTTCGGTGGCTCCGGCCGCACCCGGGTGCAGTTCGTGATGATCTCGCCCCTTCCGGCGGGCAACAGCGGCGATCTCCTGGTGAACGTCCGCTTTCCGAACGGCTCGACGCCGAACGGTACGGTGGCGACGAACACCGCGGACGGCATCAACCTCGGTGCAACTCCCGGCACGTTCACCACGCCACCGGTCAACGTCACCGCCGTCGCCAGCGCCCAGGTCACGCTGAGCAAGGTGCTCACGACGGCTCCGGCGAATCTGGACCTCCCCGAGAGCTACCGTCTGCGCATCTCCGTGCCGAACAGCAGCGGCGCGCTCAATCTCACCGCGATCGGGCCGGTCACCGACACGCTGCCGCCCGGTACGGTCTTCAACGGCGCGACACCTGCCGCCGATTGTCAGCCGGGCTGCGTCGGTACGACGCCGGCCACGGTCACCTGGACGAGCCCCTGCACCCTGCCGCTGCAACCGAATCAGAACTGCGACATCCAGGTGAACGTCACTTTCCCGTCCGCGACGTTCCCCAGCGGAACGAATGTGACGAACTCCTTCACCGCGACCGGGACGCCCCTCGGCCAGCCTTCGCAGAACCTCGGGATCGGCACGATCACGCATCCGGTGACGACGTTCGTCCCTGCACCCGGTGCCGGCCTCGCCAAGGGCATCGCCGGCGGCAATCCGAATCCGCCGACGCTCAATCAGACCTTTGCTTACGACCTCGCGATCAGCAACAGCGGCAACGTGCCGCTCGACAACATGGTCGTCAACGACACGCTGCCTGTCGAGATGCTTCTGGCGAGCGTGACGACGGGAAGCTACAGCGGCGCTGCGGACTTCGCTCCCGGTGTCGGGGTGCGCGTTTCGTATGAAAAGAACACGGCGCCCGCTGTTTTCACCCTCTGGGGGAGCTCGCCGAATACCGCAACGACGACGACCCTCACCAGTCCGCCGCCCGGACTCGGCGCCGGCGAATACGTCACGCGCATCCGTTGGCAGTTCGGACAGGCGCAGCCGGGGATGGCCGCCAACGCCCGTCCCGTGCTCACCGGCCAGATCGTCAATCCCGACAACGCCGGTGGGCCGGTCGCGATCGGCGACACGATCACGAACTGCTCCGACCTTTCCGCCGTGTACACCCCGGGCCCGACGAACGTGACTCGCAACAACTGCTCGCCGTTCACGCTTTCCGGTCCTTTCGCACAGCTCAACCCGGCGAAAGACAATCTCTCCGGCGGCGGCCCGTTCAATCCCGGACAGACGGTTTCCTGGCGTCTCCGCGTCCGCAGCGCGCCGCAGTCGAGCAGTCCGGTACCGCTCGACACGCTCGAAGCCACCGACCTCCTGCCGGTCGATCTCAACTTCTCGACCTGGACGTTCGACGACCAGGCAACGGGCCTTCCTGCGCCTCAGGTCTTCAATCAGATTCCCAACTTCGCCGGCACCGGCCGAACGCTTCTGCGCTGGGAGTGGAACGCGGGCAGCGGCAACCTCGGAGTGAACCAGCAGGTCTGGATCAACCTCACGACAAGCATCCGCAGCGGCGCCGACTTCGGTTCGCTCGCGAATGATTTCAACCTGGAACACGATGCGCCGGGCCTCGGACAGCGCTGCTCCGGCGGATCGACGACCGACGCGCTCGATCTCGACGGCGACAGCGACACCGCGGAGACTCTCTGTCGCTCGACCGGAACGATCACCGTCGCACCGATCGCGCAGCTCGTCTCTTCGAAGGCGATCCAGGCGGTCTGCGACGGCGCCCCGACGTCGACTTCGTCGGGCACCCTCGACGGCGGCGCTCTCGAGTATCGCCTGCGCGTGCAGAACGTCGGCACGGTGCCGATGCAGAACTTCGTGCTCATCGACATCCTGCCGTTCGTCGGCGATACCGGCGTGCGCGATGCCAATCCGCGCGGTTCGCAGTGGATGCCGATCCTCAGCGCACCGATCACTCCGCCGCCGGGAACGGTGATCTCGTACTCGACTTCGGGAAATCCGTGCCGCGGTGAAGTCGGCGGACCGACGACGAGCTGCGATCCGCCGAACTGGACGACCGTTCCGCCGACGCCGGTGAGCAGTACGCGCTCCTTCAAGGTCGAATTCGGCGATCGCGTCGTCGGACCGTTCGACTTCGTCGAATTCTTCTTCAGCATGTCGACGCCGGCAGGCGTCGCACCGGGCACCGTGGCCTACAACTCGTTCGCGTATCAGGCAGATCGCGGCGACGGTCTGGGCAGCCTCGCCGCCGAGCCGCAGAAGGTCGGCGTCGCGCCCGGCAGCTGCGCGGCCGCCGGACTCGGCGACTTCGTCTGGGTCGACGTCGACGGCGACGGCACGCAGAACGACGGGCCGACCGGTTTGAACGACGTCTACGTCCGTCTGCTCGCGCCGGGAACGGATGGCATCGCCGGATCTTTCGACGACGTGCCGCTGGGTTCGACGCTCACCTCCACCGGCCCGGGCGGAGCGCCGGGCTGGTATTTCTTCCCCGGGCTCGCGCCCGGCAGCTACTTCGTCTGCATCGCGCCGCCGCCGACGTTCGTCCTCACGACAGCGAATCAGGGCAGCGATACGACGGACTCGGATGGAAATCCCGCGACGGCCTGCTCGCCGCTCGTCACGCTGACCGCGAATGAGCTCGATCCCGACACCGACTTCGGTCTCGTCGCGACGGAGCTCGCCGCGCTCGGCAACTACGTCTGGTTCGATCGCAACGGCGATGGGGTACAGAACGAAGCGGTGACCGACGGCGCGAACGGCGTAACGGTTCGACTGCATGTCGACGACGGCGACGCGACTCCGGAGGTCGCGAGCGATCCCGTCATCGCGACGACCGTCACCGCCGACGACATTTACGGACAGCCGGGCTACTACCGCTTCGACGGACTGACGCCCGGCCTGCCGTACTTCGTCGAGTTCGTGCGTCCGGCGGCGGCGACCGCCTTCACAACGCCGAACGCCGGCGCCGACGACACCGTCGATTCCGACGCCGCTCTCGCCGACGGCGCGACGGCGATCGTCACGCTCGCCCCCAGCGAGTTCAATCCGACGCTCGACGCCGGCCTGGTGGCTCCCGCGGGAACGCTCGCGCTCGGCGATCAGGTCTGGTTCGAGACCGACAACGACGGCGTCTACGAGCCGCAGAGCGGCGAGCTCGGCGTCGACGACGTCCGTCTCGACCTTTACCGCGATGCGAACAGCGACGGTCAGCCGACCCTCGACGAGTATTCAGGCTCGACGGTCACCGCAACGGATTCCGGGTTCGCCGGACGCTACCGCTTCGACGACCTCGCCGCCGGAAACTACATCGTCGTCGTTTCTCCGTCCGCTTTCGCAGGCGGTGGCGCGCTCGCGGGCCGCGGCTCCGCGACCGGCAACGATCCGGCTCCCGACCCCGACGATGACGTGAACGGAGACGACAATGGTGCGGCGGCAGGAGCGCTCGTCGCCAGCCGTCCGGTCACCCTCTCCGACAACGGCGAGCCGACGAACGAGGACGGAGACAACGACACCAACCTGACCGTCGATTTCGGTTTCATTCCGGCAGCGGCAGCGCCGCAACCCGTCTATGACTACGGCGACGCGCCCGATGTCGGCGCGGGAACCGTGACCGGCAACTACAACACCACCGCGCTCGATGCCGGACCGTTCCATCTCCTCGGCGTGCAGGCGGCTCCTTTCCTCGGCGCCTGCGTCGATGCGGACAGCGGACTGGTCGCCGGCGATCCGGCGAACGGCGACGACGTCGCTGCGTCGGCCTTCGTCGTGGGTGCGTGTGCGTCTGGCGCCAACGGCGACGACGAAGACGGCGTCACGTTCAGCGGCCCGTTCGTCCCGGGAGCGATCGCGAACTTCTCCGTGACCGCGGGCGGACCGTCGCCGTGCACTCTCCAGGCGTGGGTCGACTGGAACCGCAACGGCGTCTTCGGCGACTCCGCCGGCGAGCAGATCGCGGCGAACGCCGTCGTTCCGCCGGGCCCACCGACCGTGCTTTCTCCGAGCGTTCCGGCGGGCGCAATGCCGGGCCTGACGTATGCCCGCTTCCGCTGCTCCTCCGCCAGCAACGTCCCGCCGACCGGCAGCGCTCCGGACGGCGAAGTCGAGGACTACCTCGTCGGCGTCGTCGGCAGCGACTTCGGCGACGCCCCGGCGAGCTATGCCACGCAAGGGGCGGGCGCCGCGAGCCACACGGTGAATCCGAACGTCGGGCTTCGCCTCGGCACCTGCGTCGACACGGAGGCCGACGGTCAACCGACCGCCGGCGCCGCAGGGGACGACACGACCGCCGGCACGAGCCGCGTCGGCAGCTGCTTCGACGACGAAGACGGCGTCACGTTCACCGCCGCCATCATCGCCTGTCAGTCGAGCGCGATCCTCGTCGTCGCCTCGGGCGCCGGCGAGCTCGACGCCTGGTTCGACTGGAACGGGGACGGCGACTTCGCCGACGCCGGCGAGCACGAGATCTCCGCCCAGACCGTCACTCCGGGAGTGAACAATCTGGCGATCAGCGTTCCGTGCGCTGCCGTCGACGGCCTCACATACGCTCGCTTCCGCCTTAGCTCGGCGGGAATCGCGACGCCGAATGGAGCGGCGGCGGACGGCGAAGTCGAGGACTATGCGGTGAACATCGGCACGGTCGATCTCGGCGACGCGCCGGACAGCTACGGCACGCTCGTCGCTTCGAACGGGCCGAATCACGGCGTGACGAGCGGCTTCTCGCTCGGCGCGACCGTCGACACCGAAAGCGACGGCCAGCCCTCTGTGGGAGCGACCGGAGACGGTGCCGACGAAGACGGCGTGACGATTCCGGCGCAGCTCGTCGCCTGCTCGAGCGTGAATCTGAACGTCACGCTCACGAACACCGCGGCGATTGCGACACCGCGCCTCGACGCCTGGATCGACTTCGACGGCGACGGCGCCTTCGACGATCCGCGCGACCGTATCGCCACGTCGCTCGCGCTCGTTTCCGGCGCGAATGCACTGCCAGTGAACGTTCCGTGCGACTCACATTCCGCGCTCACCTACGGCCGCTTCCGACTTTCGTCCGCCGGCACCGCGACGCCGCTCGGTCCGGCGCTCGACGGAGAGGTCGAGGACTGGGCCGTCACCGTCGTCGGACTCGACTTCGGCGACGCCCCGGATCCGACGTATCCGACACTCCTCGCTTCGAACGGGGCGCGGCATCTCGTGCTGCCCGTCGGCAATCCGACGCTCGGATCGCTCGTCGACACGGAGCCGGACGGGCAGCCGAGCGCGACCCTCAACAGTGATGACGTCAACGGCAGCGACGATGAAGACGGTGTGAGTTTTCAGGCGCCTCTCATCCCGGGCACTGGCGGTCTAGTGACATTCCAGTCGAGCACCGGCGGCATCGTCTCCTGTTGGATCGACTTCAACCGTGATGGCGACTGGAGCGACGCCGGAGAGGCTGTCGTCGCCAATGCCAACGTGCCTGCAGGCCCAGGGGTCCTGCTCATCGTCCCGTTTGCCGTTCCTGTGGGTAGTGCGCAGGGCCAGACGGCGAGCCGCTGCCGCATCAGTTCTTCGGGCGGGCTCGGAGTGACCGGCCAGGCATCGGACGGCGAGGTCGAAGACCATCCGGTGACGATCGGCGTGGAGCTGCCCCAGATTGGCGTCGCCAAGCGCCTCGTCTCTGCCGATCGAGACTCGACGGAACCGACGAAGTTCCATGTCCTCTTCGAGATCCGCGCCGAAAACCTCGGCAACGTCGCGCTGAGCGGCGTTCAGATCGTCGAGAATCTCGCAGCGACCTTCGCCGATGCCGGTTCGTTCGCCGTCGAGTCGGTGGCGAGCGGCGACCTCACGGTGAACGGATCGTTCGACGGCAGCGGCGATCCGAGCCTCCTCGCCGCCGGCAACACTCTCGCGGTCGGCGCCTCAGGGACGGTCACCGTGCAGATCTTTCTCGATCCGGCGGGACACGCGGGTCCGTACTCGAACACCGCCGTCGCCTCCGGCACGAGCCCCGGCTCCGTCGAAGTCGACGACAGTTCGCAGGACGGAACGGAAACCGACCCCGACGGCAACGGCGACCCGACCGACAACGACGATCCGACGATCTTCACCGTCGGCGTCTCCGTCATCGAGATCCCGGCCCTCGACACGATCGGCCTCGCGATCTTCGCCCTGCTGCTCGCAGGCGCTGGGCTGCGGTGGGTTCAGAGATCGCGACGGAGCAGCCAGGAAGTCTGAGATCGAGTCTGGTTGTCCTCGAGCCCGGGCTCAAGTCGATCGTGCGGGTGCCAATGAGCGACGAGCAGACCTTGGCGAAGGCTCCATTGAAAGCAGGGTGGCGCCGCGAATGCGTTGGCGGAGCTCGAGGTGCATCGGTCAGGGCTCGAGGTCGAGCTGCTTGCGGATGACGCGGCAGAGGGAGTCCTTGATTTCGCTGTGGCGCGGCACGGGCGCTTTACGACCGTTCTTCGGATTCAGATAGAGATCGTGTCTGCCGCCGTGACGATGGAGCTCGCAGCCTTTCTGCGCGAGCTCGCGCAGGAAGGCCGCCAACTTCACGCAGGCACCTCGATCGACTTCAGCTGCGCGGCAGGATGCGGTTCGCTCCGCGCGTCCTCGATGACGAGCTCGTAGGCGTCACGGATGTTCTCCTCGAGGTCGATCAGGGTGTCGCCCTGGCTGAAGACACTGGGGATCTCGCGCAGACGGCCGACGTATCCCTCCGCATCTGGCCAGTATTCGAGAGTCAGGCGCATGGTAGGTCCTCCGTGACTTCAGATTCTACGCCTTGGCGCTGCGTCTCAGCGGCTGCCTTTCGCGTGCCGGGCTGGAACGCGAACACCCCCCTCTTGGGCGGGGGCACAGCCGAGACACGAAGCGGCTCGGCGCGCAGCCGGCGGAAGGCCGGCGCGCATCCAATTGCTTTCGATTCGGCAGGGTGCGCCGCGATCAGGAAACCGTCCTGCGCACCATCGACGTTTTCCTCGCCAAGGCCTCATAGCAAAAGAGCCCGGCGCACTCGCGCCGGGCTCAGAGATCAGGCGGTTGGTATCAGTTACCTTGTTTGCGGCTCAGAAACCTTGGAGCGCATTAGTTCCTCAAGTTTCGGCGCACGCTGAAACTCCAGCTCGGATCCAACGAAAAAGTGCTCCATCGAGAGCTTTGTGCCGCTGCTGTCCTCGAAGGACGCCGACCCTTCGCCCCAGATCCAACCACCACCGCCAGGAGGCGTGATTCGGAGCGGCCCCATCACCCCTTGGGCATCAACGTAGAAATACTCGTCTTTGGCCCAGCCAGTTTGCGGCGCGCCAGCCATCGCAAGCTTGCCAGACGGCGGGATTGCGAAGATGAGATGACCCTCCTCTTGGCGAGGGAAAGGGGCTCCTTTGACGTCGAGTTCTATCAGGACCCATCCAACAAAATCTTTCGGAATCAGAAAGCGAGAAGGCTGCCGCTGTTTGGCGCAAGCGAACGCGAAAAGAACGAAGCTGAAGAGACAGAGGCCCAGGAGGGGCGTGCGCCACGGTGCTGCATGGATGGTCGAAGATCGGTTCACAAATCACCTCACTTGGGCTAGGGCGTGCAGGTTCCATTATCAGACGAGACGTTGGTGCAATCTACCTTCACTTTCTGATCACCCTTAATCGGGAAGAGCGAGCCGAGACCTGGAGTTGCCCCGGTTTCGTGGACACTTCATGCTCATGTGAGCGAGGAGGCCAGGATGCCGAAGAGTCACCCGTCGTACCCCGCAGAGTTTCGATCCCGGATGGTCGAGCTAGTGCGAGCCGGGCGTAGCCCGGAGGCGCTAGCAAAGGAGTTCGAGCCGTCGAGCCAGGCGATTCGCAACTGGGTCCGGCAAGCCGATGTGGATGAAGGCCGTCGCTCCGATGGTCTGACGACGGCCGAGCGCGACGAGCTCGGCCGTCTGCGACGCGAAGTGAAGCAGCTAAAGACTGAGCGGGAAATCTTGTCAAAAGCCGCGGCCTGGTTCGCTCGGGAGACCGGTTCGATCCCGTCAGGGTCTTCGAATTCGTGAGAGCGCATCAGGCCGAATATCCCGTGGCCACGCAGTGCCGCGTGCTGGAGGTCTCCACCAGCGGCTATTACGCGTGGCTCGATCGCAAGCCGTCGAAGCGCGCGCGCGACAATGCGGCGCTGTCGACGTGGATCCGAGAGCTTCACCGGCTTTCCGATGGCACCTATGGATCGCCGCGACTCGTCGATGATCTCGCCGATGAGGGCTTGAACGTGAGCCGCAAACGAGTCGCTCGGCTGATGAAAGAGCAGGGCTTGCAGGGCGTCAGCCGGCGCCGTTTCGTGTGCACCACGACTCGCAGCAGCGATGCCTCGGCTGCGCCGGATCTCGTCCGGCGCGAGTTTCGCGCCGATGGCCCGAACAAGCTCTGGGTGGCCGACATCACGTACGTGCCGACGTGGAGCGGCTTTCTCTACCTCGCGGTGGTGCTCGACGTCTGGAGCCGCCGCATTGTCGGCTGGGCGATGCGCACGCATCTGCGCACCGAACTCGTCGCGGAGGCGCTCGAGATGGCGCTCGCGCGGCGAAAACCGCAGGACGTGATTCATCACTCCGATCAGGGCAGCCAGTACACCTCGATCGCATTCGGCAAGCGATGTCGTGAGGCGAGTGTCCGGCCTTCGATGGGAACGGTCGGCGACTGTTTCGACAACGCCATGTGCGAGAGCTTCTTCGCCACGCTCGAGTGCGAGCTGCTCGATCGGAAGACTTTTCGTACCCAGGTCGAGGCCCGAATGGCGGTCTTTTCTTTTATCGAAGGCTTCTACAATCCCCGACGCCGACACTCGGCGATCGGGAACCTCAGCCCGATGCGCTTCGAAGCTCGTCACGCCGATGCGATCTCAGCCGACGATCTCGCCGGCTCGCCGCGTTTCCGTCGGACTGAGAGGCTGATGGAGCCCCTGCGGGGCTCCACTACAAGCCCACAGCCGGTCGTATGACTGAAAGCCGTAAACTGTCCACCGAATCGGGGCAACTTCA
>JBDTQG010000050.1:0-23601 GCA_039932315.1 Thermoanaerobaculia bacterium
ATTGGTAATTTGAGATTATCTCCTCGACATGCTCAACACCCTCGTCACGGGCGGCCTACGGGGCCGGATGGGCCCTCGTTACTCCTCCGCGGCGAGACAAGGCACCCAGCTGCGAGGTTCGCCCGCGAGTCCGCCTCGTTCCCGAGCGCGACCGTGAGCCAGTACGCCACCGCGTGCTTCTGGCGACCGGTTGCGAGGCCACGGCCACGACGGTGCGGCGAATCCTTCAAGGCTCCGATTGGGAGGTGGAGGTCGCGTCGGGACCGGTGGAGCTTCTCGCCATCCTTCGCCGAGCGGTCGACTCCGGAGCGTTCGGCGGGCACGTGCTGATCGACGATGCCTGGACGGGGAGCGCCGCGGGCGGCGCGCTGCTCGAGGCCGTGAGGTGCGCAGCGCCGCGAGAGCGAGTCGTCCGGCTCGCGGCGGGCCCCGACGTCGAAGCGAAGGACGGCGGCGAGAGGGTGATTCAGCAGCCGGTTCAGCGGGCAGAGCTCGAAGCGCTCCTCGGCATCGGGACGGACAGGAACCGGTCGACCGCCTGGGCTCTTGCGAGTCCCGTACTCGACCGCGCAGTCTGGATCGACGAAGTCTGGGGCGTCTCGCGCGTCGACGGCGACCATGATCTCTGGATCACCCTTCTGGCTCAGTTTGCCGCCCGGTACGAGGGGCTCTCGTGGAGGCTCGGAGCGGAGCTCCGTGCAGAAGGAGCCGCGGACGTCACCGTGCGGGTTTGCCGCATCGCGGGCGCCGCGGCGGCGCTGGGACTCCGTCGGCTCTCTTCGGCGCTCCGCGACTTGTCCGAGAGCGCACGCATGGACGTTTCCGCAGCGCGACGTCGTCGGATCGACGATTTCCTGAAGGTGCACTCGAAGACGTTTGCCAGCGTTGAAATGTTGCTCGCGGAAGAAGGCATCGAGAGCCTCGGGGTCCCGCTCGGTCTGGTCGATCCGCTTCGCGCGGCCTGAACCTCTGGAGCGCGAAGACGTCGCGGAGGGGCCCGTCACTCCAGACGATTTCGCGGGCGAGCCCTTTCCGGAAGACGGCTCGGGCCTCTTCGCAGCCGAGCGGGACGAGGATCCTGGGTGGATCCATCGGGCGTAGCCCGGCCGGGAAGCGATAGATTCCATCGTCCATGCTCTCTCTGCGAACTGCCGGCGTGCATGTGCTTTCGCTGGCTCTGGCGGTGGCGATCGCCTTCGCGCTGATCGAACCGGTGCCGCCGGACATCGACGCCGTCGTCCGGCAGTTCTCCTTCCCGGTCGACAAGCTGGCGCACTTCGGCCTCTTCCTGGTCGCCGCTTTCCCGTGGCGGCGCTCGTTCGTCCGGCTCGGGATGCGGTCGCCGAATGTGGCCGTCGTCGTGGCAGCGGCCGCCTACGGCGGCGCGCTGGAGATCGCCCAGGGGCTGTGGACGACGCGCGATCCCGAGGTGCTCGACATGCTCGCAGGCGCCCTCGGCGCCCTGGTGGCAGTCGCCCTCACCCTGCTCGTCCGCAGCCTCCGAAAAAATAGCGAACGGCAAGGAGCTCCCGTCTAGCCATTGGCGAGAGTGCTTTTCTCGTACGCGGGGACGACTTCGGCCGCGCTGCCGTCGCCCACGAGATGGCCGTGATCGAGCCACAGCGCCCGGCTGCAGGTCTCGAGGACGATCGTCGCGGAGTGGGAAACCAGCAGGATGGTCACTCCGGCGGCGCGGAACGACTCGATGGTCTTCTCGCACTTGCGGGTGAAGCCGGCGTCACCCGCGGCGAACACCTCGTCGAGAATCAGCAGGTCCGGAGTCCACGCCGTGGCGATCGAAAATCCGAGGCGGCTCAGCATGCCTGAGGAGTAGGCCCGGATCGGTGAATCGATGAAGTCGCCGAGCTCGCTGAACTCGATGATCGATTCGAGGCGCTCGCTGATCTCGCGGCGGGCGCGGCCGAGAAGCATCCCGTTGAGGAAGATGTTCTCGCGTCCCGTCAGCTCGAAGTCGAATCCCGTACCGAGCTCGAGAATCGCCGAGTTGCGGCCGTCGGAAGTCAGTTTCCCTGTCGTCGGCTCGAGAACTCCCGAGATGATCTTCAGCAGCGAGCTCTTGCCCGCTCCGTTGCGCCCGACGATGCCCACCACTTCTCCGCGTTTGACGGTGAAACTCACGTCGGTCAGCGCCCAGAAGCTCTCGTAGGTCAGCGTTCCCTTGACCCAGTGAATGGCGTAGTCCTTGAATGACGGCAGCCGCTGTTTGGCGAGCCGGTAGCGGAGCGAGACGGATTCGAGCTCGAGGACGGTCGGGGGGGGAGTGAGAGCGGGCATCGGATCCGCTTCAGAGGTAAAGCGTGATCCGGCGGCTGGTGCGGCCGAACGCGAAGACGCCGAGCGCGAAAAGTCCGATCGCGAGGGAGCTCGCGACCATGAGATGGCTGGCCGGCGGGATCTTGTCGTTGAAGATCGGGTCGCGAAAGACCTCCAGGATCGATCGCACCGGATTGAAGCGGACGATCCAGTGCCAGCGCGGGGGCACGATCGCCATCGGATACATGATCGGTGTCAGGAAGAGGATCGTCTGCAGAATGACGCCGATGAGCTCGACGATGTCGTGAAAGAAAACCGCGAGCGGTGCGAGCAGCAAGCCCGCGCCGAGAGTGAAGAGCGCCGCGATGAAGATCGACACCGGGAGAAAGAGGAGAGAGAGGTGCAGCGGGTGTCCGGTCACGAGGAGCAGGCCGAGAAGCGGCAGGAGCGCCAGCAGAAGGTTGATGACACCCGAGATGACCACCGCGAGGGGGAACACCGATTTCGGCACGGGCAGCTTCTGGATCAGATGCGAATTGACCCGCAGACTGTTCATCGAAGCGATGATGCTCTGCGAGAAGAAGTTCCAGAACAGCAGGCCGGAAAGAACGTAGACGGGATAGTTCGCGATGTTGAATTTGAAGAGCGTGCTGAAGGCGATGTTCATGACGCCCATCATCAGCAGGGGTTGAAGCATCGTCCAGGTGAAACCGATCACGGAGCGCCGGTAGCGGACGCGCAGCTCGCGATGCACCAGCTCCCAGGTGAGGTCCCGATAGGGAAATACGTAGGCCATGAACGAAGAATTCTATCTTGTCCGGAGTGCGTGCAGCGCGGACGCGACGGCGCGCGCCTCCGCGCTGTCGCTGCGAGACAGAAGCATGAGCTGACGGAGGCGTCCTCCGAGGATCAGACGGCGACGCGCGCGCGCCGTCCAGGCCGCACCGCGGTGGAGCTCTGCCCAGTGCAGAAGATCGCCCCACAGCAGATCGAGCCGCTGACCGTCGTATCCCGCGGATCCGCCGCCGCGCCGCGCCGCGTCGCTCCCCGTTCTTCCCGGACCGCCCGATCCGCCGGAGGTCGCCGGCACGAGCGACTCGAGCGACTCGAGGGGCTCGAGCGACTTGAGGGATCCGCCGAGATGATGGAGGACCGTCCAGTCGGCGAGAACACGGACCGGAAGTCCGGCGGCGCCGAGGCGAGTGCAGAAATCGAGGTCCTGCGCGTAGTGACGATAGGTCTCGTCGAAGGGCCCGACGGCCCTCCAGGTTTCCCGCGAAAAGGCGAGCGCCGCGGCTGGAGCCCAGTCGACCGGACCGCCGGCGAAGCCGCTCGGCGCGCCGGTCCGCGTCCGGAGGCGCGCGTGACGGCCGAGTCCGCTGGCCAGCGCGAAGAGCCAGGGAAGCGTCGGAAACCGACCTCCGCTCCATTGCGCGCGACCATCGGGGTAGAGGAGGCGCGCCGCGACGGCACCCTTTCCATCGAGCGCGGCGAGCCCGGCGAGCAGAGCGCGGTCGCTCCCCGCGGAGACCTCTGCGTCGCTGTTCAGGAGCAGGAGAAAGTTCCCGGTCGCGCGCTCGATTCCGCGGTTGATCGCGGCGCTGAAACCCTTCGCCTCCTCGTTGTGCAGCCAGGCGACCCGGGGCCCGCGGCGATCGGATTCCTGCCGACGCAACCGCTCGACGCCGGGATCGCTCGACCCGTCATCGACGACGACGACTTCGACCGGTATCGTCCATCGGGCGAGGGCCGCGAACGCACGCTCCGCGAGATCCGCACGATTGTGAATCGGTACGATGACCGACAGCGGGCTGGCGAGAGGGAACATGCGGCGGGCAGATTATGGACCTCTTCCGCCCTTTGCAGGGAGGGTGCAGCACGCTCGAGCGATATGATTTCGCGCGATGAGCGCAAAAACCCGCGATCGCCGGACGCCGTCGAAGGTCCGCGCGGGCACGAGCGGCCGCCTCCCGGCGGAGAGTCGCGGGCGGAGCGGCCGGCCGGTTGACGTCCAGAGCGCGCCGCCGCGCGGACTGGCGGCACTTGGGCACCGACTGGCGATCTGGACGGTCTGGCTGCTCCTCGTCGCCGTACCCGTCGTTCTCGATTCCGCTCAGAAGGATTCCTTCCGTCTGCCGAAGAGCCTGCTGGGGGAGACGCTGGCGCTGGTCTCCCTCTTCTTTCTGGCGCTGGCGTGGAAGGGACCGGACTCCTGGCGGCGGCTCGCCCGGGCTCCGTTCGTCCGGATGTGGGGACCGTTTCTCGTCGTCGCGACGCTCCTCAGTCTGGCGAGCCCGCACACCGCGCACGTGCATCGTGGTCTCGCCGGACTCTGGATCGGTGCGCTGGCGGTCTGGGGATGGAGCGCCGGATTTTCCCGCGCCGAGCTGCGGGAGGCGTTGAATTTCTCGCTCGTTCCGGCGTCGATTCTCGCGCTCATCGGCATCCTGCAGTTTCACGGTCTGTACGAACCGTACGCTTTCGCCGGAATCGCCGAGACGTCGCGTTTCGCCATCGGATCGCTGGCCGGCAATGTCGGCGATCTTGCGGCGGCGCTCGTGCTGCCCGTGATCCTCGCCCAGTCGCTGATCGTCCGCGGCCGCCGCCTCGCGCTCGCTTGCGGCGCGCTCGCCGTCTGCCTCTACGGACTCGTCGTGACGCAGACCTTCGCTGCGGTCGCGGCCGCTGCCGCGGGGACGTGCATGTTCTGGGCCTTCCGGGTATCCCGGAAGCGCGCCGCCGCGGCGGTTGCCGCGGTCGCCGGAACCGTCGTTCTGATGCTCGTCCTCATCGGGCCGTTCCGCGAACGGAGCCTCGCGAAGCTTGCGGAAGTCGGTCGCGGCGACTGGAACACCGTCCTCACCGGCCGACTCGACGGCTGGCGGGCGGCGGTGTGGATGCTGGAGCAGCACCCGTTGCGAGGCGTCGGCGTCGGGGCTTATCGCACCGAGTACATCTATGCCAAGGCGGAGCTTCTACGCCACGGCGTGACGTTTTTCGCCGATCAGATGAACGTCGTTTTCGCCAATGCGCACAACGAATTTCTCGAAGTCGCCGCCGAGACCGGTCTGCCGGGCCTGGCGGCTTTTCTCTGGGGGTCGGTTCTGCTCGTGCGGCGCCTGCGCGGCCGTCGTCGCACGGAGCACCGGGAGGGCGCCTCGGGAGCGGACTCCGGCGCCTCCGGTTCCGTCTCGGAATCGGCCGCGCCGCGTGCCGCACCGGATCCGGACCGCGCTCTCGCCTGGGCCGGCACGGTGGCGATCGCGGTTCTGTCGCTCGCGAACTTTCCCTTCCGCATCGCGATTTCGCTCTGGCCGATCCTTCTTTTCCTCGCCTGGATTCTCACCGACGAGAAGGAGGTTGCGTGAAGGTTCTGCAGCGTCTCCTGCTGCCGGCGCTCATGCTGCTGCTCGTCGTCGGGCAGTTGCGCCGAAGCTCCGACCTCACGCGCGCGCAGCACCTGCTCTACAGCGTCGACCGTCGAACGGTCGCGATGCTGCGCGCAAATGCCGTCGACAAGACGAAGTTGCGCGGCCACCTGGAGGCGCTGGCGGATGCCCAGCGTCTCGATCCTGCCGAGGTCGCGACACCGACGTTGCAGGGGAGCCAGCACCTGATGCTGGGCGAGCTCGAGCCCGCGCGGCAGGCGTACTTCGTCGCGAACCGGCTCGAGAGCCGGCCCGAGATCCTGCTCAATCTCGGCAAGGTCTGGTATTCGTCGGGCGGATTCGATCGCGCTGTGCGGTACTTCGCGCTGGCGGTGCGCGTCGACCCGCATCTGCTGCAGGAGGTGCCGGAATCGATGCGGCAGCGGGTATCAGACGCCCTGCGAAGTCAGGACGATGCGCACGGTACGAACGAGAATTGACAGATCGAGCCAGAGCGTCCGGTTGGAAATGTAAGCGAGGTCGTAGCGCAGCTTGTTCTCGGCAGTCGAGTGGTACTCGCCGTTCACCTGGGCCAGCCCGGTGAGACCCGGCGGCACCGCGAAACGCTCGGCGTAGCCGGGAACGTTCGCGAGATGCTGCTGCACGAAGCCCGGACGCTCCGGCCGCGGCCCGACAAGACTCATGTCGCCGGCAAAAACGTTCCACAGCTGCGGTAGCTCGTCCAGCCGGTAGCGCCGCAGAAAGCCGCCGACGGGGGTCAGCCGGGGATCGCCTCGCCGGGCGAGAACCTCGCCGGATTCGCGCTCCGCATTGTCGATCATCGTGCGGAACTTGACGACCTCGAAAGGGCGCAACGCACGACCGAGGCGTTGTTGACGAAACAGCACCGGCCCCTGGGAGCTCACCCGCACCGCGGTCGCGACCAGGAGGCAGATCGGCGCCGAGAGAAGCGCGAGGACTCCCGCTCCCGCCAGATCGAGGACGCGCTTGACCGGCATCGGAGCCCGCCAGTCGCCCTCGCCCATCACTTCGACGAGCGGCAGATCGTTGATCCAGCGGTAGCGCATCGTTCCGATCAGGCTCTCGAACGGGCCCGGCAGGAGCAGGACCGTCGGGCGGTGCTCCCGATGTCCTGCGATCTCGTCGAGCAGTGCGATCTGCCAGCCGTCGGCCTCCGGGGCGAGGATCACATCGTCGACTTCGCCTTCCGCGAGCAGGCGCTCGAGCTCCGCCGCGCTCGCGATTCGTTCTCCGAGGTCGGCATCGTGAGATTCGCAGACGGCGCCCGATCCCGCGGCGGCTGAATTCTCCGGGTCGGCGTCCGGGTCAGACTTTCGTCCAGCGGCTGGAGTCTCGAGATAGCCGCGAATTTCGAGACCATGGAAGTGGTGTGCACGGATCTTTCTCGCCACATCGCGCGCCGCCGGGCCGCTTCCGACCAGAACGACCTGGCGGATCGGCGTGCGCAGCCATCCCTGCAGAGTTACGCGCCAGAGAATGAGCAGCGCGGCGTTGAGGAGCGCGAAGAGCAGGAGAACCGAGCGCGGAAAAATCTGATCGGCAAGGAAGAGCGCGGTGGCGAGCGTGAGCGTCTGGAAGACGATCGCGACACTCACCCAGCGCGCGATCTCGAGTCGCGGACGTTTGTTCCGCATCTCGTAGAGGCCGAAGAAATAGAGCGCGACCGGCTGCGCCAGCACGACCCAGGTCCAGATGAGGTGGAAATAGGCGAACTTGGCGACCGGCAGCGGCTGGCTCGACCCGGGAAGTGCGGCGAGGATCCGCAGCTGGAAGGCGAGATAGAAAGCCCCCCAGGCGACCACCAGGTCGCCGAGGAAGGCCGCAAAGCGCCAGTCGAAGGGGCGCGCGGATTGCCGGTGCACGGAGCGCACTCTACCGGACGGGTTGTGAGCCAGGGGCCGGGCAGGGTGCAGCTTCCGGAGCGTTCCCCGGCCCGCCGCGTTGACAGTCGCCGGTGGCAGGCGCTACGCTTTTCAGGCATTCGGAGCGGTCCGAGGCGTCCGCAGTCGCGCGAGTCATCGCCGGCGTCGGGGCTTCGGGCTCGGCAACCTGGGGCGGACACCCAAGGTGCCCTCTCGCCGTGGAAACGGCGGGGATGCGGCCTCGCCCGGCGAAATTTCGGACGGCGAGGCAACCAAGTGTCCGGACTCGAAAACCCGCTCCCTGTGCTTCCGGCGAGCGGGTTTTTCCTTTCGCCGACAGTCCGAAAGCAGGGGGCGCACTTTGAAGGTCATCGAACATCTGGAGCGCGCGAAGCGGCCGTTGATCAGTTTCGAGATCATCCCGCCGTTGCGCGGTGGCGACGTGCAGAACCTCATGCGACTCATCGAGGATCTGGTCGAGTTCCGGCCGCCGTTCATCGACATCACGAGTCACGCCGCGGAGGTCTTCTATGAGGAGACTCCCGGCGGGATCCAGCGCCGGGTCAAACGCAAGCGGCCGGGAACGATCGGCGTCTGCGCATTGATTCAGAACAAATACGGAATCGACGCGGTCCCCCACGTCCTCTGCAACGGATTCACCCGCGAAGAGACCGAGGACTTCCTGATCGAACTGCGCTACCTGGGGATCGACAATGTCCTCGCGGTGCGCGGCGACGACAGCGGTTACCAGAAGCCGCTTCGCGACGGGCGCAGCGCCAACCGGTATGCCACCGACCTCGTCCAGCAGATCGATGCGATGAATCACGGTCGCTACCTCGCCGAAGATCTGCTCGACGCCGAGCCGTCGACGTTCTGCATCGGGGTGGGCGGTTATCCCGAAAAGCATTTCGAGGCGCCGAATCTGGGCGTCGACCTGCGCCACCTCAAAGCGAAAGTCGCAGCCGGCGCGAGCTACGTCGTCACGCAGATGTTCTTCGACAACCGTCACTACTACGCGTTCGTCGATGCCTGCCGCGCGGAAGGAATCACGGTTCCGATCATTCCGGGGCTCAAGATCCTTTCGGCGCGCAAGCAGCTCGCTTCGATTCCGCGCAGTTTCTTCGTCGAGGTTCCGGCGCCGCTGGTCGACGCCATTGCCGCCGCGGGTGACGACGAGGTGCAGGAGATCGGCGTCGCATGGGGGAGAAAGCAGGTCGAGGATCTCCTCGCGAACGGAGCACCTGCGGTTCACTTCTACGTCATGCAGAGCGCCACAGCGGTGAAACGCGTGATGTCGGAGATCCGCTATTGAAGGAGTGGTGGCTCGCCGCCGGGCTCATTCTGGTGGCGTGCGGCGGAGCCGTTTCGGCGCCGGATTCCGTCGGAACCTCCAGGGCCGCCCATGAGTACTTCGATGTTCGCTATCAGGACGTGGTCGTTGACGCGGCGCGCTACGGCCCGTTCGATCCGCAGATCGGGATTCACACGTGTGACGACGAGTCGAGATATTCGCTGGTCTTCGCAGATGGTGAAACTCGCACGTATACCGTCACCCTCGCCGGCGCCGCCGAGCTCTACCTCGGCGGCTGCGCAGAAGAGTCGGCGGGTGTCGCCACGGGAAAGCTCGAGGTGCGGGCTTTTCTTCCGGACGGGCGCTGGCAGGACCTCGCCGTCGACCTCGCAGAGGGTTGGCAGGAGGCGAGGCTCGGGCTGGCAGCGAACGGCGGAAAGGTGCGGCTGCAGATCCACGCTGAGCACTCCGGAGCGGAGCGCGGTGAAGGCTCGCCTGGAGTCGGCCGCATCTTCGTTCACGCGCTCGGCGTCCGCGCCGAGCTGCCGGTGACGCGCACCAACGAGGCGCGAGCCGGCGGCCCACGGAAGCGCGCCATCCTGATTTCACTCGATGCGTTTCGCGAGGGCGAGATCGGCGCCATCGGCGCCCGCACCGTCACGCCGAATCTCGACCTTCTGCTCGCGGAGTCCGAGCGCTTCACGCCCGCCTGGTCCGAAGAGATCTCGACCAAACCGTCGCACGCGTCGATGCTCACCGGACTGCCGGTCGACGTTCATGGAACGGACCGCGGCGATCGGCCCTTGCGCCCGGAGATCGAGACCGTCGCCGAGCGCCTCGCCGCCGCGGGCGCAAGCACCGGCGCATTCATGGAGATTGCTCCCTTCTTCGCGGAGAAGTTCGGTCTCAATCAGGGCTTCGGCACGTATCAGCTCTCGCCCTGGTCGGTCGAGCAGGAGCTGCGGGTTGCGGCGGACTGGGCGAGCGCCCACCGCGAAGGAGATTCGTTCCTCTTCGTTCACCTCTACGGCGCGCATTCGGATTTCGGAATCCTGCCGTACGAGTCCCGCGGGATGACGCGCGCGAAGATCGCGGAGAAATTCGGCGTTTCAGGCTACGGCTGCGATGGCGAGTCGTGTGCTAGCCAGCGCCTCATCGCCATCAACCATGGACAGCTGCCGGCGATTCCGCAGGAGCGCGAGATCACGCGCTACCTCTATGACCGCGGCGTGGAGACGCTGGACGCTCAGCTCGGTGTCTTCTTCGACGATCTCAGGCGCGCGGGTCTCTGGGACGGCACGCTCATCGTCCTCACCGGCGATCATGGAGAGCAGTTCGGCGAGCACGGCTACTTCCTGCACACGACGCCGCACGAGGAGACGCTGCGCGTGCCGCTGCTGGTGAAGTGGCCCGCCTCCGCGCGGAGCGAGGCGGAAGCGCGCCGTGGCAGGATCACCGCCCGCTTTTCGACCGCGCTCGACATCGCTCCGACGATTCTCGCGGATTTCGGTCTTGCGACGGACGACCTTCCCGGCCACGATCTCGCGCGGCCCTCCCCGGCGCACGATCCGCTGATGATCTCGAAAGAGGCCGTGCGCCAGGGCAGTCTCAAGTTGTTGTTCGCGACGGCGGAATTTCCGCGCGCGCTTTACGACCTCGGCACGGATCCCGGCGAGTTGACGAACCTGCTGCCGGGCCGAGAAGTCGAAGCGTCCCGGCTCGAACTTCTGCATGCCCTGGCGATCGCCGCCGCGCGCCGCCTCGCGCCGGGCGCCGCCGGAACGAGCCAGGCACAGCCATTCACCGCGGAAGAAGAGGCCCAGCTCCGCGCGCTCGGCTACCTGCGCTGACCGGTCGTGGCCGGCTCTGCCGCTGCCGCGCGCTGACCGATTGCGCAGCGCTTGCAGACGCAGGCTAATCCACGAGCTTCCTCAGGCACTCGCTCGAGAACTCCCTGCGGGATGTCGAGGGAGAAGCACCAGCAACTGCCAGCGCCGCGCTCGAGCTCACAGGCGTTGTCGGCCTGACACAGTGGACATCGCTTCGGATCCATCGGTTGCACCATCCCTGCGTTGCGCGCTTCCTTTCTTCGCGACTTCAACGGTCGGGCAGGCGGGCCGCCCTGCGGGCGTGCGCCCGCCCTAGGAAGAAGACGTCTCGACGGGATCGTAGTTCAGATTCTGACCGAGCCAGCGCTCGACCTCGGCGACCGGCATGCCTTTGCGCCGGCCGTAATCGACGACCTGGTCGCGATCGATCCTGCCGAGCGTCAGGTAGCGCGATTCGGGATGTGCGAAGTACAGGCCGCTGACACTCGAGCCCGGCCACATCGCGAACGATTCGGTGAGGCGCATCCCGGTCCGCGCCTCGACGTCGAGCAGATCCCAGAGCGTGCCCTTCTCAGTGTGGTCAGGGCAGGCGGGATAGCCGGGCGCCGGCCGGATGCCGCGGTACCTTTCCTTGATCAACTCCTCCGGCGTGAAGGATTCGTCGCGACCGTAGCCCCACTCCTTGCGGACGCGCTGGTGCAGATATTCGGCGAACGCCTCCGCGAGACGGTCGGCCAGGGCCTCGGCCATGATCGCGTTGTAGTCGTCGTGCTGCGCCCGGAAGCTCTCGCACAGCTCGTTCAGACCGATGCCCGTCGTCACGGCGAAGGCGCCGAGATGATCGGGCAGGTGCGTCTCGGAGGGCGCGACGAAATCGGCCAACGAGCGGCAGGGGTGGTCGGCTCCACGGTCCATCTGTTGACGCAGGAAGTGCAGGCGGGCGATGACCCGGGAGCGGTCGGCTCCGGAGTAGAGCTCGACGTCGTCGCCTACGGCGTTCGCGGGAAAGAGTCCATATACGCCGCGAGCGCGGATCTGGCGCCCGGCGATGATCCGATCCAGAAGCGCGTTACCCTCCGAGAAGACCTGTTTCGCCTGCGCCCCGTATTTCTCGTCGTTCAAGATCTTCGGGTACACGCCGCGCAATTCCCACGTATGGAAGAAGGGCGTCCAATCGATGTAGTCGCGCAGCGTGCCCAGCGGAAAATCGTCGAGGCCTCGCACCCCGGTGAACTCCGGTTGGGACAGGTCGTCCACGTTCCAGGCGATGGGAGTGCGGCGCTCGCGCGCGGTCGCGAGATCCACCAGGGGCTGGCGCGAAGTCGTGTGGTTCCGCCGGATGCTCGCGTAGTCCGCCTGGTGCTGCGCGACGAAGGTCGCCTTGCTCTCGTCGTTCAGGAGCGTCGTGGCGACGGGCACGGCGCGGCTGGCGTCGAGGATGTGGACGACCGGCTGCCTGTAGTGGGGAGCAATCTTGATGGCGGTGTGGGTGCGACTCGTCGTCGCTCCGCCGATCAGCAGCGGCAGGGTGAAGCCCTGACGCTCCATCTCCTTGGCGACATGCACCATCTCGTCGAGCGAAGGCGTGATCAATCCGCTCAGGCCGATCACGTCGGCCTTCTCGGTGCGCGCCCGCTCGAGGATCTTTTCGCAGGGCACCATGACACCCATGTCGATGACGTCGTAGTTGTTGCACGCCAGCACCACCCCGACGATGTTCTTGCCGATGTCGTGCACATCGCCCTTCACGGTAGCGAGAACGATCTTTCCCCGCGTCCTGACGGTCTGCCCGGAGGCCGCCATCTCCGCCTTCTCGGCCTCCATGAACGGAAGAAGGTAAGCCACCGCCTTCTTCATGACGCGCGCGGACTTGACCACCTGCGGCAGAAACATCTTGCCCGCGCCGAAGAGGTCGCCGACCACGCTCATGCCGTCCATCAGTGGTCCTTCGATCACCAGCAACGGCCGCCCGAGCTTCGCGCGGGCCTCTTCCGTGTCGGCATCGATATAGGTATCGATGCCTTTGACGAGCGCGTGGGCGAGCCGTGCCTCCACCGTGTCGCTGCGCCAGGCCTCCAGCTGCTTTTCGTTGAGCACGACTCCGGCACCGGCCGCCTTGAGCGCTTCGCCGAACTCGACGAGGCGCTCCGTCGCGTCGGGACGGCGGTTCAGGAGAACGTCCTCGACCAGCGTCTTCAGTTCCGGTTCGATCTCCTCGTAAACCTCGAGCATGCCGGCGTTGACGATTCCCATGTCCATTCCGGCCGCGATGGCGTGAAACAGGAAGGCCGAATGCATCGCTTCGCGGACCTTGTTGTTGCCGCGGAAGCTGAAAGACACGTTGGATACACCGCCGCTCACCTTGGCGTGCGGGAGATTCTCCTTGATCCAGCGCGTCGCATTGATGAAGTCGACTGCGTAGTTGTTGTGTTCCTCCATCCCCGTGGCGACCGTGAGGATGTTCGGATCGAAGATGATGTCTTCCGGAGGAAAGCCGATCTCGTCCACCAGAATTCGGTAAGCGCGCTCGCAGATGCGGATCTTGTCCTCGAAAGTCGCCGCCTGGCCCTGCTCGTCGAATGCCATGACCACGACCGCCGCGCCGTAAGCGCGCACGGTCCTCGCGTGCTGGCGGAAGAGCGCCTCACCCTCTTTCAGAGAGATCGAATTGACGATGCCTTTTCCCTGCAGGCACTTCAGTCCGGCCTCGATGACCTCCCATTTGGAAGAGTCGACCATGAACGGGACTTTCGCCACTTCGGGCTCGCTGCCCAGGAGCTGCAGGTAGCGAGTCATGGCCGTCACTCCGTCGATCATCCCTTCGTCCATGCAGATGTCGATGACGTTGGCGCCGTTCTCGACCTGCTGACGGGCGACGCTGACGGCATCCTCGTACTTCCCGTCCTTGATCAATCGGGCGAACTTGGGCGAACCGGCGACGTTCGTGCGTTCGCCGATCATCATGTACGCGCCGATCTGCTGTGTGAACGGCTGAGAGCCCGAGAGCTCGATCGATCGCGGAACGGTGACCGATCGCCGGCGCACCTCGTCTCCGGTGACGCGTCTCGAAGGAATGCTGCGGCCGGCCTCGTGGTCGAGCGCGCTCGCGATCGCGGCGATGTGCTCGGGCGTGTTGCCACAGCATCCGCCGGCGATGTTGATCAGTCCGTCCTTCGCGAAATGGCTGAGATGACGCGCCATGTCGGCGGGCTCGAGGTCGAAACCCGTGGGCGACAAGGGGTTGGGGAGACCTGCGTTGGGATAGCAGGAAATGGCGGAGGTCGACTTCGCCGCGAGATCCTGCAGGAACGGGTACATGAGGTCCGGCCCGAGCGAGCAGTTGAGGCCCACCGAGAGCGGCGAGACGTGTGCGACGGCGTTCCAGAATGCCTCGATCGTCTGCGCGGAGATCATCGTTTCGCCGCCGCGACCCACGGCTGCGGAGATCATGATCGGGAGATGGATCCGGTCCTCTTCGAAGACCTCCTGAATGGCGACCAGCGCCGCCTTGGCGTTGAGCGAATCGAAGATGGTTTCGACCAGCAACAGATCCGAGCCCCCTGCGACGAGCGCACGGACCTGTTCTGCATAGGCCTGCTTGACCTGGTCGAACGTAACGACACGGAAGCCCGGATCGTCGGCATCCGGAGAATTCGACAGCGATACCGTCAAGGGTCCGATGGCGCCGGCGACGAATCGCCGGCGGCCGGTGGCGTCGGCCACCCGGTCGGCCCACTCGCGACACTGCCGGGCGGATTGCTCGTTGATGTCCCACGCCAGGCCGCGCAGGAACGGGTCGTCGATGATCTTCTGGTAGAACGCCGGATCCTTCCGCCCGCCGCGTTCGCGCGGATCGTCGACGAAGAATTCGCTCTGGCTGATCGAGGTCGCGCCGAACGTGTTCGTCTCGAGGATGTCGGCGCCGGCCTCGAGGAAGCGCCGATGAATGTCGCAGATCATCGTCGGCTGGGTCAGCGTGAACAGGTCGCCGTTGTTCAGCAGATCCTTCGTGGCGTCGCGGAACCGATCGCCGCGGATCTCGAGCTCCGTCATCCCGTAGGTGCGAATGGTCGTACCCATGGCGCCGTCGATGATCGCGATCCGCTGCGCCATGAGCTCTTCGAGGGGATGTTTTGCGGCTCCGAGGCCGGAGTCGGTTGTCGCACTTTCTGTCCTGCCGACGGTGGTCATGAGGTCCGTTTCTTTCTTCCTGCCGGATCGGGAGAGGCCGGTGCGGCTTTCTGCCCCACGGCGATCGTCACTCCGAACGGGTCGCCGGCCTTGCTCGCGCCGACCGCCAACCGGATGTCCGTGAGTCCGCCGCCCGCGAGAAGTTGCCGCAGTTGCGGGTCGCTGAAGCCGAGCGTCCGATCGCCCAGGGTCTCCCGGACCCAGTGCTCGTCGTGCTGACGCAGCTCGAGCACGAGCACCCGTCCGCCGGGTGCAACGATGCGCACAGCTTCGGAAACGGCCTTCGCCGGGTCCAGTGCGTGATGAAGTGCCTGGGACAGGAGCGCGACGTCGACGGAGCCGGTCTTCAACGGCAGACGTTCGAGCTCTCCGCGCTTCCACACGATGTTCGACGCGCGCCGTCGTTGCGCCAGCGCGCGCGCGCGCTCGAGGACGGTCTCCGAGCGGTCGACGGCGAGCACCGTCGAGGCCCACCGCGACGCTTCGATCGCGAGATAGCCCTCGCCGCAGCCGAGGTCGGCCACCCGGAGCGCGGGCAGCAGCAGGCCGAGCGCACGGGACCATGCTGCCCAGCTTCTCCCGGGGACGAGCTGCCGGTTGTCCCGCGCATCGGCCGAGTGTTCGAGGAAATTCTCGCGCC
Organism: Thermoanaerobaculia bacterium; assembly: GCA_039932315.1. GTDB lineage: Bacteria > Acidobacteriota > Thermoanaerobaculia > Multivoradales > JAGPDF01 > JAGPDF01. The sequence continues at coordinate 15,498 of JBDTQG010000050.1, forward strand.
GCAGGCGGTGCACTTCCCGCAGGCGCGACTCGTCGGCCTTCACCGCAGGATCGTGGGCGGCCTGCTCGAACTGTTCGAGCAGCGCGGTCAGGAGGGAGCCCAGTCCCAGTGCCCGCAGGTCGGCGAGAGAGTGGTAGGTGAAGCCGCCGCTCTTGTGTTCCTCGATGAAACCCGCCGCCTTGAGCAGCTTGAGATGCCGCGACACACCGGACTGCGCCAGTCCGAGCACGGCGGTGAGCTCCGTGACGTTGAGCCTCTCGCGGGAGAGGAGGCGGAGCATCCGCAGGCGGGCCTCGTCTCCGAGCAGTCGGTAGCAGTCGGACGCCGTATTCACATCAGTAAATCTATCTACATGGATGCGACTTTGCAAATCCGCGGAGGCGTATGCGCCGGCTCGCGTGTGAAGGCGCTCCAGGCTGCGATGCTCCCGTTCACGGCGCTCGACTTCCGTTCGGCGCGGAGACTATGCTCGCTCCGCTTCCGAGAAAGGGCCGCATGGCGCTGCGCCTGACCTGTCCGAACTGCGGTCCGCGTCCGTTCACTGAATTCTGGTTCGGCGGCGAGATCGAGCCCGCCGCCGCGCCGGCCGCCGTGAGCGCGACAGCGCCCGACGTCCTCGCCGCCGATTTCGATCGCGTCTGGTCGCGCGCCAACAGCTGCGGAATCGAAGAGGAGCGCTGGTTTCATCACGCCGGATGCCGGCGCTGGCATACGGCGCGGCGGAACACGCTGTCGCAGGAGGTTCATGCGCCCGTCTGATCCGTCGCCGTGCGCCGGAGAGTTCCTCTTCGAAGGGCGCCGGATTCCCGCCTTCCCCGGCGATACGGTGGCCTCGGCCCTGTTTCGTGCCGGTGTCCGCGTCTTCTCTCGTTCGTTCAAGTTTCAACGTCCGCGTGGGCTCTATTGCCTGACCGGAGACTGCCCGAACTGCCTCATGGCGGTCGATGGAGAGCCGGCCGTGCGGACCTGCCGGGTGCCGGCGAATGCCGCTCGACATGTGGAGCGGGCGGAGCGCGCCGGGCCGATGCGTCGGCTGCTTCTCCGCTTCGTCGGCCGCCGGCGGGAGCGACACACGGTGAGCGACGGCTACCGGCCGCCGCGAGGTCCTGTCCTCTGGCGCCGATTCGGAGAGTGGGTCGCGCGCGAGAGCGCCGGGATCGGAACCGTTCGCCGCGACGTCACTGCGCCGGCCGTGGAGCGGCAGCATCACCATCCCGATCTGCTGATCGTGGGCGGCGGCATCGCCGGCCTCGCGGCCGCCGCGGCCGCCGCGGAGCGCGGCGAGCGCGTTCTTCTGGTGGAGGAAGGCGGCATCGGCGAGAGCTTCGCTCCGGGAGCCGCGCGCGATCGACTGCAGGCGCTGCAGGCGAATCTGCGTGCGTCGCCGACGGCAGTGTTGCTGGAGCGCAGCGTCGCGATCGGCATTTATCCCGGTCCGGTCGTGCCCGTCGTGGGCGTTCACGGACTGCACGTTGTCCACCCGCAGCGAATCGTCGTCGCGACGGGAGCCGTCGAGCGCCATGCGATCTTTCCCGGCAACGATCTTCCGGGTGTGTGGATGGGGCGTGGCGCGGCGCGCATGGCAGGCGTCCACGGAATGGCGCCCGGGAAGAGGATCGTCGTCGCGGTGTCGACCGGAGAGGGTGTCGAGACGCTCCTCTCCCTTGCCGCGCGCACGCGAGCCGAAAGTGACTGCCGGATCGTCGCGGCGATCGTTCCCGCCGAGCTCGCGGACCGCGTACCCGACGGAATCGAACGGGTCGTCGGCGGAAGGATCCGTGCTGCGTTCGGCCGGAGCGCTCTCCGCGGCGTCGTCATCGAGGTCGACGGCACGCTGCGGAAGCGCGCCTGCGACGCGCTCGTCCTCGCGCTCGGATGGGAGCCGCGCGACAGCCTGTTGCGCCAGGCCGATCTCGAGCCGGTGAGCGGAGCCGGCGAAGTGGTGCAGGTGGGGTGCTCGATCGCCGAAGCGGAAGCCAGTGGAATCGCGGCAAGCCAGGTCGAGAGAGCTCTTCCCGGCGTCGCGGGAGGAGAAAGGCCGCCGATCTCTCCCTCCCTTCCGGTGAGCCGGGGCTTCGTCTGTCTGTGCGAGGACGCGCGTGGCACCGACCTTCAATCCGCCTGGAACGACGGCATGCGCTTCACCGAGCTCATGAAGCGCTACACCAAGACGACCCAGGGAGCCTGTCAGGGAGCGCTCTGTCACGCACCGCTGCGGGCTTTCATTCAGGAGCGCACAGCGAGTCCCGCAGCGACGAAAAAGACCATCGCGCGTCCCCCGGCGCGACCGGTGCGGCTCGCCGATCTCGCCGCGGGAGTCCGCACGCCGCCCGAAGCGCATACCTCGCTTCACACGCGCCACCTCGCGCTCGGCGCCACCCTCGAATGGGCCGGCGTCTGGAAGCGCCCGTCGCACTACGGGGATGCTCGCGCAGAGTATCGGGCCGTCCGCGAAAGCGTCAGCTTGATGGATGTTTCGACGCTGGGGAAATACCGTATCGCCGGACCGGACGCGACGGAGTTTCTCGAGCGTCTCTATCCCTGTCGTGTCGCCGACCTCGCTCCGTGGCGCAGCCGCTACGCCCTTCTTCTCAACGAGGCCGGTTCGATCTTCGACGACGGCCTGGTCGGCAAGCTCTCGGAAGGAGAGTTCTACGTCACCTTCACGTCGTCCGGCGCCGACAGCGCCGAGGCCTGGATGCGCGACTGGGCCGAGACCTGGAAACTTCGCGTCCACATCGCGAACCGGACGGCGGCGATGAGCGCCATTCACGTCGCCGGTCCGCGGACGCGGGATCTGCTGGCGCGGCTCGTCGAGGTGCCGGCGGCGATCGACAATTCGAGCCTTCCGTTCGGTGGACTGCGTGAGGTCGAGGTCGCCGGCGTTCCATGTCTCGCGATCCGCGTCGGTTTCGTGGGCGAGCTCAGTGTCGAGCTGCATCACCCGAGCGGCAGCTCGCCGGCTCTCTGGGATGCGCTGACGGAGGCGGGAAAAAAGTTCGGTCTGCGGCCGCACGGGCTCGATGCACTGAAGCTCCTCCGCCTCGAGAAGGGGCACTTCATCGTCGGTCTCGACACCGACTTCGACACTACTCCGGCGAAGGTCGGAGCCGACTGGGCCGTGAGGATGGAGAAGCCGTACTTCCTCGGCCAGGCGGCGCTCGCGCGCATCGCCCGTCTGCCGCGCGAGCGCTCCCTGCTGAAGATCTCTTTCGCCGGAGATCGCGCGCCGGAGGAGGGTGCCCAGCTCTTCGCCGGCGAGTCCTTGTCCGGTGCGCCTGCCAGCTCGCACGTCGGGCATCTCACCTCGTCGCGCTACTCGCCGACCCTGGGAATCGGTGTCGCCCTGGGCTGGGTCCGGCATCCCGACGGAGCCGTTCCCGAGCAGGTCATCGCCCGCGACACCCGCGGCGACCTTCCAGGAAGAGTCGTTCGAACGGCCTTCTACGACCCGAAAGGCGAACGTCTGCGTGCTTGAGATCCGGCAGGAGTCGGTTGCGATTGTTGCGTGTCATGCGACGTCGGGGGCACTTCGCGAGCTGGAAAAAAGGCTCGGTAAAGGGGAATATTCGGCATCGAACGGTTTCTGGATCGCTCCCGATGAGCTTTGGCGCGTCGAAGTGGTGCAGCAGGAGTCTGCGCTCGTCCGTCGATGCGAGGAGGTACTCGCGACGATCGAGCCTGCCACACTGGTCGTCGATGCGAGCGACGGCTGGGCGCTTTTCCGTTTCCGCGACGAGGAAAAGGCGGAGCGGGTCGGTTCGCGCCGGCTGCTGGCCCTTGTCTCCCAGCTCATGGAAATTGCGCTTCCCGAGACGCGGCCGTTTTTTCTCCAGTGCGCTTTTGCAGATGTGCCGGGAAAACTCCTGTCGACGGATGCCGGTCTCGATCTCTTCGTGCCGTCGCCGTTCGCGGACTTCGTCGCGCGACGCATTCGGGACGTCGCCGATCCCGTGACGACGCGCCTCGTGCTGCGGAAGCCGCCCTCCGGGGAGTCGGCTTCTTGAGCGGACCCCTCGCGGAGCGCGAGCTCCGGGCGAGCTACGACGTCGTCATCATCGGCGGCGGCGGGCACGGACTCGCGACCGCCTACTATCTCGCGCGCGAGCATGGCGTGAAGAGTGTGGCCGTGCTCGAGCGCGCCTACATCGGTTCGGGAAACACCGGGCGCAATACGACGGTTCTGCGCGCGAACTACAAGACGCCCGCGACGATCCGCTTCTACGACGAGAGTACGAAGCTCTATCGCACGCTCGCCGAAGAGCTCGACTTCAATCTCGTCTGGTCCGAGCGCGGACTGCTCTGGATGGCGCACTCCGAAGCGCAGCTGAACAGCGAGCGCGAGCGCGCCCTGCAGAATCGGGTCTACGGCGTCGATACGGTGTTCATGAACGCTGCCGAGGTGGCCGCCAGCTGCCCGCAGCTCGACATGACCTGTGGCGGGCACCGCCCGATTCTCGGCGCCTCGTACCACCCGCCGGGGGCGATCATCCGCCACGATGGTGTGGTCTGGGGATACGCCCGCGCGGCGGAGCGTCTCGGCGTCGAGATCCATCAGGCGACGGAGGTCACCGGAATATCGATCGACAAGGGCCGCTGTACCGGCGTGAAGACGAATCGGGGATCGATCGCCGCCGGCGCGGTGCTCAGCGCGGTCGGCGGATACGTCACCGGAATCGCGGACATGGCGGGCCTGCGCCTGCCCATCGTCACGCAGCCGCTGCAGGCTTTCGTGACCCAGGCATACCGGCCCGTGCTCGACCGGATCGTCGCCTCCGCAGACCTGCACATTTACATCTCGCAGAGCGCGCGCGGAGAAATTCTTGTCGGCGCAGAGATCGATCCGTACACCACCTACTCGACCCGCTCGACCTTTCCCTTCATCTCGTCGTGCGCGGCACGCGCGATCGACCTCTTCCCGTTCATGGCCAACCTTCGACTCCTCCGTCAATGGACGGGCGTCTGTGACATGACTCCGGACTATTCGCCGCTTCTCGGACTGACGCCGATCGATGGTTTCTTCCTGTCGACGGGCTGGGGGACGTGGGGATTCAAGGCGATTCCGGCGTCGGGAAAGAATCTCGCGGAGCTCATTGCCACCCGCCGGGTGCCCGCGCTCATCGCGCCGTTCGAGCTCGACCGTTTCCGTCGCGATCGCAGCGTCTCCGAGCGGGCGTCCGCGGGAACGCACTGACCGCGTTTTCGAACCGAGAGGAAATGCATGGCTTCCGAGAACGCAGCGAGTTCAGCGAGTGCGGCGAGTGCGGCGAGCCCCGGGGGCGCCGGGACTCCCGTCTGGTCCTCCCGCTTCGCGACCTATCTCGCGACGATCGGCGCGGCCGTCGGTCTCGGCAGCATCTGGAGACTGCCGTACCTCGTCGGAACGGGCGGCGGGAGCGCATTCCTCTTCGTCTTCGTCCTGGCGTGTCTCGCGATCGCGACGCCGCTTCTCACTGCCGAGTTCGCTCTCGGGCGGCGCTCGCGGGAGAGCCCGCCCGATGCCGCAGGGAAAGTCGCCGTCGAATCGGGAAGGTCGCGGCGGTGGAACGCGATCGGAATTCTCGGGACGATCGCGGCGTTCGCGATCGTCTCCTACTACACCGTCATTGCCGGATGGGTACTGGCGTATACATGGAAATGCGCGACCGGCGCGCTTTCCGGACTCAGCCGGCCTGCAGTGGCCACGCTCTGGCACGAATTCCTCAGCCGTCCGCTCGAGCTCGGCGCCTGGCATATCGCTTTCCTCGCGATCGTCGCGTTCATCTCGGCGCGTGGCGTGAGCCGGGGAATCGAGCTTGCAACCCGGGTTCGCGCGCCCACACTGCTGCTCCTGCTTCTCATCCTGGCCGGATATGCCCTCACCCACGGCGACGCTCGCGCCGGAATCGCCTTCGCTTTCGCGCCGAATTTCGCGGCGATGACTCCGCAGGTCTTCGTCGCGGCCGTCGGCCAGGCATTCTTCGCCACCGGTGTCGGAATGGCGATGATGCTCGCGTACGGGGCCTACATGCCGCGCGGAGCGTCCCTCGTGAGGTCGGCGCTTCTCATCAGCGGTTCCATCCTGCTCGTGTCGCTTCTCGCGACGCTCACGATCTTCCCGCTCGTCTTCCGCTACGGAATGAACCCTGCGGGCGGATCGGAGCTCGTCTTCGACGTGCTGGCTACCGTCTTCGCGGAAATGCCCGGCGGGCGCCTCGTCGGGACGTTGTTCTTCTTCCTGCTGACGCTGTCGGCCCTGACGCCGTCGATCGCGGCGCTCGAGCCTCTCGTCGCCTGGTTGAAACAGCACCGGGGAGTGTCGCGCGGCACGGCGGTGGCCATCGCGACGGCGACGGCCTGGGCGATGGGCGTCGGGTCACTCCTGTCGTTCAATCTCGCCTCCAACTGGCACCCGCTCTCGTGGCTTCCATTCTTCGCCGGCAAGAATTTCTTCGAGATCGTCGACTACGTCGCATCGAACGTTCTGCTGCCTGTAGGCGCGCTCATGACGACCGTCTTCGTCGGCTGGCGGATGCGACGCGAGATTCTCGACGACGAGTTGAGGGAGACGACGTCCTTCGCGCGCCGCGTCTCGTTCTGGCTGCTGCGCTGGTTCTGCCCGATCGCGCTCCTCGTCGTCCTGATTTCGACGCTGCGCTAGAGCTAGTTTCCCAGGACGAGCGGAACGATGGCCCAGCACCAGAAGGCGGCGACCAGCGCTGCGAGGAGATCGAGCTGGATCCCGATCTTCGCCATGGTCGGGATGCGGACGTAGCCGCTGCCGAAAACGATCGCGTTGGGCGGCGTTCCGGCGGGCAGCGCGAAGTCGCAAGAGGCGGCGATCGTTGCGGCGAAGAGCACGCTGGTCATGACGCCCGGACCGGTGGCGTCCTTCAGCACCGGCAGCATGACGGCGATGGTCGCGGTGTTCGAGGCGACGGCGGAGAGCGCGACGGTCGCGACAGAGGCCAGGAGGATCTGCGCGAGCGGCGGCATCGAGGCGATCCCGGAGAGCTGCGCGCCCATCCAGCCCGACAGTCCGCTCTGCTGAATTCCCGCTGCCATCGCGAAACCTCCGCCGAGAAGAAGAAGCGTCTCCCAGGGTACCTTCCCGAGAGCATTCATCTCGAGAACCCGGCGGCCGCGGTGCGGCCAGAGGAGAAGGACGAGCGCCGCTGCCATCGCGATCGCCCCCTCGACGTGCGCCGTGCCGAGCTTCCATGGAGCGAACGATACGAACTGCGGCGAGAGCGCGTCGACGATCGGCTTGCTCACGATCCACAAGGCGGCCGCAGCGAGGAAGGTCAGCGCGACGATGCGCTCCGGCCGCTGAACCTTGCCGAGCGCGGCGAGCTCCGCGCGCACTACATCCTGCGCATCGCCGGCGAGCTCATCCTTCTTTCCCAAACGCCAGAGCACGGCCCAGACGATCGGCAGCATGAGCACGACGAAGGGCAGTCCGACCGCCAGGAACTGCATGAAGCTGATCGACTTCCCCATGCGCTCGAGGAAGCCGGCGAACTGGCCGTTGGGCGCGGTGCCGATCTTCGTCCCGATGCCGCCGATATTCGCGCCGTAGGCGATCGCCAGCATGATCGCCATGCCGTAGTGGCGCAGCCGACTGCCGTTTCGGGCTTCGAGCTGAACAATCAGTGCGATGCCGATCGGCATCATCATCGTCGCCGTGGCGGTGTTCGAGATCCACAGGGAGATGAATGCGGTCGCGGTGAGGACGCCGGCGAGCAGGCGCCGCGGATCGGTTCCGATCTTCTGCATGATGCCGAGCGCGATCCGGCGATGCAGATTCCACTGCTGCATCGCGGCCGCGATCGCCATGCCGCCGGCGAAGAGAAAGATGTACGGATCGAAGTAAGGGGAGACCGCCGAACGGAAGTCGCTCGCCATGCCGCCGCCGAAGACTCCGGACAGTGGAAAGAGCAGGATCGGCAGACAGGCCGTCCAGTAGATCGGGATCGCTTCGGTCAGCCACCAGATCGCCATGAGCGACGCGATCGCCGCCGCGTGCGCCGGCCGCGCACCGGTCTCCGGTTGGTGGAGAAGCGGCGTGTCGATGAAAAGAACAGCGGCGGCGACGAGGAGGCCGACGACGATCGCCGTCGGCTTG
>JBDTQG010000051.1:0-23342 GCA_039932315.1 Thermoanaerobaculia bacterium
TTGCGAGCCTTCGTAGATACGATGGTCAGGGGCAACGACGCCGTAGATCGACGCTGCAAGGGTCAGCGTGTGCGCGACCGTGAACGACGTCACCTGGACGAGCAGAGCCTTCCAGCGCGTCGAAAGGAGGAAGAGCCCGAGCACGAAACAGATGTGATCCAGACCTTTGGGCAGAATGTGAGTGAAGCCGAGGACGACGTACTGGCGAAAGACCTGCCCGCGCGACGGCGCCGCGACCGGCGCACCGAGGACGACCTCGACCGCCGCTCCCCCGCCCTCTGCCCAGTGCAGAGGGGCGTCCTTGCCCTCGATCGCCGGCGCCCGCACGACGAAAGCGCCGACCGGCAGAGTCTCGCCAATCCGCAACTCTTGCGCGCCCTCGGGAACGTCAAGAAAAAAGCTCCGGTAGAGAAAGAGTCCGCCCGACGGCGAAGCCGTCGCCACGGGCGCCGATCGTTCGCCATCCTTCATCGAGAGCTTTTCGCCCCCGCTCTCGAAAACGAGGGCCGCAGCGAGGGTGTCCAGAGCGACGCGGCCGCGATCGCCGGCAGGGGTCGACTCCGGCACCAGTCCTGGCGGCAGGTGCTCCGGATCCACCGTGACCGTGACCTGGACCCGCCCGTCGGCGGGCGCACCGAGATCGACCTGAAGCGCACCGAACTGATGCGCGAAGGCCGTGCTGGAGCCGGAGAAAAGCAGGAATGCCCCGGCAAGACCCCGGGCCGCGGCCTGCGAGAGGTTCACTTCGGAGGCTCGGGCAGCTCGAAGGTCATCGAGGCCCAATAGCTCCGCCAGTCGGCATTCGGAAGACCTTCGGCGCGAACCATCTCAACCGCCTTCACCAGCCAGAAGCCGCCGACGGGAAACCTGAAGTGGACTCGCCCCTTCGCATCGCTGCGCAAGGTCAACGGGTGCATCGGATCGCTTTTCGAGAGCGCCATGACCAGGAGCCCGGGCGCGGGCTGGCCGCGAAACAGAATCCGAAAGTCGACGTCCTCGCCCGATTTCCAGGCACACGGGTCGTGCTCGGCGACGATCTCGAGCTCAATACCGACCGGCTGCGGGCCTTTGGCTCTTGCGGAGCCCGGAACGCCCGAGCAGAGAACCGCGATCGCGCTGCGCGAGAAGCCCTCGCGACCGAGCTTCGTGCTCTCGCCGAGCTTCTCGCGCTCGCGGCCGATCTTCTCGAGGCCTTCGAGGACTAAATAGTCGGCGAATTTCTCGGGAAGGAGCTCGACGAACGAGGGCTTGCTTTCGAAGACGATCCGGCTCGTTCCCGCGAGGCGGTTGGAGAAGAAACCCGCGGGATCGACGCCGTCCCGTCCGTCGACCGGCGTCGCTTCGCCGGCGGCATCGACGACATCGAAGCGCAGGATCGCGAGTGGATTGCGCGGTACCGCTTCACCGGCCAGGTGCTCGCCGACGCGGTGCGAAACCAGCACGCCTTTCCCGACCTCAGGCCTGAAGTTCGAGAGCTCCAGCCAGTAGTCGTGAGCGGCGACGGGCGCGAGCGGCGCGAGGAACAGCAACACGAAAGCCGTCGCCAGAACAGCGCGACGGCTTCCCCTGGGGTTCGATGCCGAAGGTGCGGAAGACGACGGTGATAGGAGGCTCATCCTCGAAGGATACGCCTCACCGCGAGCGCCGGATGCCTTCCGTTCAGGCGCGTTTCACCACCAGGCGGTCGTAGGCGAGCATCGCGAGCGTCGAGACGACGCCGATTCCGCCGATCCAGAACCACATGTGCCCCGCCTGGGCGAAATCCGGACCTGGCGTGAAGATCTTGTTCTCCGTGACGCCGACGTAGCGCTCGACGAGAGGTCCGGCGATCGCGCCGGCGATGAACGTTCCGATCGCGATCGGCAGGAAAGCGAACCCCATGTAAGTTCCGACCTGCTCCTTGGGTGCGAGGTCGGCGACGTACTCGTAATAGCGCGGCGACTGCAGCCCCTCTCCCAGCGCGAACATGACGATCGCAGCGATCGTGAAGGTCAGCGTCGGTGAAGCGCCCATCAGGAACCAGGAAACCGACGCGATCGCGAAGCCGAGCGTCATCGCCGAAAGCGACTTCATCTTCTTCGCCAGCGCCGTGATCGGAATCGTCACCAGGATGATCGTCCAGGCATCGACCGTTTCGATCAGTTCGAACTTGCCGAAGTGCAGCACATCCTTCACGTAGAACGGCAGCGAGTAGAAGATCTGCCAGAACATGATCCAGAAGCCCGAGAAGATGACCAGGAAACTGACGAACTTAAGGTTGGTGAAGACCTTGGCCATGTCGGCGAGGACGCCGCCCATCGACTTGGGCGCTGCAGCGTCCACGGGGCGCGGCGGCTCGCGATAAAAGATCGCCGTACCGACGATGAGCCCCAGGCTCACCAGCGACGACATGATGAGAACGTAGGCGATCCCCTTGTGCTCACGGACCTGCAGCGCGAGCAGCGGCCCGATCGCGCCGCCGAAGTTCACCAGCGTGTAGTAGATCGAATACCCCAGCCCCTTGGTCTCCGGCGTCGTCGTCCGGGCGACGGTGCCGACGATGCACGGCTTGATGAGCGAGCCGCCGATCGCCGTGATGACGAGCGCGGCGATCATGTAGGTCGAGCCGCCCATCGAATCGACGAGTGCCTTGCCCTGCGGCAGTCCGCCGAAGCCGATCAGGAAGTAGCCGATCGAAAAGATCGAGAAGCAGGTGAGCAGACTTTTCTTGAACCCGTAGCGATCAACGAGGGTTCCGGCGAGCGGGGGGAGGAAGTACAGGAGCGTGTTGAACAGGCTGCCGACGAGGAAACCGGCCTTGCCGGGTCCGAGTCCGACCTGCTCGGCGATATACACCGTGAGGATCGCCTTCGAGCCGTAGTAGGCGAGGCGTTCGAAAAGCTCGATGACGTTCGCGACCCAGAAGGTCCGCGAGAAGCCGGAGCGCGCCTGCTGCCAGAACTTCGCCAGTCCGTTCATGTCCGCTCCCTTGAGAATCGCGGCGGATCCTACCAGCGGGCGCGACGAAGCGCCCCGGAAGGAAACGCGTTCTGCTTCTCGTTGGGAAGGGAAGAGAAAGGAAATGGTCGGGGCGAGAGGATTTGAACCTCCGGCCTCACGGTCCCGAACCGTGCGCTCTACCAAGCTGAGCTACGCCCCGTTTTGTGGCGTCCTGCTTGCTGTTCTGCTCGCCGGCGCCTCGGGATCGCGACGGCCTGCGGAGGTACTCCGCGGCGAACGGGGAGAATACCGTCGCGACGCGTGAACGGTCAAGCCGAACCTCCGGTAGGATTCGCCGGGCTCGCGGCGACGGGTCCTTGAGGGGGATGAAAACCATGTCGATCCGGACGCTGTCCGAGCTCTTTCTCGTGGCCTCGCGGCACGGAAAGAGCTCCTGCCTGCTGCACAAGGTCGACGGAAAATACCGACCGGTTTCGACCGACGAGCTGGTGAATCAGGTGCAGCGCATCGCGCGCGCCCTCGTCGACTTGGGGTTACGACCCGGAGACCGGATCGCGCTCATGGCGGAGAACGGTCCGCACTGGCCGGCGGTCGATTTCGCCACCCTCTGCATCGGCGCTGCGCTGGTTCCGATCTACCCCACTCTCCTGCCGGAAGGGGCGGCCTATGTCGCTCGGGACAGCGGCTCGCGAATCCTCTTCGTGCAAGGCCGCGAACGTCTCGCCGGCCTTCTCGCCGTCGCGTCCGAGATGCCGGGCGTCGAGCGGATCGTTCTCATCGGCGCTGGCGAGCCGGAGGGTACACCCGCCCCCGGCTCACCGCCGGTCGAAAGCCTTGAAGCCTTTTCCGGTCGCGGGGCGGCAACCGACCGCGCCTGGCTCGAGACGATGGCCGCAAAGGCCAAACCCGAAGATCTCGCGACGTTGATCTACACCAGCGGAACGACCGGAGATCCCAAGGGCGTCATGCTCACGCACGACAACCTGGTCTCGAACGTCGTGACCGGCTGCGACGTCCTCGGCCTCCAGGGCGACTTCACCGCGCTTTCCTTCCTGCCGCTCTCGCATTCCTTCGAGCGCATGGTCGACTACTGCTACTTCTACCGCGGCATCACGATCGCCTACGCCGAATCGGTGCAGACCGTGGCGGCGAATCTCGTCGAGGTGAAGCCGCACGTTTTCGTCGCCGTTCCGCGCGTGTACGAAAAAGTCATGGCCAAAGTGATCGAAAACGGCACCGGCGGCGGCGGATTGAAAGCGAGGATCTTCCGCTGGGCGCTGGCCGTCGGACGCGAAGCGCTGCCGCAGCGCCTCGCGTTCGAACCGGTCGGACTCAAGGTGCGGATCGCCGACAAACTGGTCTTCTCGAAGGTTCGCGAACGCCTCGGCGGAAGGTTCGTCTTCGCGATGTCGGGCGGTGCGCCGCTCGGCCGTGACGTCGCGGAGTTCTTCTGGGGGGCGGGAATTCCGATCTACGAAGGTTACGGCCTGACGGAGACGTCGCCCGTGATCACGGTGAACGCGCGCGGCGCGGTGCGACTGGGCACCGTCGGAAAACCGATGCCCCGGATCGAGGTGAAGATCGCCGAGGACGGCGAGATCCTGTCCCGCGGACCCAACACCATGCGCGGCTACTTCGGCAAGGCGCAGGCGACCGCCGAGTCGATCGACGCCGACGGCTGGTTCCACACCGGCGACATCGGACATCTCGAAGAGGGCTTCCTCGCGATCACCGATCGCAAGAAAGAGCTCATCGTCAACGCCTATGGCAAGAACATCGCGCCGGCTCCGATCGAGAACGCGCTCAAGGCCAGCCGCTGGATCTCCCAGGCCGTCGTCATCGGCGATCGCCGGCAGTATCTTGCCGCGCTCCTCGTGCCCGATTTCGAGGTTCTCAAGGCGTGGGCCACCGCCGAAAAGATCGGCGGCGCCGTCGAGGAGCAGTTGCAGAATGTCCGGCTGCGCGCGATTTTCCAGAAGGAAGTCGAAGCGGTGAACGTCGCTCTCGCACGCTACGAGCAGATCCGCGTCTGGGAGCTCGTTCCGACAGAGTTCACGCTCGAAGGCGGCGAGCTGACTCCGACACTCAAGGTCAAGCGCCGCGTCATCAACACGAAATACAAGGCGATCCTCGATCGCCTCTATGCCGCCGGCGATGCCGGGGGCGCCTGTTAGATGGCTCAGGCTCTTCACCTCGAGGTCGGCGCCGATCACCTGGCCACGCTGACATTCGACCTCCCGGGCAAGAAGGCGAACATCTTCACCCGCGAAGTGATGGCGGAGCTCGAAACACTGCTCACGACGCTCGCGCAACGCAACGACATCGGCTGCCTCGTCCTCGTTTCGACCAAGCCCGGGATGTTCATCGCCGGCGCCGACGTCGCGGAGATCGCCGGCGTGATCGATCCCGATCAGGCGGAGGCTGGATCGCGCTACGGGCACCGGCTCTTCTCGGCGTGGGAGAACCTGCCCTTCCCCACCGTCTCCGCGATCTCGGGCACCTGCCTCGGCGGCGGTACGGAGCTCTCGCTCGCCTCGACCTACATCGTCGTCTCCGACCGCAGCGACCTTCGCGTCGGCCTGCCGGAGACCAAGCTCGGAATCCTTCCCGGCTGGGGCGGCTGCGTGCGTCTGCCGCGGCGAATCGGCGCGGTCGCGGCGCTCGACCTCATCCTCGCCGGCAAGAGCTTCACTGCGCGCCAGGCCCTCAAGGCGGGCCTTGCGGATGCGATCCTTCCCGACGCAGGTTTCTTCCATCACGTGCGCGATTTCGCGCGCGCCCGCATCGGCCGCAAGCGGCCGCACCGCCGTGCCCCGGGAGGCATCCGGCGCCTGATTCTCGAGGGCAATCCGGCAGGACGCTGGTTCGTCTTCGACCAGGCCCGGAAGAAAACTCTCGCCAGCACGCATGGGCGCTATCCGGCGCCGCTCGCTGCCATCGCCGTGATCCGCACCGGAATCGAACGCGGAGCTGGCGCCGGCTTCGATGCCGAAGCGATCGCCGTCCGCACGCTGGCGACTTCGACAACGGCGAAGAACCTGATCCACCTTTTCGGCCTGATGGAGGCGTCCAAGCGGGACGCTCGACCGGCCGGCGGCGAAGCGGCGTCGGACGCTGCGGTCGCCGAAGTTCGCCAAGTCGCCGTCCTGGGTGCCGGCGTGATGGGGGGCGGCATCGCTCACCTCATCGCCGACCGGACCGGTCTGCCGGTGCGCGTGAAGGACATTCAGGCGGGCGCTCTTTCGACCGCGCTCCAGCATGCCGCGAAACTCTTCGACAAACAGGTCCGCCGGCGCCGTCTGAAGCCGGCCGAAGCCCGGCGGAAGATGGCCCTTCTGCAGCCGACCCTCGAAGACGAGGGTCTCTCCGGAAGCGATCTGGTGATCGAAGCCGTCGTCGAGAATCTGGCCGTGAAGCAGAAGATCTTCGCCGCACTTTCGCAGCGGCTTTCGCCGTCGGCGCTCCTCGCCAGCAACACGTCCTCGCTTTCGATCGATGCCATCGGAGTCGATGCCGCGCATCGCGAGCGTGTCGTCGGGCTGCATTTCTTCAATCCGGTCGACAAGATGCCGCTGGTCGAGGTCGTTGCCGGTACCGCGACCGGCGAAGCCGCGATCCGCGCCGCGTCCGGCTTCGCCCGGCGCCTCGGCAAGACGCCCGTCGTCGTCCGCGACGGCCCGGGCTTCCTGGTGAATCGTCTCCTCGCTTTCTACTCGGCCGAGGCGATGTGGCTGCTCGACGAGGGCCACCGCGTGGAGGCGATCGATCGTGCCATGGTCGACTGGGGAATGCCGATGGGACCTCTGCGTCTCGCCGATGAAGTCGGCCTCGACGTCTCGGTGAAGGTCGGGCACATCCTGCACGAGGCCTTCCCGGACCGCCTGCTTTTCCCGGCCTGGACCGAAAAGCTCGCGGACGATGCGCGCCGTCTCGGCGTGAAGACCGGCAAGGGGATCTACCGCTACGAGAACGGGCGCGAGCGCGAGGCTGATCCGGCGATCTACCCGATCCTCGGAATCGTGCCGAAAACCGGCTTGCCTCTTCCGCCCGCCGAGCGGATGGTCTTGCCGATGGTGAACGAGGCGGCGCGTTGCCTCGCCGAGGGCATCGTCGAAGGTCCGGGGCCGCTCGATCTCGCCCTCATCTTCGGGACCGGATTTCCGCCTTTCCGCGGCGGACTGTGCCGCTGGGCCGATGGCGAAGGGCTCGACGCCATCGTCGCTCGTCTCGAGCAGCTGGCGCAGGAATCGGGCTCGCACCACGCCCCGAGCGATTCCCTGCGCGATTTCGCGCGGCGTGGCGGTTTCTATCCGGCAGCGGCCAAGCCTTCCGCACGCTGAGCGCAGCACGGGCCGAAAATGGCTCCGTCAAGTAAAGTAGGCACGCCGGGAAGGGGTTCCGCACAAGGTCGAGAAAAAAGCTGCGGTAAAGGATCGCTTCTTCATGTTCAGCGCGCGATCATCCCTGAAACGGGACCGCCCCGAGCCGATCGATTCACGAAGGACTTTAGAAAAAGCTTCGGCAAAGGATCGATTCTTCATGTTCACCGCGAGATCAGCTCAGACGTCGCACAACGCCCCTTACCGAATCTTTTCGGTTGTGATTTCGATCGCATTCAGTTGCCTGCCTTGCCTTCGGGCACAGGAGCCCGTTTCGCCGCCAGCGGTGGCGCCCGAGGCCAACCAGCCGCAGATCGCCGCGCCATTCGGCGCGGAGATCGTCGTCAGCGAAGTTCTCCTCGACGTGCTGGTGACCGACAAGAAGGGCAACGTCATTCTCGGGCTCGAGCCGAAGGATTTCCTCGTCTCCGAGAACGACAAGAAGGTGGAAGTGACGTCGGCCGCTTTCTACAGCAACCGGCGCGAAGTCGGCGCCGCGCCGATCGCGAGTCCGGCGCCCTCCCCGGCAGCGGGTGCACTGCCCGGCGGGAGCCCGGCGGTGGTGAGCGACGCCCTCGCTCCGCGCTACTTCGTCTTCCTCTTCGACGATCAGCGAACGCACAACGTCGACGTCCCCGGGCTGCTCCAGCGTCAGGTGCGCGCCGGAAAAGACGCGATCGACTGGCTGCGCACCGGCTTCGCGCCCACGGACTGGGTCGCAGTCCTGGGATACGACAACCGGCTGAAGCTCTTTCAGGACTTCACCCAGGACCGCGATGCGCTGGCGCGAGCCATCGAGAGCGCGACCACCGGCCGCTTCGATCGCGGGAATTTCCCCTCCCGTCAGATGCCCTCCACTCCGGGAGCTCCGGCCCTTTCTCCCGGTCTGCCGAAAGGCGACGCACTGAGCTCCGAAACGGGAACGATCTATGAGGCGATGACGCTCCTCGGAGAAGCGGCGGCGCCGCTCGTTGGGCGCAAGAATCTCCTTCTCTTCACGATCGGATTCGGGCGGATGACGCGCTGGGGTCACTACGAAGCCGACCCGCGTTATTTCGACCCGATGTCGGAATCGCTCAATGCCGCCAACGTCGCGGTCTACACCTTCGATCTCACCGATACGGGGACGGTGCATCCGTTCGCGGACGCGATGGAGCACATCTCGACCGACACCGGAGGCCGCTACTTCCAGAATGCGGTGAGCTACAAAGGACCTCTCGTCAGCGTGGCCAAGGAGACGAGTGGCTACTACCTCGTGAGCTACAGATCCGAGCATCTGCTCGGCGTGCGCGGATTTCAGAAGGTGAAGGTGACGCTCGCCAATCCTGAGCTCAAAGTCACCGCGCGACGCGGGTACCGTTTCGGCGCGGACTGAGCGGTCCGCGATCGCCTATCGACAATCAGGTGTCTTCGCGGTCGGAAACCGTATCTTCGTCGTTGTCGCCTTCGCTGTCCGTCTCGATCCGCAGGAGAACGACCGAAATGTTGTCGAAGCCGCCTCTCGCGTTGGCGTCGCGCACGAGACGGCCGCAGATCTCTTCCATTTTCGTACTGCTGCGAAGACGCTCGACGATCTCCGGGTCGGAGAGCATCGTGGTCAATCCGTCCGAGCAGAGGAGGAAGAGGTCGCCGACTTCGACCGGCCACTCCCGCACGTCCACCTCGACCTCGCTGTCCCCGCCGAGCGCTCGGGTCACCACGTTCTTCAGCGGATGCACGCGCGCCTGCTCCTCGGTGAGGAACCCGGCGACGACCTGCTCGTTGACCCAGGTGTGGTCCTGCGTCAGGAGCTCGAACTTGCCGTCGCGAAGGCGATAGGCCCGGCTGTCGCCGACGTGGGCGATCGCCATCACATCCGCTTCGAGAACCATCCCGACGACGGTCGTGCCCATCCCGTGAAGCGAGCCGTCCTGGCGGATCGCCTTGAGCACGCGATCGTGGGCGACGCGAATCGCCTTGCGGATGCGCTCACCCTGCCGGCCGATGCCTGCGGAGCCTGCACCCGGCGACTCGGCCGGACCGTCGCCCGCCGTCGCGATGCTCTCGCGGATCGCCTGCACCGCGATGCGCGAGGCGATCTCACCGTGGCTATGTCCGCCCATGCCGTCGGCGACCACGAACATCTGGTGCTCCGGATCGATTTCGAAGCAATCTTCGTTGTGACTGCGAAGCACCCCGACATCCGAGAGTCCGCAGGCCCTAGCGCGCAGCATCAGGTGCCCTTTCCGAAAATTCCGCCCCAGCCCTTCCGCTCGTCCTTGCGCAGGTCCTCGAGGGCTTTCGTGACGACGGGATCGTCTCCCCCCCAGGTGCGGGCCTCATTGTAGTAGTGCTCGGCCCGATCCACCAATCCTGCCTCGGCGTGCAGACGTCCGGCGAGCTTGAGATACGACGGATTGATCGCCTGCAGCTCGCACGCGCGGGCGATCGCTTCGACCGCCCGCGCGAGGTGCCGGCGCTGCTGCGCGAGCGCCTGCGCGAGATGATGCCAGGCCTGGTGATTCTTGGGTTCGGACTGAATGGCGCGCTCGAACGCCTCCGCTGCCTGCCCGAAGTTGCCGTCGCGATAGAACTGGACGCCGGCCTCCATGTGAAATCGACCGAGTCGCGAAGCGTCGCTCGCCGCGGAAGCCGCTTCCGGGCGCGCGAGATCGAGATCGAGCTGGCGGCGGCGATTCGGGTCGATGAGGACATTCAGTGCTTCGGTGAGCTCCTGGAAATCGATCTCCGCCTTCTGGCGCTCCGCACCCTGGAAACGATCCGGGTGGCGCATGCGCGCGAGCTGACGGAAGCGGTCCCGGATCTGATCCTTGGACGCGTTCCGGGCCGCACCGAGAATGACGTAGTAGTCCTTGGCCATACTTACTTGGTCTTGATTCTATACAACCGCCCGGCCGCCGACCGCACACCGTCCGAAACGTTGCGATCCCGGGACAGCGTCCGCAGGTCGCGTACCGAGAGCTTGGGCAGGAGGCGCACGGCCACACCCACGGCAATCCGCGGGTTCCTGACCAGGGCCCAGCACACTTTGTACTTCGCCACCCACTCGCGGCGGCGCGTGATCAGCGTCAGGACCTCGTCGATGACCGAGCGGCTTCCCGCGACCTGGGCGATCTCGTCCTCGGACATGGCCGAGTTGTTCATCACGGAAAGGGCGACGGATTGGTTCGTGTCACGCACCAGCACGTTGCGCAGGGTTCGCGACGCTCCGCGCGAGAGCTTGATCTTGAGCGGTACGGTCAGGGCCCGGACCTGGCTCTCGGTGAGCCCCGTCCGCTCGTCCCGCTCGCCGATCGCCGGCAGCTCCTTCGCCTTCTCGATCGCCGCGATGTCGGCGGCGTCGAGATCGAGGGCGGCGAGCTCGACCGGCGTGTCCGGCGTGCTCCTGCGCTCGCGCGGCAGGAGATGCTCGCGATATTCGGCGATCTTCCGTCGCGAATAGACCGACAGCGCCGGATTGGTCTCGAGCGCATTCAGAATCTCCGGCTCTTCGATGATCGCGTCCTGACGCAGCAGCAGGTTCTCCTGTAGGTCCGCGCTCAATCGGCTCGCGAGGTCGATCAGCAGGTCTCTCGGTACGTCGCGCCGCCGGAGCAGCGCTTCGATCACCAGCGGGTGGCTCGGATTCGAGGCGAAATATTCGAGGACTGCCTCCGAGGCCTCCGTTCCCACGAAGGTTGCAGCCAGATTCGGGTCGAGCTCTTCGAGGGAAGAGCGGGCGTAGCCGGAAATTTCCGCGCTCTCCGAAGCCGAGAGCTCGACCTGCAGCGGAATGAGCTCCTGCGCCGAGAGCGGCAGAATGCCCTGCGCGGCGAGGAGCTGCAGTTCCCGGCTCTGCCCGGAGAGGACCTGATCAACGAGCGGATTGGACGACGCCACGGGCGTCAGTGCTGCGCCGGCGGTGCCTGCGATTTCGTCGGCGAGGCGGGAGTGGGCGAGTCCGCCGCCGGTGCCGGCCGGTCGATCCGGAATTCCCGGACGACGCGGGTGGCGTTCTCCGGCAGCGCAACCGGCGCACCGTCGACCTCGACGGTCACGGCACGCGAGTTTCCCAGCGTCAACACCACGTACTGCTGCGCCTCGAGATGGACCGTCTCGCCCGCCGCCTTGAGCTCACTCGTCTGCCGGGTGCCGTCGACGATCGACTCCATCCAGCAGTCCTGAGTGAAGTTGAGCACGACGCGGAACGGGGTCGCCGCGCTTCTGGACCCGACGCGTGCTGTCGGAGCGTCGGCCGGCAGTGCGGACAAAGGAGTCGCGGAGGACGGAGCCGGCAATCTCGGGGCGCCGGACGGCACCTGGCCGCCGGCAACGGAGGTCGCGGTCGCCGTTCCCTCAGGAACGCCGGTCGTTGCAGTCGTTGCAGTCGTTGCACTCGCTGCACTCGTTGCGCTCACTCCGCTGCTCGCACCGGCTCCGTCGTCGCTGGGCTCGGTTGGCGGCGCCGGAGCCGCCATCGTGGTCGGGGCCACGAGTTTCGAGGTCGGCGGGGCGCTGCGCCGGCGTTCGGCGAGAAAAGAAAGCAGAGCGGCGATCCCCACGAAGACCACGACGGCCAGCCCGAGGAGCAGGCCATATCCAAGAGACGAGGGCGCCGAGCTCGTGCTCTCGATGCGCGTCCCTTTCGGCCGGTCGGCGCGACGGGCCACGTCACCGCCCCGCTCCTCGAGCGCCACCAGATAGAGATTCACCACTTCGTCCGCGTTGAGTCCGACGACCCGGGCGTACTCGCGCAGGAAGCCGCGCGCGAAGACCGGCGCCGGCAGGACATCGAAGCGGTCCTGCTCGAGGGCTTCGAGATAGCGCAGGCTGATCTTGCTGTTGTCGGCGATCTCGCGCAGGGAGACGCTGCGGGCTTCCCGCTGATGCCGGAGCCAGGCGCCGAACGAAATCGGCAGAGCGGCAGCCGGAGAATGGTCAGCGGGCCTGGAAGGCTCTTCGGAGGCGGGTTGGCTCATGCCGATGCTTGTCGATCCGATGTCGAGCCCAGTCTCGTGAAGACGGGCCCGACGGACGGTCTAGGGTATCGAGTCCCGTCGTCCGCGGTCAACATCAAAGTTCTCCGCCGCCACGCGCCAGCAGCTGCGCCTTGCGGCGCAGAGGCAGCTTGAGCCGGGGATCGGAAGCGATCCCGTCGAGGTCGCTGCGTTTCAGCATCGGCAGGAGCATGAGCGCTTTGTCGAGCGGGGTCCGCGAGTTCTGGCACAGGGCGAGCCGGATCGGATAACGGACGCCCCATTTCGGGCTGGCAGCGACGACCGCCAGGATCGCCGGCGCCGCCGACTCCGCGGCGACGAGCGGGATCAGCAGGCCTTCGGTCAGGCGTGGATTCTCGAGCAGCGCCTGCAGGACTCGCGGCGTCGGGTCGTTGCGCAGCGCGGAGAGAATGCCCGGACTGGCGCTGCGAGCAATGGCCATCTTCTCGCCTACAGCGAGGGCCGGCAGGCGCTCGACGAGACGCATTTCCGCTGCACGCCGCACCACCGGGTGGATCCGCATGTCGAGCCCGAGGCGCACCAGATCCGCCCAGTACAGGCCCGGAACGAAGCGCAACGCGAGAATCTGCGGAGTGCGCGGGTGGCGCGCGGCCTCCATGCGGACTTCGTAGGCCGAAAGCAGCCGCTTGAGCCTGACGATGTTCTCGATCAGGGCACCGGTGAGAAATGGATTCCGGAACAGATGCCGGGCCGCCGGCGGGTCGATTTCCTCGCCGCGGGAGGCGAGGATTTCCGCCAGCTCGTCTTCATTCGCCTCGCGCAGGCGACGTGCCCAATCGCCTTCCGGCTGTTCTTCCATCGCCCGCCGTCTCCCGCACCCCGGTGATAAGGTCGACTCCACATGACAAGACGTACGATCGAAGAATATCGAGCCCCCGGATCCTCCGCGAGCCTCGAAGACGACTGGATCGCCGCCGTCGAGGCTGAACCCGAAAATCTGCTCTCTTTCCTTGAACTCGCGCAGGCTCTGGTCGCGAGCGAAGAAGAGGAGCGGGCCCGCGGGCTGCTCGAGCTCTACGACGCGGAGCTGAAGAGCCGGGGGCTCCAGGACACCCGCCTCGAGCTCCTTCGCCGGGCTGGACTGCTGGTCGTCAAACCCAACAAACTGCAGCGCGAAATCGTCGCAACGCTCGAAGGAATCTGGGCGGCGAAACCGAACTTCAAGGCGATCCTCGAATACGTCGGACTCAACAAACAGGCCGACGAGCCGGCGAAGATCTGGGACAAGGTCAATCGCCTCCAGAGCCTGCTGCTCTACGACGTCGGCGAAGTCGTGGCGATGGCCAGTCAGGGCGTCGGGCGCGTCGTCGAGGTGAACCTGCCGCTCGAGACGCTGAAGATCAACTTCGAGAGACTGAACGGCGTCACCGTCGGCTTCCGTGCCGCGGCGAAGATGCTCACGCCGCTGCCGCCAGGTCATCTCCTGCGCCGGAAGCTCGAGGATCCGGAAGGCCTGGCGAAGCTCCGCGACGAGCAGCCGGCCGAGCTTCTGCGCGCCGTGCTCGAGGCGGCCGGACGTCCTCTCACCGGTGCCGAGATCCGCGACACGCTGGCGGGAATCGTTTCCGAAGCGCAATGGAACTCGTGGTGGAACGCGGCCCGCAAACATCCCCAGGTCATGGCCAGCTCCGGTGGCCGGCAGCTCTATCGCTGGGAGGCCTCGACCGCCGGCGCGCTCGCCTCGGTCAAGAAGAGCTTCGACAAAGCCACGCCGAGGGAGAAGCTCGAACTTTTCCGGCGCAACGCCGATCGCGAAGCCAAGCTTGCGGGCGACATGGCGATCACGCTCGCGGCACTGGCGGGCGAGCGGGTCGAGAGCGATCCCGCTTTTGCATTCGAATCCTGGAGCGCGCTCGATCGCGCCGGCCGGAAGCCCGATGATCTCAAATGGTCGATCGACGACCTCGTCGGGCCGTCCGCCGACCTGCGGAAGCTCCTGTCGGGACTCGATGACCGCGTCCTGCGCGAGAAGGCCCTCACGCTGCTGCGTGACCGCCGCACGGACTGGCTGGCGGCCTATCGCGACCAGTTCCTCCGCGAAACCGAGCCGCGCACTCTCAACCTGCTGGCAACGGCGATCGGCGGCGAAGTGCCCGCGGATCTCGATCGCCTCCTGGACGATCTCCTTTCGCAGCCGCGAAAGAGTCCGGCCGCCTTCACTTGGCTCGCGGAACGCGCCGCGGATGACGAACCGCTGCGCGAACGCAATCCGCTGCGGCTGGCGCAGCAGATTCTCGCTGCGCTGGCGAGCGACGACTTCGCGCCTTTCCGCAGCCGCCTTCGCAGCCTGACCGACTCGGGCGGCACTCTGCCGCGACTCTTCGCCCACTTCACTCAGGATCAGGCGACGACCGCGCTCGAAACGATCAGTCGCACCTCCGTCCTCGACTCCTTTCAGAAGGAGTCGTCGAAAAATGCCCTCCTGCTGCGTTTTCCGAGTCTGCGCGAGGAGACGGGCACGGCGCTCTACGCGACGAACGAGTCCATCGATGCCAAGCGGGTCGAGTTGAAGCGCCTCGCGGAGGTTGAGATCCCGTCCAATCGCAAGGCGATCGAAGAGGCCCGGGCGATGGGAGATCTGCGCGAAAACTTCGAGTACAAGTCGGCGCGGGAGCGGCACGAATACCTGAACTCGCGCCTCGCGGCGCTGCACCGCGATCTCGGGCGGGCACGACCGATCGACTTCGCCAACCTCGACACGTCCGAGAGCCGGATCGGAACGCGACTGGTGCTGCGCTCCCCGAATGGCGACGAGCGCAAGCTCGCCGTGCTCGGCCCGTGGGAGAGCAAACCCGAGAGCGGCGTTATCTCGTACGAATCCGAGCTCGGCAAGCAGCTGCTGGGGAAGAAAGTCGGCCAGAATCTGAAAGTCGGCGACGAGCCGTACGTTCTGGCGCGCATCGAATCGTACGCTCCGGCCTGACGGGTCCGGAAGACCGCCGAGCGTCCGGCACCATCCGCCACGATTCGGCGCCAGCGCGCACCAGCGGGCCGTTCAGTGCGGTGCGCGGAAATATTCGAGCAGCCCCTCCACCACCGATGCCGCGACGCGCTGCCTGAAGGCGCGCGTCGTCAGCAGCGTCCGGTCTTCGAGGTTCGCGAGATTGCAGACCTCGAGCAGCAGCTTGGCCGGAATGGCGTTGTAACGCAGCACCGCCGGAACCCAGGGGCGCTTGCCGCGGAAGATCCTGTCGCGCACCGGATTGAACGGATGAATTCCCAGCCCGTCGCTGCGCATGGCGGCGATCACCCGTTCCGCCAACTCGCGGGAGAGTCCCTCGCTGCGCTGCCGTTCCTTGAGCGAGAACTGAACCTCCGGCTGCTCTCTCACTTCTTTGCGCGCCGTGAAGATCGCACCGTTCTTGCGGAATTTCCCTTCCGTCCCCGCCGCATCCGGAATGTATGCGGTCGCGCCGCGCAGGGACGGGTGCAGGGAGTCCGCGTGCACGGACACGAAGACCACCTTGTCGGCGGAGGCACCGCTCGCTCTCGCCTGTCGCAGCTGACTGTTGGCGAAGTACCAGCGCAGATTGACCCCGACCACCGTATCGGTGATCGGGAACGGCGGCGTCGTGAGCACGGCATGCCCACGCGAGAACGGCAGAACGTCGCGATCGACGATGTCCCAGGCCGTGCCGTCGCGAGTCGTCATCCTGACCGCGGCGCGGGTTTCGTTCTCGAGAGTCCTCTTGATCCGCAGCGCGATGTCGTAGACGTAGAGGCTCTCCCAGACACCGGCCATCGACGCCCCGACGTCGATGCCTCCGTGCCCGGCATCGACGACAACCGTCACCCCTTCGAGACCGCGGGCTTCGACGACGTTCCGGTACTGACCCGACAGGCGGCGCTCGACCTCGTACTCCAGCCGTCGGGGATCGGTCGCCGGAAGAAATTCCGGCAACAGATACTCGACCGGAATGCGCACCGGAAAACCGATCGGAATGCTCGTGACGTCGGCGATTCCGCTGCGTGCGGCGACCTCACTGGCGACCGCGCGGACGTCGTCCGAGTGGAGACGGCCGGTGAATCGGATGACGACTCCCGAGTAGAGCGCTTCGCCGGCATGCAGCGCGTAGATCGCATATCTGCCTTTTGCGTCTTCGCCATAGGTCAGCGCGGAAGGGGCAGCGCTCGCCGACGCGACGGCCGCTTCCGGGGCGGAAGAAACGCCGTTGTCCGCGGGCGCGCTCGAGGCCTCTCCGCTCCCCGGCGACGGCTTCGGAGGCATCTCCGGCCGCGCTCCCGGACCGCCGGAGGCCGGAGTGCCATGAACGCCGGGAGCCATGATGGCGGCAGGTGGCGGCTGGGGCGAGGACGGTGCGACGACCTGCGCCTGCGGGGCCGGCTTCGTCCCTGCGGTGACCTTCGACGGGCCGGCGCGAAACGCCGGGCGGAGGACAGAGTTCGGGATCCGCACCGTAGACCGCGGCGGCAGTCGACCCGTTCCCAGGCGATTTTCCGTTCGCACGGTGGCAAGCGCGCCGCGCCCGCTCGCGAACCACTCGACGACTTTGTCGAGCGTCTCACCGCGCGTCCTGTGGAGCCAGCCATCGGTGCCCGCGCGATCGTCCGGAAAAAGCGCATGCATCACCGCAAGTTGATCCTCGGCTCCGAGCAGGCGGAACGGAACGCGATAGCGCTGCCCCGCGATGAGTCGTCGGGGATTGCCGTTCGCTTTCGCGACCTCCGCGGTGTTCTGCGGCGATCCCGTGAATCGCCGGGCGAAGACGATCAGCCCTTCGCCCGCTTTCGGCGTCGCCTCGAGATAGATGTCGCGCTTCTCCACCAGCGCGGCGCGGTCGCCGCTCGGCAGCCGCGCGCGCTCGACGGCCGGGCTCGCGGCGATCACCCGCTGCGGAGCGGAAACGGCAGTCAGGGCGAAAAACAGCGCCGCCGCCAGGGCAGCGCGGCGCGCTCGACCTCCGGCAAATCGAACGCGTGCCACAGGGCTCTCGGGATGGTCGCGCCCGGGAGCGCTGAGCTCACGCAGCTGGATTCACTCCCGGGAGAACCGGCGCGAAACTCCAGGGGAAGTCGCGCTCGAAAGCGCGAGCCGCCCGCAGGAGGCCGGCTTCGGCGAACGGGGCAGCCATGAGCTGCAGCGAGAGCGGCATGCCCGTGTCGTCCAGCCCACAGGGAATCGCGATCGCCGGAAGCCCGGCGAGATTCGCCGGCGTGGTGAAGATGTCGGAGAGGTACATCGCCAACGGATCGCTCGTGCGCTCACCGAGCGCGAACGCGCCGCCGGGAGTCGTCGGTGTCGCGATGAGATCGACGTCGGCGAACGCCCGGGAAAACTGAGCGCGCAGCGCTCGTCGCGAACCCTGCGCGCGTCCGTAGTAGGCGTCGTAGTAACCCGCCGAGAGCGCAAACGTGCCGAGAATGATCCGGCGTTTGACCTCGCTGCCGAACCCCTCGGTGCGCGTCGCCGAGTAGATTTCCTCGAGGCCGCCCGAGCCAACGCGCAGTCCGAACCGGATGCCATCGAAGCGCGAAAGATTCGCGGACGCTTCGCTGTTCGCGATCACGTAGTAGATGGCGATCGCCGCCGGCAGGTTCGGCACGGAGATGTCGACCAGCTCCGCGCCGAGGCGCTCGAGGCGACTCCGCGCATCGCTCCAGGCGCGTCGCGTCGGCTCGTCGAGACCGTCCTCGGGAATTTCACGCAGGAGACCGATTCGAAGACCCGCGATTCCCGATTCGATGCTCTCGAGGATCGATGGCGGAACGTTCGTCGACGATGTCGAGTCCCGAGCATCGACACCCGACATGACCTCGAGCGCTAGCGCAGCGCCGCGTACGTCGCGACTGATCGGCCCGATCTGATCGAGCGACGATCCGAAGGCAACCAGTCCGTATCGCGAGATCCGGCCGTAGGAGGGCTTGAGGCCGACGACACCGCACAGCGCCGCCGGCTGCCGGATGGAGCCGCCGGTATCCGAACCGAGCGCGAGCGGCACGGCGCCGGCAGCCACCGCGGCGGCGGAACCACCGCTCGAACCGCCCGGAACCCGCGAGAGGTCCCAGGGATTGGCGGTCGTCTGGAAGGCGGAGTTTTCGCACGACGAACCCATCGCGAATTCGTCCATGTTGGTGCGTCCGACGAAAATCGCATCCTCCGCTCGCAGGCGTTCGATCGCCGTCGCCGTGAGCGGCGAAACGTAGCCTTCGAGGATGCGCGAGGCGCAGGTCGTCGCCCTGCCGGTCAAGGACAGATTGTCTTTGCGCGCGATCGGAACGCCGGCAAGCCGCCCGAGCCTTTGACCGCGGCGCCGGCGCTCGTCGATGTCGTCCGCGTCGCGCAACGCCGCTGCGGATTCGACGCCGAGAAATGCCCGCACGTGCGGCTCGATCGCCGCGATCCGTGCAAGAGCGGCGAGGGTGACTTCGCGTGCCGAGAGGTCCCCGTCCTGTACCGCCGACGCGATCGCTTCGACGTTCATGGCCATCGGAGCCGGAAAGTCATTCATCGGACGGATCCGCATCCATCCGTGCATCGCCGGCCAGCATCCGCGGCACGACGAAAAACGGCGTCCGGCTTTCGGGAGCCAGCTCGAGAAGCTGCCCCGGATCGGCGAACGGCTCCGGTCGATCTTCCGCCATCGCGCCGGCAGCTGCCGGCGCTGTCGTGGCGTCGAGACTCTCGAACTGGTCGAGCTGATCGATGTATTCGACGATCCTGGCCAGTTGAGCCGCGAAAAGCACCTCTTCCGCGGCGGTCAGCTGCAGCCGAGAAAGCGCTGCGGATCGCCGCACTTCTTCGAGGGAGAGAGACATAATCGCGCAGCCGGCATCCTAGCCGGGATGGCGAAGAGGGCGCAATCGAAATGACCGGTGCAACGACCGCGCAAAAGGGATGGATCCGTCTTCTCGCCGACGCTCGGATTGCGCCGATCGTCGCGGCCGCGGATCACGTTCCGGTCTACCTCGTCGGCGGTGCCGTCCGGGATGCCGGTCTCGGGCGCGATGTCCACGATCTCGACGTCATCGTCGGCGACGACGGAGTCGGGATTTCAGAGCGGATCGCCGCCGCAACGGGAGCGCGAATCGTCGCTCTCGGCGGCGAACGGTTCGCCGCCATTCGCCTGGTCACGGACGACTCGCAGCTCGACATCTGGGATCTTCGCGGCAGCTCGCTCGAAAAGGATCTCCGGCGCCGCGACTTCACCGTCAACGCCATCGCGCTGGCCTTGCCTGCAGGGCAGGTCTTCGATCCGACCGGCGGCGTCGCAGATCTCGAGCTCGGGCGGCTGCGAGCGACCCGGGAAGGTGTCTTCTGCGAAGATTCCGTGCGGGTGCTGCGCCTCGCGCGCCTGGCGTCGACGCTGGATCACTTCGAAGCCGATCCTTCCACGCTCGCCTGGGCACAGGCCGCCGCGCCCCAGCTCCTCTCGGCTCCGGCCGAGCGCGTGCGCGCCGAGCTCGATCTTCTCCTCGGCCTGCCTGCGGCCGCAACCGCAGTGCGCTGGTTCGCCGCTCTCGATCTCGCCACGCTGTTTTTCGGTCAAGGGGAGGCCGTGACCTCAGCGGCCACTGCCACCACTGCGACCACTGCGACCCATGCAGTCACTGCGCTCAGCTCGACAGCGGCCGATCTGGACAGATGGCAGGCGGAGCGCAGCGGCGCCGGCACACGCGCTGGAGGCGACGTTTCGCGGGCGGAAACAGGGGCGAGTCCCGCGACTCTGGCGCTGCACTGGAGTCTCCTTGCCGAGCTTTTCGCTCCTCGATCGCCGGCAAGCGCTTTGCGCGCACTGAAACGACGAGGCTGGATGAGCCGTGCCTCCTGCGACCTCGCGGCCCACCTCGCGGAGCGAGATCGGCACGTGCCCGCGGGAGCGAGCGCCGAGCGCGTCTGGCTTCACGCCGCAGGGCGCGCCTGGCCCGATGCCATCGCATTGCGGTTCGCGCTCGCCCGTGGCGCGGAGCGTGCGGCATGGCAGCTGCTCGACGAGGACTTTCGCCGACTGCCGCCGGAAACTCTCGCGGCGATCATCGATCCGCAGGCATTCGTCTCTGGCGATGAAGTTCAGGAGCTGCTGAACATCGGGCCGGGACCGGCGGTGGGCGCGGCCCTCGCGGCGGTCCGAGAGGCTCAGGTTTCGGGGGCGATCACCGATCGCTCGGAGGCGATCGCGTTACTGCTTGCGCGGCGCCGGGCGCGCGTGGGTTCCATCGCAACGACGCGCTAGCCGCGCGTGAGCTCTATTTCCACGACGCGCTAGCCGCGCGTGAGCTCTATTTCCACAACGCGCTAGCCGCGCGTGAGATCTATTCCAACGACGCGCTAGCCGCGCGTCTTTTTCTCCGCTTCGCCGCCGCCGTTGCCGAGGAGGCGATGGTTGAGCTCCTTGATGCGCTCCATCAGCTTGTCGATCTTCTCCTGCGCCTCGCTGCGCAGGCGATTGTAGTCGCCGCGCATCCGTTCCATCTCCTGATGGCTTTCCTGAACGCGCTTGTCGACGTCGCGAATCTGCCCTTCCCGCTGGGCGAGAGCGGCCTCGAGATCGCCGATCCGTTCGTCCTTCTCGGCGACGCGGATCTTCGTCTTCTCTTCCTGCTCCTCGTAGAGCTTGCGGTACTCCTGGAGCATGAGAATCTCGGAAAAATCGGCGGTCGACGGCTTCATCTCTCCTCCACGCTCCTCGATGCCAGGAAACATCCGGCGCAACTTGAGCGACAGGTCTTCCGGATCGGTGCTCTCCTGCATCGCTTCGTTGTATGTGATGACGTTGTGCACCAGCAGAGCGAGCAGCGAATGATTCATCGACTGCATGCGGTGATACGCCACCGACGACTCGAGCTCCTCCAGCAGACGCGAGGTCTCGCCTTTCTCGATCAGTTGCGACATCCGCGGCGACGACTTGAGCACTTCGAGCGCTGCCACCAGCCCCTTGCCATCGGCGCGCTCGACGAGCTTCATCGACACCACGCCCTTGAGAACCTGCGCGACCTGCGCGCGCACCTGGTTCTGCTGCTCCGGGGGAAAGGCGTCGAGGATCCGGTCGACCGTCTGGGTGGCGCTGTTGGTGTGGAGCGTCGAAAAGACGAGATGGCCGGTCTCCGCCGCGGTGATCACGGTGCCGATGGTCTCGGGGTCGCGCATCTCGCCGACCATGATGACGTCCGGATCCTGGCGCATGACGTTGCGCAGCGCTTCGGGAAAGCTCGGCGTGTCGGTGCCGACTTCGCGCTGCGAGATGGACGCCATACCGTCGGTGAAGAGAAATTCCACCGGATCTTCGATCGTCACGATGTGCACCGGACGGCGCGAGGTCACGTATTTGATCAGGGCGGCGAGAGTCGTCGACTTGCCGCTGCCGGTCGGCCCGGTGATCAGCACCATGCCCATCGGCAGGTCGCAGAAGTCGAGCAGTACCGAGGGCAGATTGAGCGTTTCGACGTCGCGGATCTCGTACGGAATCCGGCGAAACGCCATCGCGATCGTGCCGCGCTGGATGTACACGTTGCAGCGGAACCGAGCGAGGCCACGGACGCCGTATCCCAGGTCCACCGACATGCGCTCTTCGAGTTTGCGCTTCTGATGTGGAGCCAGGATGGAGTCGACCATCCCGTGAATCTCATCGGGGGTCAGCGCCGGCTCGGGAAGCTCCTCGAGCTTGCCGTGCACACGGATGAGCGGCGGCCGGGTCGGCTTGAGGTGGAGGTCGGAGGCCGCCCGCCCAGCCATGGCGTGAAGGAGAGGATCCAGTTCCCGCATGAAGATGGCATTCTATTCCTGAATTCCGGCCGCAGCGCCGAGCGAAGCACCGAACGAATCCCGATGCCAAGGCCTGCGGTCAGAGATGTCAGGGATCGAAGCGCTCAGTACTTGCGCATCAGACCGACGACGATGCCCTGGATCCGCAGATCGATCGCCGGCACGCGGATCGGCTCCATGGCGGGATTCGACGGCTGCAGCCGCACGACGGCGCCTTCGGGATAGAAGCGCTTGAGCGTCACGTCGTCGCCGACCAGCGCGACGACCATCTCTCCCTGTTCCGCCCGTTCGCGCCGCTCGACGACGACCCAGTCGCCGTCGTGAATTCCCTCTCCGATCATCGACTCTCCCGCCACCCGCAGGACGAAGTGGTCGTCGATGCGCGCTCCGAAGAGCGCGGCCGGAACCGTCACCTTCTCGTTGCCGGAGAGCGCTTCGATCGGACGGCCGGCGGCGATGCGGCCGAGATAGGGCAGTTCCCGTCCGGCGCCGGCTCCTCCTCCGGAGCCCGAGGCATCTTCATCGCCCAGAAGCTCCATGCCGCGACGCTGGTGGCGCTCGCGTTTGAGGAAGCCTTTCTCCTGCAGGAGCTTGAGGTGCTTGTACGCCGTGCCGTAGGAAGAGAATCCGAACTGCTCGCAGATCTCCCGATGGGTTGGCGCGACGCCCTTTTGCTGGCGAAACGCCTGAATGAACTCCAGAATCTCTTTCTGCCTTGCGGTGAGATAGGACGCCATGTCCGAAGCCTATGGCGGTAACGCGGCGTAAGTCAACCCGAGAGCTCGCGCTGCCGCGCCGGCCACGCTCCCTCGTCCAGGGCACGCTTGACACCCGCCGACACCCATCCCTACACTGCGCCCTCTTTGACGCCTCCTGCGCCCACCTCGTCGCTTCCATCCCCACGCCCGCGGCACCTCGAGCGCCACCAGCTCGGAAACGGGCTGAAGGTCGTGCTCCATCGCGATCCGACGCTGCCGCTGGTCGCCGTCAACCTCTGGTACCACGTCGGATCGAAGAATGAGCGGCCGGGCAGAACCGGATTCGCCCACCTCTTCGAGCACATGCTCTTCCAGGGCAGCGCTCACGTCGGAACCAACGATCACTTCCGCCATCTCCAGGAGGTCGGAGGGGTCGCGAACGGATCGACCTGGTACGACCGTACGAACTACTACCAGACGCTTCCCTCCCGCCATCTCGAGCTCGCGCTGTGGCTCGAATCGGATCGCATGGGCTATCTGCTTCCCGGCCTGACCTCCGAGAAGCTCGAGAATCAGCGCCAGGTGGTGATGAACGAGCGCCGCCAGC
>JBDTQG010000052.1:0-23142 GCA_039932315.1 Thermoanaerobaculia bacterium
TCTTGAAGTCGTCCATCTGGATGTTGGCGTCGTGCCAGTAGCGGCCGATGAGCTTGCGCTGTTCCCGCAGCAGGGTGAGCGCCGCCTTGAACTGCTTGTCGTTGAGCTCATACGGATCGGTGATCCCGAGCTCCGGATTGTGCGCCTTGAGGTAAAGCGCCGCGTCCGCCATGTAGATCGGGCCGTCGTAAGCCTGGATTCGCCCCTTGTTCGACTTCCCATCCGGCAGCGTCATCTCCTCGAAGACCACGTTCCAGCTCGTCGGCGGTTTCGTCCCGAAGACCTTCGTGTTGTACATCAGCACGTTCGGTCCCCACTGGTACGGGACGCCATAGTGCTTGCCGCCGACCGTATGCCAGGGCGCGTTCTGCAGGCGGGGATCGACGTTCTTGAAGCTCGGGACGAGACCGAGATTGATCTCCTGCACCTTGCCGCCCGAGATCAGCCGGTTCGAGGCATCGCCCGATGCCGTGACGACGTCGATGAATCCGCCCTCGTTCATCAACGCGACCATTTCATCGGAGGTCGCGGCGATTTTCACGCTCACCTTGCAGCCGGTTTCCTTTTCGAAACCGGTGACCCAGTCATAGGCCTTGTCGGTTTCACCGCGTTCGACGTAGCCGGCCCAGGCGACGATCGTGACCGCGCCTTCGCCGGCGCCGATCGCACTCATGGGACCCTTTGAAGGAGCGGGAGGCGTTGCCGGCCCCTCGGGCTTCGGGGCGCAGCCGGCAGTCCAGCCGAGCGCGAGCGAGAGCGCCAGTGCGATGACTCCGTTCGACGCGCGAAACTCGGTCATGGTCGTTCCTCCGGTGATTTGCGCGAAGACTAGCACGGGCATTTTCGTTCCGATCTCGGCGAAACGCCGGTGCGCCGGGCGCCGCCCGCGCGCGGCTCGCGATCCGACGTCAGCTGGAGAAACCGATACCGATCCGGTTCAGCAGGCGGAGCAGCAGACCCGCCGAAGCGCCGGCGTCGACCCTGCGCAACGCGCGAGTCACGCGGTCCACGCTCCAATGACGGAGTGGCTCCGGCGGGTAGGGAAACGGCGGCCGCCTCACCAGCGCGAGCTCTGCGAGCTCGGTTCGACGCTCGAGCGCGAGATGGGCGAGGAGCTTGCCGGCGATGCGAGTCGTCCCGATCCCGTGGCCCGTGTAACCCAGTCCATACTGCAGGCGTCCGGAGAAAAGACTTCCGAAGAAGGGTGTGAAACGTGTGGTCGCGGCGATCGGTCCGCCCCAGCGAAAAGGAAATCGCAGCGCGCGGAGGTCGGGAAAGAAGCGAACAAAGCTCGACTCGAGCTCGCGATAGACCGCCGCATCGTGGTCGTGCGCAGGACCGACACCGTTGCCCCGATGGTAGACGGCCTCGCTGGTCCCCCAGACCACCCGGTCGTCCGCGGTCAGGCGCGAATAGTTGAAGAAGCTGCGGAAGTCGGTCACGCCTTCGCGACCCTGCCAGCGGATCGCGGCGCGCTGTGTCGTATCGAGCGGCTCACTGGTCAGAATGTAGTCGTAAAGCGGAAGGAACCTGCGCGCGAGACGCGGGAACAGGAGGTGCGAATAGGCGTTGGTCGCCAGAACGACGCGCGGAGCGCGGAGCGTTCCACCACTCGTCGACAGCAGCAGCGCATCGCCCAGGTTCTCGATGCCGCGTACGGCAGAGGACTCGCAGATCCGGACGCCGCGCTTCTCGGCAATCCTGGCGAGTCCCGTTGCGAGCTTTGCCGGGTGCACGGTGGCCGCGCGGGGCGCGAAAAGCGCGGACAGGGGAAGTGGGCTGCCGATGGCATCGCGCGTCTCCGCCGGGTCGAGCTTCCGCCAGTCTTCGATACCGAGCCGTCTCGCCGCCGCGAGGGATGCGTTCACTTCTCTGGTGTGCGCTTTCGTCAGAGCGAGGAAGATCTGGCCGACGCGCGAAAACTCCGCATCGATCGCCTCCTGCGTCAGGAACTCCTCCATCTCGTCGAGGTTCCGGCGCGCGAGTTGAGCGAGCCTTGCCGCCTCCGCTTCACCGAAATGCTGGATCGCGAGACCGTGCGAATGGTCGAAGGTCTCGCCAACCAGGCCGGCGTTGCGACCGGAGGCGCCGTGGGCGATACGCTCGGCCTCGAGAAGGACGACCTCCTTTTCAGGCGCCAGCTCCTTCAGAAACAGCGCCGTCCAGAGCCCCGTGAAGCCTCCGCCGACGATCGCGACGTCTGCGTGCTGCTCGCCGGCGAGCGCCGGCCGAACCTCGCGCTGCGGCAGATCAGCGAGCCAGAAGCAGCTCGCGGTGATGGGGAGATCCGGAAAAGACGAAGGCCGCTGCGAGAGTGGCGGGCGCGATGAGAGCGATGGGAGCGATTGGAGCGATGGCCTCGAGCGCGGACTCATTCTGCTGGCCGGGAAAGCTCCGCGGTCAGAGCCGATGCTCCTTGTAGACCGCCGCCATCGACTCGTCGAGCGCCGCTACGAAGGCATCGAGCTGCGGGTAGCTGATGGTGAGCGGTGGTTCGACTCGCAGTGTGCGCGAATTGATGTAGGTGCCGCCGATCAGGATGCGCCGCGCGAAGAGGTTCTTCGAAACGGCATAGCCCAATTCGTCGCCGGCAAACTCGAGTCCGAGCATCAGACCGCGCCCGCGCCAGAGCTTCAGGAGATTCGGGTAGCGCGCGCCGAGCTCGGCGAACTTGCCGAGCAGATACTCGCCCTTCTCGCCGGCCTGCCGCGGAAGATCTTCGTCGAGCAGAACCCCGATCGTCGCGATCGCGGCGGCGCAGGCCACCGGATTGCCCCCGAATGTCGTGGTGTGGAGAAAAGGGTTCTCGATGTAGCGCTCCCAGGTCTTCGCCGTTCCGACGGTCGCACCGATCGCCATGACTCCGCCGCCGAAACCCTTGCCCAGAGCCATGAGGTCGGGCTCGATGCCGTCATGTTCGCAGGCGAACATCTTCCCGGAACGGCCCATTCCCGACTGGATCTCATCGAACACCAGCATCGAACCGTAGCGGTCGCAGAGCTCGCGCGCCGCGGCGAGATATCCCGGCGGAGCGACGTTGATCCCGCCTTCTCCCTGAATCGGCTCGAGCACGACCGCCGCAACGCGATCGCCGGTGAAGTCGAACGTGCGCATCATTTTGGCGAGAACGTCGATGTCGCCCCACGGCACGTGCGTCCAGTGTTGCAGCGGCAGGAAAGGTTCGCGGAAGACCGCCTTCGAGGTGCCGCCCAGCGATCCCATGCTCTTGCCGTGGAAGGCGCCGGTAGTGCCGATGAGGTGGTGGCGTCCGGTGGTGAGGATCGCCATCTTGAGGCAACCCTCGATCGACTCGGTGCCCGAGTTGGTGAGAAAGGTGTACTGCAGATCGCCGGGCGTAATCAGCGCGACGAGATGCGCGAGGTAGGTGCGGAGGGGATCGATGAGCTCCTGCGAATGGATCGCCTGGCGGTCGAGCTGGTCGCGGACCGCTTTCATCACTCGCGGATTCCGGTGTCCGACGACGTAGATGCCGTAACCGCCGAGGATGTCGATGAACTCGGTGCCGCGGATGTCGCGGAATACGGCGCCCTCGTCCTCCCATTCGACCGCGGTGTAGTCGGTGGAGACCGACTTGCGGAACTGGAGGAAACCCTCGTTCACGTGGTCGGTCCAGTAGCGCACCGATTCCTCGACGACGCGATCCCGCTCGGCCTCCGTGAGCGTCTTTTTCGAGATGAGGTCGAGGATGTAAGCGGACTGAGTCCGGGCTTCCTGCAGATTCTGGCGCATCGGGCGGTTCCCCCAGACTTTCGGATCGAGTCTGGAGCCTATCGCGGTGTCACGGGACGACGGAACTCCACGGGAGAAGGTTCCCGGTCTCGAAGTCGCCGGTGAACACGGCGTCGAGAAAAGCGCGGTAAGCGATGCCGCGGCCCGAAGGGTCGGCCGAGTCGGTCCCCTGCCAGACGGCGACGAAGCTGCCGTGAGAATCGCCGACGACGCGCGGCCGGGCGAAGTCCGCGCCGCCGCTGTTCACGGGGAACTGGGTGTCCGCGGGCGGAGGGAGGAATTCCGAGAATCCGCCGCTGGCATTCTTCTTTCGCCCCTGCAGCACGATCGGGCTGCCTTCGGGAGAGATCTCCGTCGCGGTCGACTCTCCGCCTGCTTCGTTGGCTCTGGTGGCTCCGAACGCGCCGACAGCCTCGACCCAGACGGTGACGTAGTTGCCGAACTTGTCGAGCGCCACGCCGGGTTCACGATTCAGGTGATCCGGGGAAACGTTGACCTGAATCTCGGTCTGCTGCGGATTTCCGGCGAGGATTTCGCGGGCGAAGATGCTTCGAGCGAGCTCGTCCTGCCACACGACGACTGCGTCTCCTGAGGCATTCGTCGACAGCGCCGGATTGGAACGCGCGCTCGAGCTGAACGTGGTGTTCACCGGGAACTCGGCATCCCCGCCGCCGCCGCCGTTGAGCAGACGCAGAAAAATGGCGGGAAAGACCGGCGGGCCGGTCGGTCCCTGCCAGGCGGCGAACCAGCCGCCGGTGGAGAAGATCGGCGCGAGCACCGGATTCTCCTGCTCGCCGGCCTGGAGGCCCGTGTTGATCAGGAAGGCTCCGGTCGGCGGGTTCGAAGGGTAGGTCGAGGGATAGAGCCGACCGACGATGTTCGAATCGACGGATCCGAGCTCGGGAAAAACCGGAGCCGAGAGAGTCGGAAGCACCGTGTCCTGCCAGGCGATGAGGAAGCTGCCATCGGGCTGCATGGCGACGGCGGGATTCTTCTGCACGCCCGGATGCACGGCGTTGACGGAAAACTCGGCGGCGAACTCCGTCGTGTCCGGGCGGAAAATTCTCGCGAAAATCCCCGTCGTGGCCGGGCCGGTCGAATCCGGTCCCTCCCACGCCACCAGGAAGCGTCCGTCGGCGCGCATCGCAATCACCGGGTGGCGCTGATCGCCAGCCGCCGTCGAGTTGACGACGAATGCCGGCGAGAGCGGCAGGCCGGTGCGGAAGCTGAATCGACGGCCGACGATGGCCGAGAGGTTGCTGTCGCCGAACTCATCCCGCCAGACGACGACGTAGTTGCCGTTGCCGTCCATCGCAACGGCGCTTTCATCCTGATCGCCGGGAGTCGCAACGTTCGCGAGCGCCTGCGGCCCGACCGGAAACGGCGTCTGCGCCTCGGCCCTGGGCGCCAGGGTGAAGAGCGCCGCGCCGCCCATCGCGAGCGCCGTCGCCACCTGCCGGATACTGAGCTTCATGATCGTCCTCCGATGGCGCGAGTCTCCTGCAGCCCGCCCGCCGATGCAAGCTCCTGCTCGAGAGCGACGACGTCAGGGTGGGTCCCGCCGAGTGTCGCTCTGCCGATCCGCAGCGCTTCGCGGAAAGCGGCAATGGATTCCCTCGTGCGCCCCTGGTCGCGGCGCAGATGGGCGACCGCCGTCCACGCCTCGACGAGACGGGAATGATCGGGCCCGAGGGCCGCGAGAAGGGTCGCTTTGCCGCCGAGAATCAGCGGCTCGGCGCGTAAGAGCCGCCCTGAACGGCGTTCGAAGTCGCCCAGGCGCATCATCGTCGTGCCGGTCTCCGCGTGCTCCGGGCCGAGCGCCTTGCGGCTGATGGCGAGTGCGCGTTCGAGCAGCGGAATTCCCTCGGCGATCCGGTCCTGCCGGCCGTAGAGCCGGGCGAGGCTGTTGAGGATCGCCGCAACGTCGGGATGCGCAGGCCCGAGCGCCTTTTCGGCGATCGTCAGTGCCCGCAGCTGAAGCCTCTCGGCCTCGGCGAAGTTTCCGAGATCGCGGGCAAGAATGCCCATGTTGTTGAGCTGTGCCGCGATCTGCGGATGATTCGCGCCGAGGAGCTCCTCGTTGAGCGCCAGGGCCTCGCGGTAGTGGGCGTCCGCGGTCGCGAAATCGGCACGCCGCCAGGCGAGAATCGCGAGATTGTTGAGCGCCAGCGCGACGTCTCTCGGCGGCGGCTCGCGCTCGCTGCGCAGCAGCTCGAGCGAGCGGGAATAGTGCTTTTCCGCCGCGACCAGATCCCCTTGCTTGTAAGCGAGAGCGCCGAGGGAGTTGAGCGTCCGCGCCTGCTCCGCGACGGGCGGCTTCGGCTGCGAGTCGAAAATGCCTTCGGCACGAAGGAGCGCCTTCTCGGCTTCGGGAAAGCGCTCGAGGTCGACGTAGACCGCGCCGAGATGGCCGAGGACCTGCGCCACCGCGAGATCCTCCGGCCCGCGCTGCTTCTCCTCTGTCGCGAGCGCCTGTTCGAGGAGCCTCGCCGCCGACGGCAGATCGCCGAGCCGCCACGTGATCCCTCCGAGCGTGTCCTGAAGCCGCGCCTGGATCAGCGGTTCGTTGGCGAGCTGGCGCGTGATCCGCTGACCGCCGAGGTCGACGATCTCACGCACGGTGACATCCCGTCCCTGGGATTCCTCCGGATCGGCCTGCTCGAAAAGGTCGACCAGAAAATCGACGACGCGGTTGGCCGTCGTGGCTTCGCGGTTCGCGCGCTGCGCTTCACGCTCGAGCTCCACGGCGAGACTTTCCGCCCGGGATCGGGCGCGTTTCTCGCGCACGGCGAGGTAGGAGACCACGGCAAGGACGATCGACAGGAGGGCGAACGCGGTCGAAAGTGCGGCGATCTTGAGGCGCCGCCGGCGCAGGCGCTGGGGCTTGTCGAGAATGTCGCGCAGGCGCGCGAGACCCACCTCGGCTGTCGGGCGCCGCGCCGGAACCGGGTGTTTCAGATCTTCGACCAGGCGCGCGATGTCGGGATCGACGCCGGTGATCGGGAAGCTGCCGTTGTCGGCGACCCGCATCAGCAGCTGCGGGATCGGTTCGCTCGGGTAGACCGGCCGGCCGGTCAGGAGCTCCTGCAGGACGATACCGAAGGAAAACATGTCGCTCGCTTCGGTGAGGTCCTCACCCGAGGCCTGCTCCGGACTCATGTAGAGGACAGTGCCGACGATCGAGCCTTGCTGTGTGAGCGCCGCCGAGAGCGAAGTCGTGCCGGGTGCGCTCTCCGCGAAGCGAATCGTTTCTTCGGGATCGGCCGACAGCGCTTCGAGCGCGCGCTCCGCGGACCGGGCCGGCGACGCGATTTCGTCCTGTTCGGGTGCGAGGCTCGAGCGGGCAATGCCGAAGTCGAGAACCTTCACCGCACCCGAAGGCAGGACCATGATGTTCGCCGGCTTCAGGTCGCGGTGAATGATGCGTTCGCGATGCGCGACCATCAGCGCTTCGGCGATCTTCGCGCCGAGCCCGAGCACTTCGCGCTCGGCGAGCGGGCGCGAGTGGTGGAGCTCATCGAGCGTCTCGCCCTCGACGAATTCGAGGACCAGGAGATCGGCTTCATCCGCTTCGATGAGGTCGTAGACCTGACAGATGAGCGGATTGGCCAGCTTGGAGAGTATTCGCGCTTCGCGCAGGAAGCGCGAACGCGCAGTGCCGGAGAGGCGATGCTCGATGCGGATCGTCTTCACCGCGACGACGCGCTGAAGCTTCTCGTCGAAGGCGCGATAGACCTCGCCCATCCCGCCGATGCCGAGCAGACTCTCGAAGCGGATGTGGCCGATCGTGGTGCCGACCAGGGTGAGGTCTGCGGACATCGGCTAGCGCCGTGAGCGCAGCGCTTCGGCCACTTTCGCCCCGAGAGTGCTCACCTTGAACGGCTTCTGCAGGAAGAGCGCTCCGCCGGCGAGCTCCCCGTGCACTCCGAGCGCATCGTCGGGATATCCGGACATGAACAGCACCGCCACTCCCGGGCGGCGCTCGCGGACTTTCTGCGCGAGCTCGGGCCCGCGCATCCCGCGCATCACCACGTCGGTGATGAGCAGGTCGATGGCTCCGGCGTGATCCTGCTCCTGCCGGAGCGCGTCCGCCGCATCCGCAGCGGTCAGGAGGCGATAGCCGCGATCGAGAAGCGCCGTCGCCACGAGCCCGCGAACGGCCTCCTCGTCCTCGACGAGAAGGATGGTTTCCCCTTCGCCTTCGGCACCGGACGGCTCGTGGACCGCGGCGACGGTGGCCGACTCCGACTGCAGGCTGGGAAGCAGGATGCGGAAAGTCGATCCGCCGCCCGCCACACTTTCCGCTGTCACGTACCCTTCGCTCTGCGTGACGATGCCGTAGACCGTCGCGAGACCGAGGCCGGTGCCTTTGCCTTTCTCTTTGGTGGTGAAGAACGGTTCGAAGATGTGCGAACGCACTTCATCGCTCATCCCCACGCCGCTGTCCGAAACGGCGAGCACCGAATAGCGGCCGGGAGCAATTTCGGCACCGGCGATCGAGCCCGGGAGTGGACCCGCCCGCTCGATCGAGAGCATGGACGTCGAGATCCGGATCGCACCGCCGCCCGGCATGGCGTCGCGGGCGTTCACGGCCAGGTTGATCAGCACCTGTCCGATCTGGCCTTCGTCGGCGCGCACGGCCGGCGTCGCCGGATCGAGCGCGAGCTCGAGTCGGATCTCTTCGCCGAGCAGGCGATCCAGGAGTTTCGCGGTATTCGCGGCCAGCGCATTGAGGTCGAGGACGCGCATCGCGACGACCTGCCGCCGGCTGAAGGCGAGCAGCTGCTGCGTCAGCGACGCGGCGTGCTCCGCTGCCGACTGAATCTCCTCGACCTCGGCGCGGATCGTCGCGTCGACCTCGAGACGCTCGAGGATCAGGCTGCTGCCGCCGAGAATCGAGGTCAGGAGGTTGTTGAAATCGTGCGCCACGCCGCCGGCGAGACGGCCGATCGCCTCCATCTTGAGCGACTGCCGCAGATCCTCCTCGAGCGCCCGGCGCTCGGAGACGTCGATCGCGATGCCGATCGTTCCGCCAAGAGAACCTTCTGCGTCGCGCAACGGCTCGACGTGAATCGAAAACTCCCGCCCCCGCCAGGTCGACTCGTAGGCCGCCGAGTGACCCTCGAGTGCCCGCCGATGGCCGACGATCGCCGGGTGGGCGGGATCGCGGCTGGCGAGAAACTCGTAGAGGTCGCTGCCGACTCCCGAACCGGGCGCGAAACCGAGTCCGGCGAGCGCGCTGCCGTCGGTCGAAGTGAAGCGCAGATCGCGATCGGTGGTCCACAACGCTGCCGGAAGCTGTGCCAGAAGGAGCCGGAGGCGTGTTTCGCGCTCGCGCAATGCCGCGACGGCGATGCGGCGCCGGAGCGCGAGGGCAATCTGGCCGGAGACGAAGACCAGCAGATCCAGATCCTCCGGCCCATGGCGCAGCTCGCCGCCGTAGCTCTGGACGACGATCGCGCCGATGGTTCCGTCCTCTCCGGCAAGCGGCACGCCGAGCCAATCGACGGACGGCGGGCCGACGATCTCGACTTCGCCGCTTCCACGGAGCTCCTCGACGAGCTCCGCCGAAGCGAGCAGTGGCCGTCCGGTCCGCAGAACGTATTCGGTGAATCCACGGCCGAGCGGCGCGTCCTCCGGCGGCTCCTCGAGAGTGTCGACAAAATAGGGAAAGGTCAGGAGGTCGCGGTTCCGGTCGTGAAGCGCGATGTAGAAATTCTCCGCCGGCATGAGCCCGCGCACCACTTCATGAATCGCCCGGCAGAGCTCGGGCAGCTCGGCGGCGCCCTGGGCAGCGAGCGCGATGCGATAGATCGCGTCCCGTCCGACTTCGCTGCGATGTCGGCGCGTGACGTCGCGAAAACTCCAGATGCGTCCGACCGTCGCTCCGCCGACGACATAGGGCCGGGACGTGCGCTCGAAAACGCGTCGATCCTTGAATTCGAGGATGTCTTCGCTCGAGGCCTCGGGATGTGCGTAAAGGTCTCGCACCTTGCCGAGAAACGCTTCCGGATCGGCGAGCTGGTCGACGACGGAGCGCAGTGCAAGTTCGTCGTCGCCGCTCCGCAGCACGTCCTCGGGAATTCCCCAGAGCTGCGCGAAACGCCGGTTGAAGCGCGCGATCCTGCCCTGCGCGTCAACGACGAGGAGGCCCTCCTCGGTCGAGTCGAGGATCGCCTGGAGAAGCGCGACCTCTTCGTCGGCGGAGGGGCGGTGGATACCGTCCGGGGGTCGATTCATGACTCAGCCGGACGCCGGAGCGTTACTTCGACTTCACCTGCGTCCAGACCTCGTCGTAGAGGCGATTGTCGTCGCCGAGATCGTTGACGAACTCGAGCTTCGGCATCATCTCGGCCGGAGGGTAGATCGCAGTGTTCGCGAGATCTGCCGGCGTGATGAAGGCGCGCGAAGCCTTGTTCGGCGTGGCGTACTGGTTGAAGTTCGAGAGCTGCGCTCCGACCTTCGCGCTGAGAATGAAGTTGATGAACTTCTCCGCGATGTCCCGATGCGGTGCCTTCGCCGGTACCGCCATGCTGTCGACCCAGAGCACGCCGCCTTCGCGCGGAACGAAGTAGTAGGTCTCCGGATCGTCGGTCGTCCCGCGGACCGCATCGCCGTTGTAGACCACTGCGGCGTCGACTGCCTTCGAGAGCACCTTGTTCTTGCCGCCGACGCCGCCCTCGAACCCCTGCGAGCGCTGCTTGGCCTCGCCCAGGGCCGCGGATTCGGCGCGCAGATCGTCGAGGCTGGTGGAATTCACGCTCAGCCCCTTGTACTTCGCCATGGCTCCCATCATCTCGCGGACGGAATCCATCAGCAGGAAGGAGCCGTACTGCTTCTGCTTGTCGAAAAGAAGGGCCCAGGTTTCGTCGACGGCCTTCCCCGGCTTCTTGCGCAGATAGATGCCGATCGTGCCCCACTGATAGGCCGCGGAGTACCTGTTGCCGACGTCGAAGACCGGGCTGACGAATTTTTCGTCGAGGTTCGACAGGTTCGGGATGTTCTCGTGCCGAAGCTCGGCGAGCAGACCGAGCTTGACCATGACCGGGATCACATACTGGCTCGGAACGACGACGTCGTAGAGCGAAGTGCCGCCGCCCTGAAGTTTCGACATCATCGACTCGTTGTCTTCGTAGAGGTCGAGTGTCACCTTGCAGGCGAACTCCTTCTCGAAGTCGGTGATGATCGCGGGGTCGATGTACTCGCTCCAGATGAAGACGTTCAGCTGACAGGGGCCGCCGGGGGACGCGGTGGCGGCCGTCGGCGACATCGCTGAACCCGAGGCGGGGGTGGTCCCGGCGGGCGCCGGCTCCTTCGGGCCGCACGCCGCGGAGAGGAGAACGAGAGCAGCGGCTGCGGCGAGCTTGAACGAATCCCTCATGACGATTCCCCCGAAGTGCGGCCCGGACGCTGCAGCAGCGTCACGGCCACGGTTCCCAGGATGGAGACCAGGACGATCAGCGTCGACAGCGCGTTGATGTCCGGTGTGATCCCGCGTTTGACTGAAGAGTAGATCAGGATGGGCAGCGTGGTCGAGCCGGGCCCCGTGGTGAAGAAGCTGACCACGAAATCGTCGAGGCTCAGCGTGAAGGCGAGCATGCCGCCGGCGATCACGGCGGGAAAGATCATCGGAAACGTGACGTGCCAGAAAGTCTGCAGCCCGGTGGCGCCGAGATCGTGGGCCGCCTCTTCGATCGCCGGATCCATGCCGACGAGCCGCGATCGCACGACGATCGCGACGAACGGAATCTGAAACGTCACGTGCGAGAGGATCATGGTCGTCATTCCGAGGGAGAACAGCCCCAGGCGATCGCGCATCAGGGCGTAGAACATCAGCATGGCGACCGCCATGACGATGTCGGGAATGACCACCGGGATGTACATCAGGAATGAAAACAGCTTCTTTCCCGGAAATCGATAGCGCGACAGCCCGTACCCCAGCATCGTCCCGAGCACCGTCGCGATCGTCGTGCTGGCGAAAGCGAGGATGAAGGTGTTCTTCGCCGCGTCGAGCTTGTCCGCGTTGTTGAACAGGGACGGGTACCACTGGGTGGTGAAGCCGCGCCAGGGGCCGCCGTAGCGCGAGGCGTTGAACGAGTAGACGATGACGACGACGATCGGGGCGTAGAGAAAGACGTAGAGCAAAGCCGAAACGATCCAGACGGGCAGCGACGTCCGTCTCACAGGAGACCCTCTTCGCCCTTGCCCGCGCTGTAGCGCGATTGCATGAACAGCCCGAAAAGCACGATGGACATGCCGACGAAGGCGATCGCCGAGCCGAACGGCCAGTCGCGCGACGGCCCGAACTGCTGCTGGATCGCGTTCCCGAGCATGACGGTCTTCGCGCCGCCGAGGAGATCGGGCACCACGAACTGTCCGGTCGCCGGAATGAACACGAGAATGATCCCGGCGATCATTCCGGGAGTGAGCTGCGGCAGGATGGCGTGCCGGAAGACTCGGATCCGGTCGGCGCCCAGGTCCGCCGCCGCCTCGGCGATCGACCAGTCGAGTTTCTCGACCGCGGTGTAG
The DNA here is from genome assembly GCA_039932315.1 of Thermoanaerobaculia bacterium. Taxonomy (GTDB): domain Bacteria; phylum Acidobacteriota; class Thermoanaerobaculia; order Multivoradales; family JAGPDF01; genus JAGPDF01. The sequence goes on from JBDTQG010000052.1 coordinate 12,280, forward strand.
AGCGGCAGCACGAGAAACGGCAGATAGGCGCAGAGCATGCCGATGTAGACCGCGAACGCGGAAGGATAGAGCGGGCGTCCGGGCTCGGCGAGCCCGAGAGCTCCCGCGAGCCGGGCGAGAGTGCTGTCCGGACCGAGCAGGATCTGCCAGGCGTAGGTGCGGATGAGGAGATTCGTCCAGAACGGAATGACGACGAGCGTGAGCGCCAGCTGCTTTCGCTTGCCGGTCTGACCGGCGATGAAAAAGGCGAGCGGAAATGCGGCGGCGAGACAGACGATCGTGGTGCCGGCGCCGAGCAGGAGACTTCGCAGGATGATCTGCGGATATTGCGGATCGAAACCCAGGAGTCCGAATCCCGCGAGACGGCGGTAGTTGAGGAACGTGAGCGGCCACTGGATTTCGCCGTTCGGGCCGCGGGTCATGAAGCTGATGAAGACGATGCCGAGCAGCGGAATGAGCAGGAAGAGGCTCACCCAGGCGATGGCGGGGCCGCTCGTCGTCGCCGAGCGCACGAGCTGGAGACGAGCCGTCAGATGCTCGCCGAAGCGGATCTCGGTGTCGGCGCCGCGCGACGTGGCCGCGCTGTTCTTCTTCGTCTTCATCAGTCTTCGAGTACCAGGAGAGCCGACGCCGGCAGGTGGGCAGTGACACGATCGCCGATCTCCAGCCCGTGCGGACCGAGGAGAGAGTTCATGACGTACGCGGTCAGACGCCCACCGGCGGTCGCCAGGATGTAGTGCGTCTCCGAGCCGATGTAGATCAGCTGCTCGACGGTGCCCGGAAGCCGGTTCGTTCCGGCTTCGCCGGGTGACGCGAGGGCCACTTTCTCGGGCCGGATGGCGAGGGTGACTTTGCGCCCCGACGGCAGATCGACTGCAGGCCGCGAGACGTACATCGTTCCGCTCGGGGTCGAGACGCGGATCTCGCCGGCGTCTTCGCCGGAGATCTCGCCTTCGAGGAGGTTGCACGAGCCGAGGAACTGGCTGACGAACCGGCTGCGCGGACGTTCGTAAAGCGCTTCGGCTTCGCCCATCTGTTCGATCTTCCCGGCGCGCATGACGGCGATGCGGTCCGAAAGCACGAGCGCTTCCTCCTGATCGTGCGTGACGAAGATGAACGTGATGCCGACGCTGCGCTGCAGAGCGAGAAGCTCGACCTGCAGCTCCTTGCGCAGCTTGAGGTCCAGCGCTCCGAGCGGTTCGTCGAGGAGCAGTACCTTCGGCCGGTTGATGAGCGCGCGCGCCAGGGCGACGCGCTGCTTCTGCCCGCCCGAGAGTTGCGCGGGCTTGCGGTCGGCGAACTGCGCGATCTGCACCATTCCGAGCGCGGCTTCGACACGGGTCGCGACTTCGGACTCCGCGACGTGTTTCATGCGCAACCCGAAGGCGACGTTGTCGCGCACCGAAAGGTGAGGGAAGAGCGCGTACGACTGGAAGACGGTGTTGACCGGACGCTTGTGCGCCGGAATCTCGCGGGCGTCGATGCCACCGATCCGCAACACGCCCGAGTCGGCGAGGTCGAGCCCGCCGATGATCCGCAGCAGCGTCGTCTTGCCGCAACCCGAGGGTCCGAGCAGCGAGAAAAATTCGCCCTCCTTCACGGTCAGGCTGACTTCGTCGAGTGCCTGGAACGTTCCGAAGCGCCGCGAAAGGCGGTCGACCTCGACGGCGGCGGTTTGCGGAGTCGCGGCACCTTCTACGGACTTGCCGACCATGACCGGTCCCCTTGGCGCTACGCGCGGCCGAAACGGTTCCGCGATGACCTGCATGAGCTCGAGGATTGCCCGAAGATCGTACACCACGCGATGCCTCGGGAGAGTCCGGGAAGGAGAGGGAACGGATCGTCGTCGCGATGTATCCAAAGGGCCGTGCGCACCCGAGAGAGCCAAATCGAAGCGCCGGCCGGCGATGACAATTCAGAAAGCGGATCGGCGTGGACGATCGCCTCGCGCGGAGCTGCACTACGCCTTCTGGGGATTCGATTCGAGGGAATCGCTCCGCTCCTTGCGCTTTCGCGCCGGGCCCGGCGTCAGGGAGGCGGAAGACCCGCAGAACCATTGAAACCAGCCCACGGGGGGCAGCGGGAGATCCTTCGCGACCGTCGGGCCGGATGGCGGCCAGTCCAGAGACCGGTCTGCACGGCTTCCGGGAAGACGAACGCCGTGTCGTCGACCCGGTGCTATCATCGCTGCGATCTAGCGAGCCCCGGCTGAAGCATTTTTTCCCGGCAGGGGCTCTCCGCGATGAGAGCGATCGAGCTGAAGACGGAGGTTCCCGGGCCGCGGTCCCGCGCGCTCATGGAGCGTCGGCAAGCCGCGATTCCGGTGGGAATCGGACACTCCTCGCCCGTCTTCGTCGAACGCGCCGAGGGCGCTCTCCTCCACGACGTCGACGGCAACACGTTCATCGATTTCGCCGGCGGGATCGGCACGATGAACATCGGTCACGCGCATCCAGCGGTCGTTGCGGCGGCCCGCGCGCAGCTCGAAAAATTCACCCACACCTGCTTCGCGGTGGCGCCGTACGAAAGCTATGTCGAGCTCGCGGAACGCTTGAACCGCGCGGTGCCGGGCAGCTTTCCGAAGAAGACTCTCTTCGCGAACAGTGGCGTCGAAGCGGTCGAGAACGCGGTGAAAATCGCCCGCCGAGCGACCGGCCGCGAGGCGGTCATGGTTTTCGATCACGCCTTTCACGGTCGCACGCTCCTTGGCATGTCGATGACCAGCAAGGTCAAGCCGTACAAGCTGGGATTCGGACCGTTCGCGCCCGAGATCTACCGCTTTCCTTTTCCCTATCTCTATCGCCGGCCGGCAGGAGCGCCTGCAACCGCTGCCGCTTTTCGCGCGGAGCTCGAGGAGTTCTTCGCGACGCACGTCGCCGCCGAGAAGGTCGCCTGCGTGGTGATGGAGCTCGTTCTCGGGGAAGGCGGCTTCGTCGTCGCGCCGCAGGAGTTCGTCGATGTCCTCGTCGAGCTCTGCCGGAAGCACGGCATTCTGTTCGTCGCGGACGAGATCCAGACCGGCTTCGGCCGCACGGGCCGGATGTGGGCGATGGAGCACTTCGGAATCGAGCCCGATCTGACGACGATCGCGAAGTCGATGGCCGGCGGCCTGCCGCTTTCGGCAGTGACCGGCCGTGCCGACGTCATGGATGCCGCCCAGGTCGGCGGTCTCGGCGGAACCTTTGTCGGAAATCCGGTCGCCTGCGCGGCAGCGCTCGCGGTGCTCGATCTCTACGAGAGCACCGATCTGCTGGCTCGTGCCGCGGCGCTCGGGCGGAAAGTGGAAGGTCTGCTCGCAGGACTCGCAGCGCGCCATGCCTCGATCGGCGAAGTCCGCGGTCTGGGTGCCATGCGTGCGCTCGAGCTCGTGCGGGATCGCGCGACCCGGGAACCCGACAAGGAGCGCACTGCTGCGACGATCCGCCGCGCCTGCGAGCGCGGCCTGATTCTTCTTTCCGCGGGCACCCACGGCAACGTGATCCGCACACTGATGCCGCTCGTCATCACGGACGAGCAGCTCGAAGAAGGATTCTCCGTTCTGGAGGACTCCCTTGCTTAGGCGATTCTCGAGGTACCTTTTCACTGATCCGTAGCGGGCCTCTGGCTGAGCGTGAACCCCCCACGAAACTCTAGCCACAGGAGCGTACCGTCATGAACCGGACCGAAGTCCTTCGCGAGTCACAACGCTGGCTCGACATCATCTCGTCGACCCAGCTGTCGGAAGAGGAAAAACGGCGGATCATCACCGAGACCGCCGAGAACTTCAATTCGTATTACAACCGCGGTTACCTCGAGTATCGCAAGTCGATGGTCGAGATGCGCGACGAGCCCGCCCTCGAATGGGAGGGCCAGGGCTCGCTGCTCTACGACATGACCGGGCGGCGGTTCATCGACTGCCTCGGCGGCTATGGCATCTACAGCGCCGGAATCCGGCACCCGAAAATCGTCAAGGCCGTGGCCGATCAGCTGGCGCGGATGCCCCTGTCGTCGCAGGAGCTCATCGATCCGCTGCGCGGTGCGCTCGCCGAGCTCCTGGGCGAGATCGCGCCCGGCGATCTGCAGTACTCCTTTTTCATCAACAACGGCACGGATGCGGTCGAGGGCGCCTACAAGCTCGCGCGGCTCTATACCGGGCGAGTCAATTTCATCTCCTCGATCCGCGGCTTCCATGGCAAGAGCTGCGGTTCGCTCTCGCTCATGGGTAAATGGGAGTACCGGGAGCCGTTTCTGCCGCTCCTGCCGGGAGTGCAGTTCGTCGAATTCGGCGATGCCGACGCCGTGGAGGAAGAGCTCTACAAAGCCGACGCGACGGGCAAAGGCGTCGCGGCGGTGATCATGGAACCGATTCAGGGAGAAGCCGGCGCGATCGTTCCGCCCGACGATTTCTGGCCGCGGATCCGCCGCGCCTGCGACGAGTACGGCGCGCTGCTCATCGCCGACGAAGTTCAGACCGGGATGGGCCGCACGGGCAAGATGTTCGCCGTCGAACACTGGAATACGGTGCCCGACATCCTGTGTCTGGGGAAAGCACTGGGCGGCGGGGTGATGCCGCTCTCCGCTTTCGTTTCGACGCCGAAGATCTGGAGTGTCCTCGAGAAGAACCCGTTCATCCACACCTCGACCTTCGGTGGCAACCCGCTGGCCTGCGCCGCCGGCATCGCGGCAATTCACGTGACACTCGAGGAAGACCTGGTCGGACAGGCGTTGAAGAAGGGCAAATACCTTCTGGGCGAGCTCATGGCGCTGCAGGTGCGCTACGACCGGCTGATCCGCAAGGCCCAGGGCCGCGGCCTTCTCCTCGGCCTCGAGTTCGCGAACAGCGAGATCGGCTACAAGGTCGTCGCCGACCTCTTCAAGCGCGGGGTGCTGGTCGCGGGAACGCTCACGAACTCGCGGGTCGTCCGCTTCGAGCCGGCGCTGAACATTCCCGACGCACTGATCGACGAGGTTCTCGAAACGCTCGAGGAAACACTGAAGAAGGTCGATCGTGAAACCGCCGTCATCCATCACGACGAGGACGACGAATGACGCGCATCGCGATCCTCGGCGCGGGCGGAGCGATGGCCGAGGTCGTGCGCCGCGACTTCGCGGCGTTCGCTCCGGAGATCGACGTGACGATCGTCGATCTCCGTGCGATCGAGCCGCGATATCCGCACGAGCGCGCCGCTTCGGTCGACGTTCGCGACGAAGCGGCCACCGCCCGTCTGCTCGAAGGTCACGCCGCCGTACTGAACTGCGTCACCTACTACTGGAACCTGCCGGTGATGCGCGCGGCTCTTGCGGCTCGCGTGCCGTACGTCGATCTCGGCGGGCTCTACCACGGCAGTCTGAAACAGTTCGAGCTTCACGAGGATTTCGTCGCGGCCGGAGTGACAGCATTGCTGGGGATGGGCTCGACGCCCGGCATCACCAACGCCATGGCGGGAATGATGTCCCGCGGTCTGGATCGCGTCGACGAGATCCACGTCCGCGTCGGCTGCCTCGATCGCGGCTCGTCGGGCCCGTTGCCCATTCCCTACGCTCTCGACACCGTGCTCGACGAGTTCGCGCTGGAGCCGTTCGTCGTCGAAGACGGGAGTGCGCATCCGGTTCCCCCGAGAAGCGGTGAAGAGGAAATCGACTTTCCGCCGCCAGTCGGACGCATGAAGGCGATCTATACCCTGCACTCAGAAGTCGCGATGTTCCCGCGCTCCTATCCCGGGCTGCGAGCGGCGAGCTTCAAAGTGGCTTTCGACCCCGTATTCATGGACAAGGTGCGCTTTCTCGTCGAGCTCGGCTTCGCCGATCGCACCCTTCTCGTCGGTGGAGTTTCTGCCCGTCAGATGCTCCTCGCCGTCGGCGCGGCGCAGGGCGCGACGGCCGGTGTTCCGGACGACTGCGACGCCATTCGCGTCGACCTCAGCGGAGAGCGTGACGGCCGGCGCATCGCGCGCCGCGCGGAGTCCATCATCCGTCCGCACCTCGAGTGGGGCTTCGGAGCCGGAGCGCTCGACACCGGCGTTCCGCTCGCGATCGCCGGCCAGATGCTGGCCCGCCGGGAGATCACCTCCGCCGGGGTCGTCTGCCCTGAAACCGCGCTGCCCCTGGAGAAGTTCTTCGCCGAGCTCTCCTGTCGCGGGATCGACGTAAACTTCACCGAATCCACCTGAAGCCTAAGGAGTCCTGCCTTGGCCATCGCCTCCGTCAATCCCGCCAACGGCAAGACGATCCGCACTTTCGCCGCCACGACGCCGGCCGACCTCGAGAGCGCCCTCGCCCTCGCCGTCGCGGCCTTCCGCGACTGGCGTCGGGTGGAGTTCTCCGACCGGGCCGGTCTCCTCATCCAGGCCGCACAGATTCTCGATCAGGAGAAGCGTCGCTTCGGCGAGACCATGACGCTCGAGATGGGGAAGCCGATCGCCGCCGCCGTCGCTGAAGTGGAAAAGTGCGCGTCGGTTTGCCGCTACTACGCCGAGCATGGGGCGGCTTTCCTCGCGCTCGAGGAGGTCGCCTCCGATGCCGGCCGGAGCTACGTACGGTTCGATCCGCTCGGTCCGGTGCTTGCGGTCATGCCGTGGAATTTCCCTTTCTGGCAGGTGTTCCGCTTCGCCGCCCCCGCGCTCATGGCAGGAAACGTCGGGCTGCTCAAGCATGCGTCGAACGTCCCACAGTCGGCGCTCGCCATTGCCGAAGTCTTCGATCGCGCAGGCTTTCCCAAAGGCGCCTTCCAGACTCTGCTGGTCGGATCCGAGGCTGTGGAGGTGCTGATCGCGGATCCGCGGATCGCTGCGGTGACTCTCACCGGCAGCGAAGGTGCGGGCATCGCGGTCGGCCGCGCCGCCGGTGCGCAGATCAAGAAGGCGGTGCTCGAGCTCGGCGGCAGCGACCCGTTCGTCGTGCTTCCCTCGGCGGATCTCGACCAAGCCGCGGCGACCGCGGTGAAGGCGCGCACGATCAACAATGGGCAGTCCTGCATCGCTGCGAAGCGCTTCATCGTGCATGACGCGATCTACGACGAATTCCTCCGTCGGTTCGTCGCCGGAATGGCCGCGCTCCGGGTGGGAGATCCGATCGATCCCGCGACCGACATCGGGCCGCTCGCGACGGCACCGATCCGCGAAGAGCTGGCGGCGCAGGTCGACCGCTCCGTCGCCGCCGGCGCCACGCTCCTTCTCGGCGGCAGGAAGGCCGAAGGTCCCGGATACTTCTATCCTCCGACCGTGCTCACCGACCCGGTGCCCGGTTCGCCCGCCTGGGACGACGAACTGTTCGGCCCGGTGGCGACGGTTTTCCGCGTGCACGACCTCGACGAGGCGATCGCGCTGGCGAATCACAAGGTATTCGGGCTCGGTGCATCCGCCTGGACGAACGACCGGGCCGAGCAGGCGCGTCTCGCCGTCGAGCTCGAAGCCGGCTCCGTTTTCCTGAACGGAATGGTCAAGAGCGATCCGCGCCTGCCGTTCGGCGGCATCAAGCGTTCAGGGTTCGGCCGCGAGCTCGCGAGCTTCGGCATCCGCGAGTTCGTCAACGTCAAGTCGGTATGGATCGCCTGAACCGCATCCGTCGCTTCTCGTCAGGGCTCCGTCGCGCTCCAGAAATCGAAATCGCCGGAGAGAAATCCGTTGCAGTAGATCGCCTCCATCGGTCGAAGCGCCCAGAGCTCGGAACCCGCCGTGGCATCGAATCCCGAGAAGAGGATGCGGTCGCCCAGAGAGAGAAGTCCGCGGTTGATGCCGGCGTTGTTGGCGGCGAACGGTGCACTCACTTTCTCGACAGACTCGCTGCCACAGTAGCGCCAGATGTCCTGATCCCCGGTGCTCAGCCCGGCCACGAAGTACAGCGCGTTCCCGAATTGAAGAAAGGAGTCGGTGTTGGCAACGCCCGGCTGGAGGCCGACGCGACCTGACTCGTCGATGCGCTGGAGACGGGTGGTGACGTCGATGGCGTCGCCGCCGGCGACGAAGAGCGCGCCGCCGAAAATGCCGAGGGCTCCCTGAACATCGATGAGGCCCGGGATCTGCAGCGGAGTTCCGCCGGCGGTCATGTGGAAGAGCCGGCTGTGCGACTCGGGGTAGGCTCCGAAGTAGACCTCGTCCGAATAGGACGTGAACGAGAACGGCAGCGACTCCTGGGCGTCCGGAGCGAGGTCGGCGATGCGCGCCGGGCTGCCCACGCCGTTCCACGCCCAGGGCTCGGTCCCGTGTGCGCTGTCCTGGGCCGAAAAATAGAGGACGCCGTCATGGACCGCGAGCTCTTTGGGGTTGGAGCTCAGGGCGCCCGGCCGCAGGTCGAAGGTTGTCGGAGCGGTCATACCGTCCCAGCAGTTGAGCTCGTCGCCGGCGCCCGTCGTCGCAGCGAAGCAGAGCTCGTCACCGAAAACGGCGAAAGAATGCGGGCCGGAGCTCGCGGCGAGATCGAGGGCCTCAGCCGGCGCGATGAGACCGTCATAGCGCCAGAGTTCGCGATCAGTAGTTTCCGGTTGCAGGCCCTGGAGAAGATAGGAGCCGCCAGCGAAGTAGAGCGCATCGTTCCATAGCGTCAACTCCAGAGGATTGACGCCTGCGCCGCCGGCGACGATCGCCGGTGGATTGACGCCGTCATAAGCCCGCAGGTCGTAGACGAAGTCATCGGCGTGCGTACGGAAGTAGAGCTTGCCGTTCCAGACCGTGGCGTCGAACTCGGGGACGCCCGAGGCGGTACCGGGCAGGAGATCCGTGATCCGGGTGAACTGATCCTGTGCCGCAAGCGTCCCGGGCAGGAACGCGGCGAGAAGCGCGAGACGTCGCAGAACGATCATGCCCCTTAACCGACCTGCGCGCGCGAAAGGGGACAGACTCAGCTCAGCTCAGCTGAGCTTCGATGACCTGACACTCAGCTCAGCTGAGCTTCGATGACCTGACACTCAGCTCAGCTGAGCTTCGCCATCACATGTTTGACGACGGTGTAGTCCTCGAGGGCGTACATCGACATGTCCTTGCCGTAGCCGGATTGTTTGAAGCCGCCGTGGGGCATTTCGGAGACGAGGGGCAGATGGTCGTTGATCCAGACCGTGCCAAAGCGCATCTTGCGCGCCGCGTTGAGGGCGCGGCCGACGTCGCGCGTCCAGACCGAGGCGGCGAGTCCGTAGTCGACATCGTTGGCGAAACGGATCGCCTCGTCGTCGGCAGCGAAGCGGGTGACCGTGATGACCGGACCGAAGACCTCTCGCTGCACGATTTCGTCCTTCTGTCCGGCGTCGGCGATGAGCGTTGGCTGATAGAAGAAGCCCTTCCCCGCGATCCGCTGGCCGCCGGTGACGACTCTTGCGCTCCCGGACGCGGTCGCGCGTTCGACGAAGCCGGCGACGCGGTCCTGCTGCTCCTTCGAGACCACCGGCCCGATCACCGTGTTGTCGTCGTCAAGATCGCCCCAGGTGACCGATTCGGTCATCGTGGCCAGCGTATCGACGAGACGGTCGTAGATCTTCGGACCGCCGTAGATCCTGCAGGCCGCCGTGCAATCCTGGCCGCTGTTGGCGAAGCTCGCGAGCTTCAGCACGGCCGCGACCTGCTCGAGGTCGGCGTCGTCGAAAATGACCACCGGCGCCTTGCCGCCGAGCTCGAGGTGGACGCGCTTCAGCGAATCCGCGGCCGACTTCGCGATGAGCTTGCCCGTTCCGATGTCCCCGGTGATCGACACCATTCCGACTTTCGGATGGCGAACGAGCCCGGCACCGACCGGTTCTCCGTAGCCCGTGATCACATTGAAAACGCCGGCGGGAAAGATGTCGGCCGCGAGCTCGGCGAGCCGGAGCGAGGTGAGCGGCGTCTGCTCCGCCGGTTTGAGGATGACCGTGTTGCCGGCAGCGAGCGCCGGGCCGATCTTCCAGATCGCCATCATCAGCGGGTAGTTCCACGGCGCGATCGAAGCGACGACTCCGACCGGTTCACGGCGCGTGAAGGAGGTGTAGCCGGCGAGATACTCGCCGCCGGCTTTGCCCTCCATGCAGCGCGCGGCGCCGGCGAAGAATCGGAGATTGTCGACGAGGAAGGGGATCTCGCTCTTCGCGAGCCACATCGGTTTGCCGACGTTCGCCGCCTCGAGCGCGGCGAGCTCATCGCTGTGGGCCTCGATGCGGTCGGCGAGCTTGAGGAGCATTCCCGCGCGCTCGCCGGGAGTGCGGTCGAACCAGCTTTCGAATGCGGTGTGCGCGGCGCTCGCGGCGCGCTCGACGTCGTCGGCACCGCCGACCGGAACGGAGGCGAGAATCTCCTCCGTGGCCGGGCTGGAAATCGATTCGGTCTGACCGCTGGCTGCCGCCGTCGCCTTGCCGTCGATGAAGAGCTCGAACTTTTTCATGATGGCCCGTCCCTCTTTCGTGGATCGATGAAGCCCGACAACCCGGATTCGCGGAGAGCCCATTCTGTCCGAAAGACAAGGGTCGGGAAAATCGGCGTGACGAGACAGGGCCCTGGGCGGATCGGAGCGCCGGATGGAGGTGTCTGGTACCCTTCGGCGTCCGCCGCCGGCAAGCGACCGTCGAGAAAAACCGTGACCGCGAAGAGAACCCGTCCCCAGCGCCAGGCGCCTGCGCGCGCGTCGTCTGCGGCTTCCGCGCGGCCGGCGCCGTCGGCGCGGTCGGCGACGGCGGCGACCGCCTGGACCGACGGACGCTGGGCGCTCGCTTTCGGTGCACTTGCGGCGCTCCTGCGCATCCTCTTCGTTCTCTCGGGAACGGATCGCACCTGGCCTTTCACGGTGTACTACGAGGGCGACTCCGAGACGTTCTTTCGCTTTGCGCGTGCCTTGCTTGCCGGTGAGCTCTACGACGGTGGCATACCCTTTCATCCGCCGGGTTTCGCTTTCTTCCTCTCCGGGCTGCATGCGCTCGTCGGCGCCGGCGCG
>JBDTQG010000053.1:0-22817 GCA_039932315.1 Thermoanaerobaculia bacterium
GACGAGATCGAGCGCGAAACTCAGGAGCTCGAGATCGAGAAGACGACCGCGATTCCAATCGTCAGCATGGGCGCAGCGGCGCCGCAACCGTCGAAAGCGCCCGCGCCCTCGTTCGGACAGGGCGCGGCAGCGACCTCGGCGCGCGACAAGTCGCCGCGCGAGGACAGTGCGGTCTTCGCCGAGCGCCAGAGCAAGGAGAGCAAGCCGGCGAAGAACAACAGCATGCTGATCGCCGCCGGCGTCGGCGCGCTGCTGCTCGTCGGTGGCGGCGCCTATTACATGTTCGGCCGCGGCCCGGCAGCGACCGGAGCGGCACCGGCGGCCGTTCCACCCGCGGACGCAGCAACGGCCGGCGCGACGGAGGCACCGGCGGAGGTCAAGCCGCCGGTTGCCTCTCCTGAAGAGATCCAGGCGCAGATCCAGAAGATCGTCGATGACAAGATCAAGAGCTCTTCCGCGCAATACGAAGAGCAGTTGAAGACTCTGCAGAAGCAGCTCGACGACGCAAAACGGTCGCAGGCTTTGGCGGCGGCAGCGCCGGCGAATGCGGCGCCGAAGCCCGTGAACGTAGCGGCCATCCCGGCACCGGCTCCACCGCCGTCCTCGGCGGTCCCGTCGTCCGAGAGCACCGCACCTCCGGCCGCCGGGACGACCACGGCGCCGACGACGGCGCCGGTGAATCCGGGCGCTGGCGCTCCCGCGACCGAAACCGTCGTGACGGCGCCCGACGTCGCGGCGACCCATCCGGCGAGCGAATCCACGGTGCGCCCGGGCGATCTCGTCACCATGGGAGCCGGAGTTTCGCCCCCCAAGATCGCGCGGCGGGCGAATCTCCGCTATCCCCCGCTGGCGCAGCGGATGCGGAAGGAGGCGAGCGTCACGGTCCGGGTTCTCGTGGACGAAACCGGGCGCGTCGCGGATGCGCAGCCGACCGGCGCGACCGCCGGGTTCGGAATGGACGAGGCGGCGATCGACTACGCGAAGAACTGTGCCTTCACGCCGGCGTCCAAGAACGGCGTCCCGGTGCGCATGTGGATGGAGATCAAGGTGGCCTTCAATCTCACCGGCGGCTGAGACAAGTTCGAAGCCGCCGGCTCTTCTCCGGCACTTCTCTCCGGACAACAAAAAAGGCGCCGATCGGATGCGATCGGCGCCTTTCTCGTTTGAAAACGGGAAGCGGTTTACAGGTCGGCGGCCTTGATGCTCGCCACCAGCTGCTGCACCACCGGCTTCATGACCTTGTCGAACTGGCGATCGTCATAGTCGACGCCGCCACCGATGCCGCCGATCGAGAGCTTGAATTTCGAGTCCTCGCCGCGGGCTTCATCGGCCCACAGGATCTCGCCCGTGCTCGTGTCGATGATGCGAGCGTTGGCTGCCGCGGTGAAGGTCTTCTTGCCGCCGGAGAAGCCCGGCAGGCCGCCGATGCTCGGCGCATGCGCCGAGGTTCCCTGGGCGCCGTACTCCGTCACCGCGCCGGTGAGGAAGTACTGCACGCCGAGGAGCTTGCCCGCCTTGATCGCGGTCTTCGGGTCGACGTCACCGGCGAGCGAAAGGTTCTTCTCCTGCATCAGCGCCGCGAGCTGTTCGCGGTCGACGACGCGGAACTTGCCGCTCTTCACGAGCTCGGTCACGAACACGTCCTGCATCGCCGCCGCGCCGCCGTTGTACCACCACTGACCATCGGCCTTGTTCTTGAACTCGAGGACCGCGATCCGGGGCTTGCTGTTGTCTGCCGCGTGCACCGCCGCCGGAGCGACGGAAAGCATCAGGGCGAGACACGTCATCCATACGATTGAGCGCTTCATGGTCTGCCTCCAGGTTGTTAGGGAATTCTAATGTTCTATTACGGGAATGCTCAATGCCGGGTGCCAGACACCGGCAGGCGGCCTTTTCAGGGGACCGGAGCTCCTGAGCTCTCGGCCTGCCTGCGGGCTTCGAGCTCCTGCGCGTCGACGACGCAGATGGCCGCCATATTCACGATATCGGACACTTCCACACCTCTCTGCAAGACGTGGACCGGCCTCGCCATCCCCAGAAGGACCGGACCAATCGCCTCGGCGCCGGCCAGCCGCCAGATGAGCTTGTAGGCGGTATTGGCGGAGTTGAGCTCGGGAAAAATCAGCACATTCGCCGGGCCGTCGAGCCGCGACCAGGGATAGCTCTCCTGCAGGATCGAGCCGACGATCGCCGTGTCCGCCTGCATCTCGCCGTCGATCACGAGGTCGGGAGCGCGCTCACGGACAATGTCGACGGCGCGCCGGACCTTTCTCGCCGAAGCGTGTGTGTTGGAGCCGAAGTTCGAGAACGACAACATCGCCACCCGCGGCTCGACGTCGAAGCGGCGGGCGAATTCGGCCGTGAGAAGCGCGATCTCCGCCAGGGTTTCGGCGTCAGGATCGATGTTGACGGTGGTGTCGGCGAAGAAGAAGAGGCGGTCCTTCAGAATCAGGATGTAGGTGCCGGCGACGCGATGAACTCCCGGGCGGGTATGCAGGATCTGAAGCGCCGGACGGATCGTGTCGGCATACTCGTAGGTGAGGCCGGAGATGAGACCGTCGGCATCTCCTTCGGCGACCATCATGCTGCCGAAGTAGTTGCGTGACCGCATGCGCTTGAAACCGTCCTCGAGCGTGACGCCTTCGCGGCAGCGCATCTCGTGGAATCGCCGCGCATAGCGTTCGTACTGCGGCGCGCTTTCGTTGTGCACGATGGTGATGCGATCTTCGGAGAGACCGAGCTCTGCGAGCTTGCCGGCGATGCGCTCGCGGCGGGCGAGAAGAATCGGATGCGCGACGCCCTGGTCGACGAGAATCTTCGCCGCGCGCAGAATCTTTTCTTCCTCGCCCTCCGGAAAGACGATGCGCTTCGGATCCTCCCGTGCACGGTCGATGACGACCCGCATCAGCTCCAGCCGGCGCGACACCAGGTGTTCCAGCCGCCGGCGATAGCTTTCGAGGTCGCCCACCGAGATGCGAGCGACGCCGCTCTCTTCCGCGGCCTGCGCCACAGCGGGCGCGACCGTCAGGAGCACACGGTAGTCGAACGGTTTCGGGATGAGGTAGTCGCGGCCGAATTTGAGCGCCTTGAGGCCGTAGGCCTTGAGCACGGAATCCGGAACGTCCTCGCGCGCGAGTGTCGCCAGCGCCCGCGTCGCGGCGAGCTTCATCGCACCGTTGATGTCGGAGGCGCGGGTATCGAGCGCGCCACGAAAGAGGAACGGAAACCCGAGAACGTTGTTCACCTGATTGGGGTAGTCGCTGCGACCCGTCGCGACGATCGCGTCCGGCCGAGCGGCGCGCGCCTCTTCGTAAGTGATCTCCGGATTCGGATTCGCCATCGCGAAAATGATGGGATCGCCGGCCATGCCTTTGAGCATCTCAGGCTTCACCGCGCCGGCAACGGAGAGTCCGAGCAGGATGTCGGCGCCGACGAGTGCTTCGCTGAGAGTTCGAGCGGCCGTCTCGGCCGCGAACTCGATTTTCTGCGGATCGTTTTCGCCGGGGCGTCCGCGATAGATCGCTCCGTCGCGGTCGCAGACGATGATGTTCTCGCGCCGGATTCCGAGCTCGAGATAGAGACGGAGACAACCGAACGCTGCGGCTCCGGCGCCGGAGACGACGAGGCGGACACTCTCCATCCGCTTGCCGGCGAGCTCGACGGCGTTCAGGAGCGCCGCTCCCGAGATGATCGCGGTGCCGTGCTGGTCGTCGTGGAAGACCGGGATCGACATCTCGGCTTTCAGCCGGCGCTCGATCTCGAAGCACTCCGGGGCCTTGATGTCCTCGAGGTTGATCCCGCCGAAGGTCGGCTCGAGGAGCTTCACGGCGCGAATGAACTCTTCCGGGTCCTCCGTCGCGACCTCGATGTCGAAGACGTCGATGCCGGCGAAGCGCTTGAAGAGCACGCCCTTGCCCTCCATGACCGGCTTCCCTGCCAGCGCGCCGATGTTTCCCAGCCCGAGAACGGCGGTGCCGTTCGAAATGACGCCGACGAGGTTTCCCTTGGCGGTGTAGTCGTAGGCACACAGCGGGTCGCGGGCGATCTCGAGGCACGGCTCGGCGACGCCGGGGGTGTAGGCGAGCGACAGGTCGCGCTGCGTCGCTGTCGGTTTGGTCGGAACGACTTCGATCTTCCCCTTCGGACTGCGGGAGTGGTACTCGAGCGCCTCTTCGCGCGTGATCTTTGGCATCGTGCCGGGGAGTCTATCGCCCGCCTCCGCGGCCGGATCCCGCAGTTCGAACCCGGAGCGTCCGGCGGGCGCCCATCAGGTCCCCACTTGCAGGCTCAGGAGTCGCCAGGAGCGTTGGCGTAGGTCTCGAGCAGGCCGCATTTCGAGCAGCGCCAGCTCTGCATGGGGAACTTCCGCCGGCCCTTGGTCTTCAGAAACTTGAGGAACCAGAAAGTCGGCACACCCTCGGCCCAATGCCCGATCGCGAAGCCGTTGTGCGTCGCGTCGAGGATAAAGCCTTCCTTCTGCGGCCCGGAACAGCGGCTGCAACGTTTGTCGCTCATGACTCCTTGTCCTTTTCGTCCCGCCGTTCGCGCTTCGCATCTCGCAGCGCACGGCGAAGTAGGAATTCGATCTGGGCGTTGACGCTCCGGAG
The DNA here is from genome assembly GCA_039932315.1 of Thermoanaerobaculia bacterium. Taxonomy (GTDB): domain Bacteria; phylum Acidobacteriota; class Thermoanaerobaculia; order Multivoradales; family JAGPDF01; genus JAGPDF01. The sequence continues at coordinate 4,608 of JBDTQG010000053.1, forward strand.
CTCGTCCGCGGCCCAGCTTTCGAGGGCCGCGTGCAGATCGCGGTCGAGGCGGAGCAGGAACGGCTTGCGGTCGGCCAGGGCTCCCCCGTCAACCGCTGTAGAGGGTCCCGGCGTTGACGACCGGAGTCGCGGCGCGCTCGCTGCACAGGACGACGAGGAGATTCGACACCATCGCGGCCTTGCGCTCCTCGTCGAGATGGACGATGCCCTTGTCGGAGAGGCGCGCGAGCGCCATCTCGACCATGCCGACCGCACCCTCGACGATCTTCTGTCGCGCGGCGATGATCGCGGTCGCCTGCTGCCGCTGGAGCATCGCCTGGGCGATCTCGGGCGCGTAGGCAAGGTGCGTCATGCGCGATTCGAGGACATCGACACCGGCCTGAACGAGGCGGTCGTGAATTTCGCGCCGGAGCTGATCCGCGACTTCGACCGTGTTCCCGAGCAGGGACTTCTCATGGTCGGCGTGCGAATCGTAGGTGTACTGGGTCGCGAGGTTGCGCAGCGCCGACTCCGACTGAACGTGCACGAAATCTTCGTAGTTGTCGACCTGGAAGACCGCGTCGTAGGTGTCGATGACGCGCCAGACCACAACTGCGGCGATCTCGATGGGGTTGCCGTCCGAGTCGTTCACCTTGAGGTGCCCGGTCTCGAAGTTGCGCACCCGGAGAGAGATCGAGCGCTTGTGCATGAACGGATTCGCCCAGCGGAGGCCGCCGCGGCGCTCGCTCCCGCGATACGACCCGAAAAGGGTCAGAACCCGCCCCTGATTGGGCTCGACCATGAACAGACCCGTGAGCAGGACGATCGCGAGGATCATCGTCACCAGGCCCGCGATCACGTATCCCGGGTCGTGGGCCGAGGCGCCGTGAACGATCGAACCCACCGCGCCGATGGCGACGATCAGCAGAACCAGCAGAAAACCGAGACCACTCCAGCTTGACGCTTGCCGTTCAGTCATTTCCGCCCCTCCCAAGGCTAGCGCAATGATATCATTTTGAAATCATTCGTCAAGACCGATCCCGGCCCGGGGAGCACCGGGTCGGGAGGTTCTGCGAAAAGAAGGAAAGGAAGAGGAGGGAATAGCTTACGGCTGGGCCCGCAGGTCGTCGAAAACGATCCCGAGGTTCTGGGCGCCATTGTTGCGACAGAGGTCCATGAAATCGACCACCTTTTCGTAGGTCAGCTCACCGTCGGCGGCGAAGAAGGCGAGCTTCTTCTCCCGGCCGGTCATCGCGGTCTTCAGTCGCTCTCCGAAACGAGCCCGCGGGACCTCTTCCTTGTTGATGAAAGTCTTGCCGTCGGCGTCCATCCGAATGATGACCTGGTCGTTGTTCTGCGGCGGAGGAATTGCCGACTTGACCTCCGGCGGCGTTTCGACCTCGTATCCGACCTGCAGCATCGGCTGAATGACCATGAAGATGATCAGCAGCACGAGCACCACGTCCACCAGGGGCGTGATGTTGATCTCGCTGCGAACTCCACCGCCGCTACCGCCTACATTCATGCTCATCGAACAGTCCTCCGTTCCGCCGGACTCAACTGCCTGCGACTTCGCGCTTTTCCGTCACCAGCCCGACGCCGCCGAATCCGGCCTCGTTCACGAGCTGCATGATGCGCCGGACTTCCTTGTACTTGAGCGACTTGTCACCCTTGATCACCAGCGTCTTCTCCGGCGAATTTGTGTGCAGGTCCTTGAAAAAGCTCGCCAGGTTCTGATCCGGGATCCAGTTGCCGTCGATCACGACCTCTGCCCGAGCGGTCATCGAGATCGTCTTCTGCTTGCCACCTTCCGGCATCTTCGGCGGCAAGCTCGTCTGCGGCAACGTGACGTCTGCCCCGGCGCGCAGCAGGGGCGTGACCACCATGAAGATGATCAACATCACGAGACAGACGTCGACGAGCGGGGTGACGTTGATGTCCGCCTTGACGGCGTTCTCGCTCGCTCCTGGGATGTTAAACGCGGACCCCAACGGCATCGCTACCTCCGTGCTTCTTGATGAAGAAGTCGATCAGCTCGGACGAAGAGTTCGACATCTCGACGCTGAAGCGCTCGAGCGTGTTGGTGAAGTAGTTGAACATCCAGGCCGCCGGAATGGCCACGAACAGTCCGAGTGCGGTCGTGACCAGCGCCTCGGCGATACCACCGGAGACTGCCGCGATGCCGCCGGCGCCCGAGGACATGCCGCGGAAGGCGTTGATGATTCCGATGACCGTTCCGAACAGTCCGATGAACGGCGCCGTCGTCGCGATCGTCGCGAGCGCTCCGACACCCTTCTTGAAGTCCGAGTAGGTGATCAGCGTTTCGCGCTCGATCGCCCGGCGTCCGGCTTCGACGAGGTCCTGACCCGAGAGACCCGAGGAGCGGCTGGAATCGAGCTGGAACTCGATGAGGCCGGCGCGGGTGACTCTCGCGAGATGGCTGGCGGGAAACTTCTTCGCCACGTCCACCGCCTGCTGAACCTGATCCTTGGCCAGCGCGGCGGTCGCCTGCTTGGCGAAATCGAGCGACTGCTTCTTCGCCTTCTTGAAGAACAGGTAACGCTCGATGGTCACATACAGCGAGTACACGGAGAGGATGACGAGCGTGATCGCCACACCTTTGGCGATCCAGGTCATCGACTCCCACAGATGCATCGGGCTAAATTCCATAGCTCCTCTCCTCTTCCTGGTTCGGTTCGATTCGGTTCAGTTCGATTGGATCGGTCTTATTGCAGTCGGAAGTTGACCGTCAGCGAGTAATAGACACTGACCGGCCGACCGTTGAGCGTCGCCGGCTTGAAGCGCCAGTTCTTGACCGCGTCCACGGCCGACTGATCGAGACCCATCGGCAGTCCCTTGAGAACCCGGACGTTGGTCACGCGGCCTTCTTTGTCGATGACCGCTTCGACGATCACGACTCCCTGGATGCGTGCTTTCCGCGCCAGTTCGGTGTACGCCGGCTGCGCTCCGCCGAGCCGCTCCGGCTTGGTGATTTCGCCGCCGACCCGCAGGATCTCGTCGCCAGTGCTCTGCGGCACCCCGCCGACGTCTCCTCCGGCGACTCCACCTTCGACACCGCCCTCGACGCCCTCTTCCCCCGTGCCTTCCGTTGCAACCTCTTCGGTCGGCTCGGGAACCACATCGGGAACGGCGACCGGCTGAACGATCTCGGCAACGACCGGCGTTACAACCGGCTTGGGCGCTACCGGCTTGGGTGCAGCCGGCGGCGGCGGCGGCGGGGGCGGGGGGGGCGGCGCAATCGACCCGACGAACGACACCTGAATCGGCGGCTCGTCGACGGGGTCGATGGTCCAGTACTGCACCGCGAGGACCGTCCCGATGATCAGGACGTGCATCAGCAGGGCCATCTGGATGATCAGCGCCCGGTTTTTCGGCGCCTTGCGCTTCTGCGACTCGATCAGTGAAGTCTCGAACATGAGTAGTCTCCCGATACCTCAGGAACCTGCAGCTGCCGCAGCTACGGCTGCCGCATTCTTGGCTTTGCGGGCTGCGGCAATGACTTTCGCCTTGTCCTGATAGGTGATCGCTTCGGCAATCAGCACCTGCTGCTGCTCCGGATCGGTCTCGAGCTTCGCCTTTTCGCGCAGGATCAGATTGAGGTAGACCAGGGAATCGAAGGAGTCCGGCGCGAGAGCAACCGACTGGCGCAGAGATTCGATGCCCGCATCGACGATGGGTCCCCGCTGTTCCGGCGTGAGCATCGGATCGTGGTACGCCTTGTCCCAGGCGGCAACTCCAACCGTGTAGTGCATGATGCTGTCGGCTCGAGCTCCCAGACTCTTGACGAAGGCGAAGGCTTCATCGAGCTTGCCGGCGCGAATGAGAACGCTGATGATGGATTGATTGTTCAGCTTGTCATCCGGGTTGGTTGAGGCTCGGGCTCGCAACCGCTTCAGCGCGTCGTCGAAGCGATCCGAGCTCATCAGGATGGTCAGGATGTAGTCCTGAACCTTGGCGTCATTCGGATAGGCCTGGGCGAATTTCTCGAACGCCTCGAGCGCCTCTTCCGCGTACGCCAGATTCGCTTTCGACGCGTCGCCCGGGCGATAGACCGCCATCGCGGCGAGACCGACCGAGCGCCAGACCTGGGTTGCGCCCGGGTCGAGCTCGAGTCCGCGCTTGTAGTACTTGATGGCCTCGCGGTAGCTCTCCGTCTTGTACAACGAGTTGCCCTGCTTGAACTCGACGCGCGCTTGCACCTTGCCACACCCGCCGAGGAGGGTGCAGAGTGCGAGTGGAACAACAAAAGCTCTCAGCCGATCGGTTGCCATGTTGGTCTTCGTCCCCAAGCGAGATGGTTGCCGGTGGTTGGCGTTCACGCATTCTGCTGCAAGCCCCGGCAGAACCGCAAGGGGGAGCGCGGCGCGGCGCGCGCGTATGATGATTTTGTGATCGACATTCGGCGCACGGTTTCGTGGATCTTCGCCATATCGCTGTTCATTTCTACGTTTGCTGCGCGGGCACAGGACGTATCTCCCGCCGCCCGCGCGGTCAGCGGAAGCGAAACGCCCGCCCCACTGCGCATCGCCGGCTCGGCATTCGGCGCAGCGCTCGAGATCGAAGTCCGGGATCTGTCGCGTTCCACAGGAGAGCAGGCTCTGAACGCCGCCTGGGATGCCGTTGCGAAGGCCGATCGGGCGCTCGGCGCGCTTCTCACCCACGGGCCGACCGACCAGCCGCTCGACGAAGATCTCTTCGAGCTCATCGTGCGCGCGAACGCCTTCTGTGTCTGGAGCGACGGTGCTTCCGGCCCGTCCGGCGGAGCGGTCTACCGGCTCTGGGCCGAGAGCGCGCAGGCCGGCGCCCTGCCGCCACCCGCTCTCCTTGCCGCCGCCGTCACGACGACCGCATGCACGCGTCTCGAGCTCTCGGCGGATCGCCGGACGATCCGTCTGGCAGCGGGCAGCGAGCTCGATCTTCGGGGATTCACTCACGGCTGGGCGGTCGATCTCGCGATGAAGGCTCTCGAGCTCGCGGGGGCGACCAACGCCCGCGTGACTCTCGGGGCGGTGACACGCGCTGCGGGAACCGGTCCATCGGGCCGGGGCTGGCCCATTCCCCTTCCGACGCTTTCGGTCTCGGGAGATGCGAAGAGCTCCGTGCTTCTCGTCGATCAGGCGATCGCCATCGCGGAACCGGGCGCGAACGCGCTGCAGATCGCGGGAGATGCCGTCTCGCCGATGCTCGACCTGCGCAGCGGCAAGCCGGCGACGGGTGTCTCAAGCGTCGTCGCGGTGACGGCGCTCGCCGCGGACGCCGAGCCCCTCGCCCAGGCCATGGGCGTCCTGGGCGCGAACGGCGGCCAGCTCCGGCTGGGGTCGCTGCAACCGAAACCGTCGGTGCTCTGGCTGCTCGGAACCGGCGACAGCGCGGTCGTAGCATCGTCGAACTGGTCGGCCGTACGTCGCCCATGACTGCGCCCAGCACTTCGCCCGGTACTTCGCCCGGTACTTCGCCCGGTACCTCGCCCGGTACTTGGCCCAATACGGTTCCCGCCGTCGTCCTCGTCCGCCCGCAGCAGGAGGGCAACATCGGCGCCGTCGCCCGCGCGATGGCGAACATGGGTCTCGATCGCCTGCTGCTCGTCGAACCGGCACCGGAGCTCGGCGACACCGCGTTCGCGTTCGCGATGCATGCCCACGACATCCTGCTGCGGGCGGAGCGCCACGCCAGCCTCGCCGACGCCCTGGCCGGATTCGATTTCGTGGTGGCAACGGCTTCGCTTCGCGAGCGCCTCTGGCCGCATCCGGTCGTCTCGCCGCGCACGTTGCCGGATCACCTGGCGCGCCACGCCGCGGACGCCCGCGTCGCGCTGGTCTTCGGCGCCGAAGTGTCCGGACTGACGAGCGAGGACCTCGCCCGCGCCACCGTACTGGTGAGCATTCCCGCCGCGCCGGCCAACCCGACGCTCAATCTCGCACAGGCCGTGCTTCTCGTCGCCTACGAGCTTCATGTCGCCCGCGGCGCCCCAGGGGCCATTCAGGTGGAGACGGTACCCCGGGCAACGGTCTTTCAGGTCGAGCATCTCTTCGGCCGGCTGCAGGAGCTTCTCGGCGAGGTCGGCTTCGCACGCGACACGACGATCCGTCGCGTCGCTCGCGATCTCCGTCAATTGCTCGCCCGATCCGGCATGTCGGAACGCGAAGCAGTGCTTCTTTCGGGCCTGCTGCGGCGCACGCGCAACGCCTTGCGACGGCGCCCCGGATGATAGAGTTCAACCCGTGACAATCGCCGCCGCAAGCCTCAAATCGGCCGTCACCGGGAGCCTTCATCGAGCGCCGATCATCGCCGTCGTCCGGCATGCCGATCGCGCCGTCGCAGCCCGCCAGGCACGAGCCTTTCTGCGCTCCGGACTCGAGATGATCGAGATCACTTTCACGGTCCCCCGAGGAGCCGACCTCGTCCGCGAGCTTCTGGCCGAACGCCCGCACGACTCGATGGTCCGCATCGGCATGGGAACGGTCACGACTGCCGCGCGGGCCAAGGAAGCGGTCGCGGCCGGCAGCGAGTTTCTGGTCACGCCCAACGTGAGCGCTCCCGTTGCCGACGTCGCGCGATCCCACGATCTCTTCCTCTGCATGGGCGCACTGACGCCGAGCGAGCTCGTCGCCGCGCACGAGCTGGGTGCCGATCTCCTCAAGGTCTACCCTCTGCCCCTGGTCGGCGGACCGGCCTATCTCGCTCGGATCCGCGAGCCCCTCGGCGATCTCGCGCCGATGCTCGCGGGCGGCGGATTCGGCATCGAAGAGATTCCGGCCTACCGCGCCGCCGGCGCCAGCGCCTTCGGCATCGGCGGTCCGCTGCTCGGAAACGACGACGCTTCGACGACGGGAAATATCCATCGCGCACTTTCGCTGGCTCGCGCAGAGCAGCTGACATCATGACCACTGGGGCGAACCGACCATGACTGACGCGCGCGAATCGCGCACTCTGCAGCTCAGCTTCGATGCGACGCCGGAGATCTTCGCCACGGACTCCGCGGGCGCTTTTTCCTTTCCGCTGACCGTCCTGGCGCAGAAGATGGTGGACACTTCGCCCTACGACGAGGTCCGCTTCGTCTTTTCCGTCTGGCATCCGTCCGGGCAGAAGGTCATCGATCTCGACCGCGCCTACCTCGAGCTCCAGGGATCGTTCGATCCCGACGACGAGCACTGGGTGAAACTCGCCGAGATCGAACCCGTCGTCGCTCCCTACGGCGCCGGCGACACCTTCGACGGCTGGATCGTTCTGCCCGTCATGGCCGGAAAGAGCTCCTACTCGCTCGTGGGCAACGGCTTCGAGCCGCGCTCGCGCCTGCAGATCCGGGCCATCGCTTACCTGGTCGCCTGACCGACGGGTCCCGACCGCGACCTGCGATGCGACACCTCGAGTTGCTCTCCCGTCTGGCTCAACCGAATTCGACGAAAATCGTTCTCCTGGTCCTCGACGGGGTCGGCGACCTGTCGACCGCCGCGCAGCCTCGCACCGCTCTTCAGAAAGCTCGGACGCCGAACCTCGATGCCCTGGCGGCGCGATCGGCCCTGGGTCGCATCGTTCCGGTCACCACCGGGATCACCCCGGGAAGCGGACCTGGCCACCTGGCGCTTTTCGGCTACGACCCGCGCGAGCCGCAGTTCGACATCGGACGCGGCATTCTCGAGGCGCTCGGTCTGGGCCTCGACCTGCGGCGCAGCGATGTCGCGGCGCGGGGAAATTTCGCTACCGCGGACTCCCACGGATTGCTGGTCGACCGCCGGGCAGGACGCATTCCGACCGCCGAGTGTGTTCGCGTCTGCGAAAAACTGAATCGCGCGCTGACGGCGCTCTCGAGCGACGGCTTCGACGTTCACGTCGTCGCCGGCGAAGCGCACCGGTTCGTGCTGCTGCTCCGCGGCCCCGGACTCGACGCTGCGCTCGATGACACCGACCCCCAGCATCTCGGCGTCGCCGCCCTTCCGGCACGGGAGACCGCTCCGTCGGGCCAGGCAACCGCCGAGCTGGTGCGCCGGGCCATAGCGCTCATGGAGGGGGCGATCGCCGACGAGCCGAAGGCGAATCGAGTCCTTCTCCGGGGCTTCTCGAAGCTGCCGCACCTGCCGCAGCTCTCCGAGCTCTACAAGCTGCGCTGCGGAGCTTTCGCCGGCTACCCGCTCTATCGCGGCGTGGCCTCCGCCTGCGGCATGGAGGTCGTTCCGTGCGGCAAACGGATCGGCGAAATCCTCACCACCGTCGCCGAGCGCTGGCAGGACTTCGACTATTTCTTCGTGCACGTCAAGCAGACCGATCAGGCCGGAGAGGACGGCAACCTCGACGCCAAGGCCGCGGCGATCGAAGAGGTCGATGCCGAGCTTCCGCGCCTGCTCGCTCTTTCTCCGGACGTGATCGCCGTGACCGGCGACCATTCGACGCCGGCGCCGATGGCGGCGCACAGTTTTCATCCGGTGCCGCTGCTGGTCGCTTCGCCGCTCGCCTTCGTCGATGAGACCACCGCCTTCGACGAACATCAGGCCATTCGCGGGCACCTCGGGACGTTTCCGGCGCGCGAGCTCTTCGGACTGCTGCTCGCCCATGCCGGAAGACTCGAGAAGTTCGGCGCCTGATCGCCGGCGGCACCCATGGGCCTGCCTTCGTTCGACATCGAAGAAACGATCCACATCGCCGTCGCGCCGGAAGTCGTCTGGCGCTTTCTCGCCGAACCGCGCAGCTGGCCGCAGTGGTGGCCGGGCTGCCGTGAGGCCGAAACGGCGGATCGCAAGACCCTGCACGACGGCTCGACGTTCAAGCTGGGGCTGCGCCTCGGATGGTTGACTCTGCGGGTCGCGGCCCGCGTCGAAGCCTGCACGGCACAGCGCTCGCTGCTGTGGGTCGGCAAAGGGGGCGGCCTCACCGGCCGCCATGCTTTCTATCTCGACGCTAAGCCGAACGGCACCTGGGTGCGCCAGCGAGAGAACTTCTCCGGTCCGGGAGTGCTTCTTTTCCGGCTCCTCCGGCTGGATGTCGCCTCCCGCCGGATGTTCAAGGGTAATCTCAAAGGGCTGAAGCGCATGGCCGAGAGATCGGCTTAGTCGACTTTTCCCCAGAGGGAACCGGTTCGTTTCGCTCGACACGCGGGAGTCATCGCTCATGAGAAGCAGCCACGGCTGGCGGGAGATCGATTCCGAGAGGAAGGGCGAGATCCTCGCCGCGATCGCCTCTGGCGCGGCCACGCGCGGTCCGGCGCACGCCGAGCTCGACCTTACTGACCGCTGCAACGTCGCCTGCTACTTCTGCAACCAGCAGGACACGAGGACCCGGCATCAGATTCCGATCGAGCGCGCGCTGCGCCTGATCGACGAGCTCGCCGAGGGCGGAGTCCGCTCCGTCCGGCTTTCCGGCGGAGGAGATCCGCTCTTTCACAAGGAGATCCGTCAGATCTTCGATCGCCTCGCGGAGCGCGGCATCGTGATCGACAACCTGACGACCAATGCGGTCGCTCTGAATGACGAGATCGCGACTCGTCTGGTTGCGGGCGCGGCGCGCGAAGTGATCGTTTCGCTCAACGCCGCCGACCCGGCCGACTATCACCGGATGATGCAGGTCAAGCCGGCGCTCTTTGACCAGGTTCTCGCCAACGCGAGGAATCTCGTCGCGCGACGCGGTGACGCCAAGCGCCCGATCGTCGTCGTCCAGTTCCTTCTCGACCGCCAGAATTTCGGCCGCATGGTGGATATGTACGAGATTGCGCGCGGCCTCGGCGTCGACGTCGTGGCGATCAACACCGTGCTCGAGATCCCTCTCGATCGCATCGATCGCGGCCTGCTGCTGCGCCCCGAAGACCGCGAGGAAGCGCGACCTCTCCTGACCGAGATCTTGCGGCGCGACAAGGGCCACGGAATTCTGCAGGTGAACTTCGGGGTCTCCGGCTGGGCGGAGATGGTGGCCGCGGCCGAGCGCGAGGCGCAGCATTCGATCTCGACCCACTTCGAAAGCGCTCCGAGCTTCTCCGACGACAACGGCGGCTGCTTTTTCGCCTGGTACTCGACCGCGATCACCGGCAACGGCAACATGAGCCCGTGCTGCCTGCTTCTGCGGCCGGGGCGCGAACCGGTGGGCAACATTCTCGAATCGAGCCTGCAGTCGCAGTGGAACGGCCCGGGCTACACCCAGATGCGCAAGGAGATGCGTCAGGTCCTGCTCGAAGGCCAGGGCTCGTCGTGGAATCCCCAGCGCTTCAAGATCCTCGATCAGGCGTGCGTGCAGCCGCACGCCTGCTGGCTGAAGAACGTCTTCTTCCGTTGGGACGAAGAGTTCTATCGCGAACTGAAAACGACGCTGGCCAAGGCGCGCCGAAAGGAGTCGCGCTGGACCGGAACGCCGGACCAGCGCCGGCTGGCGCAGCAGCGGTTCCGCGTCGCCCATCCCCGTTTCGAGCCGGTGCTGCGCAAGGTGCTGGACTGGAGCCGCCCTTTGCGCCACTGGTGGCGCACCAAGCGGCAGCGGCGCGCGGAGTCGCTCACGACGGGCTGAAGGTGAAGAGAGCGGCCGCCAAAGCAGCGCACTTTCCGGCGAGGTCGAGGAGGAGCGAAGCGGTCAGCGAAAGCCGCGGCGAAGTTCGCGCGCGAAAAGCTTCCAGGTCGCCTCGTCGAAGAGACAGACGATCACGCGCTGAAGCTTCGTACCGCCCTGCAGATAGCGATGCACTTCGGTGAGCAGGATGCGTGCGCAGCGCTCGACCGGAAACCCGAAATTGCCCGTCGAAATCGCCGGGATAGCCACGGACTTCAAGCCGTGCCGGTCGGCGAGCGCCAGCGACGAGCGCACGGCCGCGGAGAGCTTGCGGTCCTCATCGCCCTCGCCCATGCGCGGGCCGACGGCGTGAATGACGTGCTTGAACTTCATCTTGCCGGCACCCGTGATCACCGCGGTGCCGACGCCGGTCGAGCCGATGCGGCGGCACTCCTCCTGAACGGAGGGACCCCCGCGTCGCTTGATCGTTCCCGCCACGCCGCCGCCCAACACCAGATTCTCGTTGGCGGCGTTGACGATCGCCTCCACATCGAGATCGGTAATATCCCCCTCCACCAGCTCGAGGGTGGTGTTGTTCATCGTAATGACGATGCGGTTTTCCGCCTTGATTTCCGCCATGATTCGAAGCCCGGGTCGCTCGGTTTGACGCCACCATCGCGCAGCAGCGTTTTGAGCCACTGAGCATATCAAGATCCGCCCCGGCTGCGCCCGGCACCCGGACTCGGGTCCCCCGGGGCTGCGAACGGTCGAGTAGACTGCCCGCCCATGTTCAGGGCCCTGAAACAGCAGCTTGCCGCCTCGCTCAAGGGCGAGATCTCCCGTCAATTCGGCATCGACCACGATCCGATCGCCGAAGTCCCACCGCGGCGGGCGCTCGGGGATCTCGCATTTCCCGTCGGTCTCCACCTGGCAAAGAGCCTGCGCATGAAGCCGCGGGAGATCGCCGACGCCCTGGCCTCGGCCTGGCCGCTGCCCGCAGGAGTGCGCGAGCTCAAGGTCGAGGGTGCGGGCTACCTCAATCTCTATTTCGATCGCTCCGCGTTCGCTGCCGGTCTGCTCGACGCTCCGGTCTTCGATCCGACGGACGGGGAGAGCTCCTCCCGGAAAGTCATCATCGAGCACACCAACATCAATCCGAACAAGGCGGCGCACATCGGCCACCTCCGCAACGCCGTGCTCGGCGACCTGCTGGTGCGCGGCCTCCGCGCCCGGGGGGTCCCGGTCGAGGTGCAGAACTACATCGATGACACCGGCGTACAGGTCGCCGACGTCGTCGTCGGCTTCGTCGACCTCGAGCACCTTTCCGTCGCCGAGGTAGCCGCCCTGCGGGATCCGTTCGACTACCGCTGCTGGGACGTCTATGCCCGCGTCGGCAAATGGTACGAGGAGGATCCGGAGCGGCAGAAGCTGCGGCGGGAAACCCTTCACGGGCTCGAATCGGGAGTCGGCGAGCGCGCCGAAATGGGCCGCCTCGTCGCGCGGCGAATCGTCGGCCGGCACCTCGCGACCATGAGCCGCCTCGGCATCGGCTACGACCTGCTGACCCACGAGAGCGACATTCTGGGCCTCGACTTCTTCACCGCCGCCTTCGAACGCCTGAAAGCGACGGGCGCCGTTCAGCTCGAAGCCGAGGGCAAGAATGCCGGCTGCTGGGTGATGCCGCTCGAAGGCACGGCGGAGTTCGCAGGACTCGAGGATCCCGACAAGGTCATCGTGCGCTCCGACGCCACGGTGACCTACGTCGGCAAGGACATCGCCTACCAGATGTGGAAGTTCGGCCTCCTCGGCAAGGACTTCGGTTACCGCTACTGGATGGAAGAGGGACTCTGGATGACCTGCCGCGAGGGAGCCGACGATCACCCGGCTTTCGGCAGCGGCTCCGAGGTCATCAACGTCATCGACGCCCGGCAGAGCTATCTGCAGAAGATCGTGCGCGCCGGACTCTCGGCCCTCGGGCATCACGACGCGGCGAAAGCGTCCGTTCACTTCGCCTATGAAATGGTGACGCTCTCGCCGGCGACGGCGCGCGCGCTCGGCTATCAATCCGAAGAGTCGACGGAGACCCGCGCGCTGGAGATGTCGGGCCGCAAGGGAATCGGAGTCAAGGCCGACGATCTCCTCGACCGGCTGGAAGAAAAAGCGCGCGAAGAGATCTCCAGCCGCAACCGTGAGCTGGGCCATGAGGAGCTCCACCGGCTGGCAAAGGAGATCGCGGTCGCAGCCGTCCGGTACTTCATGGTGAAGACCGGCACGACGCGGGTGATCGCCTTCGATCTCGACGAGGCGCTGAACTTCGAAGGAGAGTCCGGGCCTTATCTCCAGTATGCCCTGGTCAGGGCGCGAAACATCGAACGCAAACTCGCGGCAGCGGGCGGAGCGAATGAGCTCACGGTCGAAAAGGTCGCGGCGCTGCCTGAAGAGTTGTGGAGCGACGACCTCTGGGATCTCGTCCATGCCGCCGCCCAGGTCGAGGAGACTGTCGAACGCGCCACCACGTCACTCGAGCTGTCGCTCATCGCGCGCTGCGCGCTGGAGCTCGCGCAGCGGTTCAATACGGTGTATCACCACCATCCCGTGCTGCATGAGGACGATGCGACGCTGCAGCTGCTGCGGCGCGCCGCATTCCGCAACTTCGCCCGAGCGGAAGGTGCGCTCTGCGAGCTCCTCGGCATTCCCGAGCCCAGCAAGATGTAACACGGGTCCACGCGCCCTAGGTGCGAGGAGACTTCGAAACCTGATCGGACTTCTGCGCTCGGAGACGCCGCATGTGATGGACGAACTCCATCTCGTCGTCGACAGCGCCGAGCGCCAGGCGTGTCTCACGGATCAGCTCGATGCAGCCGAAGAAGAGAACCAGCGTTCCCGCCATTGCGGCGATCGAGGGCAGGAGCGGATCGATCGGCAGAAACGAAGCCAGACCGATCAGGATCGTCGTCGCGACGAAGAATCCGAGCGCCACGTAGAAACCGGTCACGGCGCGCTGCACGAGGCGGCTGCGTCGGGCACGAATGGCGAACTGGCGCTCGATCTCGCTGCGCTTTTCATCGGCGAAGGGCGTATCCGGAGCGCCATCGAGCTCCTCGAGCTCCCGGCCCAGGACCCGAGCGCGATCGACGATCCGGGCGAGACGCGACGCGGTCGAAAAGATCAGCGTCCCGGCGGCGGAGATGAGCACCGCTGGAGTCACCATCGCCGCGAGCAGGGGCGTCGCGACCGGCGGCGGAATTTCCATGGCGACGATCCTACGCGAGCTGCCGGCGGTGCCGGTCGCCTGGCGGCAGGAGCGAAGTCCGGAAAGCTGCGGCGGATCTGCTCCTGAGCCGCCCGGCGCTCGCTCAGCCCCGCGTCGCCGGCACTGATGGAGGCTTCTCGCGGTCGAGGATGTTCTGACAGTCGCGGGCCAGCCCGCGCATTCCGATCCGCTCCGCTTCTGCACGCACGTCGGTTGCGATCTTCACCGCCTCGCCGCGCGTGCCAGCCCAGTCGAGAGCCCGGGCGAGGCGGTGCCGATGCACCAGAATCAGAGTCGGCAGCGCGAAGGTCTGCGCCTTCGCAAGTGAGACGCGGCGAAGCTCGACGGCGCGACCGAAGTCGCCCAGCGCCTCGGCGACCATTGCCCGGCCAATCAGTACGTGAAAGGTCGCCGACTCCGAATCCGCCGCTTTCGCCGCGCGGGCGATGGCGGCGAGCCGCCGGTTGGCGGCGCCTGCATCGCCACGCCGGGCTTCCGCCCAGGCCAGCACCGCGCCGACTTCGATGGCGGAACGAGCGTCGTCGACCTTCTCGTCGATGGCGAGCGCCTCGCGCGCCGCGAGCTCGCACTCCGCCGGCCGATCGACGTCCTCCTCGAGCCAGGCGATCTCGGCCAGATAGCGTGCGAGCGGTCGCGTCGATCCGGCTTCGCGCGCCGCCGCGACCGCGGCCTCATAGGCTGCGCGGGCACCCGCTGTGTCGCCACGCTGCTCGTCGAGGTAACCGCGAGCGCGAAAGATGTAGCCCCGCTGCACCGGACTCGCCAGATCGCGTGCGATCGGATCCGCCTCGCCAAGCGCCTCGTCGGCGAGCGCGAATTCCGAGCGCTCGATGCGCGTGATCGCCAGATTCCCGAGCACGATGAGGAGCTGTTCGCGATTGCCCGAAACCCGGAGGCGTTGTACGGCGAGGCCCAGAGTCTCGAGCGCGGCGGCATCGTCGCCATGCCAGTTCTCCACGGCCGAGCGCATCACCAACGAGCTCGCCTCTGCCGCGAGATCTCCCGCCTGGATCGCCATGTCGTGCGCATGGGCAATCGTCGTCAGCGCCTCTTCGAGATGCCCGGATTCGCCCTCGAGGCGCGCGCGCATCACGAGGGCTTCGACCTCCAGGCGAAGCGCCCCCAGTGCGTGCACCCGCGGCAGCGCGAGATCGATCAACCGCCTCGCGTCTTCCGTACGCTGACCCTTGAGCGCGGCGGCTGCTCGAACCACGAGACACTCCGCGGCGAGTGCGGCGTCTCCCGCGCCTTCAGACTCCGCGAACAGCGTAGCGAGCCGCTTCTCCGCCTCTTCAGGCTGCGAAAGGCGGACGAGAGACCGCGAATGCAGCAGGCGCGCCCTCCGGCCGCGCACGGCATCGTGCACCTTCTCCGCCGCGGCGAGCGCCGCCTGTGCGGAGCCGGCTGCGCGCTGACATTCGGAGACGGCGAGAGCCGCTTCAGCCTCCGCCAGGTCGATGTCGATACCCTTCCCCAGCGGATCCGGCAGTTGTCGCAGGCGGGTCACGACGTCCATGGCATCCGTTCCACGTCCCGCCGCGAGCAACAGCCCGATCAGCTCGAGTCCGATTTCAGGATGATCGGGGGAATCGGCGAATCGGGCGGAAAGGGCGCCGATCCGCGAAAGAGCCGGTCGGGGAACAGTCGCTGCCAAAGCCGCGAGCTCGCGGTGCGCGACGACACGCTGCACCATCAGTGCAACTACCGCGGCAAGGCAGGCGGTGATCGCCGCGGCGGCCAGAAGGACCCGATGGCGACGAAAGTACTTCGCCGATCGGTACGAGATCCCGCCGCGACGGGCCTCGACCGGCAGACCGCCGAGCAGACGCCGCAGGTCGGCGGCGAATCCGTCGACCGCGGCGTACCGCGAGCGCGGCTCCTTTCGGAGCGCCTTGAGACAGATGGCGTCGAGGTCGCGACCGAGGTGGAGCGCAGTGCCCGTCTGACCCTTCGAGCCGGCAGCGTCGATGTGCGCCCGCTCGCGCCGGGCTGCTGTCGAAGGCGGCTCCGGATCCCTTTCGAGCACTGCGCGCTCGAGCTCCGCGGGATCCCCGGACAGCGACCGAAACGGACGAACTCCGGAAAGCAGTTCGTAGAGCACCACGCCGAGAGAGTAGATGTCCGAGGCAACCGTCGCCGGACCTCCCCGGATCTGCTCGGGAGAAGCGTAGGCGGGAGTGAATGCGCGCAGCTCGGTCCGGGTGACAGCTGCCTCTCCGGCTTCCGGATCGAGTAGCTTCGAGATACCGAAGTCGAGAAGTTTGGCGTGTCCGTCCCGGCCGACGAGAACGTTCCCCGGCTTGAGATCCCGGTGAACGATACGGCGCTCGTGAGCGAATGCGACCGCATCGAGTACTTCGAGAAAGAGGCCGATGCGATCCTCGACGGAGAGATCATGCCCGTTCGCGTGGGCCACCAGATCGACGCCTTCAACGAACTCGAGCGCGAGGTAGGCGCTGCCGTCCGCCTCGCGCCCGCCATCGAAGAAACGCGCGATCCCTGGATGCTCGAGAGCGGCGAGAAACTTCACTTCATCGCGAAAGCGGCGCTCCGATTCCGCAGACGGATGGCGCCGATCGAGGCGCTTGACCGCGACCTGGCGACGAAAGTCCTCGCCGACCTGCTCCGCCAGAAACACCCGCCCCATGCCACCACGACCGAGCTCGCGAAGAACGCGATACGGACCGACCCGCGACGGAAGCACCTCCGTTTCGACGACGCCCTGGGGGTCGGACGTTTCACGGGTCGCAATCGGCGTGCGCTCGAGGACGGAGCTCGTGACGGCGGCGGCAACCAGGAGCTCGCGCAGCTCCTTCGCCACCGCGGAATCGTCTCGCTCCACTGCCTGTAGATATTTCTCGCGCTCCTCGCCGGTGAGCTCGTGAGCCCGCTCGAAGCGATCGAAAAGAGACTCCTCGCTCACGAGCCCGCGCCGAGCTCCCGCAGGAGCCAGGCGCGGGCAAACGCCCAGTCCCGCTTCACGGTGCGCTCCGAGACCTCGAGGCATTCGCCGATCTCGGTGAGCTCGAGGCCGGCAAAATAGCGCATCTCGACGACCTTCGCGTGGCGCGGGTGTGCGATCGCGAGACGCTCCAGCGCCTGATCGAGGTCGAGCAGCTCCTCAGGTCCGGCCGCCACACCGGCGCGTCCGTCGGTCAGCACGAAACCCTCGGGATCGCGCTTCGCCGCCGAGCGCGCGCGAGCGCGATCGACCAGTACCCGACGCATGCAGGTGGCGGCCAGGCCGAAGAAATGGGCGCGACCCCGCCAGTCGAAGCGATCCTGCTGCGCGAGACGCAGATACGCTTCGTGAACGAGGCCGGTTGCGTTCAACGTCCGGCCGGGGCGCTCGCCGCGCAGCTGTGCACCGGCAATCCGCTTGAGCTCTGAATAGACGCGCTCGATCAGGCGATCACCGGCCGATCGGTCCCCGGCGCGCCAGGCGCGCAGCAGGCGAGTGACGTCTCCCGGTTCGGAAACCGGCGCTTCCGGGGGCTCTTCCACGGCGAAAGTCTAACTCTTCGCCGTACCTCTGGCCGTTTCAGTCGCCGGCGTAGAGCACTTCGAGGCGCCGTGCGCGCCGGGCTGCGAGCCAGAGAAGGACGGCGGCGACCACGAAGAGCCCGCCGATCGCGAGACCGGCGGGGGTCGGCTCGACCGGCAGAGCGAACGGGCCATGTGGAATCGGAACGGGGCAGAGCGACTGCAGATAGTGAATGATCGAGAGCTTCTTGAGCGCCGGCGGGAGAAGGAAATTCAGCCATTCCCAGCCGAGGAAAAGCGCCGCCGGAATCATCGGGTTCCGGACCAGAAGTCCGAGCGCAAGAAAGACCGCGCCGTAGCCGACGACCGCGAGAATCGTCACGCCGAGATAGGTGAGCGCCTGACCGAAACCCGGACCGGCGAGGAGAAAACTCATTCCACCCTGCGTCGCCGAGGGCAGGAAGCAGAGCAGCAGCTGCAGGATCAGCGAGATCCCAAACAGCGTGGCGCCCGCGACCACTCCAGCAAGGTACTTTCCCGCCACGAAGACGTCTCGCCGCAGCGGCGCCAGAAGGTAGAAGTGCAGACTGCGCTCGAGAATCTCTCCGCGCACGAGGTAGGTGAAGATCCCGAAGCAGCCGAAGAAGACCACCAGCCGGATGAAGAAAAGCTGAAAGATGATGCCGAAGGTCTGCGATACATCCGCCACGGATTGCGCCGGCGCGAGCTGCATGCGCGTAGCGAAGAGACGCAGGGTCAGAATCGCCACCGGAAGAAAGGCGACGAACATGACTGGCAGAGCGCGCGGCCGCAGAAAGGTCTTCTTCAGCTCGAGCCCGAGCATGGCGAGAATCTGATGCATCCACCGTCGCCACCGGTGCTCCCGGCGCTCTCCCACAGCTTTCAGGTCGCCCATGCTTCTCTCCTCAGCTCGCCGTCGCGAGCGGCGAACCGATCAGGTACTGGTAGACCGCCTGGACGTCCTCGTC
>JBDTQG010000054.1:0-22498 GCA_039932315.1 Thermoanaerobaculia bacterium
CCGGTCAGGTGCGCGGCGGCCAGAAGGATCTCGAAGCCGCTCTCGCCGAGGAGCGTTACGAAAACGACTCTCTCTACCCGCGCATGGCGCGCGAGGTCGACGCCGAAACCGCGGCGGTCTTCGCGCGCGTCGTGGCGAAACAGCAGGAGCATCTGGCGCGCCTGGATTCGCTGCTCGACGCGCTGACCCGCTCGCAGGGCGACATTTAGTCGAGCCCTGCGTCGTGAAGCAGACCGGCTCCGGCCACTCGGCGCCGCTGCCCGTGCATTTCGCGGCCCGGGTCCAGTTCACCGACTACGCCTGTGCCGGCCACTGCTGATAGGATTTCCAGCCATGGAAGTGCAAGGCGAGTCCTGGCTGACCACACGACTGGATACGATTGCGGAGTGGGCTCAACGCCACTCTTTCTGGCCCCTTCCGTTCGGTACGGCGTGCTGCGCGATCGAGTTCATGGGCACGGTTTCGAGCCACTACGACATGGCGCGGTTCGGCTATGAGGTGGTTCGCTTCTCGCCCCGGCAGAGCGATCTGATGATCGTCGCCGGGACGATCACCGACAAGATGGCTCCGGTCTTGAAGCGCATTTACGATCAGATGCCGGACCCGAAGTGGGTCGTTTCGATGGGCGCCTGCGCCTGTTCGGGCGGCTTCTACCGGGCTTACCACGTCATGCAGGGAATCGACGAGATTATACCGGTCGACATCTATGTTCCGGGCTGCCCGCCGTCGCCGGAAGGGCTGCTCTACGGCATTCTGCAGATCAAGGAAAAGGTCGCCCGCGACCGCAAGGCGAAGAATCACAAGGGGAGAGCCAAGGGTGCCGGTGGAAGCACAGCCGCAGCTTGACAGTGGAATCGAGCGCTTCCCGGCCGGGAGCGTAACGCCGCAGGAGGGGCTCGATCAGCCGACCTGGGTGGTCCAGCGCGAGCATCTGTTCGAGGTCTGCCTCGACCTGCGCGACAATCCCGCGACCCGTTTCGATCTCCTTCTGGATCTCTGCGGCGTCGACTTTCCCGAGCGCTCCGACGAAGCGGGCGGACGGTTCGAGGTGGTCTATCACCTCTACTCGATGCCGCGCGGCGAGCGCCTGCGGCTCAAAGTTCCGATCACCGAGGCCGATCCGGTCCTGCCCTCGCTCATTCCGGTCTGGAAGGCGGCCGACTGGTTCGAGCGCGAGGCCTGGGATCTGTTCGGATTCAAGTTCACCGGTCATCCGAATCTGCGCCGGATCCTCACGCACGACGGCTTTCAGGGACACGCGCTGCGCAAGGACTACGACGCCGCGAAGCGCTGGATCCTGACCGAAGACAAGATCTACATGCCGAAGCTCGAAGCGCCCGCGTCCGCGGACGGCAACGACGCGATGTTCGAGCGCATGACGATCAACATCGGGCCCTCGCATCCGGCCATGCACGGTACTTTCCGGCTGATCGCGATGGTCGATGGCGAGCAGATCGTCGCCAACGAGATCGAGATCGGCTATCTGCATCGCTGCTTCGAGAAGATGTGCGAAACGCACACCTGGCAGCAGGTGATCCCGTATACCGATCGTCTGAACTACTGCTCGTCCTTCATCAACAACGTGGGTTACTGCCGCACCGTCGAGCAGATGCTCGGCATCGAGGCGCCGCCGCGCGCGGTCTGGGCGCGGACGATTCTGTCCGAATTCTCGCGCATCATGGACCACTGCGTCTGCAACGGAACGACGCTCGTCGACCTCGGTGCGCTGACCAACTTCTGGTACTGCTTCCAGCCGCGCGAAGAGATCTACACGCTGCTCGAGTCCGTCTCCGGAGCCAGGCTCACCGTTTCGGCCTGCCGCATCGGCGGGCTGCTCGCGGAGCTGCCGTCGACCTTCGTCGCCCAGTGCGAGCATCTGCTCGAGTTCATCCCGCCGGTGATCGACGACGTCGAAAAGCTGGTGGCCAAGAACCGGATCTTCATGGATCGTGCGGTGGGCATCGCCGCGATCTCCGGTGAGGATGCGGTGAACTGGGGCTGGACGGGACCCTGCCTGCGTGCATCGGGCGTCGCCTACGACGTGCGGCGCGCGCATCCGTACGATCTCTACGACACTGTCGAGTGGGAAGTGCCGGTTCTCCGCGGCGGCGACGTCTATGACCGATTCCGGATTCGCATGCTGGAGATCCGCCAGTCGCTGCGCATCATCCGGCAGCTGCTCGATCGCGGGATGCCCGAGGGCAAGTGCATCGTCGACGATCCGCACATCGCCCTGCCGACCAAAGAGGCGTGCTACAACCAGATGGAGTCGATGATCTACCACTTCAAGCTGATCATGGACGGCATCCGGGTGCCGCCGGGAGAGCGCTACAGCATGGTCGAAGGGGCGAACGGAGAACTCGGCTTCTACTGCATCTCCGACGGGTCCGGAAAGCCGTATCGAATCAAGGTCCGGCCGCCCTGCTTCCCGATCTTCTCGGCGTTTTCCCAGCTCGTGAACGGACACACCATCTCGGACGCCATCGCGACGCTCGGCGGCCTGAACGTGATCGCCGGAGAGCTCGAGCGATGACCGTCAATCCAGCGGCACTCAAGCTTCCGGGAATCGAGCACCATCCGCAGGAGATCCAGCCGCGGAAGATGACGTTCGCCGAGCGGCTCTACCTGCCGCTTCTCGGCGGGATGTGGGTCACCATCCGTCACATGTTCCAGAATCTCCTCGGATTGAAGAAGCGCATCACGATCCAGTACCCCGAAGAGCGTCGCCAGTACAGCGACCGCTATCGCGGACACCACATCCTGACGACCCGTCCCGACGGGTCGGTGCGCTGTGTCGCCTGCTACCTCTGCGCGACGGCCTGCCCGGCGGAATGCATCCATATCGAAGCCGGCGAGCATCCGGACGTCAACATCGAGAAGTACCCGGTGGTCTACGAAATCGACATGCTGCGCTGCGTCTTCTGCGGCTACTGTGTCGACGCCTGTCCCGAAGAGGCGATCATCATGTCGAACAACTACGACATGGCGTACTACGATCGCGCGCAGTCGATCGTCGGCAAGACCGACCTGATGAAACCGTTCACGGTCGACGAGGGACGTCTGGGATACCGGCCGGCGAGTCTCGAAGAAGACAGCCGGCGCGCCAGCATGCGCAATCAGGCCTTCGATCTCGTGGCGGCGGCCAAGGCAAACGCCGCCGCTGCCGCGGACCTGGCTGGCTCGACCGGCTCGAACGCCGCGGGTCGCTCGTCCGCCGCGCACTGATCGCGCTTCACTCCTCCGCGAACTGCTGCAGAACCCAGACCGCCGCGAAACTCGTCGCGAGCAGCGCGCCGGCGAGGACGAGCGGCGCTCCGCCGCCCTTCGCGTGCGTGGGCACTCCGACCCACGGATCGAAAAGCCAGGCCGTCCACCGTGCGCGGGTCGCGAAAGAGATGGCTCCTGCCGTCACCGCGAGCGCCGCGGTGGCGGCGACGCGAACCCGGTAGTGCCAGCGGGAGATCCGCTGCGCTGCCAGCTGCCGGGTGCGGAGCCGGGCGCGCGAGAGGAGCAGCTCGGCCGCAGGAAGATTCGCCGTGGCGTCGAGCTCGGGGACGAGGCTCTGCAGCGCCGCTTCGATGAGCCGGGAGTCGTCTCCGGATTCGTGTCGTCGTCGAGTCATTTTCCGGCCTTCTCCTTTGCAGCGGCGGGCGTACCTTTCAGGCGTTCCGCCAGACGTTGCCGAGCGCGAAAAAGCAGCACGCGCACGCTGGTGCTCGCGAGTCCGGAAACCTGGGCGATCTCGCGATGGCTGAGCTGTTCGATGTGAGCGAGCCAGAGCAGCTGCCGGTCACGGGGCGCCAGGGCATCGAGCGCCCGCAAGAGGTCGCGACGTTCTGCGGCATCCGGCTCTGGAGCCGCCTGCGGCTCGCCGGCGGGAAATGCCTCATCGAGAGGCAGGGTCGCTCGTCGACGCGCGCGCCAGTGGTCGCGCAGGAGGTTGGACCCGATGCGGAAAAGATAGTTCCGTCGATGAGCGTCGTCGGCGAAGGCGATTCTGGCGGTGTAGAGACGCAGGAAGGCCTCCTGCGTCAGATCGTCGGCGACCGCCGGATCGCGCGCCGCCGCTGCGAGGTAGCGGCGGAGCGCCATTTTCGTCGCCTCGTAGAAGCGGGCGAACTCCTGCGTCGCGAGGTCTGCCGGCGCGATCGACGAAACTCCGGCGGAGCTCGCGACGGCAAGCGGGGCCGCGCCGGCCGGAGCCGACGCCATGGCGAGACGCAGAAAAGACATCAATCCGCCGCAGCGGCCTCGTCTCGCGAGGGCGTTTCGAGAAGTCCCCAGCGCTTCGAAAGAGTGAAAACCGCCGCCGCCGAGACCAGGAAGCCGATTCCCACGACGAGGCCCAGAGTGCCGAAAAGATGCATCGCGTCCCGCCCTTCGTCGCCGGCGAAGTTGCGTGACATCTGGAGGGCGCAGCCGACCGCGATGAGCAGGATGCCGCTCTGCACCGAAGCCAGCACCTTTGCATGGGGATCGGTCCGCTCGACCGTCGCGGCGTCGACGAAGCGCCGGCCGCTGTCGCTCGCCAGATAGGCCTGGAGGTCGCCGGTCGCGGTGATCCGGTCGAGCAACTTCGCCTGCAGCTCCGCGTTGATGCGCAGCGCCTCGCGCTGACGCCGGTTGACGATGAGCTGGCGGGCGACCGTCCCGATCATCAGAATGAGAACGACCATGACCGTCATGGGTGCGATGAAATCCATTGAAGCCTCCGCTTCCTTTTCCTACGTCGCCTGCCTTGCAGGGTTTGCAAGCGCAGGGGCCGAAACAGCACATTCTGAAACAACGGAGTGCGGGACCGATTCCCGTTCTCTCTGGAAAGGAGACGGAGAAGTCGGTCGGGGGTTAACCCGCGATATGACGGCGGCAGGAGCGGCTGCTAGGCTCCGACTGTGACGAGCTCCGCTACCCACCGTCCGCGCCGCCGTGGCTGGTGGATTCTCGGTTCGCTGGCCCTGGTCGTACTTGCGCTGCCTCTCGGCTGTTCGATGTTCGGTCCGCAGTTCGCGCCGCAGATCGACACGCCCCAGATGCGCGACCACGATCTCCACAGCGAGTTCGCCGATACGCCCTTCGGCCGCATGCACGTCGTCGTCGCCGGCCTTCCCGCGCCGGCCGCTGCCCGCGTTCTGTTCGTTCATGGCTCTCCGGGCACCTGGGACGGCTGGGAGGGTTATCTGCGCGATGGGGACCTCCGGCTTGCAGCCCGCATGATGGCTCCCGATCGATTGGGCTTCGGGGGCTCTGAGCGTGGGCATGCCGAGATCTCCCTCGAGCGCCAGGCGGCGTCGCTCGCCGCGGTTCTGGAGAGCGAAGCAGGACCCCCTGCGGTCGTCGTCGGTCACAGTCTCGGCGGGCCGATCGCCGTCCGCCTGGCCATGGACCGCCCCGATCTCGTGGCCGGGCTGCTGCTCATCGCCCCCTCGATCGATCCGGCGCAGGAGCACCATCTCTGGTACAACGTCTTCGGGGCGATGATGGTCGTCCAGTGGTTCCTGCCGGTCGACTGGACGGTCTCCAATCGCGAGATCTGGCCGCTTCAGCGGGAGCTCACGGCGATGCTGCCGCTGTGGAAATCGATCCGCTGCCCGGTGATTCTCGTCCAGGGTTCGGTCGACGATCTCGTTCCGCCCGAAAATGCCGACTTCGCCGAGCGGGAAATGGCGGCGGGGCAGATCCGCGTCGACCGGTACGCCGGGGAGAACCACTTCATCCTGTGGAAACGTCCCGAGACCGTGAAGACCCCGTTGCTGGAGCTCCTGAACCGGAATTCGCACTGAAACGCGGACGCGCGCGGCCCGGGTCCCGCCGGAGAACTCAGAGATGATTCGAAGCATTCTCACCGTACTGGTTGGACTTCTTGCGGGAAGCGTCGTGGTCTGGGTGCTCGAGTTCGCCGGCCATCGCTTCTACCCGACTCCGCCCGGAGTCGATCTCGAAAACCTCGAGGCGCTGAAGGCCTACGTCGCGAGCGCGCCGACGGCGATGTTTCTCGTCCTGCTGGTGGCCTGGGCGGGGGGCGCCTTCGTCGGCGGGGGAGTGGCCGCGCTGCTTTCTCCGGCCCGCCGTGGCCTGCATGCGCTGGCGGTCGGCGGGATTCAGACCCTCTTCGCCAGCGCCCAGTTCGCGATGATTCCGCATCCGGTCTGGTTCATGGTCATCGGCCTGACGATCTTTCTGCCGTTCGCCGGGCTTGCGGGGCTCATCGTCGGGCGCGAGCCCGACGTCGCCTGAAGCACCCCTCCGCCGGAACGCAGCGCCCGGATCGGCGGACTCGCCGGAGAACGCCGATGCTAGAATTCGGTCGCTATGACGCTGCCCATCCTCGACGCCGCAGCCGGCGCAACCGGCTCCGGCCGTCACGTTGAACACGAGAAACTCGACGACGTCGTGATCCGTTTTGCCGGCGACTCCGGCGACGGGATGCAGCTCACCGGCTCGCAATTCACCAACACTTCGGCACTGCTCGGCAACGACCTCGCGACCTTTCCCGATTTCCCGGCGGAGATCCGCGCGCCGCAGGGAACGCTCGCGGGTGTGTCCGCGTTTCAGGTGCGCATCGCCGACTACGACATCCACACGCCCGGAGACGCGCCGGATGTTCTCGTCGCGATGAATCCGGCGGCGCTCAAGGTCAACCTCAAGGACCTGAAGCCGAACGGCGCGTTGATCGTCAATCTCGACGAGTTCGAGGAGCGCAACCTCAAGAAGGCGGGGTACGCGACGAATCCGCTCGAGGACGGGAGCCTCACGCAGTACCGGCTCTTCAAGGTCGAGCTCTCGACGCTCACCAAGCGGTCGCTCGCCGACAGCGGTCTCGACGCAAAATCGCAAGAGCGCTGCAAGAACTTCTTCGCCCTCGGCATGGTCTACTGGCTTTTCAGTCGGCCGGTCGAAGGAACGATCCAGTGGCTGGAGAAGAAGTTCGCCGCGAAGCCCCAGCTCGCGGCGGCGAACATCCAGGTGATGAAGGCGGGATACAACTTCTGCGACATCACCGAGCTCTTCCACACGCGCTACGAAGTCGAACCGGCGAAGCTGCCGGCGGGCACTTATCGCAACATCACCGGCAACACGGCCCTCGCGCTCGGCTTCATCGCAGCGTCGCGCAAGAGCGGGCTGCCTCTTTTCCAGGGCGCCTATCCGATCACTCCGGCGTCGGACCTGCTGCACGAGCTCGCGATGTTCAAGAACTTCGGCGTCACGACGTTCCAGGCCGAAGACGAGATCGCGGCGGTCTGCGCGGCGATCGGCGCGTCGTTCGGCGGCGCGCTCGCCATTACTTCGACGTCAGGACCGGGTCTGGCGCTGAAGAGCGAGGCGATGAATCTCGCGGTGATGGTCGAGTTGCCCCTCGTCGTGATCGACGTTCAGCGCGGCGGACCGTCGACCGGACTGCCGACGAAGACCGAGCAGGCCGATCTCCTGCAGGCGATGTTCGGACGCAACAACGAATCGCCGCTGCCGGTGATCGCCGCCTCTTCTCCGGCGGACTGTTTCGCGCGCGCCTTCGAGGCTTGTGAGATCGCGGTGCGTCACATGACGCCGGTGATCCTGCTCTCCGACGGCTACATCGCCAACGGCTCCGAACCGTGGCGACTGCCCCAGGTTGCCGATCTTCCGGACATGGGCGTCGAGTTCCACACGCAGAGCGAAGGTTTCCTGCCGTACATGCGCAATGAGGCGACGCTCGCGCGGCCGTGGGCGATTCCGGGAACTCCCGGTCTCGAGCATCGCATCGGCGGGATCGAGAAACAGGCCGGAACCGGCAACATCTCCTACGATCCGCAGAACCACGACTTCATGGTGCGCCTGCGTGCAGAAAAGGTGGAACGCGTCGCGGACTTCATTCCCGAGCTCGTGGTGCACGGCGAGCAAGACGGAAAGCTGCTCGTCCTCGGCTGGGGTTCGACGGCAGGAGCGATCCACGGCGCGGTGAATCTCCTGCGGAAGCAGGGAGTGAACGTGAGCCGCGCGCACCTTCATCATCTGAATCCGTTCCCGAAGAATCTTGGCGACGTGCTGTCGCGCTTCGAAAAGGTGCTTCTGCCGGAGATGAACCTCGGCCAGCTCGCTCTCCTCCTGCGCGCGAAGTACCTCAAGGACATCGTGAGCTTCACCAAGGTGCAAGGCAAGCCGTTCTACCGCTTCGAAGTCATGTCGAAGATCCAGGAAGTGCTGCAGAGCGGGGGAGCGTAGAGATCATGTCGACAGTCGTCAGCACGCCGCTTTCGAAGAAGGATTTTCAGACCGACCAGGAGGTCCGCTGGTGCCCGGGGTGTGGGGACTACGCGATTCTTTCGGCGGTGCAGGCGGTGTTTCCGGAGCTGGGGATCCCGAAGGAGAAGTTCGTCGTGGTCTCGGGCATCGGCTGCTCGTCGCGGTTTCCGTACTACATGAACACTTACGGTTTCCACACGATTCACGGGCGCGCTCCGGCGGTGGCGACGGGTCTCAAGATGACCCGGCCGGATCTCGAGGTCTGGATCGCGACCGGTGACGGCGATTCCTTGTCGATCGGCGGAAACCATCTGATCCATACGCTGCGGCGCAATGTCGGCGTCAAGATCATGATGTTCAACAACCGGATCTACGGGCTGACCAAGGGGCAGTATTCGCCGACATCGGAAGTCGGCAAGAAGACCAAGTCGACACCCTATGGTTCGGTCGACTATCCCTTCAACGCACTGTCCGTCGCCATCGGCGCCGGGGCGACTTTCGTCGCGCGCTCGGTCGACGTCTTCCAGTCTCACCTCAAGGAGACGCTGAAGGCCGCAGCTGCGCATCGCGGTACGGCTTTCGTCGAGATCTACCAGAACTGCAACATCTTCAACGACAAGGCGTTCGCGCCGATCACCGACAAGGAATCGCGCGACGAGTCCGCGGTCTACCTCGAGCAGGGCAGGCCGCTCGTGTTCGGCAAGGGCAAGTCCAAGGGCATCCGGCTCACCGGCGTCGAGCTCGAAGTGATCGAGCTCGGAGAAACGACCGGCCTCGGTCCGGACGACTGCCTGATCTGGGACGAGACCCGGATGAATCCGGCGATCGCTTTCATGATCGCCCAGATGGGACCGCCCAACTTCCCGACGCCGCTCGGTGTACTGCGTCGTGTCGACCTGCCGGCCTTCGAAACCGGCGTCGTCAGGCAGATCCAGCGGGAGTCGGAGCGCAAGGGCGCCGGCTCGCTCGAGAAGCTCCTCGTCTCCGGTGACGTCTGGACCGTGCACGACGACGGCACCGTCTCCTGAACGAACCTCGAATTCCGCCCGAAAGGAAGCGCCGCAAGGCGTCCGCTGCCGCGAAAGCAGGGGGCGCGGGCGCAGCCTCTGTCGAAACGCTCGGCGTCCGCGCGACGGACGACGGCCACGTTTTCAGCGTCTACGTTCCGAGAGCGAAGAAGGTCGATCTGCTCATCAACCTTGCGGAGCCGCACGAGCCCTTTACGGAGCTTTTCGCGCTGAAGCGTGGCAGCGCCGACGATGAAGCGAAAAGCTGCTGGTCAAGGGAAATTCGTGGTCTTCCCGGGAGTTTCGAGTATGCGTTCCGGATCGACAGCGGGCCAGAACTGCTGGATCCGGCGGCGCGTTGCCTCACGGGTGGTGAGCGCTGGGGCGATCGCTCGTGGGAGAGGAACGGCCACCGGTTCCGCCCTTACCGGAGCTTCTATTCTGCCGGGCTTGCTGCACATGTCGGCAGCCGCCGTCCGCCGCGGCCGCAGGTCGCGGAGGGCGAGCGGGTCATCTACGAGCTTCACCTGCGCGGCTTCACGCGCGATCCCTCTTCCGGAGTTTCGCATCCCGGTACCTACCTGGGCCTGATCGAGAAGATTCCGTACCTGCTCTCGCTCGGCGTGACCACGGTCGAGCTCCTGCCGCTCCTCGAGTTCGACGAGACCGAGAATCACCGGCGCAATCCAGAGACCGGTGAACGTCTGGTGAACTTCTGGGGTTACAGCCCGGTCTCCTTCTTTGCGCCCAAGGCGTCGTACGCGGCCGATCTCTCTCCCGGAGCGGCGCAACGGGAACTCATGGCGCTCGTCGACGCGCTGCATCTCGCCGGTATCGAGATCGTGGTCGATGTGGTCTACAACCACACGGCCGAAGGCGGCGGGGGAGCCACCGATCCGCTGCACTCTTTTCGGGGACTCGCACCGGACGTCTACTATCTCCGTGATGCGGCGGGGCGTCCGCTCGACGTCACCGGCTGCGGCAACACGGTCAACACGAATCACCCGGTCGTCAGACGGTTGATCCTCGACTCGCTCCGTTTCTGGGCGGAAGAAATCGGAGTCGACGGCTTCCGTTTCGATCTCGCGGCGGCCTTCTTTCGCGGGCTCGAAGGAGAGAAGCTCGCCCGCTCTCCGCTGGCGGACGAGATCGCCTCGGATCCCCTGCTCTCGCGCTGCCTGCTGATCGCAGAACCGTGGGACGTCACCGGATTTTCTCCCGGCGATGCGTTTCCTGCGCCGTGGCGGGTCTGGAACGGCCGCTTCCGCGACGACATCCGGCGCTACGTCCGGGGAGACGAGGTCGGCCCGCGCGCTCTCGCGCGGCGCCTTGTTTCGTCACCGCCGGCGATCGACTTCGTCACCTGCCATGACGGCTTCACGGCCCGTGACCTCGTCTCGTACGCCGAGAAGCACAACCTCGAGAATGGCGAGGACAACCGCGACGGCTCGGGTTTCAACCTGTCGTCGAACCACGGATTCGAGGGCGAGGTCGCGAACGCGGAGCTCGCGGCACTGCGCCGACGGCAGGTGAGGAATCTCCTTCTTCTTCTGCTGCTGTCCCGTGCGACGCCGATGCTGCTCGCGGGTGACGAGCGGGGGCGCAGCCAGAACGGAAACAACAACGCCTGGTGCCAGGACAACCCGCTGAGCTGGATCGATTGGCGGTTGAACGATTCGGCGGAAGCGCTGTGCCGGTGCGTCGCCGGTGCCATCGCGCTCCGGCGGGAGCTCTCACGGCTGGCTTTCCGGGAGTGGTCGGAGATCGCCGGCTTCACCGACATCGAGTCGCGCGAGGCGGGAGTGCGAGCCGTCGCGCTCGTCACGCGGGACGCCGAGAGTGGCCGTGCGCTCTTGCTGGCATTGAATCCTACGGATCGGGCGGCTCGATTTCCTGTGCCGCGCTCCGCGGGAGCGGAGACCTGGGTTCTGGCGGCGGATTCCTGTCTCGCGAACGGTGGCTTCGGAAGAGCGACGGAGCGACCGCGGCTGGCAGCCGAGACTGCGGAACTGGCAGTGCAGCCGCGGTCGATTCGTCTCCTGCTCACCTGAGTCCGCTCCGGTCCGGCCGAGCGCCGGGAAACAAGACCCGGCGAGCCGGGAGAGATGCTGCAGCAATTTCTCCCAGCTCGCCAGTTCGCGCTGAATCGGAGCGAGACGCAGCGCGCAAAGCGTTGGTGCGAACGACTCCTCAGCGATAGAGCGTCTCGAGCTCGGTGACCTTCGATTCCAGGATCTTCATCGCGCCGGCGATGCTCTTCGGATCGAACGGATCGAGGTTCAGATTCTTCTGCAGGAGCGCGATCGGCTCGTCGGGAAATCCGTGCACCATCAGGTCGACGTAGCGGGAGTCGAAGGCGGGGTCGGTGAGATGGCGCTCGAAATACGAGATGGCCATGAGGTTCGCGAACATGTAGTTGATGTAGTAGCGCGGGCTGGTGAAGAAGTGCGGCGTTCCTGCCCAGGTCTTCTTCATGAAGGGATACTGGGAGTAGGGATCGCCGACATACCGCAGTCCCTCCTGCTGCCAGAGATCGTCGAGATCAGCTGGCAGAGTGATCTCTCCTGCCTGGATCTTGCGGTAGGCGTTGTACTCGAACTCCGATCGCATGACGATGTCGAAGAAGCGCTCCAGCATGACGTCGAGCAGTTGTTCGAGGTAATACGTCTTGAGCTCGGCGTTCGCGGCGTTCTTGACGAGATAGTCCGCAGTGACGAACTCGTTGAGCATCGCGAAACTCTCGGTGAAGTAGGCCGGTCCTCCGGCGTACTCCGGTGCGACCCGGTTCGCTGCGATGAGGTCGTAGTGCACGGCGTGCCCGCCTTCGTGAGCGAGAGTGAGAACGTCTTCGAGGTAGCCGCGGTACCCGTAGTCGTAGAAAACGTGGGGAGTCGCGTAGGAACCCCAGGAGAAGGCGCCGGGCACGCGGTTCGGTCCGGGGACGATGTCGAGGCGCCCCTGGGCCGGATCGAGCAGGCCGGCGAGGGCGGCGCTGTAGGCGGGCCCGTGAAACGCGAGCGCCGCCGTCAGCACCTTCGTCGCTTCGGAGATGGTGAAGCGGGGGCGTTCGAAACCGGGCGCCACGACTTCCATGTCCCAGGGAGCGACGGTGTCGAGATGTCCGACCTTCTGGATATGCGCCCGGCGCAGCGCCTGATAGCGCCTGGCGAGCGGCGCGAAAGCTTCGATGGTCTTGAAGAATGATTCCGCCTGAGCTGGAGTGAGAAATGCGTCGAAGAGACTGCTCTCGAAGGCGCTGCCGAAGCCGTGAGCTTCGGCGTTGGCGGTGATCGCTGCAGCTTCCTTCATCATCGCGAAACCAAACAAGTCGCCGTTCGCGTCGTACTCCTCGCGCAGCTTGAGCATCGCGGTCCTGCGGAGCTCGCGATCGGAAGACTTGCGAAGCACGTCGCGGTCGCGGTAGACGTTGAGCGGCCCGCCCGGCGTCGCGAGGTCGCTGAACTTCGTCCGGTCGATGAGCTTCTGGAAGATCTGCCCCGGCCAGTCGAAAAGCTGAGGGGACAGGCGCGACACGAGCTCTTCCTCCGCCGTCGAGAGCGTGTGCGGTTCATAGCGCGAGCTCTGCTCGAGGAGGAATCGGAACGGCCCGAGTTGTGGCTCCTGGTGGAGAAGGTTCTCGAGCCGATCTTTGCTCACCCGAGTGAGCTCGACGCCGATGAAGGCAACCTGCGCCCGCAGGTCGGCAATATCGGCGCTCGAAGCGGTGAGTTTCGGTTCGAGCGTCGAGTCCGCTGCGTAGAGAAGGTAGCGGTAAACCTCGAGCTTCGCGATGCGCTCCTGCAGATCGCGGTTGATTTCGAGCACCGTGAGCAGCCCGGGTCCTGAGTCGGCGACCTTGCCGCGGTAGCTCTGCAGGTCCTGAGCGAGCTTGCGCGATACGGCGAGATCCGCTTCCCAGGCCGCGTCGTTGGCGTAGAACGTTCGCGTGAGATCGAACCGGTAGCGGGGCTTTTCCGCGGCAGTGAACGACTGGAAGTCCTCGGCGAATACCACCGAAGAGAGCGCAAGAGCCAGGGCGAGCGGTGCGAACCGGCGCACGATCACCAAATGCGCACCCGGTCTTTCGGTGCGAGAAACAGCCTGGCATTGTCAGGGATGCTGAAGGCTTCGTACCAGGCATCGACGTTTCGCACCGTGAGCGCGCGGAAAGGTCCCGGCGAATGCCCGTTGGTGAGGAGCGAGCTGCGAAGCGCCTCGGGCCGCACCTTGCTGCGCCAGATCTGACCGAAGGAGAGAAAGAACCGCTGATCCCCCGAAAAGCCCTGACTTCCCGGCCCTTCCTTGCCGCCGTAGAACGCGCGGTAGCCGTCATAGGCGGCGGCGATCCCCGCGACGTCCGCGATGTTCTCGGACAGCGTGAGCTTGCCGTTGAGGTGCGTACCCGGAAGCGGTTCGTAAGCGTCGTACTGCGCTGCAAGGCGATCGGCTCCTTCACGGAAATGAGCGAAGTCCTCGGGCGTCCACCAGTTGGCGAGCTTGCCCGTGGAGTCGAACTGACTTCCCTGGTCATCGAAGCTGTGGCTGATCTCGTGTCCGATCACCGTGCCGATGCCGCCGTAGTTCTGCGCCGGATCGGTGGCTGCGTCGAAGAACGGAGGCTGGAGAATCGCTGCCGGGAAGTTCAGTGCGTTCTGCAGCGGAAGATTCACTGCGTTGACGGTTTGCGGCGTCATCCACCATTCGGTCTTGTCGACCGGCTTCCCGAGTTTGGCGATCGCGGTCTGGTAGTCGAAGAGCGACGACCGCTGCGCGTTGCCGAAGGCGTCGTCGCGGGCGACACGCAGTCCCGAGTAGTCGCGCCATTTGTCGGTGTATCCGATCCCGATGTAGAGACTGTCGAGCTTCGCTTTCGCCTGCTGCCGTGTCGCCGGCGACATCCACGCGAGCCTGTCCACCCGTGCTCTGAAGGCCGCGACGATGTTGCGCACCATCTCCTGAGCCGCGGCCTTCGCCGCCGGTGGAAAGTACTTCGCAACGTAGAGTTTTCCGACGGCGTCGCCGAGTGCCGCATTGGTCGCGTCCACGGAGCGCTTCCAGCGTTGCGGCAGCTCGCGCGCACCGAAAAGGGTCTTGCCATAGAACGCGAAACCCTCGTCGAGAAACTCCTTCGACATCAGCGCGCTCGCGCGATCGAGCGCATGAAAGTTCAGGTAGTCCTTCCAGGTGTCGAGCGGTTCCGCGCCGGCGATCGCGGCGATGCCCGTGACCGCCGCAGGATGCCAGACGATGAGATCGGCCACGTTCGCGCCGCGCTCCGACAGCCCCGCGGCGGCGAAGAAGGCCGACCAGTCGAGGCCCGGCGCGCGGGTGGGGAATTCGGAGAGTTTCCAGCGGTTGTGCGCTTTCAGCACGTCCATCGAATCGGTGCGTGAGCTGTGCGCTGCGGCGATCTTCGCCTCGAGGGCATAGATCTTCGCTGCACGGGAATCGGCATCCGCGCCTTTCGCGAGTCCCGCGAGGCGCAGCAGCGTCGCGATGTGCGTCCGGTACTGGCCCTGCAACTTGACGCTCCCTTCGTCGGTCGCGACGTAGTTGTCCCGGTCCGGCAGCCCGATTCCGCCCTGGAGGAGATAGCCGGCGTTGCGGCTCGGATCGTCGAGGTCCGGTGAGACCCAGAGTCCGAAGATGCGGCTGGTATGGAACTCGGTGTTGTTGAGCGGATCGACGTCGGCGCGCAGGAGCTGACCCAGATAGCGCGAGAGTGCAGCCCGATCCTGAAGGGCCGCGATCTGCTCGATTTCCGGACGAATCGGCGCCGCGCCGCGGCGCTCGATGGTCGCTTCGTCGAGGAAGGCGGCGTAGTAGTCGCCCACCTTCCGTTGATCTTCGTCCGGAGCTGCCGCGCTGCTGCCGGTCTTCCCTGCCTCCTGAATCAGCTCCTTCGTCCTCCGGTTCGCCTCCTCCGCGAGGAGGACGAACGATCCGAAGCTCGAACGGTCCGCCGGAATCTCGGCCTTCTTGACCCACGTCCCATTCGTGAAGGCGAAGAAATCGTCGCCCGGCTGAACCGCGCGGTCCATGCCGGCGAGGTCCAGCCCGTGCTTGTCGGTCGCTGCCGCGGCCGAGAGCGGCGAACCGCTGACGAAGAGTTGAAGGGCGAGGATGGCGACCGCCAGGGCGAGCCCGCCTCCCACCCGGAAATCCGCACGGCTGCGGTCGCGGCAGAGGGAAGCCGCTGCGCGGTCACTTCGATTGAACGAGGTTTGGCCCGAGGTTTTCATGATCTCTCTACGCGGCGGGGCGGCCAGGGTTTCCGGGCTTACAATTGGCAAATGACGATGGCCGAGGTGCGGCGGTTCGCAATGTCCCTGCCGGAAGTCGAAGGCAAGCCGCACTTCGACCTCTGGTCGTTCCGGATCGGAGGCAAGATCTTCGCGACCGTGCCCGCCGACGAGGAGCACCTGCACCTGTTCCTCGGCGAAGAGGAGCGGGCTCCCTGGCTCGGGTCGCTCAGGTCGCCTGGGTCGCTCGAGTCGGTCGAGTCGCCCGGATCGCCCGGATCGCCCGGTTCGTTTGGGTCGGTCGAGTCGCCTGTCGCCGAGCCGGGAACCTTCCAGCCGCTCACCTGGGGAGGGAAGGTCGTGGGCCTCCGGGTCGCGTTGGCGGGAGCGCCGAGGGCGGCGGTCGAAGAGCTTCTGTACGCCGCCTGGCTCCTCCGCGCGCCGCGGAGGCTCGTTTCCGCCGCGGTGAAGCGGCCATGAGCCGGGAAATCCGGAGGAGGTCCTCTTGGGACGAATCGCGACCCGACTGAACGCCCTGGGCCTTTCTCTGCCGGCGCCGATCCGTCCGCCCGCCGGCGTCGCGCTGCCGTTCGCGTTCGTCAACATCCGGGGAACGCGGGCCTGGATCTCCGGGCACGGCCCGCAGAACGCCGATGGAACGCTTGCGGCGCCCTTCGGCAAGGTCGGGAGAGAGCTTTCCGAGGAGCAGGGCTATCACGCCGCGCGTCTGACCGCGCTCGCCATGCTCGGCAGTCTCGAGAGGGCGCTGGGGGATCTCGATCGCATCGTGGCCTGGGGGCGCGTCTTCGGAATGGTCAACTCGGCGCCGGGATTTCATCGTCAGCCGGCGGTGATCAACGGCTTTTCCGATCTGATTCTCGAGCTCTTCGGTCCGGAGATCGGCGCGCATGCCCGCAGCGCGGTCGGGATGGCTGAGCTCCCGTTCGACTTTCCGGTGGAGATCGAAGGCGAAGTCGAAATCCTCGCCGATTCCGCGCTCGAATCCGCTCCGGCCGGCTTTCGATGAGCGGGGCCGCCCTGGTGTGGGGAATCCTGCTCGGTTCGATCGGAACCGGATTTTTCGTCTACGGCAAAAAGCAGGGGGCACTCGTCCCGCTGATCTGCGGACTGGCGCTCATGGTGTTGCCCTGGCTCCTGTCCAGCAACCTCGCGCTCGGACTCGTCGGCACCCTTCTCGTCGCCCTGCCGTTCGTCTGGCGCGACTAGCGCTCAGGACTCGAGCAGGCGCCGGATCAGCTGAATCTGCCCGGCGTGGTAGACCGCGTGACAGGTGATGCCCAGAACGGCTTCGAAGCGTTCGTCGATCGAGAAATCCGAGCGCCCGCCGGCGCGGGGACCAGCTCCCGTCGCGGTCACCACTTTCTCGAGCTCGCGCTGCTCGCTGGCGACGAGCTTGCAGATCGCGCTCCAGGAAAGAATCGATTCGTTCTCGATCGCGAAGAAGTCTTCGCCGGCGAGGACGAAGGGCTCGACCGCCACGGTGGACAGGCGGCCGCGGACCTCGTGCTGGTAGAAGGCGTGGTGAACGGCGAGCTCGGCGATGCTGTGACGCCCCGGCCCAGGGCGGAGGAAGGCGAGGCCAGGTGGCACGTCGGCAAGCGCTGCAGCGAGGTCGGGGCCGTGCCAGGCCCCGGGGCCGTATCCCTCCTCGAGAATGCGGACGAGAAGCCGCGGATCGACATCTGCAGGAACGTCGGTCTTTCCCTTGGTCACCGGATTCTCCTTGAGTTTCTGCGGCCGCTTCGGACTCGGAACCTCAGACGCCGGGCAACTGGTGCTGCGGGCTGGAAGCGAAGCGGCGCTCGTGGGCGAGGAGCCAGCGCTTGCGTTCGATGCCGCCGCCGTATCCGGTCAGCGAGCCGTCGGCGCCGATCACGCGATGGCAGGGGACGATGATGCAGACCGGATTCGAGCCGTTGGCGAGTCCGACGGCGCGCGAGGCTCCGGGGCGGCCGATACGTCGCGCCAGCGCACCGTAGCTCTCCGTCTCGCCGAATGGAATCTCGCCGAGCGCGCGCCAGACTTCGCGTTGGAAGGGCGTCCCGGTGGGCGTGAGCTCGAGCTCGAACGCCGCGAGCTCGCCGGAGAAGTAAGCGCCGAGCTGAGCGCGGGCCTCGGCAAACGCCTGCGCGTCCCGCCGCGCCTCTTCCGGCGGACCCTCGCCGTGGCGCCACTGTGGAAAGAGGAGGCCGCTGACTGCGGCTCCGTTGCCCCAGATCTCCAGGTCTCCCACCGGTGTCGGAATCGTGCTGCGGTAGAAGGCAGCCATGGCACTCCTGGCGAACGCGATGCGGTCGGCGTCGCCGGTCAGCGGCGTGGACGACGTCCCTCGACTTCGGGAGACGCTACTGCGCGAGGACTTTGACGGTCCGCCCGATGAGATCGAGCATGCGGCGCAGCTGGTCGTAGTCGGGATGCTTGAGACGAATCCAGGCGTTCGCCATGTAGCCGCCTTCGACGCCGCCCGTCGGAGAGCCGGGTGGCGGCATATGCGAGTCGATGATGAAGTCGCCGTAGGCCTGGTAGATCTGATCGATGCCTTCGTAGCCGGAGATCCGGCCTTCGCGATTGGGCCGCAGGGCGATCATTCCGGCGGCGTAGCGCCGCGACGTCGGCTGCCCCGGGCGCCCGTGAACGACGGCCATGGCCCACTCACGATAGATGTCGAAATCGTTGGCGGCCGCGTAGAGATCCCAGACGCCGACTCCGGGCGGGCGGCAACCGATCTCCGAGAACTTCAGCCCCTTCGGACCGAAAAACCATTCCATGTGCGTCGGAGAGGTCGTGATCCCGAGCGCTTCGATGACCTTCTGACCCATCCTGCGGAGATCGTCGTAGCCCGGTGCATCCACCCGGTTCGTGGTCACGATCTGCGGCGAGATCCAGCGTGTGCGCATCGCCTCGAGAACGTTCGGGTAGTAGTGAGAGATGAATTCGTGGACGACACGTCCGCCGATCGAGATCGTGTCGTAGAAACCCTCGTGCCCCTCGATGAACTCTTCGGCGGCGACGGAGGCTCCGCGGTCGACTCCCTGCTCGACGATGGCGCTTTCGAGCTCGCGATCGTTGTCGACGCGCTGGGTTCCGGAGGCGCCGGCCCCGGCGCGCGGTTTGAGAATGATCGGATAGCCGACTTCGGCGGCGAACATCCGCAGCTCCTGCGGGCTCGAGACACCGCGCGACTGGGCGCAGGGGACCTCGGCGGCGCGCAGGGCCTCTTTCATCGCCGGCTTGTCGCGGCAGAGGTAGGCGGTCTGGACGGTGGTTCCGGGAATCCCGGCCGCCTCGCGGACCTTGGCCGCCGGCATGATGTGCGCTTCGACGGTCGCTTCCAGGCGATCGACCCAGGTCGTGGATTGAATCTTCCGCACCGCTTCGATCATCGAAGGTTCGTGGACGACCGAGCGCACCTGCTCGTATCCGACCATCCAGCTGCGCAGCTCGTCGTCGATCGCTTCCCACGGACGTTCGCCGATACCGGTGACACGTGCGCCGACGGCGGCCAGTCCGCGGACGAACTCGCGCTGATTGAACGGGAACTTCGGCTCGACGAAGATAACGTGCATGGGCGCTCCTCGCCTCCGTGGCGAATGGACTCGACGACCTTCGGGACCATAGGATTCTAGCCCATGCCGACGGTAACCCTTCTGGGACCCCAGCGATTCACGCCGACTCTGGGCGAGGCCGTGACCCGCGCGGGCATCTCGGGCCGCCTGGCTTCGGTGACCGCCGGTTGGCAGGAGCGCGAAGCGGAGGATCTCGAGCTTCACGAGCACCTCGGCGAGCGCACGATGAATCTGATGATCTACGCCCGCAGCGAGGACGTCCTCGAGCGCGATGCCGAGCTCGCGGCTGCGTACCGTGAACGCCAGGAGCGCCTGCGTGAGCTGCAGGAGCTCTATCGTTCGCGTCTCGGGCATGCCCTGCTCGCGGTGCGGGAGCTCGATCTGCGCGTCGGCGATCCGGCTCTCGTGCAGCCCGAACGGGAGTCGGCGCTCGAGGCTCTGCGCGATCTCGATGCGCATCATCTCGCCCGCGTCGACGAGCTTCACGCGGCTTTCGTGCGCGCGATCCGTCCCGCCGAACGCCCGGCGGTCGAGCGTCACGCGCGTCAGATCTCGCGCCAGCTCGACAAGGTCGACGGCGTCGCGATCGCCGGCGGTCATGTCGCGATCCTCCTCAATCGAATGCGCCTGTTCGACCTCGACCGCAAGCTCGCGGGGAAGGCGATCTTCGCCTGGTCGGCCGGCGCGATGGTCATCTCGGAACGAGTCGTCCTCTTTCATCACTTCCCGCCGCAGGGGCGGGGCAACACGGAGCTCCTCGAGCGCGGCTTCGGGCTTGCGCGTGGTCTGGTCTGCTTTCCGCACGCGCGCCGTCGTCTGGCGCTCGACGACCGGCGCCGGGTGTCGCTTCTTGCCCGGCGCTTCGCGCCGGCGATCTGCATCGCGATGGCGGACGGCGCCTCGATGGCGCTCGACGAGCAGGGTCGCGCGGCGATTGAAAATCCGGACTTCCACGGCACGGGAATGAGCCGCTTCCAGGTAGACGGTTCGGTCGCCATGATGTCGGGAGAAGACGTGGCGGAATCCGCGTGACCCTGGCCATCGCAGACCTTCTGGAGGCGGGGCCGCACATCGCGCCCGCGGCGATCGACGCCTTCCTCGAGCACCACACGGCGCCGATCGTCGAAGGACGCACCGTGACCTTCCTCTATCGCGGCGATGCGGACGCCGTCTACCTCCAGCACTGGATCTACGGGCTGCCCTCGGCACAGCCTTTCCTGCAGGTCCAGGACAGCGACCTGTGGTACCTGACCCAGGAGATTCCGGTCCGCTCGCGCGTCGAGTACAAGCTCGAGGTGCAGCAGGGAGATGTCAGCCGGCTGATCCGCGATCCGCTGAATTCGCAGCTGGCGCACGATCCCTTCGGCGCGAACTCCGTCTGTCTCGGCGCCGACTACAAGGTGCCGGACTGGATCTCCCCTGACCCGGAAGCCCGCCCGGGGCGACTCGAGCGCATGCGCCTCGTCGGCTCGGAGGCCGCGGAATCCCAGGATCTCCAGATCTATCTGCCGGCGCGTTTCCGCGGCACGCGGCGGTATCCGCTCCTCGTCGTGCACGATGGCGCCGACTATCTGCATTTTTCGGTCCTCAAGACCGTTCTCGACAACCTGATCCATCGCCTCGAAGTCGCGCCGATGATCGTCGCGCTCACCCAGTCGCACCGGCGTCTGCGGGACTACGCGGCGCAGGTCGACCACAGTCGATTCCTCGCCGAAGAGCTGGTGCCGGCACTCGAAGCCCGGTTTCCGCTCGAGAAGGGCCCGGCGAATCGCGGTCTCATGGGAGCGAGCTTCGGAGGCGTCGCGGCGCTCTCCGCGGCCGCGCACTATCCCGGACAGTTCGGGAAGCTCCTGCTGCAGTCCGGATCGTTCGCCTTCACCGACATCGGTCAAAGCCGTCGCGGCCCGGCGTTCGAGCCGGTCGTCGAATTCGTCAACGGCTTCCGAGACGCTCCGCATCGCATCTCCGAGCGCATCTTCCTCTCCTGCGGCGTCTACGAATCGCTGATCTACGAGAATCGCTCGCTCGTTCCGATCCTGCAATCGACCGGCATGGACGTGCGCTATGTCGAGTCGTTCGACGGTCACAACTGGGAGAACTGGCGCGACCGTCTGCGCGAGGGACTGTCCTACCTCTTCCCAGGTCCGCTCTGGATGGTTTACGAATAGCCGATGTGAAAGTCCGGCGCCGGTCGACTCCCGCGCCGGCAGCAGCCTGAGCTAGACTCCGCCGGCTTCTGCTGCTCGACCTCAAACAGGGAGAACGGATGGCCGCGCCCGCCCCCGAAACCCAGTCGTTGCCGGAGAACGCCTATCGTCCGCTCGCACCCGGCGAGGTCTACGTGCCGATGAATCCGGCCGCCGATCCCGGGCCGGAAGCCACGACCCGCTCGGTCGGCTGGGGCATCTTCCTCTGCGTCATCTTCACCGTCGCCTCGGCCTACTCGGGCCTCAAGGTGGGGCAGGTCATGGACGCCGCGATTCCGATCTCGATCCTGGCGATCGGGCTCGCGCGAGTTTATGGACGGCGCTCGACGCTGCTCGAGAACGTGATCATGACCGGGGTCGGAGGGACATCGGGTGCGATGGTCGCGGGCGCGATCTTCACGCTCCCGGCGCTGTACATTCTCGAGCTCGACCCGCATCCGCTGCAGACGACGTTGATCTGTCTCGCGGGCGGCTCTCTCGGCCTGCTTTTCCTGATCCCGCTCCGGCGCTACTTCGTTCGCGAGACGCACGGCGAGTTGCCGTATCCCGAGGCCACGGCGATCACCGAGGTGCTGGTGACGGGCGAGAAGGGCGGCTCGCAGGCGGCGCTCCTGCTCCAGGCGACCGGCATCGCTGCGGTCTACGATTTCTTCGTCACGACGTTCCAGGTCTGGCGCGAGTCGATCGACTTCCAGTTCGTTCCCCAGGTGCGGGCGCTGGCGGAGAAGGCGAAGGTCGCCATGAGCTTCGACGCCATCGGCTTCATTCTCGGGCTCGGCTACGTCATGGGTCTGCGCGCTTCGATGATCCTGTGCGCCGGCGGCGTGCTGTCGAACCTGGTGTTGGTGCCGCTCATCTGGATGATCGGCAGGCACTATCCGGATGCGATCTATCCGGCGACGCGCGCCATCGCGGACATGGACGCGAATCAGATCTATCGCAGCTACGTCCGATTCATCGGCGTAGGTGCCATCGCGACCGCGGGCATTTTCGGCATCCTGAAATCCCTCAAGATCGTCGCCGGCTCGTTCAAGATCGCCGCGCAGGCGTTCCGCCACGGCGAAGCGGCCGGACAGGAACGTACCGACCGCGATCTTTCGACGATGACGGTGCTGGTCGGAGTTCTCCTTTCGACGCTCGGCGCGGGCCTCTTCTTCGCCAGTCTCAAAGCGTCGCTGACGGTCACTCTCGTCGGACTGGGTCTCACGGTCCTGTTCTCCTTCTTTTTCGCGTCG
>JBDTQG010000055.1:0-22469 GCA_039932315.1 Thermoanaerobaculia bacterium
GCGGAAGAGGTCGAAGCGCTCGTCGACGTTGTTGTCGGAGCGGAAGGCGACCCACCGGCCGTCTGGTGAAACGATTGCCCGCGTGACGTCGGCGGCGGCGATCGCCAGGAACGAGGAGAGGCGGTGCGGCTGCGCGTCGAATGCGAGGTCGAAACGCCAGAGCTCGACCTTGTCGAGAGTGCCGAGGTCCGCACAACCGAAGAGGGCGGAGCGATCGGGAAGTCTGCCGCCCAGACAGGTCGGGTCGAGGGTCGCTCCGGCAGGCACCGTGCCGAAGAGCGGATGGGGCGAGCCTACGCCGTCGAGATGCTGAACGAAATACTCGAGCTGCCCGTCGACACGCAAATCGCCCGTCAGCAGGGCAATCGGATCCGGATCGGCCGGGAAAATCTCCGCCGCCAGGACATCTCCTCCGGTCGGGAGATTTCCGTGCAGCCTCACGCTCGCCGTGAACGGTCCGCCCACCGGCACAACAAAGGCCTGGGTCTGACCTGCGACGGCGTTGTCGGCGACGTAAACCACCTGCTCGCCATCGCCGTTCTCGGTGATGACGTTGCCGCCGGCGACAAGCGCCACATTCAGATGGACGGCCGCGGCCGCAGGACCGGCGACCGGCACGCTCCAGAGCTCGCGCTGGTTGTCGACGCCGGTGTCGGCGAGGAAGAGGAGATGACTG
Organism: Thermoanaerobaculia bacterium; assembly: GCA_039932315.1. Classification (GTDB taxonomy): domain Bacteria; phylum Acidobacteriota; class Thermoanaerobaculia; order Multivoradales; family JAGPDF01; genus JAGPDF01. Next base: position 677 of record JBDTQG010000055.1, read on the forward strand.
CCGTCACTCGTCGCTTGCGCGAGGGACATCACGTCGCCGAACGCCGGCAGATCGGGGCTGATCCGGACGGCGGCGCTCGAAGGTCCGGTGATGGGGACGCTCCAGAGCTCTTCGACGCCATCGAAACGCTGATCGGCGCGATAGACCGCCCGTTGCCCGTCGGGAGTGAGCTGGCTTCGGATGACGTTCCCTCCGCTCACCAGGTCGCCGTTCAGGCGCACCGGTCCGGCGGAGCCGTCACTCGGCACGCTCCAGAGCTCGGTCTGGCCGGCGGTAACGAGGTCGAGACCGAAGATCGTCCGGCCGTTGGCCGAGAAGAATTCGTAGATTGCCTCGTTCGGCGGCCCGACGGGATGGAGCCGAACGGCGGGCGAGCTCGCGTCGTCGGGAACGGTCCAGAGCTCCGAAGAGGTCGGCCGGTTGATGCGGAAGACGACCGATCGCCCGTCGCCCCCGAAGCCGAAGGCCCCGACGGAGGCGTCGGGACCGGTTGGCGCGGAGAGTTTCACGGCGTCGCCCGGCCCACCTTCGACCGGAACGCTCCAGAGCTCGGCCCGTCCTGTCGTTTCCTGGTCGAGCAGAAACAGCAGGTGCCGGCTGTCCTCGCTGAACTCGAAGCGAATGCCCGCGCCAGGGACCTGGCCGCCCAAGGGACGCAGCGAAGAGACCCGGCGCACATCCCCGCCGAAGCGCGAGGCGAGGTAGACGTCTTGAACGGTATCTGTGTTGCCGTCGAACCAGTACGCCACCCACTTGCCGTCGGAAGAGACTTTCGGCCCGGAGACGTCGAGGAGCACATCGCTGAAGGTCTGACCCGCGGGGGTCAACTTGTGCACCGCGAGGCCACCCTGCTGAGCACGGGCAGGGGTCGCCAGGATCGGGAAAAGAGCGGCGGCTGCGACTGTGGTGGCGATGGCGGTGCTACGGCGGAATTGAAGGCGACGAAGAAAGCATTTCAAGGGCATGGAGCTCCAGTCTCTCCTAAGAACGTAAAGCGCCTGCGGAGAGCGACATTCCCCGGAATGGGTTCTCCCATCGTACGCTCTTCGTCGACGGTTCGACCGTCGGTGCGCAGTTTCAGGTGAACACGGACACGACCCGCAGCCAGAGCTTTCCCGCAATCGCCGCGGACAGCGCTTCCTGTAGGATTTCCCGTCACGTCGGACCCAACTCTCGTTCAGGAGCCCCGGTGATCGTTCAAAGTCGGAGAGTCTTCGTCGGCCTCCATTTCGTGAGCCTGGGCATGGCCGCGCTGCTCGCGGTCGGCGTTTCGCCCGGACTCGCGCAGAGTGCGGCGCATGGCGAGTTTCAAATCAACAGCTACGGAACGTCGACGCAGGCTTTCGCGTCGGTCGCTTCCCAGGCGAACGGCGCCTTCGTCGTCACCTGGAACAGCTATGGATCGCCCGCACCCGGCGACTCCGACGCGGCGAGCGTGCAAGGGCGACGCTTCACGGCGGACGGCAGCCCGATCGGGCTGCAGTTTCTGGTGAACAGCTATACCACCGGCTACCAGGGTGGATCCGCCGTCGCAATCGACGGCACCGGGGGCTTCGTCGTGGTCTGGGCCAGTGACGGGTCTGCGGCCGGTCCCGCGGGAAACGACCACTCCGGGCGCTCGATCCAGGCGCAGCGCTATGCGAACGACGGTTCGACGCTCGGTTCCCAGTTCCAGATCAACACCTACTCGACGAGCGAGCAGAGTCAGCCGGCGATCGCGATGACCGCCGCCGGCGACTTCATCGTCGCGTGGGCGAGCATCGGCTCCGCCCCGCCAGGCAACGACAGCAACGCCTACAGCGTGCAGGCGCGGCGCTATCTCGGCAACGGAACGCCGATCGGCAGCGAGTTTCAGGTCAACACGTATACGACCGGCAACCAGCGCTATCCCGCCGTCGGAATCGACGGCGACGGCGGCTTCGTCGTGGCCTGGCAGAGCACCGGAGCGACCGGCGACAATCTCGCAGACAGCATCCAGGCGCAACGCTTCGATGCGACGGGAGCGACGCTCGGCTCGCAATTTCTGGTCAACACCTACACCACCGGAGATCAGACGCAGGCCGCGATCGCGGTCGCTCCGTCCGGTGATTTCGTCGTCGCCTGGACGAGCTACGGCTCGCCGGACGGCGAACCGGGCGCATCCGTTCATGCCCGCCGGTTCGACGCGACCGGAGCGCCGCAAGGCATCCAGTTCAAGGTCAATACGCTGACGACGGGATACCAGGGCCTTCCCGCCGTGGCCGCGGACAGCCGCGGGGACTTCATCATCACCTGGCACGGCTCGGCTTCGAGCGGTACCGACACCAGCCCGTTCAGCATCCAGGCGCGACGCTTCCGCGCGAGTGGCGCAGCGCTGGGGAGCGAATTCCAGGTCAACGTGGATACGCCGATGTCGCAGGTCGGTTCCGTCGTCGCGGTCGATGGACTGGGAAATTTCGTCGTCGTCTGGGACAGCCAGGTCGCAACCCTCGATTTCGACATCCGCGCGCAGCGCTTCGACAATCTGCTGCGCGAGGGCTTCGAGAGCGGCAACTTCAGCCGCTGGTCCTCCGTCCTGCCGTAGACCCGATTACTCGACGATCACCGTCACGAGACGCGACCTCGCCGGAGTGAAGGGCGATCGCGCCTGGATGGTGTGCTCGCCCGGACGGAGTGGCCAGCGGGCATCGAAGGGCGCGTCGACCGTGGCGAACGGCTTTCCGTCAACGTACCAGACGAGCTGCGCGAGCGCGGGTTCGACGACCGCGCGCAGGGCGAGAGTGTTCTGCGACGGCGGAGTCTCCGGGTCGCGCAGGAGACGCAGGCCTTTCTCTGGCGAAATGATCTCGATGCGCGCGAGCGTCGTCCCGGAAAGATCCGGCCGTTGCGGCGACTTCCGGGCGGCCGACCCCGACGATCCGGCCTCGCGAGAAGGAAACGCGGAGCTCGCCGACGTCAACTCCCGGTCGATCGCCTCCATGCCATGGCTCGCAAGCCACGCGGCATAGCGCGGTGGAAGATCGACGTCCGTCCGCACGTCGATGAATTTCGCCGGCGTCGCCTGAGTGGCGATATTCCCCGTCCGGCGATCGATCGCGACACGCCGGTGTGCCGTGCAATCGACGAGCGGCGGAGCACCCGCCGGAATCCATTCGAGAACGACCCGATCGCAACCCGCTGTCGCGCGTTGACCCGACAACGCGCAGAGCTTCTCGCTGCGATAGCCGCGCGGCGGCGGGAAGTCGAGTCCCTGCAGTCCGTCCATGCGATCGCCGTGCAGCTTCTCGATCACCGCCTGTGCGAGTCGAGCCGCGATGCGGTACCCCGAGAGCGCGGTCATCGGACGCTCGTCGGGATGCCCGACCCAGACTCCGACGAGGTACCGTTTCGACCACGCGACGGTCCAGGCATCGCGGTATTGCGAAGAGGTTCCGGTCTTGACCGCAACCGCGAACGGATACTCGGAGAATCCCATGCGCGGAAAGGTCGGCAGGCGTGCCTGCGGATCGGACAGAAAAAGCGTCACGAGGCGCGCGGTCGATTCCGAGAACCGTCGCGGCGCACGCGCCGCAGCGTCTTCGTCGGCGCCCGACGGAGCGCCGGAGTCGGCGGCGGAGCTCACGGGGCCGCTTCGCGTCGCCGGTGCGTCGTACCAGTTGAGCTCGTTCAGGGTGCCGTCTCCCGCGAGCGTGGTGTAGGCCGTGACCAGGCGCTCGAGGGAGACCGGCAACGAGCCGATCGCGAGCCCCAGGCCGAAACGTTCTGCCGACTGCTCGTGATGATGCAACCCGAGCTCTCCGAGGAATCCGTAGGCCTCGTCGAGGCCGATGCGGGAGAGAAGCTCGACCGCCGGAACATTGCGCGAATTCGCCAGGGCGACGCGCGGCAGCAGGGGCCCGAGAAATCGGTCGTCGGAGTTCTGAATGCCCGACGGGCCGGGCTCGAGGTCGTCGAGAATCGATGCCGGCGTGATGGTTCCGCGTTCGAGGGCCTGCGCGAAAATGAACGGCTTGAGCGCGCTCCCCGGGCTTCGCGGGAGACGAAGGTAGTCGATCGCACCGGCGCGGCCGGCGTCGAAATAGCCGATCGAAGAGACGGCGGCGATCACTTTCCACCCTTCACGATCGACGACGATCACCGCGGCGTTTCCCGCTCCGCGATCCGCGGCATCGCGCACCGTGCCGTGGGCCAGATCCTCGACCTCTGTCTGCAGGTCGAGATCCAGCGTCGAATTGACGAGCGGCCTTTCCCGGCGAACCTCGCGCGGCACGATCTGGTTGTAGTGCAGCAAAGCCTGCAAGGCCGCCTCGGGACGTTGACCTTTCCACGGCAAGGCGAGGTGCGCGATCTCGGCGGTCGCCGCAGCGAAATCGACCCGTGAGAGCTCGTTACGGGCGGCGAGCTCGTCCAGGATCTGCCGTCCGCGACGGATCGCCCGCTGGCGCCCCGCAGGATCGTACGGATCCATCCGCGATGGCGACTGCGGAATCGCCGCGAGAAAGGCGATCTCCGCCCACGACAGGTCTTCGACCGGCTTGTCGAGGTAGCGCCGCGCGGCGAAGGCGATGCCGTGAATGCGATGGCCGTACGGGACGATGCGGAGGTAGTGGCGCAGAACCGCTTCGCGGCCGTAGCGCGCCGTCGCGATCCAGGCCGTCGTCGCCTCGAGCGCCTTGCGAAGATAGCCGCGTGCTCCGGGATGCTGCATGCGGGCGACCTGCATGGCGAGCGTCGAAGCCCCGGAAACCCGCTCCGGGCTCGTCGTGTTCTGCCGCAGCGCGCGGAGCACGGCCAGCGGATCGACGCCCGGATGCCACCAGAAACGGCGATCTTCGATGGCGAGAGTTGCGGCAACCACCCGCTCCGGCAGCGGAGCGTCTGCCGCGAGCGGCCAGAAGCCGAGGCGCTCGTCCCGGGGTCGCGACGGATCCAGCAGCTCGCCGACGAAGCGCCCCACGCGATCGCGCACGAGAAGAGTGGGCTCGGGAGCGTCGAGGCCGGAACGTGAGAAAGCGATCGCCACGAAGAGGGCCCAGGCGATCGCGCACGGCACGAGCGCCAATGCGCTGCGCCCTTCGATCGTGCGCGTCAACCGCCACAACAGCCGGCGGCTTCGCTGGATGGGTTCGATACGAAGCACGACAGGATCCTAGCTCCCCCGTTTCACCGCACGGGGGTACAGGGTGTGCTACGTTTTTCGAGCCCTCGGAGGGACAACTCCATGCTTCGGAATGCTCATCGAAACTCTCGCCCTGCAACTCTCGCGATCCTCATGTTCTGCGGCAGCGCGCTGCGGCTCGCCGGCGCCGCGCGAGCCCAGGTCGTTTCAGAAATGCCTCCTGCCAGCGAGGATGCCTACGCAACGGACGCCTTCGCCGCTGCGCTGCGCGAAGATCCGGAGCTCGCCGCAGCCCTCTCGACGAGCTCGGACGGCCTCGTCGAGGAGCAACTTCCGGACGGCGGCGTGGTCGTGCGCCTCGAGGGACGGTTCCAGAGCGTCATGTTCGCGACACTGGACGGAAAAGGCGAGCTGAACGTCGCGCATCGTCTGCCATCGCGGTTCGCCGCCCCGCCATCGTCCCTTTTCGCAAACCTGAATCCACAGGTCTGTCTGCCGCTCGACCTCACGGGCACGGAGGTCGCTCGTGCGCCGCGCTGAGTCGCTTTCCCGGCGGCTCCGCGGATTCGTCGCGCTCCTCGCTCTCGGGTCCGGAACCGCTCGCGCGGCCACCTTGACGGTCACGAGTGGAGACGCTGCCGGCGAAGGTTTCAACAGCACGGTCCCCCGTTCGCCGGTCTTCGGCAACCCGGGAACCACGCTCGGCGCGCAGCGCCTCAACGTTTTTCAGGCGGCCGCCAACGCCTGGGGCAGAACGCTCAAGAGCAACGTCGAGATCAAGATCGTCGCCACTTTCGATCCTCTGTTCTGCGACGCGAGCTCCGCCGTTCTGGGGCATGCCGGTCCGACCGTCTTCAATCGCGATTTTCCCGGCGCGCCTGTCGCATCGACCTTCTACGTCATCGCCGCAGCGAACTCGCGCCAGGGCTCGGACGCCGATCCGGCGAATCCCGACATCACCGCGACGTTCAACTCGAGTCTCGACAACGGCAGCCCGGGATGTCTCGGCGGGATTCCCTGGTCGTACACGATCGGCGGACCGTCGAGCGGAACGGTCGACCTGTTCCGCACGGTGCTCCACGAGCTTGCCCACGGCCTCGGTTTCCTCTCCGGTCACGACACCGGAACCGGGGCCAAGTTCATGGGCTTCGACGACTCGTATCTGCGACTTCTCAAGGACGAAACGACCGGCGAGGGCTGGTCGACGATGACGAACGCCGAGCGCCTCGCGTCGCAGGTGAACAACTCCAATCTGACCTGGACGGGGGCCAAGGCGAACTCCGAGATCGCCGGCTTCACGGCCGGGGTCAAGAACGGGCACATGCGGATGTTCGCCCCCAATCCGGTCCAGCCCGGCTCTTCGGTGTCGCACTACGACGAGGCCGTCGCGCCGAACGAGCTGCAGGAGCCGGAGCTCAAGGCCGACACCGAGGAGCTCGACACCGCATTTCTGCTGCAGGACGTCGGTTGGTTGCTGAGCCGGATCTTCAACGACGGATTCGAGGGGGGCAGCGACAACTTCTGGTCGGCTTCGGTACCGTAAAACTTCAGTGCATCCGACAATCCAGCGTCTCCGCTTTCCTTTCTAGCCGCTCTGCTTGGCGGCGAGAGACCTGGAACATGATCTGCAAAGCGCTGCTGTAGATTTCTCACCGAGGTGAACTTTGTCCAACCCTTCTCCAGTCTCCGGTTTCTGGTTCTGGCTTCCCATCGGCCTGGTCGTTCTCGGAAACCTCGCCTACCACCTCGGACTGAAGGACCTCGCGCCGACGGTCCATCCCCTGACCCCTTTGCTGATCCTTTTTTCCACCGCCGCATTGACGACTCTGGCCCTGCGACTCTCCACGGGCCGCGTGGCTGAGTTGAGCGGCGAGTTCTCGCGGCTCGGCTGGCGGCCGTTCGTCGTCGGGATGTCGATCATCCTCATCGAGCTCGGGTTCCTGCTCGCGTATCGGACGGGGTGGAAAATTTCGGCCGCTGCGGTCACGGCCAACATTCTCGTCGGAATCGCGTTGCTCGCGGTCGGCGCGATCGCATTCCGCGAGCCGCTGTCGCTCTCGCGCGTCGGAGGTGTCGCCACCTGCCTCGCCGGGCTCTGGCTGTTGACTCGCGGCTAGTACTTCTCCGCGGGCGTTCTACGGCTTCGCGGAACCCGGCTTCGCCGGTAGGCGCAGACCGGCGTTCGACGGCAGCAGAGCGCCGCAGCTCCGCACCGGCAGAGGACCCGCGCTCTCCGCGAACGGCACCGGAGGCGGGAGCTCGTGGCTCCAGGCGCAATTCTGCCCCGGCTCGACGACCTCGAATCCGTTGTGAAACAGCACGGCGCTCGGGCCCTCCGCCGCGCGTATCTGGCGATAGCTGTTCTCGCTCGTTCTGGGGCAGACGCAGGGACGCTCGCTGAACTCGCCGCACGGCACGTCGCGATCGGGAAAAACTTTCGCGCCGCAGCCGTCGAGATAGGTCATCGCATCAGGAACATAGAAATGATGGTCGAGGCCGTGCTGATGACCGATCTCGTGCACCGCCGTCCAGCAGATCCCGGCGAGAGTCTCATCGATCGGGGCCGAGCCGAAGGCCTCGGAGAAGGTGAAGGAGATCGAGTTGGGAATGAACTCGCAGCTGAAGGGCGAAACTCCTGCGACTTCCTCCGGCTGTCCGATGTCTCCGGGTGAGCCCGCGATCACGTGCTCGAGATGAGGAGCGCTTCCCGGATCGACGTCGACGACGGCGATTCCGAACGGCTCGAACGCCCTCTGAACGCAGGAAACGACGCGCCCCCAGAATTCCGCTGAGAAACCGAACTCGGGCACGTGCCGCACGGATGTCAGAATCGACGAGCGGTTGACACGTGAGTCGTCGAAACCGGACGGAAAGTAGACGCAGCCGTTCGGCTTGCAGTTCTCGAGAAACAGTGTGGTGCGCGGAAGCGGCGGCGTTCCGACGACATTGAGATCGAAACTGACGGACGAAGTCGTGGCGCCGTCGACGACCGTGACCGGTGTTCCCGTGACGGGATTGCAGGCGTCGCAGACGATGCCGTCATAGAGCTCGGTCGCGAACCCCGGCGGGCCGGAGGCGACGAGAAAATAGGTGCCCGCCGCCAGGGCGAGTGCGCCGTTCGTACGATAGGCGCCGGCAGCGTCGGTCAGAACCGTGCCCTGCGAGATTCCGCCGGCATCGAAGATCGTGACCGGAACTCCGGCGAGCGCCTCACCGCCGCCCGCCACTTCTCCTGCGATCCCCGAGCCTTCGAGCGCGCCCGCGAGCGTAAAAGCCACACAAGCCGTCGATCCGAGGGTCAGGGGTACCGCGGCACCTCCGTCCACGGGACAGACGCTCGGCGTGCACGGCTGCTCTTCCCAGACCTCGCCGAGAAGGTCCACTCCCGGAGGCGGTAACGCACGCACGCGGTAGGAGACGCCCGCGGGAACGCCGGTGATGTCGAAGCGGCCGCCGGCGTCCGTGAAGGCGGTGACTTCCGCGTCTCCCGCGAGGGTGAAGAGTGTGACCGATGCGCCGCTCACCGGGAGTTTCGTCGCCGCCGCGACGACGACGCCGGCGAGCTCCCCACCCCGATCGAGCACGAAATGGATGCCGGTCGTTTCCGCCGTCCCGGCGACGGCGACCAAGGTCGCTTCACCGCTCGGGAAACAGTTCAACAGGTCGTAGCAGCTTCCCGCGTCGTCGTAGATCTCGCCGGCGTGCGCGCCGTCGAGCGCCGCCAGCAGGTACTCGCCAGCGGCGAGTCCGTCGATCCTGAAGGTACCGTCGGCAGCGCTGTTGCCGAAGCCGGCGAAGGCGCCCTTCGAGTCGCGTGCGGACACCGCGACGTCGGCGAGGGGAAGGAGTGTTCCCGACTCGACGATCGTGCCCGAGATCGCTCCCAAGCGCGCGAGGGTGAAATCGATCCCCGTGAAGTTCCCGGAGCCGAGCACGATCGGCGTACCGGCGGAGGCCGTGCAGCCCGGCTCGCAGGGAAGCTCCTGCCAGAGCTCGTCGACGAAGGAGCTGGAGGTTCGGGCGAAGTAGGTGCCCGGCGGCAGCCCCTCCCCGGTCACCCACGCGCCGGACGCCGACGACCGGCCGTAGACCACGATCGATCCGGACGAGTTCCGCACTTCGACCAGGACATCCGCGAGGGGTGCGGCGCCGGGACCGATCACGAGACCCGAGACTGTCGCTCCTGCCGGGAGAGCGAGGTCGATGCCCGAAGTCGTCGCCGCGACGGCGACGGCGATCGGATCTCCCGTCGGGAAAACGTTGCAAGGATCGGGGCAGGGAGCGTTCGGGTAGACCTCGGCGAGAAGACCGGGCGCGGTGGCGCGGACCTTGTACGACGCGGCGGCGAGTCCGGAATACGCCCAGGCGCCGTTGGCATCCGTGAGCACCGCAGGGAAGTCTGCTGTGCCGGAAGGGCCCAGCCGGAAAAGGTGCACGCTCGCGCCGGACGCCGGCGTCGTCCCGTCGGCGAGGTAGACGAATCCCTCGATCCGGCCGCCCTTCGTGAGGGCGAGATCGACGTCGGTGAGCGCGCTGCCGGCGGAGACCGGAATGGCCGTGCCCGCGCTGTCCGGTTCGCAGAACTCCTCGCACGCGCCGTTCGGCCAGACCTCGTCGACGAAAAGAGCATCCTGCGCTGTGCGAACGAAGTACTGGCCGCCGAAGAGCGCCGCGAGCTGATAGTCGCCGTTCTCCGTGGTGGTCGTCGACTCAACGAAGGTGAGAAAGCCGTCGATGAGCGCCTCGGCGATGATCTTCACGCCGGCGATACCGGCACCGGTCGCCTCGGCCGTGACCCGGCCGGAGATCGCCGCCCCGCCGCCGGGAATCTGGCAGACGCCGAACGATTCAGCCCGCAAGAGTTCCTGGGTCATCGCCAGCGCCGGCAAGAGCAGCAGCATGGAGCGCGCTCCGGAGTGCATCGCCTGTACCTCCCGCCTGGGCTTACCCGGTCAATTGGATCGATCCTACACCCAGCCCACCGCAGGCGCCGGTGGAACCGGACATGCCATTCGGCTGCAGTCCGGCGCGCACTTGCCGGTATCATTCGCAGCGTGCCGCTTGCCCCGGGAACGGTCCTCGGACACTACGAAATCCTCGCGGCGATCGGCGCCGGCGGCATGGGCGAGGTCTATCGCGCGCGCGACAACCGGCTCGGCCGCGAGGTGGCGCTCAAGCTCCTGCTCGAGCGGCCGGACTGCGACCATCAGGTCCTCGAACGTTTCCAGCGCGAGGCCCAGTCGGCGTCGGCACTCAATCACCCGAACATCTGCATCGTTCACGACATCGGCGAGCATGAGGGACGGCGCTATCTCGTCCTGGAGCTCCTCACCGGCGAGACCCTCCAGGCGCGGCTTCTCGACGGACCGCTGCCGGCGAGCGAAGTCGTCGAGCTCGCGGCACAGATCGCCGACGCTCTCTCCGCGGCTCACTCCCATTCGATCGTCCATCGCGACATCAAGCCGGCGAACATCTTTCTCACCGTGCACGGCGCCAAGGTCCTCGATTTCGGCCTCGCGAAGGCCACCGGCTCGAAGGCCGACTCCCGCACCTTCTCTCTCGCCGGCGGCGACTTCTCGCCCGACGCCGAGACGAGCGTCGCTGGCGCCGCATCACAGCACACCGGACTCACCAGTCCCGGACATGTCGTCGGCACGCTGTTCTACATGTCGCCGGAGCAGGCGCTCGGCAAGCCGGTCGATCCGCGCTCGGACCTCTTCGCCCTCGGCGCCGTCGTGCACGAAATGGCGACCGGCCGGCGCGCCTTCCCGGGCTCGACGCCCGCCGCCGTCTTCGACGCGATTTTGAATCGCGCGCCGGACGGAGCGCTCCCGCCGGCGATCTCCGGACTCGCGCCGATTCTCGAGCGCTTGCTGGCCAAAGCGCCCGGCGGGCGCTTCGAGAGCGCCGCCGAAGCGACCGCGGCACTTCGCCGTCTGGCGAATTCCGGAGAGCTCGCGCGCGCGCGCGGAGCCTCGAACGCACGCCGCGAGGCCCGGCGCGAACCGCCGTCGATCGCGGTGCTTCCGTTTCTCAATCTCTCGGCCGATCCCGAGAACGAATATTTCACCGACGGCATCACCGAGGAGATCCTCGGCGCGCTTTCCAAGGTCACCGCGCTTCGTGTCGCGTCGCGCACGTCGTCCTTCGCTTTCAAGGGAAAACGTGAGGACGTGCGCGCGATCGGCCGCGCTCTCGGCGTCGCGACGATCCTCGAAGGCAGCGTGCGGCGGTCGGGCCCGCGAATGCGCGTCAGTGTGCAGCTCGTCAAAGCGGAGGATGGCTATCAGCTCTGGTCGGATCGCTTCGACCGCGAAGTCGCCGACATTTTCGCCGTGCAGGACGAGATCTCCGAGAAAGTCGCGACGGCGCTGCGCGTCGTCCTTTCCGAGCGCGAAAGGAAGGAAATTCGCCGTATCCCGACGGAGAACCTCGAGGCTTACGACAACTACCTTCGCGGGCGCGACCTGCTGCGCATCCTCGAGGTCGAGTCGTTTCCCACCGCGCGCAAGCTCTTCGAGCACGCGGTGGAGCTCGACGAATCCTTCGTGCCCGCCTGGCTCGGCATCGTCGAGTCCTGTTTCTGGCTCTTCACCTGGGCCGGGCGCGACCCGGAGCTTCTGGCGCCGGCGAAAGCGGCCGCCGAACGCGCGCTCGACATCGCGCCCGACCTCGCCGAGGCGCACGTCGCGCAGGGTCTCACCTGCTTCATGGTCACCGACAATGCCGGAGCGCATCGCGCCTTCGAGCGTGCGGTCGAGCTCGATCCGAAGAATTTCGACGCGTATTACTACGACGCCAGGACGTTCGTCAGCGAAGGCCGCTTCGACGCCGCGGCGCCGCGCTTCGAACAGGCATCGGAGGTCCGGCCCGAGGACTACCAGTCTCAGACGTTGCTGGTCCAGACGTACAAGGCTCTCGGCAAGGAGCGCGAAAGCCGCGTCGCCGCACAGCGGGCGCTCGCCATCATCGAACGTCATCTCGAGCTCCAGCCCGGTGACGTGCGGGCGATGTACTTCGCCGCCGGCAACACAATGGCGGTCACCGGCGACCGCGCGAAGGCGCTGCATTTCGCCCATCGCGCGCTCGAAACCGACCCGACGAGCCTCTCCGTGCGCTACAACGTCGCCTGCTTCTACGCCACGATCGGCATGAACGACGAAGCCCTCACGCTCCTCGACGAAAACGTCCGGCAAGGCTGGGGCCAGAAGGACTGGATCGAACACGACCCCGACTGGACCGACCTCCGCGAAGACCCCCGCTTCCGCGCCATCGTCGGCCGGATCCAGGCGTAGCCCGCAGCCGTCGACGAAAACGAACGTTGCGGACCCGGCCTCCGTAAGCTCGATCAGAATGTCCTCCCGGTTCGGTTTCGTTTTCCTCGTCGCGCTCTCTCTCGCTCTCGCATGCACTGTGGGCTTCGCCGTCGCGCCCGCTTCTTACGACGATGGATACATCACCTACCGCTACGCCCAGAATCTCGCCGCGGGCCGGGGATTGGTCCTGAATCCGGGCGAAACGGTGCTGGGGACGTCAGCCCCCGGATACGCTCTCGTCCTCGCCGGGGTCGCTTTCGTTCTGCGCCCCTTCGGCGTCGAGGTCGCGCACGTCGGAGCCGGGATGTTTCTTCTCGCGATGGCATCCCTGCCAGTCCTCTTGGCGGGCATCCTGCGACGGCTCGAGACGAGACATCCTGAGCTCACGGCATGCATGTTCGCGCTGCTCGCGATCCCCGCGCGGTGGAACGTCGAGCTCATGGGTTGCGAGCAGGTGCCGATTCTCGCATTGCTCGCTTTGGCCTTCCTCCTTGCGCTTTCTGGTCACGACCTCGCCGCTGGCGCCGCCGCCGGAATCGCGGGCGCACTGCGCAACGACGCGGGTTTCGCGATCGCCGCGCTTGCCTTCGCGCTCTGGATCAACCGCCGTCGGATTCCTGTGCGGTTCGCAGTCTCGGCGCTCGTTCCTGTTGTGGCCGTTTGGTCCTGGCTTCTCGCGACCTTCGGCACGATCCTGCCGGTGTCGCTGGCGGGAAAGCAGGCAGAAATGGAGTTCGTTCACGGGGGCTACGGCACGGCTGAGCTTGCCTGGCTTCTGCGGTCGACCTCGTGGGCCGCAGCCGGAACGCTCGGAGTTCTCGCGCTCGCCGCTTTCCTGCCGTCCCGAGAGAGACGGGGGGGGGGGGCTCGTGCGTGAGTAGGGCGGCGCAGGAGCGACGGACCTTCATCGCCGCCGCGGCCGCCGCTCTTCTGGTGAGCGAGGTCTTCTATCGTTTCATCTCGGTTCCCTTCGCCCCTTGGTACGCCCTTCCGACCTTCAACACGCTCCTTGCGCTGTCCAGTGTGGGGTGGATGCGGATCCTGGATGAAGCGACTCGAAACCGGCCTATCTTGCGAGTCGGGCAAATGATTCTGGCAACGACTCTCGCCAGCGCGATGGTCTCCAGTTCCTTTGCTTTTCTTCACTCCACCTGGGGTCGACCCGCAGATCCCCGGATCCGCGTCTACCGCGATATAGGGGCCTGGCTCCGCTCCCATACTCTTCCCCAGTCGCGCGTTGCTGCCGTCGAGATCGGCGCCCTCGCATATTTTTCCGACCGCCCGGTGCTTGACCTCGCAGGCCTCATCGATCCCGAGCTACGCACCGCTCGACACGAGGGGCGATTGCGCGCCGCCGTGGACGCCGAACGATTCGACTACCTGGTGTGGAACAGTGCCTTTGATGGGAATTTTCTTGCGCAGCTCGCGACTTCAAGAGCGCTCGAACTTGACTACCGACGGGTCGCGACATTTTCCCGGCCGGAGTATCCTCGAACGATTCAGCTGCTGCAGCGCAAACGGTGAGAGCGCTACGGCATACCCGTTCCTTCGCATCTCCGCTCTGAACTCGAGGGCTCGCAACTCCGGGTCGCCTTGCGATCCGTGAACGCTCTCCGCAAATCCGCGAACAGGGCTTGGCTTCCCGCAGAAGGATAGGGTTCCTCGATGAAGATCCTCATCCTCGGTGCCACCGGAGCCGCCGGCGGAAGCCTGCTCGACGTCGCGCGGCGCGATCGCCGGGTCGCGGAGATCCGGACGATCTCGCGGCAGCCGATCGAGGGCGCCGCGACGCGCGAGACCGGGTACCTCCACTCCGACCTCTTCGACTACACCGCGATCGCCGCCGCCTTCCGCGGGCTCGATGCGGCGTTCTTCTGCGTCGGCCGCTCGGTCACGCAGGTGGGCGACGAAGTCGAATATCGCAAGCTCGCCTGGCAGGCGCCGCAGGTCGCGGCACGAGCTCTCGCGGACGGGAGCCCGGCAGCCGTCTTGCACTACCTGAGCGGCCAGGGGGCGAGCCGGACGAGTCCGCAGATGTGGGCGCGCGTCAAGGCCGAAGCCGAGATGATCCTGATGGAAAGGCACGGCGCTGTCTGCTGGCGCCCCGGAGCGATCGATGCCACGCGAACCGCGGGCTGGCCGTTTTTCTACAGAGGCGTGATCCGCGCCATGCGCTACGTTTTTCCGTCCCGCAGGTACTACGTTCGCGGCGAGGACCTTGCCCTCGCCATTCTCGAGGTTGCCAGCGAGAACGTCCGCGGGAGGATCTACGAAAATCCGGAGATCCGCGCGCTCGCCGATCACGCAAGGAAGAGGCCCGAGCCCAACCCTTGAACGCGATTCCAGGAACTCGTCGAACCTCTCGAACCTCTCGAACAACCAGGCCATCGAAGAGTCAACTCCGTCGATCCATCCTCCTCTTTCCCTTACTGCTGCTTTTTTCTTCCGGAACTGCAATCGCTGATGGGAAGCCGGAAGAGAAAAACCTCCTGCGGCCGTGTGCGCTTCGGCGGCGGAGCTGAACCCCGGAAACGTCTTCGGAACGAGCGTCAGGGGATGAGGCGCAAGCCCTTCCCGAGCTGAACGGCCTGCGTCCGGCGCTTCGCTCCGAGCTTGTCGAACAGCCGGCTGACATGGGTCTTGACCGTGTTTTCGCTGACGAACGTCCGGGCGGCGATCTCGCGATTGCTGAGGCCGGCCGCGAGGAAGCCGAGCATCTCCAGCTCGCGCGGCGTGATGGCGAGCTCGCGCTGGCGCTCCGTGTCGACGGCGAAGGGCCCGGACGACACAACCGGCGGACCCGGAACCTCGACCGGGATCTCGACCGGAATCTCGACGACAATCGTTTCCACCCGCGTGCGGGTGAGCTTCAGCCCGAGCCAGATCCCGACCGCGGCAAAGAGCACAGCCACCAACCCGCCGTAGATCTCGACCGAGTGCTCGATGACGAGGAAGCGGTACTCGGTCCAGTGGAGAACGGCGAAGAGGATTCCGCACACCACGCCATAGCCGAGAACGGGGAGAACCGCTTTCCATCCGGAGGCGCCGGCGCGCGCCTCTTCCATCGCCTCTCTGGCCATTTCCCCGCCGACCCTATCGCGAGACCTCGGCCTCGGCGTCGCCCTGGCCGGCGAATGTCCCGTCGCGACCTCGCTTTCCGCCTTGTGGGCAGAAGCATCCCTGCGGGCAGCGCCCGCGAAGGAGAAACCCATGCGACGAGGAACTCCCTGTCGATCTTTGCCTGAAGCCCACTTCCGGATGCTCCGTCCCGTCGTCGGGCTCGCCCTGCTCTGCCTCACCGCAGCGGCTCCCTCCCCGGCCTTGATCTTCACGGTCGGGGGCGCCGGCTGCACGCAACCCGATCTCGTCGCGGCGCTGGCCGCGGCGGCGTCCAATCCAGGACACGACGAGATCCGCCTGCTCGCCGGCGTCAGCTACCAGGGCCAGTTCCTGGTCAGCAGCGACGACCTGGCGATCATCGGAGGTTTCGCCACCTGCGCCGCACCGGCACCGACCGGGACTTCGACGCTCCTCGGCTCGAACAGCAGCCGGGCACTCTTTCTCAACTCCACCGGTCTCGTTCTGCTCAAGAAACTCAACCTCACCGGCGGCGCCCCCACCGGCAACGGCGGTGGCGCGTTGCTTCAAGGGAGCGGGGAGATCCAGCTCATCGACGTCCTGATCTTCGACAACAGCGCCACCGGCGACGGCGGCAACGTCTACGTGAACGCTTCGCCCGGTCTCACGGTCAACTTCTTCGGCAGCTCGCTGATCTCCCAGGGCAACGCCACGGACGGCGGCGGGCTCGCCTGCGCCGGCGACGGAACGGTCTTTTTTCGCGACCGGGTGCTCGTGGCCAGCAATGAAGCCACGGGAGATGGAGGGGGCGTGCACCTCTCGGCAGGCTGCGCTCTCTTTCACTCTTCGAGCGGAGCGGGCAGCGGGATCGTCAGCAACTCTGCCGGCGGATTGGGCGGCGGCGTCTACATCGACAGCGGCGCCGAGATGAACACGGATCTGGGTGGGTTCGGCCTTGCGCCGATCGAGATGAACCTCGCCCCCAACGGCAGCGGCGGCGGCGTGTATGTCGCCGGGTCAGGCTCGGTATTGCGCGCGTTTTTCGCCCGCATCCGCGGCAACACGGCCCTCTCCGCCGGTGGAGGCATCGCCGCCGAAGCCGGCGCCGTCGTCGCCATCGGTCGACCGGGCCCGACCTTCGGGCAATGCGCGGACGGCGCCCATTGCTCTGTGGTGTCCGACAACGAGGCCGCAACCGGCGGCGGGGTCTGGGTGAACCACAGTTCGGTCTCGATTCATGGCACGAGCATCGAGCACAATTCCGCCGATGGCGGCTCCGCCGTCTACGTTTTCGACAGCGCGGCAGCGGCGATCGATTCGACGGTCATCGCGCGGAACGAGGGTCCCGCACCGATCGTCGTCGGCAACTCGGCCAGCCTGACGCTGGGCAACGTGACCGCGGTCGGCAACACCAACATCGGCGCCAACTTCATCACCGCTGCGGCCGCAGCGACGTCGGTCAGGGTTCTGACCTCGATCTTCTCGCAGCCGAGCGGTCAGCTCCTGAGCAGCCCGGGAGCCGCGACGACGACACAGGTCGACTGCGTTCTCTCGCCGACGGTGAACTTCCTCGGCGGGCTGCCGACGGGAACGGTGACGCGTGCGCTCTACGTCGCGGATCCCAGGTTCGCCAACGAGGCGCTGGGGAACTACCAGATCAAAGGCAATTCTCCGGCGATCGATCACTGCGACACGACGCAATGGACCGGCGGCTCGAACGACATCGACTGGCAACCGCGCAACATCGACAACGGATTTCTCGACGTCCTCGGCATCCGCGATCTCGGCGCCGATGAGTACCGCGACATCTTCTCCAACGGCTTCGAGACCGGGAACACGCTGCTGTGGAGCGCCACCGTCGCAAGCCCGTAGGCCGCGACCCTCGTTGCGAAGCGGCGGCGGGGATTGTGCTCGACGAGCGCGCGCGAGACGATACGATCCGGCCCGAGGGAAGAGATCTTGGGTCGAAGACTGATTTTCGCCGTCGCATTTTTCTCGCTGCCGATCGCACCCGCGTTCACCGCAGGTTCTTCGACGTTGCCGCCGATCGCCTGCGTCGAAGCGGTGCGCAACGCCCGGATCGCGGGGGACAAGGGCGATGCCCTCGCCGAGCGGCAGAAGCTCGCGGTCGCGGTCGATCTTCCCGGGTGCGAGTTGCCGGCCCTTTCCCGGCTCGTCCCGCTTCTCCGCGCGAGCGCCGACGCGCCGGAACATTTCGCCGCCCTGCGCGATCGCCTCGTCTCGAGACTTCGCGACCCGGCGACCGAGATTCCGCTCGGCCTGCTGACGCAGCTGGTCGCCGCGCGCTCCGAGCCCGAGGACGACAGCCTGCTTCTGGCCGCCCTGGAGGCACGGCAGGCGAGCGCACCGGTTCCGGCTTCTGCGAGTGGAGCCGAACGCATCGAGGAGCTGCAGGCCGAGGCCGAACTGCAGCAACGGCTGGGAAAGAAAGATGCGGCGCGGGAGAGTTTCGGGCGCCTGCTCGTTCTCGCTCCGACCGACGGCCTGCGCTGGCGGGTGCTTTTCCTGGATGTCGACGCCGGGCGATGGGAAAGCGCCGACCGGCTGCTCGTACCGATGATCGCCAGTCCGGACGCGCCCGAGTACCTGCGCTATCTGCACGCGGCGGCCCTCGCGAATCTCGGCCGGCTCGACGATCTGCTGCAGCTGCTCGATCAACTGGCTCCTCCGCCACCACCACCCATGCCGCTGATACCGCCGCAGGACCGGGCGACCGGCACCGCAGCGGATGGAGTGATTCCGCCGGACGTTCTGGCTTCCGCTCTCCACCCCGAGCGCGATCGCGCCGGCGATTTCGCCGGGCTCCTGATGCGTACGGCCTGGGCGTTGCGCGACGCCGGTCGCGACGCGGACGCTGCGGGACTCTTCCGCCGGGCGCTCCTCTACTGGCCCGACAGCACGGAAGCCCAGGGGGCGCTTCTCCACCTCTACGGCACCGCCGAGGAGCGCGCGGCGTCGGCTGCGGCAGCGGCCACCCGCCGCGAGCAGGAGACCGATCCGCAGCGACTCTTCGAGGAAGGCAGCGACCTTCTCGGCGCGGGCGATGCCGCCGGCGCAAGGGAACTGCTGGCCCGCGCCGCACCGGGCCTTGCCGGCAGTGGCTATGCGGAACCGGCCTGGTACAACCTCGCGACGGCGAACTTCAAGCTCGAGCGCTGGGCGGATGCGGCGGCGTCATTTGCCGAAGCGATCGCCGTCAACCCCGAACGGCTCGAGAGCCACTGGAAGCGGGCGATCGCCCTCTTCCGCCTCGAACGCTGCGGCGAAGCCGTACCGGTCCTTCAGAGCGTTCTCGAGCGCGATCCGTCGAAGAACGACGCGCACTACTACCTCGCCGGTTGCTACTCGCGACTGGGCGACACGCTCGCCGCGAAGCGCGAAAGCGCGCTCTTCAACGCGGTGAAACCGAAGCCCTGACGCCGCGCCTGCGCCGCGCGCAGGTCAGAAGTCCTTGACATAGCTGCGGAAGGCGGCATCGGCCTCGCCCGTCGGTCCGTAGAGGGCGTGAAACGCGGCAACCTGCGGATATCCCTCGGCAAGATACAACAGCAGCTGCGGAAACCTCGTCGTTGCGCTGTCGGGAGTGCCATCGCGAAGATAGTGCACGAGCAGCCAGGCCGACGCGTAGTAGAGCCGGGCCCGATCGCCGTAGAAGATCTCCGGCGAGGCGACCAGCAGGTCCTTGAGCGAAAGCCCCTGGCCTTTGCGCAGCGCGGTCTTCGCGGCGTCGAGATTGAATCCGGCGCCCGTCTGGTAGGACGCGACCTGATCGGACTGAAAAGCGTACTTGTGGACGAAGGTCTTTCCCGGCTTCAGGCGCCCCTTCTGAATGGCGGAATTTCCGACATATTCGGCGAAGCCCTCGCCCAGCCAGCGCGGCAATGCAATGCCAGGACGCACGACGTGCCGATCCAGGAATGCGTGCGTCGCTTCGTGAAGCAGAATGCTCAGCACGTCGTCGTTCGTCGAATGCTCGAGATCGAAGGCGATCAGTCCGGAGGCCGAGTAGTAGCCGTCGCTGTTCTCGCTCCACGGATAGCTCGACGCGAAGGCGTGATACTCGGAGCTCGAGCGGAACGCGAAGACCAGGATCTTGTAGCGCTCGGCCTGCAACTCGACGCCCGGAAGAAGCTCAGCGGCGAGAACGTTGAAAATTGCCTCGAGATTGTTGGCGATCACGCCGGCGACTTTCGGCTCATCGGAATCGGAGCGCACAACGAAGCGCGCGGAGGAGAACTCCGACTTCTTCGTCGCATCGAGCCGCGCGATCGCACTCCGTCCCTCGGAGTCGAGAAGTTTCAGCCGCGCACTGACCGGCAGGGCGAGAATGGCGGCGCGGCGATCTTCGAGATCGGAACCCGCGATCGGCGCGGTGACCTCGAGATGCCCCGTCGTCGATGCATGGACAGGAAAGCGGACGCGCCACTCGAGGCTGCTGGGAACCGGGCGTCCGTCCTTCTTCGCCGGAGCGAAGCGCCAGGTGAGCAGCGTGTCCACGACGGTCTTGCGAAAGGCGTCGTCGTATTCGCTCGCGGGCGTGATCGACTTCACGTCGACCGCGGAGACTTTTCCCCGATCGTCGATCGAGAGGCGGACCGCGACCTCCGGTGAGATGCCGCTCCCGGCGGTTTCGTCCGGAACGAGAAGCTGCGGCGAGTGAAGAGCGTACGGACCGTCGACAGGAGCCGTCGACGACGACAGCCCCGTCGGCCCCGCGGCGGTCGCGGCGGTCGCGGCGGTCGCGGCGGACGCCGCGGTAGCCACGCAGAACATCAGCAGGAGGGTCGCAGGGACGCATCGCATTCGGCACATGAGCCGATCTTAGCGCCGCCCCTGCGATCGCCGCCCGCGCTGCGCGCTACTTCGGCTCCACCGGTCCGACGATCTTCACCGTCGCTCCCGCGCTCGTCCCGACTTTGCTGCCGTCGTACATCATCTCCGCCTTGGCGGCGGGCTGGATGAACTCGCCGGCGACCTGGGCGCGGGTACGGAAGTAGAAGTCGTACGTCCCCTTCGGCAGCTCGTTGAAGTAGAACGCCACCTGATCGTCGAGGTAGGCGGCATACGTCGGCTCGAGGGTCAGCGTTCCCGCCGCTTTCGCCTCCGGCGGCGCGGTTTCGAGACGAGGATTGAGCGGCTCCATGCCGGCGGCGAGCGGCACGACGACGGCGATGAAGTTGCGGTCTTCGGGATTCACCACCTGCACATGGTCCTCGACGACCTCGCTGACACCGAACGTCAGAATGGAGCCCGCGGCATCCAGCGCGATGCGCTCCGGTGGCGTGCCGGTGGGAGCTCCCGTGCGATAGACCAACTGCTCGCGCGTCACCACGAAACCGTCCCTGCGCGGCGCGGCCTGCGATCCGGGAGCCGCCGGCAGATAGGTGAGCTCGGCGCGCGCGCCGACCGGAGCGCTGGAGCTTCCGGACGCTACCCCTTCGCTCGCGAGCGTCACCGCTGCCGGTCCGGCTTCGGTGCCGCGCCAGAACGCCGAGGGCGATCCAGCTCCGACCGACAGCGGCACACTGCCGCCTGCGGTTGCCAGCGTGAGGGACGCCGCGGGACGATCGGCTTTGCCTTTGGCGAGCATCTCGGTGAGCGCGAGGATGGCTTCGGCGTTCGCATTCGTCGATCCCCAGCCATCGCCGCGGCCGCGCGAGATGAGCGCGTTCGAAAGAATCGTGAACTTCCGGCTCTTTTCGGGATCCTGGGCGCGGCCGGCGAGAGCGCGTGTCATTCCGGCGATCGTCCGCGCTTCCGACGAGAGCAGCAGTCCGTTCGTCCGCGTGCGTCGATCCTGCAGTCCACCGTAGCTCTCCTTGCCCTGATAGAGCTGCACGATGAATCCCTTCCACAGCGCGTCGGCAAGCGGTTGGACTGCCGGCGCCGTCGCCTGCCCGGCACGATCGAACGCGGTCACGACATTCGCCACATCCTCGAGGTCGAGGAACTGCGCCCGCCGAGCGAGCTCGTTACCGTAAGCCGCATCGAACTTACCCATCCGCGCCAGCGCAGTGAGCGCCCAGGTCCGTTCGGCCCACGACTCGCCGTCGGCGAAGCCGGAATAGTCGGAGCGCAGAGCCTGTTCGAGCGCCCGCGTGAGGCGGCCGACGAGCTCGGCGTCGACCGTGTAGCCACCCTCCCGCGCTTCGGCGAGGAACTGAACGACCCACGCGGTGAGCGACACCGAACCGGCCGATCCCGGCCAGTAGGCCATGAGACCGCTCGGCTGCTCGACCAGCGGAATCCACTCGAGCGTGTCCTTCACGGCGCGGTCGAG
>JBDTQG010000056.1:0-22319 GCA_039932315.1 Thermoanaerobaculia bacterium
TGGTGGTTGCGCAGTTCTGGGGTTGCAGGGATCCGGAGGGGGCGGTATGACCACGAGACGAGTCTTCGGTTTCGACGAGCTCGACATCGTCGAGACGGCGACGGGGGGATGGGACGGGGTGCGGACCCTGCTCGGAGGCAAGGGCGCGAATCTCGCGGACATGACGCGGATCGGCCTGCCCGTTCCGCCCGGCTTCATCGTCACCACCGAGGCCTGCAACGCCTACCTCGCCGCGGGCGGAAGCTTTCCGGAAGGACTCTGGGACGAGGAGCTGGCGGCGCTCGCCCGGCTCGAGCGGACGACGGGAAAGCGCTTCGGCGACGCCGGCAATCCGCTGCTCGTCTCCTGCCGTTCGGGCGCGAAGTTCTCGATGCCCGGCATGATGGACACAGTGCTCAACATCGGCATGAACGACGCAGTCTCCGCGGGACTCGAGCTCGCAACCGGCGATGCCCGCTTCGTCTTCGACAGTTTTCGCCGTCTGGTGCAGATGTTCGGAACGGTGGTGATGGAGCTCGCCGACGAGCCTTTCGAGGAGGTTCTGACGGCGGCGCGGCAGCATGCGGGCGTCGAGAACGATTCCGATCTCGCGGCGGACGACTGGCGGCGCGTGACGGCCGAGTTCAAGACTCTGTTCGAGCGCCTGTCCGGCCGGCCGTTCCCGCAGGATCCGCGGGAGCAGATCCGGCTCGCGACCGAGGCGGTCTTCCGGAGCTGGAACGGTCGGCGGGCGAACGACTATCGCAACGCGGCCAAGATCCCGCACGATCTCGGGACCGCGGTCAACATCTGCACGATGGTGTTCGGAAATCTCGGCAACGACTCCGCGACGGGAGTCGCCATGACGCGGAGCGGCGCGACCGGCGAACGCGGAATCGAAGGCGACTTCCTGATCAATGCGCAGGGCGAAGATGTCGTCGCAGGAGTCCGCCAGACGCTGCCGATCGCCGAGCTCGCCGCCGCGATGCCCGCGGCCTGGGCCGAGCTCCAGGCGATCGCGGAAAAGCTCGAGCGGCACTACGGCGACATGCAGGACGTCGAGTTCACGATCGAGCGCGGCCGGCTCTGGATGCTGCAGACGCGGGACGCCAAGCGGACGGCGCAGGCGGCCGTTCGCATCGCGGTCGACATGGTTCAGGAAGGGCTCATCTCCCGCGAACAGGCGGTACTGCGGGTGTCTCCCGATCAGGTCGACTTCTTTCTTCATCCGCAGTTCGAGAAGAGCGCGGTGAAACAGGCCGAGGCGTCCGGCGACCGGCTGGCCAGGGGACTGAACGTCTCTCCGGGAGCAGCGGTCGGTGTCGCGGCGATGGACGCCGACACCGCGGAGATGTGGGCGAAGGAGGGACGGGACGTCGTGCTCGTCCGTCCCGAGACGAAGCCGGACGACGTCCACGGAATGCTCGCGGCGAAAGGCCTGCTGACGAGCCGCGGCGGCCGAACGAGTCACGCGGCGCTGGTCGCGCGCCAGTTCGGGAAGCCGGCAGTCGTCGGCGTCGCGGCGCTCGAGCTCGATCTCGAAGCGAGGACGCTCCGCGTCGGCGAACGGCTGCTGCGCGAAGGGGAGTGGATTTCGATCGACGGAAACACCGGTGAGCTCTATGCCGGCAAGGTGCCGACGGTCGTTCCCGAGTTTCGCGATCCGTATCTGGTGCAGATCCTCGCCTGGGCGGACGAGCTGCGGCGCCTCGAGGTCTGGGCGAACGCCGACTATCCCAAGGACGCTGCGCGCGCGCGGCAGTATGGTGCTCAGGGAATCGGTCTCTGCCGCACCGAGCACATGTTTTTCGAAACCGCCCGCTTGCCGATCGTCCAGCGGCTGATTCTCGGGAAGGACGATCCGACCCTCGTCGCCGACTGCCTCGAGCTCCTCCTGCCGCATCAGCGGAGCGACTTCCACGGGCTTTTCGTCGCCATGAACGGACTGCCCGTCATCATCCGGCTGATCGATCCGCCTCTTCACGAGTTCCTTCCCGGGCATCACGAGATCGCGCGCGAGGTGGAAGCGCTGGAGACGTCGGGCAAGGACGCCGCGAAACTCGAGGAGAAACGGCGAGTCCTCGCCGCGATCGACCGCCTGCATGAAACGAATCCGATGCTCGGCCTGCGCGGCGTTCGTCTCGGCATCCATCTCGCGGCGGTGACGCGGATGCAGGTGCGGGCGATCTTCGAAGCGGCCTGTCAGGCGGCAAGCGAGGGCATCGACGTGCATCCCGAGGTCATGATTCCGCTCGTCGGCCACTGGCGGGAGCTCGAAGTCCAGCAGCAGGCGCTCGAAGAGGAGGCCGAGAAGGTCATGGCGGAACAGGGCCGCCGCATCGGCTACAAGTTCGGGACGATGATCGAAGTCCCGCGTGCGGCCCTGACCGCCGACGAGCTTGCCCGCTTCGCTCAATTCTTCTCCTTCGGCACCAACGACCTGACGCAGACGACGTTCGCGATCTCGCGCGACGACGCCGAGAAGAGCTTCCTCATGGAATACCTGTCGCGCGGCATCCTGCCGGAGAACCCGTTCGCGTCGATCGACGAGGCGGGAGTGGGCAAGCTGATGGCGATGGCCGTCGAAGCGGGCCGCCGAACCCGGCCGGGAATGGAGATCGGAATCTGCGGCGAGCACGGTGGCGATCCGAAATCGATCGCGTTCTGCCATCGGATCGGGCTCGACTACGTCTCCTGCTCGCCGTTTCGCGTTCCGATCGCGCGCCTCGCCGCGGCGCAGGCGGTTCTTCGTGAGCGCGGCGTGGTTGCCAGCGGCCCGATCCGGAACCGGCAGGGCGGACAGGCCGGCGGGATCGAGAAAACCGTCGCCTCCGATCGCGCGCCCGGCGCGATCCCGTCGCAGTAGATTTCGGAGAGCTGTCGATGGCCGGGCCGGATCTCACAACCTCCGCAGGAGAAGTGCGGCTCACGCCGGCCGCGGTACGCCTGGCCGAGAGCTGGCGAGACTTTCGCCGCCTCGCCTGGTACTGGCACGCGCTGGCGCTCGCTCTGCTCATCGGCTTCCTGGCGTTCGCCGTCCGCGCGGACCTCGTTTCTCCGCGACCGACCATCGACGAGGTCCGCTACGAGGAGGCGTTCGCCGACTTTGCGCTCGGGATCTCGCCCTACGAGGAGCCCGGCTACTACTACCCGCCGGCTTTCGCCTTCATCGGCGCCTTCTGCACCCGCGAGCTCGGGGTTTCGGGTGCACGCATGCTCTTTCGCGGTCTGAATCTGCTGGGTGCAGCGATGACCTGCTGGATCGCCGCCGCCTGGTGGCGCAATCGCTCCCCGAATTTCGCCGCCCAGCTCGGCTCACGCTTCCTGGTCGCATGCCTTCTCATGCTCGGGCCGCCGGGCGTGCGACTCGGGTTCGAGGCGGGGAATTTCTCGCTGACAGCAGCGGCGCTGATCGTCGGCGCGCTGCATGCGGCTTTTTCATGGCCCCTCGCTGCCGGTCTGATTCTCGGGCTCAGCCTGATCACCAAGCCGCTCGCGGCGATCGCCGTTCCCGTCGTCGCCGGCGCAGCGCTCGCGCGGAAGGGCGAGCGCAGGATCGCACGCCGGACGATCTTCGTCGTCGGCTTCATCGTTGTGGCGACCGTCGTCACCCTGCCCTTTCATCGCGAGATGCTGGCCTTGAGCGTCTCGCCCGGAACGCTCAATGGCACGATCTCTCTGTTGCGCGTTTCGCGTCTCCTGCACTTCGAGGTTCATCAGCCCGTTCTGCTGATCCTGCTCTCTCCGCTGGCGCTTTTCGCCGGCTACCGGTTCGCGAACGACCGCATCGCGTTGCTCAGCATTTCGCTGTCACTCATCATGCTGACCGCGCCGGCCATCTGGCCGCACACGGCGACGGTCTTCTTTCCCCTTCCCGTCATGGCGGTTTCGCTCGCCCGGGAGCGCTACGCCTTGCGTTGCGCAGGAGAGTCCGTCGGCCGGTCGTCAGCGTTCGAGCTTGCCCAGGTCGCCGCACTCGCGACTGCGGTGCTGTTCATGAACGGCGGCGCTTTCGATTCGTTTCCTCCGGTGGCCCAGATCGTATTGCTCACGGCGCAGCTCGCGGCCCCGCTGGCTCTCGGCGCCTATGTCCTCTACTACTCGACGTTCGCGCGCGCCTCAGCCCGTGCCGGCTCGCGGCTCCGCCGGGAAACGGCGGCATCGTGAGCCGGATCCGAATCCTCGACGACCGTCTGGTGTCGCAGATCGCCGCCGGCGAGGTGGTCGAGCGGCCGTCGTCCGTCGTCAAGGAGCTGGTGGAGAACTCTCTGGACGCCGGGGCAACCCGGATCGAAATCGACCTCGAAGGCGGAGGACGGCAGCGCATCCGCATCGCCGACGACGGCTCCGGAATGGACCGGGACGATGCCCTCCTCGCGTTCGATCGCCACGCGACGAGCAAGATCGCGTCGATGGCGGATCTCGAGCGGGTCGCAACGCTGGGTTTCCGCGGCGAAGCCCTGTCGACGATCGCCGCGGTCGCCAAGGTCGAGCTCCAGACTGCGCTCGCGCCGGGCGAAGGAACCCGGGTTCTTCTCGAAGGCGGCCGCGTTCTCGCGGCGGAGCCGGTGGCGCGGCAGAAGGGGACGACGATCGACGTCGCCTCGCTGTTCTTCAACGTCCCGGCACGGCGCAAGTTCGTCAAGTCACGCGAGACGGAGCTCCGACGCTGCGTCGAGGTCGTCGAGGGCTACGTGCTCGCACGGCCGGACGTCTCCTTCCGCGTCCGCAGCGAGGGCCGGGTGCTGCTCGAGGCAGCGACCCGCACGGGTGCCAGCGAGCCATTGCTCGATCGGATCGGGGAAGTGTTCGGGGAGAGTTTGAAAAAACTGCTGGTCAAGGTCGGGGAGAATGAATCGTCGGCGACGAATTCGGACCCCTTCGCTTCCGGATTCGTCGGGTCTCCGGCTTCGGCGCGTGGCGCGCGACGGAGCTTCATTTTCGTCAACGGCCGGCTGGTGCGGGATCGGGCCGTTCTCGCGACCTTTTACCGCGCGGTGCGCGACGAGTGGCGGAACGATGAGTTTCCGGCTCTCTTTCTGTTTCTGACCCTGGCGCCCGATGACGTCGACGTCAACGTCCATCCGCAGAAGGCCGAGGTGCGGTTCCGCAATCCGCGGCTCATGGACCGGCTCGGGGAGGCGCTGCGTCTGGCCCTGGCGCGGGCCCGTGGAGAAGAGGCGGCGCCGTTGCGCTCGACCTCGTCGCTGCCGGAATCGCCTCTCGCGTGGGAGGGGTTCGGCGGACGAAGCTTCGATGGCGCGAGCTCAGA
This sequence comes from Thermoanaerobaculia bacterium, assembly GCA_039932315.1. Taxonomy (GTDB): domain Bacteria; phylum Acidobacteriota; class Thermoanaerobaculia; order Multivoradales; family JAGPDF01; genus JAGPDF01. The sequence goes on from JBDTQG010000056.1 coordinate 5,252, forward strand.
GATCTATTCCGACACCCGGACGGCTCCCCACGACCTGCGCGAAGCCACAGCGGCAGTTCACCTGGCGGAGCTTTCGCTCGCGCCCCTCGACCGGGCGCCGGTGCCGCTGTCCGGCCGCGGCGGCGAGACGCGTCGCTTCCGGCTTCTCGGTCAGTACAAAGGGGCGCTGATCCTGCTCGAGGGCCCGGACGGCCTCTATCTGATCGATCAGCACGTCGCACACGAACGAGTCCTCTACGAGCGCTTCCGGCGCGCGGTCGGAGCAGCTCGTGCCGCGTCGCAACGTCTCGTCGCGCCGATCGTTCTGGAGCTTTCGCGCGGGGAACGACTGCGGCTCCTCGAACTGGCTCCGGCGCTCGAGCCCGCGGGGTTCGAAATCGCCGAGCTCTCCGGCGGTAGCGTGGCCGTGTCAGCGACTCCGGCCGTGCTGTCTCCGGCGGAAGGCGAAGCTCTGCTGCTGCGTCTCGCGGCCGACGCCGAAGCGTCGCCCGAGAATCTCGGTCAGCGGATTCTCGACGACTTCGCGGCGAGTCTCGCGTGCAAGGCGGCAGTGAAAATGCACGATGCACTTTCGGCGGAAAAGCTCGAAGCGCTCATCTCCGAGCTGTTCGCGGCCGAGAATCCGTACGCCTGTCCGCACGGCCGGCCGGTCGTTCTGCATCTCACCGATGCGGATCTCGAACGACGCTTCGGCCGGCGATAGCGCTTTCCCGGCGTGCAACGGTTTTCGGTCGATTCTCTCCAATCGTCCGAATCGCTCGCTCCGCAGGCTCGCCTCGATCCGCGGAAGTCCGACTAAGATGAGCCCGATGCCGGACCGCGACCAGCTTCTCGCCTCTCTCGAGGGGCGATTCGGACATACCTTCAAGGACCGGTTGCGGCTCGAGAACGCGCTGACGCATCGCTCGTGGGCGAACGAAGCGCGCTCGGGAGCGCACTATGAACGCCTGGAGTTCCTCGGCGATGCGGTGCTCGGTCTGGTGACGGCCGACTGGTTGTTCGAGCAGTTCGAGAGCCGGGCAGAAGGGGAGCTGTCGCTGCGCAAGTCGATGCTGGTGAGCGAAGGGGCTCTGGCGCGATATGCGGAGAGTCTCGGGTTGGGCGAAACGTTGCGCCTCGGAACCGGCGAAGAGCGTTCGGGTGGGCGCGCCAAGCCCTCGCTCCTGGCGGATGTGGTCGAGGCCCTTTTCGGCGCGGCCTATCTCGACGGTGGATTCGATGCGGCACGATCGGTCGTCCGGCGTTATCTCGAGCATGCCAGCGAAACGCCACTCGCGCAGCAGGCCGTCGATCCCAAAACGACCTTGCAGGAACAGGTGCAGTCCCGGGGTTGGCCGCTGCCGGCCTACGCGGTCGTCGACGAGAGCGGTCCGGATCACGACAAGGTCTTCACGGTGGAGGTCCGGATCCTTGGCGAGCTCGCCGGGCGGGGCATCGGCCGCACCAAGAAGGGGGCGGAGCAGGCGGCCGCCGGGGGAGCGCTCGGCCGGATCGACGCGCTCGCCGAGCCGACCTCCGCGGAGCCTCCCGGCGCCGGCGCAAGTTGACCGTCGAGCCCCCGGATTTCTACAATGGCCGGTTCCATGACCACTCTCCGGCCCACGATCAAAGGTTTGAGAGCCCAAGTTGGATCGAGCGTCGAGCTCGCCGGCTGGCTCGTTCAGAAGCGCTCCAGCGGCAAGATCGGTTTCCTCCAGATCCGTGACGGCAGCGGCGTGGTCCAGGCGGTCGCCAGCCGCGCGGACATTCCGGAGGCCGCCTGGTCGGATGTCGAGCGTGTGACGCAGGAGTCGACGGTGCACTTCACCGGCATCGTCAAGGAGGACAAGCGCTCGCCCTCCGGCGTCGAGATCCAGCTCACCGATTTCGGTATCGACCATCTCACGATCGATTTTCCGATCACTCCGAAGGACCACGGCACGGCGTTTCTGATGGAGAACCGCCACCTCTGGCTGCGGTCGAGCCGGCAACGCGCCGCGCTCAAGGTGCGCAGCGAGGTCGAGCAGGGCATTCACGATTTCTTCCATAGCCGCGATTTCGTGCGAATCGACTCGCCGATCCTGACTCCCGCCGCCTGCGAGGGCACGTCGACGCTGTTCGAAACCAACTACTTCGGCGACAAGGCTTTTCTCACCCAGTCGGGGCAGCTCTATCTCGAGCCTGCGATTTCCGCGTTCGGCCGGGTCTATTGTTTCGGGCCGACGTTCCGGGCGGAAAAGTCGAAGACGCGGCGCCACCTCATGGAATTCTGGATGGTCGAGCCGGAGGTCGCGTTTCTCGAGTTCGAGGGTCTTTGCGATCTGGCGGAAGAGTTCGTGAGCTCGCTCGTCGCGCGCGTTCTCGACCGTTGTGCCGAGGATCTCAAGGTCGTCGAGCGCGACACGAAGCTCCTCGAGGCGATCGTTCCGCCGTTCCCGCGCATCACCTACACCGAGGCGATCGAGCGCTTGAACGCGAAGGGCAATCCGATCGTCTGGGGCGACGATTTCGGCGCCGACGAGGAGACGCTGGTCGCCGCCGACTTCGACAAGCCGTTGATGGTCAGCCGGTTTCCGACCGCCTTCAAGGCGTTCTACATGCAGCCGGATCCCGAGAATCCCAAAGTCGTCCTCGGCCTCGACATCCTCGCGCCGGAAGGCTACGGCGAGATCATCGGCGGCAGCCAGCGCATCCACGATCACGACTTCCTGCTGCAGCGGATCCGCGAGCACAACCTGCCGCTCGAGGCGTTCCAGTGGTATCTCGACGTGCGGAAGTACGGCAGCTGCCCGCACTCCGGCTTCGGGATGGGGCTCGAACGCTTCGTCGCCTGGATGTGCAAGCTCGATCACGTCCGCGAAACGATTCCGTACCCGCGGATGCTCTACAAGATTTACCCCTGATCGGGCCGGGCCGCCGCGCCGCGGCGCTTCAGGAGACAGCTAGAGAATGCCGGGAAGGAGCGCCCAGCTCCGCGCGCGATAGGCGGCGTATTCGAAGCCGAACTGCTCGCCGAGCCAGCGCTCCTCCTGCCGGAGTTTGAACCCGAAGGAAACCGTGACGATCACGAGCGCGAGGAGAGCGCGCCACTCGCCGATCCCGAGCGCGGTTCCGGCGAAGGCCACGATCAGTCCGGTATAGATCGGATGGCGGATCGAGCGATACGGTCCCTGCTCGATGAGCTCATGATCCTGCCGCAGCTTGACGACGCTGCTCCAGTTGCTTCCCAGAACGCTCCGCGCCCAGCAGGCGAAGAGAACACCGAGCCATGTGAGCGCCAGGCCGGCGACGAGCACCGGGGTCGACAGCGGAAGGAATCTGCGGTGAAGGAGACTGTCGCCGAACCAGTCGCCGGGCCCCACCAGGTTGTAGGCGACGATGAGCGGCAGCCAGTAGGCGAGAAAGCGCTTCGCGAACGGCTCGGCGCGGCTCGTTGCCTTGAGGCGCCGCGCGCTCCACAGCCAATAGACGCACAGCACCGCCCACGCGGCGCCGAAAGCACGGCTCCAGATCACGGCTTCGCCCGCCGCAGCAGCACGAGATTGCGCGCGTAGAGAAACGGCAGGAAGGCTAAAGGGAGGACGATGGGCAGCTTGTCGAGATGCAGCGCATAGAGCAGCGAGATCAAGCTGCCCCAGAAGGAAAGGTGCCAGAAAATGGCTGGAACCACGACCGCTTTCTTCTTCTCCGAATGGAGCCACTGAATGACGAAGCGGCTGCCGAAGGTGCAATTCCCGGCGAGGCCCAGAATCGTCCACCACAGCGAGTCGACGTAGAGCCACGGAAGCAGGTGCCCGAGGATCGGCTGGAGAAAACCGGCGCTGTCGTTCATTCGCCTATTCTGCCCGACGCCGGCACGCGCCGCCATGCGAGGCGCTGGCGCCGGGCAGCCGATGCCGTCCAGTAGAGTGCGAGGCATGCGGGTGGACGGCAAGGAGGTCGGGGTTTTCGCGCTGCTGACGGTCATCTGGGGAACGACCTGGGCAGCGATCCGGATCGCGCTGCAGGGAATTCCCCCGATCACCGGAGTGGCGGCTCGCTTCGCCATCGCCGGGGTCGCGCTCGTCGCCTTCGGCGCCTTGCGCGGCGTTCGGTTCGGGATCACGCGGACCGAGCGCCGGCTGTGGATCGTGAACGCGGCGACCACCTTCGCGGGCTCCTACGGCATCGTCTACTGGGGGGAGCAATGGGTGCCTTCCGGTCTGGCGGCGATCCTGTTCGCGACGCTGCCGCTGTGGATCGTTCTCCTCGGGCCTTTCTTCCTCGGAAAAAAGAGCGGCGGCTGGAGCCGCGTCGCCGGCGTCCTCTGCGGTTTTGTCGGCGTTGCGATCGTCTTCTCCGAGGACTTCGAGAAGTTCGGCGGAGCGCAGGTCCGCTTCGCCTCCCTCGTTTTCCTGCTGGCGCCGTTCGTTTCGGCGATCGGAACCCTGGCCGTGAAGCGCTGGGGCGAAGGGATCTCCCCCTATTCGACCGCTGGAGTGCCGATGCTCCTCACCGGCGCGGGGATGGGTCTGCTCGCGCTTCTGGTCGAACGCCAGCGGCCGATCGCGTGGACGGCGGGGCCATGGCTCGCGACGCTCTACCTCGCGCTTTTCGGGTCGGCGCTGACCTTCTCGCTCTACTTCTGGCTGCTGTCGCGGCGCTCGGCCGTCGTCGCTTCCCAGATCGCCTACACCGTGCCGATCTGCGCGGTGGTCGTGGGCTGGCTGGCGTTCGAGGAGCCGGTGACCTGGCGCCTCGTGGTGGGCGGAGGCGTCGTGCTGGCGGGCGTCGCAGCGACGATCGCCCGCGGTTGACGACCGTCAACGCCGGCCTTTTGCCGCACTGCGACAACTTTGCCGCTTTGCGGTAGGATTTAGCCGCACTGCGGCATAAAGCCCGCGGAAGCGCCGGATCGCGGACCGGTCTATCCGGACGACGGCGCGCGAAGATCCAGAGGAGACGACCGATGAACGAATCGACGACGTCCCATGTCAGTGAACAGGATGCGCGCAAAGTCGCCGAAGCGTCGCGCGAAACCGAGTGGAAAAGCCCGAGCTTCCTGAAGGAGCTCTTCCTCGGCAACTTCCGCAGCGACCTCATCCACCCCTATCCGCTGATCGAGCGCGAACGTCCCGAGTTCGACGCCTTCTACGACGCCTTTCGGGAGTTCCTGCTCGCCGAAGTCGATCCGGTGGCGATCGACGCCACCGGAGAGTACCCGCCGCACGTTCTCGACGGGCTGCGGAAGCTCGGCGCTTTCGGACTGAAGATCCCGAAGGCGTATGGCGGGCTCGGTTTCAGCATGCTCGAGTACTCGAAGCTCATGGAGCTCCTCGGCAGCGTCGACGGCAACGTCGAAGCGCTGCTGTCGGCGCATCAGTCGATCGGAGTACCGACGCCTCTCCTGTACTTCGGTACCGAAGCGCAGAAGCGCGAGTTCCTGCCGCGCTGCGCCGCGGGAGACATCTCGGGCTTCGCCTTGACCGAGGCCGATGTCGGCTCCGACCCGGCGCGCCTTGCGACGACCGCCGAGCTCTCTCCGGACGGCTCGCACTACGTCCTCAACGGCACGAAGCTCTGGTGCACCAACGGCACGATCGCGAAGCTTCTGGTCGTCATGGCGCGCGATGCCAGAGGAAAGAAAATCAGCGCCTTCATCGTCGACACCGGATCGATCGGCGTGAAAGTCGAACATCGCTGCCACTTCATGGGCCTGCGAGCGCTCGCGAACGCGGTGCTTTCCTTCACGAACGTCCGCGTTCCGGTCGGCAACCGGATCGGCGACGAGGGCAAGGGCCTGAAGATCGCGCTGACGACGCTCAATACCGGGCGTCTGGCGATTCCCGCCGGGTCCCTCGGCGCGGCGAAGATGTGCCTCGAGATCTGCCGCGACTGGTCGGCAGGACGCGTTCAGTGGGGGAGGCCGGTCGGCAGACACGAGGTGATCGCGCACAAACTCGCGGACATGGCCTCGGTCACGTACGCGATGGAAGCGATGACTGAGCTCGCCTGCCAGATGGCGGATCGCGGTGGCTACGACATCCGCCTCGAGGCCGCGGCGGCGAAACTGTGGAACACCGAGCGGACGTGGGAGATCGTCGACGACACCATGCAGATCCGTGGCGGCCGCGGCTATGAGACCGCGGCCTCCCTCGCAGCCCGCGGAGAGAAGCCGATTCCGGTCGAACAGATCTTCCGCGACTACCGGATCAACCGGATCTTCGAGGGCTCTTCCGAGATCATGCATCTCTTCATGGCACGAGAAGCTGTCGACAAGCATCTGCAGATCGCGGGCGACCTCATCGACCCGGAGAAGCCGTCGGGCGCGAAGGTGAAGGCGTTCTTTCGCGCCGCGGCCTTCTACTCGTGGTGGTACCCGAGCCGGTGGCTCGGCTGGTCGAGGTTTCCGCGCTACTCCGGGTTCGGCAGCCTCGCAACTCACATGCGCTTCGTCGACCGCACGTCGCGCAAGCTCGCGCGCCAGGTGTTCCACGGCATGAACGTCTACCAGGGAAAGCTGCAGTTCAAGCAGGGCTTCCTCTTTCGCCTCGTCGATGTGGCGGACGAGCTCTTTGCAATGGCCGCTGCAGTGTCGCGGGCAGCGGCATTGCGGAAGAAGGGCGACGCGAGCGCCGAAGGCGCAAGCGCTCTCGCGGACCTCTTCTGCCGCAGCAGCCGGCGGAAGGTGAGGAAACTCTTCCTCGATCTCTGGCACAACGACGATGCGCGGAAGTACAACGCAGGTCTTGCCGTGCTCGAAGGCGAGCACAACTGGCTGAACGACGGCACCGTCTCGGTCGACGAGCATCACCACTCCGGTGCACCGGCCGGGGAAACCCACGCGCCGCCATCGGGTGCCGGATCGAACCCGAGTCCGGCCGCCGTCGCCTATGCGGCGTCAGGAACGCACTGAGCGGTATGCGCGCCATCCTGCCGTGGAATCCGGAGCGGTCGGGAGCGATCGTCGTCGGAGATGTCCCGCTGCCGACGCCGGGCGCGGGCGAGGTCCTGATTCGCGTCGTCTCGGCGGGGCTCAATCGCGCCGACCTCCTGCAGATGCGGGGCCTCTATCCGCCGCCGCCGGGAGCGAGCGAAATTCCGGGCCTCGAATGCGCGGGCATCATCGAAGCCCTGGGTTCGGAAGTGAAGGAGCTCGCCGTCGGCCAACGCGTGATGGCGCTTCTCGCGGGCGGCGGCCACGGCGAAGCGGTGGCCGTGCCGGCGGGTCAGGTGATGCCGGTGCCGGAGAGTCTTTCCCTCGAGGACGCCGGTGCGATCCCCGAAGCGGCGCTCACGTCGTGGACGAATCTGGTCGTCGAAGGCGGCCTGCGATCGGGCGAGACTCTGGTCGTCACCGGGGCGACGTCCGGAATCGGCAGCTTCGCGGTGCAGGTCGCCCGGGAGCTCGGGGCGACCGTGATCGCTGCGGGGCGTTCCGTCGAGCGTCTCGAGAGGCTGCGGGATCTGGGCGTCGGACATCTCGTCGCGCTCGACGCTGGAATGCCCGCGGCCGTGAAAGCGCTGACCGATGGAAAAGGCGCCGATCTGGTTCTCGATCTCGTCGCCGGAGAATGGCTGACTCCGAGCCTCGACTCCCTCGCGTATCGCGGCCGCCTCGTGCTCGTCGGCGTCACCGCGGCGGCGCGCGCCGAGGTCGACCTGGGCCTGATCCTGCGCCGGCGTCTGCATGTGATCGGTTCGGTGTTGCGGGCCCGTCCGATCGAGGAGAAATCCGAGCTCGTCCGCGGCTTCTCCGAGTTCGGCCTGACGCGGCTTGCCGACGGACGCCTGCGCGCGGTCGTCGATCGGCGCTTTCCTTTCGCCGAGGCCGCGGCCGCTTATGCGTGTCTCGAGCGCGAGCGGCCACTCGGGAAGGTCCTGCTCGAGACTTGAGCGAACCGAAGAGCTGACCTTCGCGGCAGGGACGATGGGAGCCGTCGCGCCGCCGGATGGAAGTCCGGTGGCGCGGAGCCTCTCAGTGCAGCCGGCTCATCGTTTCGCATTCAGGATGGCGTCGACCGACCCTTGAGTCAGCGGGTGATATCCGGCGCGCGCTCTGGCGAAGACGACTTTCGCGAAGTTCAGGCCGTCCGGCGTCCGCGCGAGCGCGGCGTAGAGCGGGACGACGAATTTCCGCCGCCCGACGGAGCCGAGGAATCTCTCCAGGGCCGGGTACGCCGGCTCGTACTTCATTGCAATCGCGTGCTGGAACCAGTCGGCGAGAATTTCAGCGTTTCCCGAAGCCGAGAAATGAAACGCGGAATCGAGATCCGCAAGCTGCTTCGCATCCGCATCGCGCGGCAGCTTGCGCAGGAAGTTCTGCCACTGCTGGGTGACCCAGCCCGTGGTCACCAGCGCAGCGGCGGGAGTCCCGGCGGCGAATCGCGCCAGTTCCTGGTCGACACGGGCGAACGCCGGCGATTTCGGATCGGCGGCGCCGGCGGGAATTCCCGGGCCGTAGATCCACTCCTGCACGCGGGCCTTCGCCGTCGCGTCCGGATCGCCGGCGAGCAGCTTCTCGTTCAGCCAGTCGACGAAGCGTGTCGTGTCCATCGACTGGAACGCGTGGGCATCGAAGTAGTCGCGAAGAAATGCATCCCAGCGTGCGCGGCCGACGGTCTCCTCGAGATTGCGGATGAAGAAATAGCCCTTGTCGTAGGCGATCGCCGGCGGTGCATCGTCGGGATCGGCGCCCGTCAGGTTGCCGTACAGCCAGGTATCGCGACTGTCCTTGCCGACCTCGTGAACGTAGGCCTCGAGGTCGCGCTTCGACAGCTGCGCCTGCATCTCGGAGTAGTCGCGACCGTACACCGCCTCCATGATGCGGGTCTCGAAATAGGTCGTGAAGCCCTCGTTCAGCCAGAAGTCGTTCCACGTCGCGTTGGTCACCAGGTTGCCCGACCAGGAGTGGGCCAGCTCGTGAGCGACGAGCGAAACGAGCGAACGGTCTCCGGCAAGAATCGTCGGCGTCGCGAAGGTCAGGCGCGGGTTTTCCATTCCACCGTACGGGAAGCTCGGCGGCAGGATGAGAAGGTCATAACGCTCCCACCGATATGGACCGTAGAGGTTCTCGGCGGCGGCGATCATCTTTTCGGTGTCGGCAAGCTCCCAGGCGGCTTTCGCCGCGACGGACGGCTCCGCGTAGATCCCCGACCGGGCCCCGACCGGGCGGAACTCGAGATCGCCCACCGCCATCGCGAGGAGGTAGGAAGGGATCGGCTTCGTCATCTCGAAGCGATAGACGCCGCTCGAGTTGCGCGCCTGCGGATTGGTCGCCGACATGAGAGCCAGAAGCCCTTTGGGCACGTGCAGCGTGGCGCTGTAGGTCATCCGCACACCGGGACTGTCCTGGCAGGGCACCCAGGTGCGGGCGAGAATCGCCTCGGACTGCGAGAAGAGCAGCGGCTGCTTGCCGCCGCTCGTCTGCGCCGGTGCCAGCCACTGCAGCGCTGCCGCTTCGGGCTGCGTTCGATAGTCGATCTTCACCTTGCGCGTGGAAGGCAGGACGACGATCTCGAGGTCCTGACCGAGGATCGGAACTGCGGCCGCGAGATGAAAGGGCGTGGCTTCCTTGGCTCCGTCGAGATGTACGGACGAGATTTCCAGTCCGCGCGCGTCGAGATGGAGCACGGTCGCCGCCGGATCTCGGTGATCGAGCGTCAGCGTGGCACTGCCGATGAGCCGGCGCGCCGAGAAATCGACCGTGAGATCGAGGTCGAGGTGGCTCACCGCGATCTCCCCGGGGCGGCTGAACGAATGCGGATCGGGCGCGGCGGGGGAGACCTGGGCCGAGGGAGCCGGCCCGGGAACGGCGGCGAACGCCGGCGGCAGACCCCATGCGGTACAGGCCAGCGCGGCGGCGGAGACCTTCAGGAGGCGTCGGAGGCTGCTGCGGCGTCGGAAGCGTCGGAGGCATGTGAACATGGAGTTTCGAGTCCCTTCTCGCGTGCCCGGGCGGGGCACAGTCTGGCCGGTTTCGGTAGCCGGAGATAAGCTCGCCGTCGGTGCCCAAGCGAATCATACCGGTGGCGTCCGGCAAAGGCGGAGTCGGGAAAACGACTTTCGCGGTCAATTTCGCCCTCGCCCTCTCCCGCCTCGCGCCGACCGTGCTCGTCGATCTCGACACCGGGACATCTTCGGTCCGGAGCTCCATCGCGGCCCCGGTGGCGCGCGATCTCTATCATTTTCATCGCAAGGGAGTTCCGCTCGCCGATTGCATCACGCGACTCGACGGGACTTTCGATCGTGCCGGCCGTTTCGGCGGCTTCGGATTCGTCGCCGGCCCGAAGCACTTCATGGAGGATCTGGGAAACCCCGGCCCGGAATTCCGCCGCGCGCTGTCCGAAGCAGTGAACGCTCTTCCGGTCGACTACGTCGTGCTCGACCTGCGTGCGGGTCTCGATCCCAACGTTCTCGAGTTTCTGCCGTACACCAACTCGGGGCTGCTGGTCGTCACGCCGAATCTGCCCCAGGCGACGCTCGCGGCTTCGGACATCGTCAAGGCCGTGCTCTTCCGGACCCTGCGTCTGATCTTCGCTCCGAATTCCGAGGTTTTTCGGCTGCCGGGTCTCGCCGACGGGCGCGACCTCATCCACGATCTCCTCGATCATGCGGAAGACGTCTACGACGACCGGGTGCAGAATCTCGACGCCGTGATGAGCGAGCTCGAGGAGCTTTTCGGCGACCAGCCTCTGCTGCGCGTTCTCCGCTGGGTCATCGCCGATTTCCGCGTGCACTACGTGCTCAACATGTTCAACGGTGTGGAAGAGAGCGGGCGGTCGGCGATCGAACCGTTCGTGCGCAACATCGCCGAGAACGTTTCGGCCGAAATCGAGATGACACAGCTCGGCTGGATCGTTCAGGATCCGCGGATCCACCGTGCGAACTGCTCCGGAATGCCGCTGCTGCTCGAGGGGGAAACCGAGAGGGTCAAAGCGGCCACGGTCGATCCGGTGCTGGCGGAGATCGAGTCGCTGCGCTCGTCGATGATGGGCGTCGATCGCCGCGCAACGGCGCGACGTGAGGCGCGGCTCGTGGCGAAGTCCGAGGTTAGTGAAGCGAGCCCGCCGGCCGGCGCTCCGCTTCCGCCGGCGCCTGGCGTCGAATCGCTGCTCGGAGAACAGATCGACTCGTTGCGCGCGATGTTCGCCGATCGGCGGCAGGACAGCGTGCAGCAGAATTTCACCTACGCCGTCTACCGCGCGCTCAATCTCATGGAGCCGCCGCGACTGCCGACCGAGTTCGGCATGAGCCGTCTCGCCGCTCCGGAGCGCCTCGTGTCGTGGATCCTCAAGCGCCTCGCGCTCGCTTCGAACTCCGTTCGCTGAGCTCGTCGCAGGTTCTCTCGCGACCTCAGTTCGGGCCGGAACCTGCGGGCGACGGCAACCGCGGCCGGTCGCGATAGCGCTCCCAGAGCTTGCGCTGATGGTCGCGCTCGAGATCGAACTCGGCGCCACGGATCCACACCCGCTCGATGTGCGTGCGCATCTCGAGCGGATCGCCGTCGGCGACGAAGAAGCTCGCCTCCTTGCCCGGAGCGAGGGAACCGACCCGGTCCGAGATGCCGAGGATCTCCGCCGGCGTCAGGGTGATGCTCCGCAGCGCCACATCCTCCGGAAGTCCGAAAGCCACCGCCATGGCGGCGTGGAACGGAAGATTGCGCGCGCTCGAAGGGTCGCCGTCGTCGCCGATCGCCACCTTCACGCCGGCCGCGTTCAGGCGTGCGGCGGCGGTGTAGGGCGCGTCGTACGGGTCGGTGTCGCGCTCGGGTAGCCGCAGGACGCCGCCGAGAATGACCGGAATGTTCTCTTTCGCCAGGCGCGTCGCGAGCAGCGCCGCATCGGGCCCGGAGACCAGAACGAGTCGTTTCAGCCCCTGCTTCGCGGCCCAGTCGAGCGCCGCGACGATCTGGCTCTCCTCCTCGGCGTGCAGGTGCACCGTCAGCGTTCCTGCGATGACCGGACGCAGTGCTTCCAGAGCCGGATCGAAATCGACGCGGGTCGCCTTTCCGGAATCCGCGGCCGCACGCGCGGCGTCGTAGGCGCGCGCGGCGACGAAAATCTCATCGAGCTCCGCCAGCTGCTCTTTCTTCTTCTTCTCGAATTCAGCAACCTTCTTGGCTTCGGGCTCGTCCTCTCCGATGCGCGTCCGAGGAAAGAAGACCTGCATACCGACACCGGAGGCGAGCGTCATGTCGTGCCAGTTCCAGCCGTCGAGGCGCATGACGGCGGACGTTCCCGAGATCAGGCCTCCCTGCTGCGCGATGTGGGCGGTGAGAACTCCACCGGCGATCGCCGGCGGAAAGAGGACGGAGTCGGCGTTGAATGCCACTTCGGCGCGCAGGTGCGCGTTGTCGATGCCGGTCTCCGTGATGTCCACGGTTCCGCGCACGCTGCTGATCTCGATCAGGCCGAAAGGCGAGCCCGGATGAACGAATCCGGGATAGATCTCCTTGCCGGTGAGATCGACGACCATGGCGCCGGCGGGGACCGGCTGACGGGAACCGACGGAGACGATGGTGCCGTTGTCCACCACCAGGACGCCGTCCGGAATCGGCGGCGTCTCGACGGGATGCAGTGTCGCGCCGATGAAGTAGACCGGCGCGGCGCCTGCGACGGAGGGGCAAGAAGCAAAACCGGCGAAACAAGCGCACGAAGCGAGCGTCGCGACGCCGAAGATGAACGACTTCAGCGGAGCGCTCGCTGAGCCAGAGGGGATCGACCGGGAAGAAATCATCAGCGGACCTCCGTGCTGGCATCGGAGAGTTGCGGCGGTGTCTCCGCGGCCGGTTTGTCGGCCGGATTGTCGGTGGGTGGGGCGGACGGGGTTCCGGACGGAGATGTGAACGGCGTTGCGGACGCTGGCGCAGCGGGTTTCGATGCAGGCTTTTCTGCGCTCGCCGAGAGCCTGGCGAGAAGCGTCTGGCGCTCGGCGGCCAGGCGATCCCGCGCGGCGAGATCGGCCGCGCGATCGAAGTATTTGCGGCCGTCGATCCAGGTCTGCTCCGCGAGCGCCAGAGACGAGAGCGGGCTGCCGCTCCAGACGACGAAATCCGCGTCCTTTCCCACTTCGAGCGAACCCACGTGATCGGAAATCCCGAGCTGCTTCGCGGAGTTGAGCGTCACGAACTTCAGGGCTTCGACTTCGGAGAGCCCGCCGTAGCGGACCGCTTTCGCGGCTTCGAGGTTCAACCGCCGCGCCAGCTCGTCGCTGTCGGAGTTGAACGACGCCACGACGCCGCGATCGTGCAGGATGGCACCGTTCCAGGGAATGGCGTCGATCACTTCGTATTTGTAGGCCCACCAGTCGGAGAAACCGCTGCCGCCGGCGCCATGACGGGCGATTTCGTCCGCCACCTTGTAGCCCTCGAGAACGTGCTGAAACGTCGCGATGCGGAATCCGAAGCGATCGGCGAGATCGATCAGCATGAGAATCTCGTCAGCGCGGTAGGAGTGAGCATGAACGAGGCGCTTTCCCTCGAGGATCTCGACGATCGCGTCGAGCTGAAAGTCGCGCCGAGGAGGCGTCCTGCCGTCCTTCGGCGCGCGCCGGTACTCCTCCCAGCTCTTGCGATAGTCGATCGCGGCGAGAAAACGTTCGCGGATCGTCTGCTCGACACCCATCCGCGTCTGCGGAAAGCGCCGGTCCCGGACATTCCAGTTCGACTGCTTCGGGTTTTCGCCCAACGCGAACTTGATTCCCTCTGGAGCGCCGGCGAATCTCAGCTCTGCCGGAGGCGCGCCCCAGCGCAGCTTGACCACCGCATTCTGACCGCCGATCGCATTCGCGGAACCGTGCAGGAGATTCGCCACCGTCAGCCCGCCGGCGAGCTCGTGGTAGATCGCGACGTCTTCCGAGTTGATGACATCACCGATCCGGACCTCGGCCGTGACGCTGTGCGTGCCCTCGTTCACGTCCCCCGAGATCGCCGAATGACTGTGACAGTCGATGAGCCCCGAAGTGACCTGCTTGCCGGCGAGGTCGAGCTCCACCGTTCCGGCGGGAACGGCGAGGTGCTGGCCGATGGCGACGATCTTTCCGGCGTGAATCAGCAGGTCGGAATCGCTGAGCGTTCCCTGCGGGCCGCTCGTCCACAGGGTCGTATGGCGCAGTACGAGTGACGTCGGCTGCTCCGGCGTTGCGCTTTGCCATGCGGAGACGGGGTCAACGGCTGCCGTCGTGGGCGAGCTTCCGGCTGCGACGCCCGTGACGCCTGAGGTGGCCGACAGCGGATTCGCCGCCGCTCCCGCCGGTGCAGATTCCTTCGTTGCCGCCTCCTTCTTCTCGGCGTCATTCTTGTCCGCATCCTTTTTGTCCGCGTCCTTCTTCTCCGAATCCTTCTTCTCGGTGTCCTTCTTGTCGTCGAGGTCGAAGCGCCGCCCTTCGATCCACACCTCGCGGATCTTCGGCGTCTCGACGAAGAGATCTCCCTCGACGAGGACGAAGCTCGCGATGCGCCCCGGCGCGAGCGTGCCGAGGCGATCCTGCATGCCGAGGAGACGCGCCGGTGTGGCGGTCAGCGCGGCGAGCGCCTGATCCGCGGTGAGACCGCGCTTCATCGCCTCCGCGATCGCTTTGTAGATGCTTTTCGGGTCGTCGAGTTTGAAGGTGGTGAAGGCGACGGGCAGGCCGCTGGCGATGAGCGCTGCCGGATTCGCCGGCGCGCGATCCCAGCGCCGCAGCACGTCGAGCTCGGGCTCGGCGCCGCCGTCCTTCGCACGTTCCGGCGCCTTGGGAAAGTTGAGCGGAAGGAGTTGCGGCAGGCCGGACTTCTGAAGTTCCCCGAGACGCTCGTACTCGCGCCCGTTGCCGACGATCCAGGCCGTCAGACCGAGCTCTTTCGCGAGCGCCGCGGCGCGCAGCGAGCTCATGGGATCGTCGCTTTCGAAGATCACCGGTTCGGCTCCGTGAGCGGCGCGGCCGAGAGCGGCGAGCTCCGCGCTCCAGACCGGGCGCGGTTCGCCGGGATGATGGCTGTGAGCCTCCTGTGCCGCGCCGTACCAGACCGCATCGGAGAATGTCTGCCGGGTGAGCGCCACCGCGCCCATGGTGGATTCCGGGTAGCCCGATTCCCGCGGGTGAAGCGAGACCGTCTGGCTGAAGCCCTGAATCAGCACCCGCGACGACGCCTCGCCGCTCGCGAGGGTCGCGAGAACGGACTGGCCGCGGAGAATTCCCTCCTTCGCGGCGATGAGCGAGGTCGTGAAGCCGGCGTCGCGCAGTTTCCGGTTGGCCTCGGCGTCATCGGCGAGGGGCAGCACGTCGCGCGCCGGGCGCACCGCGGGATTGCCGTCCTCACCGCGCGCTCCGCTGTCGACCAGACCGGCCGCCGGGCGCACGTCGTAGAGCTCGATGAGCCCGGGGTAGGCCGTGAGGCCCGAAGCGTCGCGAACCCAGGCATCCGGGGGAATGGCGACGCCAGCGCCCGCTGCGGAGATCTGGCCGTCTCGCAGAAGCAGAGTTCCCGAGGGAACGACATTTCCGGGACCGGCCACGATCCGCAGATGGGTGAGAGCCACCACCGCAGGCAGGCGTGCGACGTCCGAAGGCGGGCCGGGAATCGCCGCCCGCCCGGCGTCGCTCGCGCCCGTAGCCAGGGCACCGACTGCGGCCAGAACGACCAGCGGAAACGGGAAGAGGGAAGCGCCTCGACGCGGGGTTACGGCTCGAATCTTCCAGATCATGCGCGAACTCTATCGTTTGGTAGACTTACCGGGTCGTGGCAGCTGCCAAATCCCCTGCAAGCGTCGGTCTGATCAGTCTCGGTTGCGCCAAGAACCGCGTCGACAGCGAAATTCTGCTCGGCGAGCTCGCCCGGCGCGGTCATTCGATCACGCCCGATATGGAGAGCGCCGAGACCGTCATCATCAACACCTGCGCCTTCATCGACGAAGCGAAACGGGAGTCGATCGACGCGATCCTCGAAGTGGCGGCGCGCAAGGGCAAGGGCGTCGGAAAGCTTCTCGTCGCGGGATGCATGGTCAATCGTTTCGGCGAAGAGCTGGCGCGCGACATCCCGGAGATCGACGGCTTCATCTCGCTCGATGGCCTGCTCGATGTCGACTCGATCGTGACTCTCGGCGGCGCACCGCCGCCGCCCACGGCCTCGCACATGGTCTTCGACCACACTGCGCCGCGGATGCTCACGACGCGTGGCTACGGCTATCTCAAGGTCGCCGAAGGCTGCAACAACCCGTGTACGTTCTGCGCGATTCCGCTGTGGCGCGGGCGCTTCCGCAGCCGCACGATCGAAAGTCTGGTGCAGGAGGCGAAGGGTCTCGAAGCGCAGGGTGTCGTCGAGCTCTGTCTCATCGCCCAGGACACGACGCGCTACGGCGAGGACCTCGATTACGGCAAGCACGGGCTCACGCGCCTGGCCGAGGCGCTGCTCGCGGCCACCGGTTTCCGCTGGATCCGTTTCCTCTATGCCTATCCGACGACGCTCGACGAAGAGCTGTTGCAGCTCATGGGCCGCGAGCCACGGCTCGTCTCCTACGTCGACATTCCGTTGCAGCACAGCCATCCCGAGATGCTCAAGTCGATGCGCCGCGGTGGCTCTCCGGACCGCTATACGCGCCTTCTCGAGCGCGCACGCGAGCTCGCACCGGACATCTTCCTGCGCACGACGTTCATCGTCGGTTTTCCGGGGGAGACGGACGAGCATTTCGAGCATCTTCTCGATTTCGTGAAGCGCTCGCAGTTCGATCACCTCGGCGCTTTCATCTACAGCCCCGAACCGGGAACTCCGGCCGCCGAGCTTGCCGATCCGGTCGCGCCCGCGGTCGCGCGACGTCGCCATCGCCGCCTTCTCGCCGCGCAGAAGCCGATCGCCCTTGCGCGGCGCCGCGCTCTCGTCGGCCGGACGCTCGACGTTCTCGTCGAGGGAGTTTCGCCCGAGACCGAGCATCTTCTCGAGGGGCGGCATCACGGCATGGCGCCGGAGATCGACGGCCGGCTGTTGATCAATGACGGCATGGCTCCGGCGGGCACTTTTGCCCAGGTGGAGATCACGGACGCCTTCGCCAGTGATCTCGTCGGCCGGATCGTCGGACCGGTCGGTCATCCCGGCGTCCAGGTGGCGGCTTCGGTCGCCTGAACGAGGCTCGAT
>JBDTQG010000057.1:0-21509 GCA_039932315.1 Thermoanaerobaculia bacterium
GCGGCCGCCTATTGTGCGAGCCAGGCCGCAGCGGGCTCCGGCTTCGATTTCGTATTCATCGATCACGATCACTCGTACGCCGCGGTGCTGCCGGTCTGCCGAGCGCTCGAATCGATCACGCGGCCCGGCGCCTTCTGCCTCTTCCATGACTGGCTCGATATCCGGAACTTCGCTTCGGGCGGCAGCGACTACGGAGTCTTCGGAGCGACCCGGGATGGGCTGGACTCGGGGGAGTTCGACTTCTACGGCACCTTTGGGGTCACCGGCCTCTTCCGCCGCGAGCGCGGCGGCAAAGGATTCGGGAAGATCTCCGAGTTCTTCGAACCGCGGTAGCCGCCGCCGGGTGCAGCTGGCTGCAGGTAGCCAGGCAACAAGCGGGCGCGGCCTGCGTACCTTCCGTCAAGGAGAAACTTCCATGACGATGTCTCGCTCGGCGGTCCTTCGGGTTCTGTGGGGACTTTCCCTTTCTGCAGCTTTTCTTCAGATGCCGGCGAGACCTGCGTTCGCGGGCTCCTTCGTCATTGACGACGTCACGGTGATCGACGCGACCGGCAAGCCGGCGCAGGGGCACATGCGGGTGACGGTCGAGGGGAACCGGATCATCGGTGTCGGGCCGGCGGCGGGTCAGGCGTTGCCGGCGGGCGCCGTCCGCATCGACGGGGCGGGGAAGTTCCTCATCCCGGGTCTCTGGGACATGCACGTGCATCTCGTCGACATCGACGAGCCGGCAATTCCGATCTTGCCGTACTACGGCATCACCTCGGTCCGCGACATGGGCGGCGATCTCGCGAAGGTTCAGGGCTGGCGGACACAGATCGAGAAGGGCGAGCTCGTAGGGCCGCGCATCAAGGCGTGCGGGCCGATGCTCGAAGGGAAGTGGGACGCACGCTTCGGCCAGCGCACCGACCACGTCGTCGTCGCGAATCCGGAAGAGGCGCGCGCGACGGTGAACCGCCTCGCCGATCAGGGGGCGGACTGCATCAAGATGCGGACGTACGCGTCACCGGAGACTTACTTCGCGCTCGCGGCGACGGCGAAAGCGCGTCATCTGCCGTTCGTCGGGCATGCGCCGTGGGGCGTCGAGCCGATCGACGCCTCGAACGCCGGGCAGGCGAGCTTCGAGCACGCCTACTATCCGTGGCCGTGGGCCGATCTGCCGGCGGAAAAACGTCTGGCGATCGAGGAGACATTCCGGAAGAACAGCTCGCTCGTCGATCCGACGCTCATCGCGTGGGAGTCCTTCCGCTTTCCCGAAGCGGTGATCGCTGCCGTCGTGAACGACGTGGCGGCGAAAACGGATCCACGCCAGAGGTACATTTCGGCGGCGCTCCGCCGCAATTGGATCTCCGGGCTCGCGGACATGCGCGAACAGGGACCCGGAACGCCGGGCTGGGGCAAGGCGATCGATCAGGTCTACGAACAGGTGGCGGAGATGCACGACCATGGCGTCGGCATTCTCGCGGGGACCGACTCTGGCGCGACGATGGTCTATCCGGGTGCGTCGCTCCACCAGGAGCTCAAACTCCTGGTGGCGAAGTGCCGCTTCACGCCGATGGACGCGATCCTCACCGCGACGATCGTGCCGGCGAAGCAGTTCCACATGGAAGACCGCCTGGGCACCATCGAGAGCGGCAAGCTCGCGGACCTGGTGCTGCTCGCTGAGGATCCGCTGCAGGACATCGCCAATATCCAGCAGATCGCCGGCGTGATGCTCAACGGCAAGTGGATGGATCGCGCGGCTCTCGATGCCCTGGCGACGGGTGTCGAAAGGCGGGTCGCCGCCGAGAGCCAGAAGTAGCGCGAACCGCCCGCGCCACCGCTCCCCACCGGCCCGTTGCTATTGTTTCGCTCTTCGGCAAGGAGAGTGGCCATGGATGCGGCGGCGTTCCGGAAGCTCGGGCACGAGCTGGTGGAGTGGGTGGCGGCTTATCGCGAAGGGCTCGAGGCCCGACCGGTGATGAGCAGCGCGCGGCCGGGAGAGATCCGGGCGAAGTTCCCCGCCGCGCCTCCGCGCACGGGAGGCCAGCTGCCGGCGGCTCTCGCCGGGCTCGATGCGACGGTCGTCCCGGGAATCACCCACTGGAATCATCCATCGTTCTTCGCCTATTTCCCGAGCAACACACCCTACGCTTCGGTGCTCGCGGATCTCGTGGCCTCCGGTCTCGGCGCGCAGGGGATGAGCTGGCAGACGAGTCCTGCCGCGACCGAGATCGAAGAGGTCGTCATGGACTGGCTGCGCCAGATGGTCGGTCTTTCGGATGCCTGGAAGGGCGTCATCCACGACACCGCGAGCACGGCGACGCTCTGCTCTCTGCTCTGCGCGCGCGAGCGCGCGTCGAGCTACAGCCAGAACGGACCCGGTCTGCAGGCCGGCGCGCCGCCGCTCGTTGTCTACGTTTCGAGTCAGGCGCACAGCTCGGTGGAGAAGGCGGCGCTGCTCGCCGGCTTCGGCCGCGGCCATCTGCGGCTCATCGAGACCGACGACGTCCACGCGCTGCGCGTCGACCGGCTGGAGATGGCGATCGCCGCCGATCTCGCGGCGGGCCTGCAGCCATGTGCGGTCGTCGCTTCGATCGGGACGACGGGAACCACGGCGATCGATCCGCTGTCGGCCATCGCCGATCTGACCGAGCGGCTGGGCCTCTGGCTGCATGTCGACGCGGCGCTCGCCGGCACGGCGATGGTGCTGCCCGAATGCCGCCCGCTCTGGTACGGGGTCGAGCGCGCGGACAGCGTGGTGTTCAATCCGCACAAGTGGATGGGTGCCGGCTTCGATTTCTCGGCCTACTACGCGCGCGATCCCGAACATCTGATCCGTGTCATGAGCACGAATCCGACCTATCTGCGGACGGCGGAAGACGGCGCAGTCACGAACTATCGCGACTGGCAGATTCCCCTCGGCCGGCGCTTCCGCGCGCTCAAGCTCTGGTTTCTTTTGCTGGATGAAGGCGTCGAGGGGATCGAGTTGCGTCTGCGCCGCGACCTCGCGAACGCGCAGTGGTTGCGCGAGCAGGTGGACGCCGAGCCGGAGTGGGAGCTCCTTGCCCCGGTGCCGCTGCAGACCGTCTGCATCCGTCACGTTCCGCCGGCCCTCGCCGGCGACGAGCCCGCACTTGCCGCCCACAACCTCGCGCTCGCCCGTCGCATCAACGACAGCGGCGCGGCTTATCTCACGCCCTCCGAGTTGAAGGGCCGCCAGATGATCCGCGTCAGCATCGGAGCCGAACCGACGGAACGGCGGCATGTCGAGGCGGTGTGGGCGGCGCTGCAGGCTGAAAGCGAGCCGCGATAAGTTCGCAGTTGCAGTCTAGTTTCCACAGTTCTCGAACCCTGCACCGCCAGTCTGTAGCGGACTTTTGCTCGGAACATCAGCAAGATTCTGCGAGAGTTTCGCCGACCCAATGTTTTTGCGCGCACTTTGGCCGATCAGTTCGGACACTCTCCGCGCCATTCCGCTTCAGTACGTTTCTGCTTTTCCAATGACAAGGTCTCTTCGAAAAGAACTCCAAGAGCCGACTGCTCTCAGCTGAACCGTGTCTGATTGCTTTCAGCCCCGTGATAGAACCCCTCGCACGGCCCTGTTCGGTCCGATCGTGAACGTACAAGTGCGCGGCGAACCCGCGAAGGGACTAGAGCTGTTTTGGCGCTGCACTCGTGGAGATTTGAAGAGCCATCTCACGAAAGCTCACTAGCTCTGATTTACAATGCCGACCAAATGAGGTCAATTCCCGGTAGTAGATTGGTAATGAAAGCGAAGTTCTTCTCGATCTTGCCAATAAGAGAGACCATTCCGCGCCAGGACTTAAGGAGCCCAGGATGAAAAAGCCCTTCCAGTTACCGGTCGACATTCTCCGAAATACTGGGATATCGGGTCATCCGCCCACCAAACCGCTTGCGGTCAAATTTGGGCTGCTGATCGGACTCGTCTTCTCTTCCTGGGCAATCGCTCAAGCTGCCCTTTCGGGCGAGGAAGCTCCGTTGCCTGATCGGTTGGCGAATGATGGGAAGCTCTATTTCGCCTCGGCGGTGGACTTGCGGAAAGCTTGGGAGCTCGATTCTCTCCGGACTCTGTCGAATTCCTATCCAGCTTCTGATTCTTTGGCGGACTGGGCCGAGAAGCTCAGGGAGGAGAATGGGTCGCGTAAAGACGGACCTTGTTCGGACGGCGGCCCTATCGTCGTTACTGACAATCCGAACCTAAGCTCGGATGACATTCGAGTCCGCAGCATTCACTCGGACATCTCTGTCGTCGGCGTAGTAACTGCACTCTCGACTGGATGGTCGGCAGCCTATTCCAGCGTCTCCACGCTGGTGCGTTTTCGCATCGAGAAGGTTTTTCATGATCGCGGAAAGGCAATCGAAGTAGCGACGGATTTACTTACGGTCTTCCCAGGCGGATCGCTCGACCTTGCAGGACAGCGCGTTTGCGTAGAAGCGCGAGCGTGGCCCGCCCTAGCGAAGGGGGACAGGATTCTATTGAACGGCTTCTGGTTAAGTCCCTCGAGCGCGCTGGTTAACCCGTTGGAAATATCAAAGATCGTGGACGGTCAACTCTTGGCTGGATTGAATGGTTCATGGACCGCACGCAGCGATTCTCAGATTTCGGAGGCTGACTTCGCCGCATGGTGGTCGAGCCGTCGGCAGGCGAACTAAAGCCGTTGGCCATGAACAAATCGACTCCAACGAAACTCTTTGGCGGGATCGTTGCTCTCTTTTGGATGGGAGTTTCGCTCGCGGCTCGGCTCGAAGGTCAGGCTTGCAATCCTCAACCCGCCGATCCTCTTCGCGCCCCAGTCACCCGAGGCGCATCGGCAGCAACTGTCGTTTCTCCCGACACGTCTCAACTTAGTCTCGCCTCGATCAATTCGGCAGTCGCTCGTTGGAACAACTGTAGGGCTCCCGGATCGCATTTGCCGCAGCTCGGAAGCGGAGCAGCGAACGCGGGGCCTTGGCCTACCCCAATCGGAATTGAGCTTGTTTCCAGTCCAGCCGCTTGCCAAGGCTCTTCGGGTCCTCCCGCTTCAATGTGCTACGTCCCTTCAATGAACGTGATTCGCATCGCGCGGGCCGACATGCAGGGAGTTTCCTATGACCTCAACTCGGCAGGAAGCCGCCGCCGGTTGGCTCACGAAATCGGGCATGTCCTCGGTCTCAACGACGATTCGTGCACAGACAGCATCATGCATTCGATCGTGCTGGATACCGATGACGTCCGAGCCGAACATTGCGCGCTGGCGGAATTCGAGAACTGCGCTGTAGGCCAAGATTGCCCGGCCGATCCACGCAATCAGTTTCTTGTTGGCGGGAGTATTTCCGGTTTGATGAACGGAGGGCGGGTCTCGTTGGACCTCCAAGTTGGCGCTGCCTCCGGCAGTGTCGATTCTCACGGCAATGGCACATTTCGATTTCTCGCACCGACTGTCCCTCAAGGTGGCGCTTACGCCGTCTCTATCTTTAGTTCGCCAGCAGATCAACCCTGCTCTGTGGCCGGAGGTGCCGGCCTGATGCCTGCGACGGACTACTTGGGAGTGAGAGTCGTTTGCAATTGTGCGACACAGTCTCAACAGCTCATTGGATGTGGGGGAGGTGGTGGTGTCCCGCACTCCCCGTTCAATCAATTCTTTGACGAGTGCATGGGCTTCGGATTGCCATTTTGCGGCGGCGCCTCGGGATGGTGGATTACAAGCCTCGGTTTCCCGAGGCCACCTTCCGGACCGCCGGCGGCACCCGAATGCACGGCAGGAGAAGTAGTCGAGGTACGCTCCTGTGGCCTACGAGACGTTGATGGAGACGGGGTGGTAGAACCAACCGACTGCGAGACAACCGATTGGGTAGATATTTCCTGCCCGGAGCCATCTCTAAGGGGTGATCAATTTCTGTCCACCTCGACTGTGATGGGTCCGACTTTGGGTCTTGCTCTTCCTCAATCCGGCGCGACTTTGCGCGGACGCAACTGGATCACGGGTTGGGCGGCAGATCGGCAAGGGGTAGCTGACTACTCATTTTGGATCGATTTCAATCAAATCGAGTTGCAGAACTTTCAAGGCTCTCAACAAGTTGCGAACGCGTGTCAGCAACTCGGCGGTTCAAGTCCGTTCTGCTCGCCAACGGGCGGATTTCGAGGTTTACTTGATACTTCGTCCCTGTCTGTGGGGCCACATTTGCTCTCGGTCGCAGCGCTGGATGGTCGATCCGACTTTGCCTTCACGTCGATCGCGAGCCAGCCGATCAATGTCGCTCGGTGTCAAGGGCTCGCTCCGACCGCGACAATCGGTTCTCCAGGGAACGGTCAGACTGTCAGTGGATCTCTTTGGATTGGTGTCGGCGCCGCAGGTGAATCGGACATCGTAACTACTGAGCTGCTAGTAGATGGATCGAGCTTCGGATTCGATGACCTTCCGCCGCTGGGATGGACTTGGAATTCTCGAAACTACTCGAATGGCTCCCATCAACTGCGAGTACGAGCAACGGATGGGTGCGGGAATGTGGCACTCTCGCCAATCACTACGGTGACTGTGAGCAACGCGGTTCCCGCGCCAACAGTTTTGATTTCTTTACCTGCGGCGGGATCGACTGTTAGCGGAAGCGTTCAAATTGCGGCAGAGGCCTCGGATCGCAATGCCATCAATCGAGTGGAATTCTTTGCCGATGGTGGTCTCGTGGGAACTGACTCGGCCTCGCCCTACGCGACTGCCTGGAACACACTCTCGGGCGCCACCGGCGCTCATTCGCTTTCAGCAAGGGCCTTCAATGCTAGTGGAGTGAGCACGCTTTCAGCGAGCGTCTCCGTCCTGGTTGCCAATCCAGTGCAAAACGCTCCTCCACAGGTTTGGATCGATGTTCCTTCACAAAACGCAAGTGTGCAGTCGCGCTATCTGGCCTGGTACGGATGGGCAACGGACGCAGGAGCTGTCAACACGTTCGCGTTTCAGGTGGACGGAGTTGCCAAGAGCCTCACAGTCTCGCGTGGGCCCAGGGCTGACGTGTGCAATGCAATTCCTGTAGGCGACCCCAATTGCCCCAATGTCGGATGGGGCGTGACGCTGGATCTTTTCGGAATGGCTGCTGGAAGCCACACCTTGTCCGTCACCGTGACGGATAACCTCGGAGCCACCGCTACCATTTCTCGAGTCATTCAAATCGTCAATTCCGCTGCGACTGCGTGGGTCGGCTATCCGAATCTTGGGCGTACGGTTTCTGGTACCGCGGTCAATGTTGTCGGCTGGGCAACGGACACAGACGGCGTTGAAAGCGTTCGATTGGAAATCGACAACCAACCCGCGACCCTCAGTGTTCCGTGGGTAAGAATTCCCTGGACCGATGCCTGCGCAGCGGGAAGTCCGTTGGATCCGAATTGCCCAAACGTCGGCTACAAGATGACGTTTAACTCGACGTCTTACTCTGATGGCGCGCACACCTTACGCGTCATCGTTCGCGATACCCGGGGTCTCGATTCGGTGTCTACACATTCTTTGACGTTCCGGAACAGCCCAATCGGCACGAAAGTGACGAGGTCGGCCATTGCCGACACTTTCATTCAAAGCGCCTCTCCCACGTCTGCCTCGGGAGGCTCGGCTACATTTCTTTACCTGAAGCAGGCCACGAACGATTTGAAGTACACCTTTTTGAAGTTCGACCTTACCGGGATTTCGGGGCAACTCGTTGCTGCACGTTTGAAGCTGGTCGCTCAGTCGAGCACAGCGCCTCGAGCCAATCTTTGGCGAATATCCGCTGGAACTTGGAGCGAGAGTACGTTCACTTGGAATGGACTCTCCGGACTTACCTTTTCACTCTTCGATGTGTTTTTCGATCTTCCGACGCTCCCTGCCGGAACTGCGACATCCTTCGATGTCACCGATATGGTCTTGTTGGGAGGAACAGTTACTTTCGGCCTCTCGACGGAGATTGGTCCCGAAATTTCTTTCGCGAGTCGAGAATTCTCGACCAGCGGAAAGCGACCAATCTTGGAGATTTGGACTCACTAAAGTTGTCCCGGCCGGGATCCGAATCGACCTCACCCTAAGATGCGTGGGCGGAATAGCAGTTATTGGGAGATCGAGCGTCGTAAACTGATTGCCAATGCGCACGCCATTTTGCCGTCAATATGACCTTCCCGTCCCGTTGACGGAGATTCCGCCTTTTCGCGCAACGCACGAGTTCGAAGGGACTTTCATCAACGAACGTCATCGTTCGTATTCGACCTGTCCGGCGAAGGAGCACCTGCTCGACCTCGGCATCGACGGTTGGCTGCGGCGGGAGGATGCTCTCAAGCTCTACGAGCTCGCCTATTTCGCGGTGGGGCCGATTCTCGAGATCGGTTCGTACCATGGGCTTTCGACGTCCATTCTCGCGGGCGCCGCGAAGGATTCTGGAAGAGGGCAGCGTATCGTTTCGGTGGAGTTGGACGTTGCGGCGCAAGACGTCGCCCGGAAGCACCTCCAGCGGCTAGATCTGGCGCCAGACGTCTCGTTCATCCAGGCCGATGCGGAGTCCTTCTGCGATCGAGCGGCGGCGGCAGGCGAGCAGTTCGACTTCGTGTTCGTCGATCACGATCACTCTTATGCCGCCGTCCTCCCCGTCTGCCGGCAGATGGCGTCTCTCGTTCCGGAGGGCGGCTTCGTCCTCTTACACGACTGGCTCGATGCGCGCAATTTCGCTCCAGGTGCAGAGGACTACGGCGTCTTCGGCGCGACGATCGACGGGCTCGATCCGCTGAAGTTCGACTTCTACGGAGCGTTCGGCGTCACGGGACTGTTCCGTAAGCAGGCTGGCGGTTCCGGATTCGCGCAGCTCAAGATGCTGAAGACTCTCGGCTAGAGCGGTTTCGAAGCGCCTACCTCGGTGAGTCCGCTGGAGCTCGGGTCTCCTCTCCGCGCCTTTTGGAGCGGAGGCCTCCGGCGCGTCCGTCGATTCGATTCCTTGAGTTCCCGAGCGATGGTTTTCTCATGTCTCCTCCGGGCAGCCGTCCGACCACTACGCGGAGGAGTTCGGCGAGACGGGACAGGCGGCCTGCTAGGGCTTGGCATCTCCGGCCGGTGCAGCCGTACCCGCTTCGGCTGCCCGCATGCGTTCGGCGACGCGCTGCGCGGTGCGCTCGAAAGCGGCGAGATTCGACAGCCGGAAGCGCTTGGCGAGCTCGACGGCGCGATCGGCGGAGGCTTTCGCCGCCGGCAGATCTCCCGCCGCCAGGTACCCGTCGGCAGCGCTGTCGCGGGCGTTCGCGGAACCCGGATTGGCGCGGACGTTCTCTTCGAAGAGCGCGATCGCCTGGGCAAACTGCTCGCGACCGAGGGCCGCGTAGCCGAGGTCGTTGAGGGCGCTTTCCGGCAGCGGCACGGCGATGCCGAGCTTCTTCGAGAGCGCTGCGAAATAGTCTCGCGTCGCGTCCACACCCTGGTCGACCAGATCCTCGGGCAGCCGCCAGCCTTCGTAGAGCGAGCGCAGCGCGTCGATCTGTCCGAGCAGTGGAATTGTCGTGTGCGACTCCAGAGGGAGCGCGGCGCTCTTGACGCGTAGCCCTGCCGGTGCGCCGGAGCGGAGGACCGCGACGAGCTTCTCGAAGTCGGCGAGGGCGCCGCCGAAGTCGTCGGAGCGCGCGACGTAGACGAAGCCCGAGAGGTCGGGAACCGATCGCAAACCCTTCTCGAGATCGCGGATCGGAAGCCCGTCGTCCCAGTCGAGGCTCGGACTGAGGGCGACATAGGCCTGGAAGAGAGGACGGTCGGAGGGAAGGCACCAGAGGACGAACTGTCCGCCCGCCGAGTGTCCGGAGAGGACGCGAAAGGGCTGCGTCCGGTAGGTGCGATCGATCGTCGGCAGCATCTCGTTGGCGAGGAACTCGCGGAACTTCGCGGCTCCGCCACCGCCGATCCAATGACTCGACCAGTCGGTCTGAGTGAAGTCGCGGACGCGCACCGTGCTGTCGATCGCGACGACGATCATCTCCGGGATGTCGCCCTTGTCGGCCAGATAGGCGACGGAGGCGGCGCTGTGGGCGAAGTGGTCGGCGCCGTCGAGCACGAAGAGAACCGGATAGCGGCGGTCCTCCGCCCAGGCGTAGCTCGCCGGCAGCGCGACCTCGTACCGGCGATCCTCGTGCAGGATCGCCGACTTGAGGACGAAGGACTCGCCGATCGAAACCTCCCTCGCGGACGCGGCCGTCGTGGCGAAGATGGCGAGAAGCAGGGCAGCAACCGCCGCGAACTGCTGCCGCCACCGTCTCCTGACCAGCATCGTGACTATTCTCCCAGCGCTGCGTAACGGACGAGCGCGTACCGGTTGAGCTGCGCGTCCCGCATCCGCTTGGCGAGCGCTTCGTGGAGCTTGTCGGTCCAGGTCGTCCAGCGCGTGAAGAACGCTTCGGCGGCGATCGGGTCGCCTTTTTGCTGCAGCTCGAGAACTTCCTGCAGCAGAGCCGTGACGGTCGATTCGTACTTGTCGTCGTGAATCTCGAGGTGCCCGTCGGAAGTCTTCGTGAGCAGTCCCTTCTCGAGAAAGTAGTTGAACTGCGCGAGCTGCATCGTCTGGTACGGCTGATCGCGCCGCGGCTTGTTGTCGTTGAGAGTGCGCAGGATGCCGCTCGCCCGGACCGCCGCGAGACGCTCCGGGGTCGCGAGGCCGGTCGCTGCGAGACGGTGCATGGCGAAGAGGGAGACCAGATCGGCCTTCATCTCCTCGAGGGAGTCGGCCGAGCCCTGGAGTGCCTGGTCGAGTCCGCGCCCGTCGCGGGTCCGCTCCGGTCCGAGGTAGTGGCCGATCTCGTGCCAGAGCGTGCGCTGGAACCCGCCGTCGCCTTCGAGACGGGGTCCGAACTCCGGAGCGACGGCTGCGTTCCAGCGGCGTCGGGCGCCTTCGAACAGGTCGGGATCTTTCATGATGTTCTCGCGCATGAGAATCGTGCGGCCGTACCGGCGTGAGAACAGCGGGTCGTTGGGCAGATTGGTCGCTGTATTCGTGCCGCGCGCCTGCCCGAAATCGGCGATCACCTCGTAGACGCCGATCGGAATACCGGAGCGCACCGGCTTGTGCGCGGTGTAAGGGAGCGCGTCCTCGATCGCCTGCAGGCTGCCGAGAGACTTCGCGAGCTCCGCCGTGGCCGCCTCGTCGCGCAGCAGGATGCTCATCGACGGAAAGGCCTTCACGCCGAACAGCGCATCGTCGTAGGTCTCGTAGCTGCCGATCTGGGTATTCAGCTTGCCGAAGTGACCGGTCACCCAGGCGGCGTCGCCGCTCTCGTAGTCGTTCGACACCAGATCGCGAGCGCGATTGCGCAGGTAGCCGGCGAATTCGGCGTCGTCGGACTGGAGATTGTCGGCGGCGTGGAGCAGACCGAGATAGGCAGCGGTGATCGGCTGCGACCAGGCGACGGACTGCGGAACGGCATAGAGAATCGACGGGTCGGGAAGCTCCGCGAGCGCGTTCAGTTTTCCGGCGAGGAAAGGCTGCAGTCCGGCGATCAGAGGCGCGCGCTTCAGCCGATCGATGTCGCCGGCGAGATTCTCGGCGGTGGCGCGGCGTACGACCGTGCGTTCTCCGAGGATCGCGGAGCGCTCTTCGGGGTGATTCGCAAGGAACGCGTCGATCTCCGGCTTCGCGATGCCCGCGGGATAGACGTTCTTTCCCGGCTGCTCGGGCGCGACGGGAAGGAAGGGAACGCGCTTGTTGTCGAGAGTCGTCGCGATCGGCCCCTGGAAGAGCCGATAGAGCCGGGAAGCGTCGCTCCTGGGATCGGCGAGAGCGCGCGTGCGCTCGGCCTCGGCGGCAGGATGGCGCGAGTCCTCGTAGAGTCGCTGGAAGATCGCGCCGACCTGGAGGAGGTTGTCGAGCGCCGCGCGCTCTCCGGGCGACAGCACGGAAAGATCGGGCGCCAGGTGCAACGTCGCGGTCTTCGCGAGGATCGCCGCGCCTTCTGCAGGAGAGAGCATCGCTGGCGCCGACGATTTCGGGTCTTTCGGCTTCTTCGCCGCGGCAACAGGCGAAGCGACGACCAGGAGCGACAGGGCAAAGACAGCGAAGCGCTTCCGGTCGCCGGGCGAGACTTCGAAAGGTGTGTCCATTCAATGCCTCCCGGCGGACTTCGCGTGCGCGAACAGGTAGGTCGCCGCCATCTGAGCGTAGGCGCGAACGCCCGTGGGCAGTGCGCTCTCGTCGACGAAGAATTTCGGTGAGTGATTGCTGGCGGCGGTCGCCACGTCGGCTGCGGGTGTCACGCCGAGAAAGAGAAAGACACCGCGAGAGTGATTCGCGAACAGCGAGAAATCCTCGGCGCCGGTGATCTTCGGAACTTCGTGCGTCTTGCCCGGCGCGATCCGCTCGAGCACCGGCAGGACTTCGTCGACCAGCTCGGCATCGTTGGCGGTCACCGGATAGCCGGCATTGATGGTGACCGTCGCCGTTGCGCCATAGGCCTCGGCGACGCTCTTCGCCATGCTCGTCAGGCGCGCATGCGCGGTGGCGCGCATCTTCTCGTCGAAGGTGCGGATCGTGCCGACAAGCCGCGCGCTCTCGGGAATGATGTTGCTGCGCACGCCGGCTTCGAACTGGCCGACCGTGATGACGACGGGCTCGTGGGTGAGATCGGCTTCGCGCGAGACCAGAGTCTGCAGCGCGCCGACGATCGCACTCCCGGCGACGATCGGATCGATGCCTGCCCAGGGCCTCGATCCGTGGGCCTGTTTCCCCTGAACGACGATCTCGAAGCGGTCAGCGGCGGCGAGCATCGGGCCGCGGCGCCAGCCGAGAACGCCGCTCTCGAGCCCGGCGAAGACGTGGATTCCGAAGACCGCTTCGACTTTGGGATCGTCCATCGCGCCTTCGGCGATCATGCGCTCGGCGCCAGCCATGCCCTCCGGAGCGGGCACTCCCTCTTCCGCGGGCTGGAAAAGCAGCACGATCTTCCCCGGCAGGCGATCGCGCACGCCGTTGAGCACGTCGGCCGCGGCGAGCAGCATCGCGGTGTGCGTGTCGTGCCCGCAGGCGTGCATCACCGGCACGGTCTTGCCTTCGTAGGTGCCGGTCGCGTGGCTCGCGAACGGGAGGTCGACGGCTTCGGCGACCGGCAGCGCGTCCATGTCGGCGCGCAACGCGATCGTCGGCCCCGGGAGCTTTCCGATGATGACGGCGACGACCCCGGTGCCACCGACGGAGCGCGGCTCGAGACCGAACGACTTCAGACGTTCGGTGACGTATCTGGCGGTTTCCGTCTCGTGACCCGAAAGCTCGGGGAATTCGTGCAGATGACGACGCCAGGTGAGGAGATCCGGATCGAGCGCCGCGGCGCGGCGATCGATCTCCGCAGCCAGCGGGTTCGTTGCTGCGGAGGCGCCCGCAGCGGAGCCGGCTGCGTTGGACGCCGTCGGGGTCTGTGCCGCGAAAAGAGCGGCAAGGGAAAAAAAGCAGGAAACGCGATGGAATGCGCCGGTAGTCATCCGCCTAGGCTATGACAGGTCGGCCTTTCCGGTTCCGCCAGATCCGAGCGCCAGTGCTTGCGCGCTTTGGGTGCCGCCGAAGAAGAACTGAAACGGCACGTGCGCCCGCATCGCCCAGGAGCGCTCGTTGTGGGCGGCGTCGGGGAAGGCGAGATAGAGGAGATCGACACCTTCGACGTAGCCACGCCGCAGCAGGAGCTGGCGCAGGCTGCGGTTGACCTCGTAGTTGTCGCGCGGCCAGCCGGTGTCGAGGTAGAGCTTGAGCGGCCTCCGTGGCTCGGAGGCGACGCGAGCGATCAGATCGTCGCGATACCCGAAGGTCGAGGACATCGCCCCGACGCGCCCGAACTGCTCGGGATACTGCCAGCCGAGGTAGAACGAAACCACGCCGCCGAGCGAGGAGCCCATGACGGCACTGTTTTCCGGTCCGGGAAGCGTGCGGTAACGCGCCTCGACCCAGGGCTTGAGCTCGCCCACCAGCCAGTCGCCGTAGGTTTCGTAGCCGGGTTTCGTGTAGTCGTGCATGCGATCGCGCGGGTAGATTCCGACGACGATCGACTTGCGGATGAGATTCATCGACGACAGCACGCCCAGCGTTTCCTCGACCTTCCAGTGCTGTCCACCGAAAGCCTCGTTGGGAAAAAAGAGGTTCTGTCCGTCCTGCATGTACATCACCGGGTAGGAGGCGAGCGGGTTTTCGGCGTAGCCCGGGGGATAGAAAACGCGGACGTCGTGCGTTCGGTTCATCCCGACCTCGTGCACGTTGCAGACGCTGCACGTCGAGTCCTCGAGGAAGTAGGGCCAGAGCTCGGCCCGGGATCCTGTGCCCGGCAGCGCGAGATCGTTGTCGCCTTTCGCCCAGTGCAGACCGGTGGCGTCGATCATCACCGGTTTGAAGTAGAGGAACTCGGAGTCGAAGGCGAGGTCGAAGTCGAACCATCCCGCAGTCCGATCCTCCGCGACGGGCTCGATGTCGGCATCCCAATCGGTTTCGGAGCGCAGGACGAGGGCGCCGGCCTCCATCGGATAGTGCACGCGCAACCTGGTTTCATGACGCACGGTCGAGTCCTTTCGCTGGCGGCCGGAGGGGCCTTGCCTGAAGTGGTCCGGGCTTGTCTGGGCCTTTCGATGCCCGACGGTCGCGAAGGTTTCCTCGCGTCGGTTCGCCGGCGTCCTCCCCGGGACCGCGGAGGCCCGGTTTTCGCGTCGGACCGGGTCGGGAACCGGTCTGCGGATCGCCGGGCGCGAGGAAAGAAACCTGCGACGCCCGAACTGCATCGAAGGAGTGAAAAGGAGCTCCACACCATGAATCCGACCCGACTTTCCGCGCCTCCCCCCTCTCGCCAGCTCCGACTCGCCCCCTTCTCTCTGGCTCTTTTCGTTCTCGTCCTCTGCGCGGCGGCTCCTTCCGTTGCGCTTTCGGCGGTCAATCGCACGACCTTCGGCGGGGTGGCGATCGACGGCTACGACCCGGTGGCCTATTTCACCGACAGCAAGCCGGTCGAGGGGGCGAAAGAGTTCTCCTTCGACTGGAACGGCGCGACCTGGAGATTCGCCAGCGCGGCGCACCGTGATCTCTTCGCGATGGAGCCGGCGAAGTACGCTCCGCAGTACGGTGGCTACTGCGCCTGGGCGGTCTCCCAGGGCTATACGGCGGGAATCGACCCGGAGGCATGGAAGATCGCAGACGGCCGCCTTTTTTTGAACTACAGTCTCGACATTCAGAAGAAGTGGGCCGCGGACATGCCGGGCAACATCGCGAAGGGCGACGCCAACTGGCCGAAGCTGCTGGCCGACAAATAGGAGCGCACGTGGAGGATGAAGTCGCGGTCTGGGCTGCGGCTGTTTCGCACGAGAGCGAAGAGCGAGCGCTGCTCGCCGCGCTCCGGGCGGGCGACGACCGGGCGTACGAGCGTCTGGTGACGGAGAACGGCGGGCGGATGCTCGCCGTCGCCCGCCGGATGCTGCGCAACGACGAAGAGGCACGCGACGCGCTGCAGGAGGCCTTTCTCCTCGCCTTTCGCGCCTTGCCGCGATTCGAAGGCAACAGTCGCATTTCGACCTGGCTGCACCGCATCGTGGTGAACGCGTCGCTCATGAAGCTCCGTTCGCGGCGGGCGCATCCGGAAGAGTCGATCGAGCCGATGTTGCCGACCTTTCTCGAAGACGGCCATTCGACCGACTCCTACTGCGACTGGTCGGAAAGCGCCGACAAACTTCTCGAACGTTCGCAGGTCTGCAACCAGGTGCGCGCCAGCATCGACCGGTTGCCGGAGACGTACCGGACCGTACTGTTGTTGCGCGACATCGAAGAGCTGGATACCGCCGAAGTCGCCGGGATGCTCGGCGTATCGGCGAATGCGGTGAAGATCCGCCTGCATCGCGCGCGTCAGGCGTTGCGCGAGCAGCTCGATCCTCACCTCAGAAGGGAGGACGCATGAAGTCCCGTATCGGCAAGGTCGCCGCGTACCGCGGCGAAGAGTTCATCACCTGCCAGGAGGTCATCACCTTCCTGCTGGAGTACCTTTCGAAGGACCTGACGCCGGAGGAGGAGCTGCACTTCGAGCGCCATCTGGCGATCTGCCCTTCGTGTGTCGCTTACCTCAAGACCTACAAGCAGGCGATGCACCTCGGGCGCGCGGCGATGCGCGGCGAGACGGGCGCCGCTTCGCCGGAACCCCCGGAGCTGGGCATCGAGCTCGTGCGGGCGATTCTTCAGTCGCGCGCCTGAAGCGAGCAGGGCGCCGGCCGCGCTTCGTGTTCAGCGAGAGCGGAAGGCCGCCGCGTAGCCGGCCAGGGCTTCGCTGAGCGCCTCGACGGTCGAATCGTCGGCCAGAAGGTCGCTCGCGGTCACGTTTTTTCCCAGCAGCGCGAGCGTGAGCGACGCGTCGGCGACGAACAGTCCGGACATCGTCTGCATCGTTTCGACCAACGCTTCCTGCGCGCGTACCGCACGCGCCGACGCGCTCCAGAGAGCGAACGGCTTGGCGACGAATTCCTCGCCGCCGACCAGCCAGTCGAGAGCATTCTTGAGCGCGCCGGGAACGCCACGGGCGTACTCCGGGCTCGAAATCAAGAGACCGTCGGCGGAGCGCACGGCCTCGCGCAGCTCGATCACGACCGAATTCGTTTCGCCTTCGGCATCGGGACTGAATTGCGGCATCCTGGAGATGCCGTCGAAGAGCTCGAGCCGGATCGGGATGTCGCTCGCGAGGCTGCCGGCCAGCCGCACGCCGGCTTCGAGGAGCGCCCGATTCGTCGAGCTTCGGCGCAGGCTTCCGCACAGGCCCAGAAGAACGATGCCGTCGCCGGGGCTGTGCTGCGGCAGCGGCAGGAGCGGTTCGCTTTCGACGAGCTCGTACTGCACGACATGAGGCTCGAGCTCGAGGAGGAAGTCCGCATCCTCGGGGTAGTACCTGGCGACGAGCGGATCGTCTCCGGCGAAGTCGCGCGTCGCGGCTTCGTTCGCCCAGCGCGTCAGGGTGAGGAAGTGGGTGACTGCATCCTCGTCGCGGCGCACGATGCGGACATCGAGGTTGCCCGGGATGCTGCGATAGTCCGGCACCGCACGGCGGAGGAGAAATGCGGCGTAGTCATCCGCACGCTCGCGCGGGGTGCGGCCGTGCCAGATGCGGAGGATTCCCGGAGGGCGGGCCATGCAGCGAATCTATCGTCACCGGAGCTGCGGACGCGCACGCCGACTGGAGATGGTTTCGTCACCCGGAAGGGTGAAACGCCTCAAGCCGTCGTGGCGATGCCGTGCCCTGTCGCGGATCCGGCGCTGCGCGAAAGGACCGGGTCGCTGCCATGGAGCGGAACGGATTCGCCGGTGCGCAGGGATGTTCCGCGATAGCGCGCCGGCGTCCAGCCGGTGAGCGCCTTGAAAACGCGCGTGCAGTGCGCCTGGTCGGCGAAGCCTGCGGCCAGGGCGATCTCTGACAGAGGCTCACCGGCGTGCCGGCGATCGCTCAGACGCCGACGGACGAACTGCACCTGCAGCTCGCGGCGATATTCGCCGACGGTCCGGCCGGTGTGACGACGGAAAACCGCCGAAAGCCGCGCCGGATGAATGCCGAGGTCGTGCGAGAGCTGTTTGAGCGTCAGCGGCTCGACGAGACCATCGTGCAGCCGGGCGAGTGCCCGCCCCATCCAGGCAGGCGTTTCCCTTTCGCCGACGGGAGCGCGCAGCGTGGCTGCGAGCATCTCCAGGGCAAGGCCTTCGACGACCAGCTCGGAGCACGGCTCGAGGCGATGAAGCTCGTCGAGGAGACGGCGCGCCAATCCGTTGCCATCGAGGTCCGGAACCGGCGTCGGTTGTGACGGGAGCGACGAGAGTCCTTCGAGGCGCATCGACCAGGTGGAGGAGATCTCGGCCGTCATGATGCGTGCGCCGGACGGAGTGTCGGTGTCGGAGTGCACCGTACCGGCAGGATGGAAGACGCTGCCGAAGCGATGGTAGCGGATCCTCTTCCGTCCGTACCGCGATTCGAGCTCGCCCGCGACCAGCACGCAGAAGAAGGGCAGCTCGTGCTCGTGCGGGGGAGCGAAGAAATCCGGTGCGAGATCGATCTCCCAGAGCCGGATGCCGGCAACCTCCACCTTTTCCAGAACCTGGAGCGGCCAGCCTTCCATGAGGGCAGGGCTCACCCTTTCGACGCCGCGGGCCATGACCAAGATACGCGATTCAGGCCCGGGGGTTGCGCGCTCGCGGCGGGTGAATCCGCTACGCGCCGTACAAGCTGCGTCAGAACTGTTCAAGACGCTGCCGCTCCGGGTCGATAGGGTTTCCTGCGCCGGCGATCCGCTGGATCTCGAAAGGATACCCATGCACAACGCGACACGCATTCTCGTCCCTCTCCTGCTCGCGGCCCTGCCGCAGATGGCCGGCGCTTCCGGCGGCTCGACTTCCACGGGCGGGGCACCGCCGGCGGCACCGGCGGCGCCCGCGCCAGCCGCCAACATCCGCCTGACACCGCAGGCGATCGAGACCAGCGTTCTCGGGGCGATGGACCGGACCGCCGACCCCTGCCAGGATTTCTATCGCTATGCCTGCGGATCTTGGATCGATGAACAGAAGATGCCGGGCGACCAGGTGCGCTGGATCCGGAGCTTCTCGGTCGTCGGCGAGGCCAACCGGGCGATTCTCAACGAGATCCTGACGACCGCCGCCGCCGACCCCGGTGGCGACGCCGACAAGGGGCGGATCGGCGACTACTTCGCGACCTGCATGGACGAAGCGGCGATCGACGCGGCAGCGCTCGCGCCGCTCAAGCCGCTGCTCGCCGAGGCTGCGGCCGTGAGAGATCCGGAGAGTCTCATCGCGGCCGCTGCGCACCTCCAGGCGCAGGGAATCGACGCTTTGTGGACGCCGGTGGTGTCGGCCGATCCGAAAGATCCTGGAACCTACATCTTCAACCTGAGCCAGGGCGGATTCGGCATGCCCGACCGCGATTACTACGTGAGCTCCGATCCGGACAAGAGAGCGCTGATGAGCGCCTACCGCGACCATGTCGCGCGGATGTTCCGGCTGCTCGGCGTTGCGAGTGACCGCGACGCCCGGGAGACCGCCGGACGGGTCGTCGAATTCGAAACCGAGCTGGCGAGACTCTCGCTGCCTTCGGAGGCGCTGCGGGATCCCAACGCGGTCTACCATCGCGTCGAACGCGGCGCGCTCGAACGGCGCGTCTCGAAGATCGACTGGAAGCTCTATTTCGCCGAGCTCGGCTATCCCGACATCGCACGAATCAACCTCGCCACGCCCGAATTCTTCACCGGGCTGGGGAAGCTGGTGGCCGCGACGCAGCCGGCGACGCTCCGGCAGTACCTGCGTTGGCGGGTGATCGATGCGAGCGCCTCGCGGCTCGGGAAGGACGTGGTGCAGGCCAATTTCGACTTCTATCAGGCGCGCATGTCCGGACGGAAGGAGATGGCGCCGCGATGGAAGCGCTGCGTCGATGCCACCCAGGGCGCTCTCGGTGAGGCTATCGGCAAGGTGTACGTCGGCGAGCGGTTTTCACCGGAGTCGAAGGAGATGGCGCTCGAGATGATCCACGACATCGAAAACGCGCTCGAAAGCCGTTTTCCGGAGCTCGAATGGATGGACGACACGACCCGGGAGGCGGCGCGGACGAAGGTGAAGGCGCTCGCCAACAAGATCGGATATCCCGATCACTGGCTCGACTATTCGAAGTTGAAGCTCGGGCGCACGAGCTACTTCGAAAATGCTTCCGCGGTCACCCGCTTCGAGTTCGCGCGCCAGCTCAGTCGCGTCGGAGGGCCGGTCGACAAGAGCGAATGGTG
Source organism: Thermoanaerobaculia bacterium (assembly GCA_039932315.1). GTDB lineage: Bacteria > Acidobacteriota > Thermoanaerobaculia > Multivoradales > JAGPDF01 > JAGPDF01. The sequence goes on from JBDTQG010000057.1 coordinate 19,728, forward strand.
GATGAATCCGCAGGCGGTGAACGCCGGGTACTCTCCGAATGCGAACGACATCACGTTTCCCGCCGGTCTCCTCCAGCCCCCGTTCTTCCATCGCGACTTCCCCGCAGCCATGAACTACGGCGCGGTCGGCGTCGTGATGGGACACGAGATCACGCACGGTTTCGACGACGAGGGACGGCAGTTTGATCCCCTGGGAGTGCTCCGTGCCTGGTGGACGCCGCAGGCGACGGCAGCGTTCGAGAAGCGCGCCCAGTGCGTCGCCGACCAGTACTCCGGATATGAAGCGATCCCCGGCGTGCACGTCAACGGCCGGTTGACCTTGGGCGAGAATATCGGCGACGTCGGCGGCGTGCGCGAGTCGTTCCTCGCCTACAAGGCGTGGGAGAAGCGCAGCGGAAAACCCGGACCCGGCCTCGGGACGCTCAGCGGCGACCAGCTCTTCTTCGTCGCCCATGCACAGGACTGGTGCGGTCTCGTGACGCCGGAGGAGGCCCGCCGGCGCGTGACCGTCGATGTGCATTCGCCGGCGCAGGCCCGGGTGGTCGGTCCGCTCGTCGACAGCCCCGACTTCGCCCGCGTTTTCCAGTGCGCCGAGGGAACTCCGATGAATCCGGTCAAGAGGTGCGAGATCTGGTGACCGCTGAGCGCCGGGCAGGGACTTCCCGAAGGCGCAGGCTGCCCGGCGCCAGGTTCCACGATGAGCTCGGTCAGGAGCTGCTGGCTTCGTAGGCGTCTTCGCCCATCGGCGAGAGCGCGCCGAAGAGCGCAGCTTCTCCGAGGGTCGAAAAGTGGAGCGCACGGGAGGTGCGGTCGAGACGCGCCCAGCGGCGAGCGATCACCTGGTTGAGGAGCGCGGCGCCGATCGCGCCCGCGAGATGGTGCCGGCGTTCCGTCCAGTCGAGGCACGATCGGCAGAGCGGGCGGCGGCTGTCGCGAATGGCGGCGAGGTCGATGCCGAAGCCGGCGAAGATCCGCTCGCCGCGCTCGGTCAGTTGGAGCGAACGTCCGTTGCCTTCGCGCAGCAGCGCCCCCGACTCGAGGAGCTGCTCGTGGACACGGACGCCGACGGTTCCCGCCAGATGGTCGTAGCAGCGCCGCGCCTTGCGGAGCTCGGGATCCGCCGGCAGTCGACGCGGCGGCGCTGGCGGTGAACGAAAGGCCAGTCCGAGAATCGCCTCGAGCGTCGCCGCGACCTCGGGACCGGCGAGCCGGAAGTATTTGTACCTTCCCTGCGGCTCGACGGAGATGAGACCGGCGACGCGCAGCTTCTCGAGATGTGAGCTGATCGTCGGCTTCGCGACGTGAGCGATCGCAGCGAGCTCCGTCGCCGACAGGGCGCGATCGGCCATGAGAGCCGTGAGCAGGGCGGCCCGCGTCGGGTCGCCGATCAGAGCCGCGATGCCGGCGAGGGATTCGATCTCGCTTTCGGAGTGAACGTGCACGGTTCGATGGTAACCGAACCGTATCCATTGCCGAAAGGCCTATCGTTCCCTGGAGAGGAGATCGACCATGAGCCTGACCTGTTTCATCCGCTATCAGATCGACCCGTTCCAGCGCGACGCTTTCCAGAAATACGCCGGCGAGTGGGGAAGGATCATCCCGCGCTGCGGCGGGCATCTCGTCGGCTATTTTCTGCCGCACGAAGGTACGAATGACGTCGCCTGGGGCCTGGTCTCGTTCGCCAGCCTCGCTGCGTACGAGGCCTATCGCAGCCGCATCAAGGCGGATCCGGAGTCGCGCGCGAACTTCGAGTTCGCGCGCGAACACCGCTTCATCCTGCGC
>JBDTQG010000058.1:0-21185 GCA_039932315.1 Thermoanaerobaculia bacterium
TCCAATAGGCGTAGATGCTGCCGACGGGATCGACGCCGATGCAGCGGATCGCCGGATTCTTCTCCTTGAGATAGCGCGCGACGCCGGAGATCGTTCCGCCGGTGCCGATGCCGGCGACCCAATGGGTGACCTTGCCGTCCGTCTGCTGCCAGATCTCCGGGCCGGTCGAGCGGTAGTGGGCTTCGGGGTTCGCGAGGTTGTGGTACTGGTAGGGAAGGAACGCGCCCTCGTCGCGGCTGATGCGTTCCGCAACCTTGTAATACGAGCGCGGATCGTCGGCATCGACATCGACGGGGCAGATGACGACCCGCGCGCCGTGCGCTTCGAGCACGCCGATCTTTTCCTGCGACATCTTCGTCGTCGCGGTGCAGATCAGTTTGTAGCCGCGCAGGATGCAGGCGAGCGCGAGGCCGACGCCGGTGTTTCCGGAGGTCGGCTCGACGACGGTCATGCCGGGCCTGAGTTTTCCTTCGCGCTCCGCCGCTTCAATCATCTCGATGCCGATGCGGTCTTTCACGCTCGCGCCCGGATTGAAGAACTCGAGCTTGGCGGCCACCAGAGCGCCCTCCGGGTGGTAGCGGCGCAGGGCCACCAGCGGCGTATTTCCGAGGGTTCCGAGAATGTCGTCGTGGATTTGCATTTTTCCTGCCTTCGCGCGCGCCGGCGCCGGAGAGAGCGGTTCGTCTGTCGGGTGGAGAGGTTCGCTGCCGGCGGAGTCGCCGAACGACCGGAATCATAGCCCCGGCGCGAGGAAAGCCCAAGGTCCGGTACCCGGAGGCTCTCGCCGGCCAGACGGCGGCGTCATCGATCGATGACCGGCAGAGCCACGGAGTGGAAAATCTCTTCGGCGTCGACGGCGCGCGCCGAACGGGTGAAATCGAGCCGCCAGGCGAGCCCGTGCTGGCGCGACATTTCGCTCAGCTGCGCAGCGACGGCGGTCGCCGGCCCGAAGCGCCGCTCCGGGCTTTTTTCGAGCAGCGAGCGCACGAGATCGATGAGCGGCCGCGGAATGCGCGGATCGAACGAGTCGACTGCGGGTGTCGGGTCGTTGAGCGTGGAATAGACCATGTCGCGCAGGCTCCGTCCCTGAAACGGATAGTGGCCGGTGAGCGCCCGGCACAGCAGGACGCCGAGGGCGAAGAGATCGCTCCAGCCGGTGACCGGACGTCCGCGCAACGCCTCCGGGGCGAGGAATCCGGGAGTTCCGACGACGGTCTCGCCCGGTTCTCCGCGCTGCGACAGAAAAAGTGCCAGCCCGAAATCGGCGATCTTGATCGATCCGTCCTGGCCGAGAAGGATGTTGCCCGGTTTGATGTCGCGGTGCACGAGGTCGCGCGCGTGCGCGGCTGCGAGCCCTTCGGCGATCGCCTCACCCAGCGGCACGACCTCCCGCCAGGAGAGCTTCTCGCGCTCCTCGAGATAGCGATCGAGTCCGGTCCCGCTGACGAACTCCATCGCGACGTAGGCCATGTCGCCGACCTCTTCGGCGTCGTAGATGGCGACGACGTTGGGATGCGCGATCTGCGCCGCGGCGATCGCCTCGGCGACGAGGCTCGAGTTCGCGCGTTTCTGCTTCTCGCCCGGCTCGCGTCGCGACAGATGAATCGTCTTGAGCGCCACGGCGCGTTGCAGGCGCGGATCCCAACCGCGGAAGACCGTGCCCATTCCGCCCGAACCGAGAATCTCGACCACCTGATAACGGCCGAGGAAAACCTCGTCGAGCGCCGTCCGGTCGCTGGCGTTGCGCTCGAGCGCGACCATCGCGCTCTTCAGCTGGCGGACTTCGGAGCCGCGCGCGAGCTCCCCGGTGAGCCCGGCCATGCGGCGCTGCGCCGTGAGCAGCGCGCGCAGGGGCCGCACCAGTGCGCGATAGGCAAGGAGAGAGATCACGAGCGCGAGAAGGAGGGCCAGCAGGACGGCCAACGTCGAGCGTTGACGCATGCGGTTCGACGCCGCCTCGGCGATGGCGGCGGGCTGCGTCGAAAGCACGATCCACCGCCCGGAGTCCGCCGCGGCCCAGGCGCCGACGATCTCGCGACCCGTGACTTCGCGAAAGCGTCCGGAGCCGGAGAGGCGCGCGGAGAGCGCCTGATCCCGGAGACCCGCCGGCAAGGCGGCGAGCTCTCCCGCCGAGCCGAGGAGCGGCTTGCCGCCGCGTTCGACGAGAAGCAGGTGCGCCTGTTCTCCGAGCTCGTCCGGGGAAAGGGAGTGCACCAGCGGCTGCCCATCGACGGCGAGGCGAAGCGTTCCGGCGTCGCCCGGGAGCGGCAGCTCGAGCCGGATCCACGGCCGGCGATCGATCATCCGGATGCGCGCCGGCGCTCCTGTCGCTCCGCCGAGGAGATCGTCCGCGAGCGCTCCGAACTCCTTCTGCTGCACCTTGACGATGAGCTGTCCGTTGCCGTCGACGAGCTCCGCTGCGACGACGCCCGTCGCGCTCCAGCTGGCGAGAGAATCGCGCAGTCGCGCCTGGCTCGCCGTCGACTTCGGATCGGCGGCAAGCTCGGGAGAAAGCAGCAGCGTCGAAGCCAGGGAGCGCCGGGCGTCGAGAAAGGCGTCGATGGCGTCGGCGGAGGTCCGGGCGGCGACCGTGTGCGTGCGCAGCAGCTGTTCGAAGAGCGCATCGCGGTTCACCGTCGCGAGCTGCAGCGCGGCGAGAACGAGCGGCACCGTGCCGACGAGCGCCAGCGCGATGCCGATCAGCACCAGCAGCCCGAAACGGGCGAACCGCCCGGGCGGTGTCGCAGCAGCTTTGGCATCCATGCGGACGGGAATCGTACCAGCGGACTCCGAGCCGCCGATGGAAAGTATCGCGGGCGAGGACGCCGGTCAGCGCGGTGGATCGAGATGCGCGCGCGCCGAGTCGCCCATCTCGACGCCGCCGGCGGGAAAGTACTCCTTCCAGCGCCGGTCGACCGTCGCCGCGGTTTTCTCGTCGGCGAAAAGCTCCGCCGGATACCCGGGCTTGAGCCGTGCGTCGATCAGGATGGGCGGCGTCCGTACCAGGTGGTTGCGGACGACGCGCACGGCGGCGGCGTGCAGGTCGGCTGCGGGCTCGAAACGGGTGAATGTGGTCCAGAGGAAATTCATCGCGCTGGCCGCCGCCCTTTGCGGCTCGTCGCTCAGCACGAGGAGCGGCCAGTCCGAGAACGCCAGATGCGCGACGATGCGCTCCGCGGCTTGAGGGTCCTCGGCGTACGCCCGCGCGCCGATGACCAGGCAGCCCGGAGAGAAGATCCGCACGTCGGTCACGTCCGCCGGCGGTTCGATGCGCGGGCGGAATTCGCGCGGCAGCTCGCGCACGGCCGGGCCGAGACCGAGCCAGACACCCTTGGAGCCGCGATTGACCTCGGGTCCCGTGTAGTCGAGCGTGTCCATCGCCAGGTTGGCGAAGATGAAGAGGTCGGTCTCCGGGTGAGTTCTCTCGAGAACGTGCGTGAGAAGCGCGGGGAAGTCGCGCAGGTCGATGGCGCTGTCGGTGGCGAAGAGAAACTTCGTCAACGCGAGCTGTCCCTCGCCGAGAATCCGGAACGCCGACGTCATCGCTTCGCGGGCGTAGCGCTCGCGCACGACCGCCGCCGCGAGGGAGTGGTAGCCGGTCTCCCCGTACGACCACAGGGACTGGACGGCCGGCATGACGAGCGGAAAGAGCGGGGAGAGGAGCTCCTGCAGGAGATCTCCGAGGAAGAAGTCTTCCTGTCGCGGCTTGCCCACCACCGTCGCGGGAAATATCGCGTCGCGGCGATGCGCCAGCGCCTCGACCTCGAACACCGGATAGTCGTGACGCAGCGAGTAGTAGCCGTAGTGATCGCCGAACGGTCCCTCGGGGCGGCGGACCTTCGGCGGCACTTTGCCGATGAGCGCGAACTCGGCAGCGGCTACCAGCGAGCGTCCGGCGGCTGCGCCGCCCCCCCGGATCATGCGCAGCTTTTCGCCGGCAATGAGCGAGGCGAGCAGGAGCTCGGGCAGATTCTCGGGCAGCGGCGCGATCGCTGCCAGCGTCAGGCCGGGAGGACCGCCGAGGAAGACGGTCGCCGGCAACGCCTGGCCTTCCGCTTCCGCGACGGCGTAGTGATATCCGCCCCCCTTGCCGATCTGCCAGTGCATGCCGGTGGTGCGTGCGTCGTGGATCTGCAGCCGGTACATGCCGAGGTTCGAGCCGTGCCCGTGCGGGTGTTCGGTGGAGACGAGCGGCAGCGTGACGAACGGACCGCCGTCCTCGGGCCAGCAGGTGAGCGCCGGCAGGCGATCGAGCCGGACGTCGCGCGTGACGACTTCGGTGACCGGTCCCGAATTCCGGTAGCGCAGTCCGATGCGCAGCGCTTCGCGTGCGAGATCGCGCGCTGCCCAGAGCTTGGCCGGCGTCGGCGGCAGAATTTCGCGCGCGAGATCGGCGAGGCGAGCGATCAGTTGCTGCGGGCGCCGCCCGAATGCGAGCGCGGCGCGTCGCGGCGTGCCGTAGAGATTCGTGACCAGCGGAAAGCCCGCGTTGCGGACGTTGGTGAAGAGCAGCGCCGGACCGCCGGCGGCGATGACCCGGCGGTGAATCTCCGCGACCTCGAGATGCGGGTCGACCTCGGCAGTGATCTCCACGAGATCGCGCTCGCGCCGCAGCTCGGCGAGAAACGTTCGGAGGTCGGGGAAGGTCGGTTCACGCATCGGACGGATCTGGAGAGTCGAGTGCCGACGATCTTCCGGCGTCAGGAACCGCTGCCGGCGAAAGGCAGCGCCGAGCCGAGCTTCCGTTTCAGGCGATCCGTGATCCAGTGCGGATCCCACCATTCGACCGGCCGGACCGGCAGCCCCTGCAGAAGGAAGGAGAAATGCAGATGGTCTCCACCGGCGAGTCCGGTCGCTCCACTCTTGCCGATCATCTGCCCGCGACGAACCGCGGCCCCCTCCTGCGTCGAAATGGAAGAGAGGTGAGCGTAGAGGCTCATCAGTCCGTAGCCGTGGTCCACGACGACGGCATTGCCGTAGATGCCGAGGTATTTCGCCAGCACGACGACGCCGTCGTTCGCCGCGGGAACGTCGGCGCGGGAGATGGAGGCGAGGTCGAAACCGAGATGGTCCTGCTGGTCGACTTCGTGTCCGCCGTAGACGTACGAGCGCCGGTCGGCGAACGACGACATGACCTTCCCGCCGGGGAGCGCGAGGAACGGCCCCGTCCACAGGAACTTCTCCTGACTTCTCTTCGCGAGCGCCGCGAGCTCGGCCGCATTGCGCTTGCGCAACTCGCGGTTGATCCACAGGTAGTTATTCAGCAGATCGCCGGCGTCGGGTGCTTCGGGAGTGTGGCTGAGAATCTCCGGAACGACCTTGCCGAGAAACTTGTCGTCGAGCTGGATGTCGTCGGCCTTCGGAGGCAACGGGAAGAATTTGTCGACGAACGAAAGTGAGCTTCGGTTGTCGACTTCGTCCGCGGCAACGAGATGAACCGCGCTCGCGTCATGGACGTCGTAGGGAATCGCGAACAAAGCGAAGCGGCTCTGCGGAGCGCCTCCGGGAAGTGCGAAGCCGGGAAAGAAGCGCTCGCCGATCTCGACGCCGTCGCGCGTGCTCGTCGCTCCGGTGCGATAGACCACGACCTCCGATCCGCCTTGCGTGACGTAGTGCTGACTCGAAAGGATCTCGAGCGCCGGTGGAACGAGGCGCACCGGCAGGACCAGCTCGGCCGCTGCCGGCTGTCCGGACCGGAACCAGGCCGGCGCCGGCGATGCGGTCACGTGCAGCGTGGCGGCGCCCTCGACGAGGGACGGCTGCGCGTCTTTGCCCAGCTCGAGCTGCCATTTTTTCTGAATGACTCCGTGGCTCCAGATCTTCCAGCCCGGCGGAGTCGGAAGACTCTCGTCGAGCAGGGCGATGCGATTCGATCCCTGGACGAGCTCGGCACTGACGGCGGAGAAGCCTCGTCCGGCGGCGTTCACCTCGACCTCGACCGGACCTCTGCGGCCGATCGCCCGACGATCGGCGTGGAGAGCGATCGTCGGCGTCGGGCCGGGATGGAGCCCTCCGAGCCAGAGAACCGCGCCGGAAAGAAGCAGGATCAGCGAGAAGAAGAGACGGAGCCGCGCTCGCCGGCGGCGCGTGCGCAGGGAGTCGGTATCGGGGGCGAGGGGGGCGAATCGCATCGGTGGAAAGAGCTCCTGAAGAGATACCGTCCCGCAGCGCGACGGTCATGGAAGGATAGCAGCCGGATGCGCTCTCCTCGTGTTTGGGACGCCGCTCCGCCGCTCGTCGGCGGCATTCTCCTCGGCGGAGGAAGTACGCGCATGGGAAAGCCCAAGCATCTGCTCGATCTCGGAGGCGAGACGTTTCTGGAGCGGATCGTGCGCGCGCTTTCCGCGGTCGTCGCGGAGCGATTCCTGCTCGGCTCCGCCGCGGATCTCCCGCCCGTTCTTGCCGGCGAGACGTTGTTGCCCGATGCGCCGGGAGCGCGCGGTCCTCTTGCCGGTCTGCTCGCGGCGCTCGCGCACCGGCCGGGAGCGGCCTGGCTGATCGTCGCCTGCGATCAACCGCTGATCTCCTCCGGCACCTTGCGCTGGCTCGCGGGCGAGCGCCGGTTCGACCGGATCGCGGTACTCCCGAGACTCGAGCTGGACCGGGTGGAACCGGTGCCGGGCATCTACGAGCCGATGGCACGGGAGCCGCTTCTCGCCCTGGCCGCGATGGCGCCCCGGGAAGAAACGCCCGTTCCCGGGAATCCTGGGGGAGAGAAACGCGGCGCGAGTCTTCAGCCGTTCGGAGCGCGCGCCGACGTGCTCGTCGTCGGTGTTCCGCCGGAATTCCGGCCGGATTTCCGGGGCGCGAATACACCGGCGGAGCTCACCGCCTTGCGCTCGATTCGAGGCCGAGCCTGAGCCCGTGAGTCGGTACAATCGCATTCCCGTGAGATTCGAGCCGCGTCGATGAGCGCTGTGGAGGCGACGCCGGTTTTTTCGCCCGGCCAGATCGTGTCGGCGCGCTACAGGGTCACGCGCTATCTGGGTCAGGGCGCAGTCGGCGAGGTCTATGGCGTCGACGACCTGCAGCTGCGCAGCCGCGTTGCCCTGAAGGTCCTGCGGCCGGGGCCGAACAGCGATGCCCAGTCGATCGAGCGCTTCAAGCGCGAGATTCTGCTCGCGCGGCGGGTGAGCCATCCGAACGTCTGTCGCATCTTCGACCTCGGCATGCACGAGGTCCGGCCCGTCGAGGGCGGTTATCGCAGCGAGCTGATCTTCCTGACGATGGAATGGCTCGAGGGCGAGACACTGTCGAAACGCCTGCAGGAGGCCGGCGCGCTGGACGAGGCGGAGGCGTTGTTGATCGCGCGCCAGCTCTGCCGCGCCCTGACCGCGGCCCATGAAGCCGGCGTCGTGCATCGCGACCTCAAGAGCTCGAACATCCTGCTGGTCCCCGGCGCCGACGGCGAGCGCGCGGTGATCACCGACTTCGGACTCGCCCGCAGCTCTCATCAGAGCGCTGAGGGCGGCGCTTTGACGGAAGCGGGCGGGCTGCTCGGTACTCCTGCCTACATGGCTCCGGAGCAGGTCTCCGGGCTCGGAGCGACAGCGGCAAGCGACCTCTATGCGCTCGGCGTCGTGCTCTACGAGATGCTCACCGGCGCGCTGCCGTTCCATGGCGAATCGCCGCTCGAAGTCGCGGTGAAGCGCCTTCGCGAAGCGCCCGAACCGATGGCCACCTATCGCAGCGGCATCTCGAACCGGTTCCGCGAAACGGTCGAGCGCTGCCTGCAGCGCGACCCGGAGAAGCGTTTCTCCAACGCCGATGCGCTGATCGCGTTTCTCGATCCGCCGACGGTGGCGATCGCCGCCGGCCGGCGGCGTCGGCAACGCGCCCGCTGGATGCTCGCGAGCGGCGTCGGGCTTCTTTTCCTGCTGGCGATCGGCGAGTTCCTGATCCACCGGGCGCGCGGGGAGCTCGCCGAGGCGCAGGGTCTGCGCGGCGAGGCTCCGGCGTCGCCGACGGGCGAGACGACGGCGACGGGCGAGATGAGCGGAAAAGAGAAGAGGGAAGGGACGCCAGCCGCTCCGGCGTCGCCCGCGCGCCGGGCGATCGCGGTGCTCGGGTTCGCGAACTCGACCGGCCGTCCGGAAGCGCAATGGCTGTCGTCGGCGCTTGCCGAGATGCTGACCTCGGAGCTCGCCGCCGGCGGCGCCGTGCGGACGATTCCCGGCGAGATCGTCGCCCAGGCGCGCCAGGATCTGGGTCTCTCGCTCTCGACCTCGCTCGGGGCGGAAACGCTCGCGCGGCTGCGGCGCATTCTCGGCGCCGACCTCGTTCTGCTCGGCAGTTTCACCGCGCAGGGCGGTGCCGACGCGCCGCTCCGGATCGACCTCCGTCTTCAGGCCACGGACGGCAGCTATACCCAGTCTTTGCCGGTCGAAGGCAGCGAGGGAAAGATTTTCGCCCTCGTGCATCAGGGTGGGGAAGGGCTGCGCCGCGAGCTGGGGATCCGTCCGGTGGAAAGCCCGGCGCAGCCGTCGCTCGATGCGGCTCACCCCGTGAGCGCGGAAGCGGTGCGCCTCTACGCCGGCGGTCTCGAGGCGATGCGGACCTTCGATCCGGTGGTGGCGCGCGAGCGGCTCGAGAAGGCGATCGCCGCGGATCCCGAGTTTCCGTTGGCGCGTGCGGCGCTCGCCGCAGCGTGGTCCGATCTCGGCTACGACGATCGCGCGCTCGCCGCTGCAACGGAGGCGCGGAAGCGTTCGGGCAGACTTTCCCGCAGCGACCAGTTGATGATCGAAGGTCTCGAGCGCCGGCTGTCGCGCGACTGGCCGCATGCGATCGAGATCGCGAGCACCCTCTGGCGATTCTTTCCCGACGACGTCGAGCACGGGCTGCGCCTCGCCCAGGTGGAGCTCGAAGCGGGCGAGTCGAGCGCGGCGCTCGCGACGGTCGCGGAGCTCCGCCGGCTGCCGCTTCCGTCCGGAGAAGATCCGCGCATCGATCTCGTCGAAGCGCGCGCCGCCGAGGCGATGTCCGACTTCCATCGCCAGCTCGCCGTCGCCGAACGCGCCGCGGCGCGTGCGCAGTCGGCAGGCTCGCGCTCGATTCTGGCGCGGGCGCGCTACGAGCAAGGTGCTGCCCAGCGCAAACTCGGGGATTCGAACCGTGCCGCCGGACTGTTCGAGGAGGCGCGGCGGCTCGCAGGCGAGCTCGGGGACCGCGCTTACATGGCGATCGTCGCTCAGGCGATGGCGAATCTCGAACGCAGCCGGGGAGATTTCGTGCGCGCCGAGCAGCTCTTCGAGGAGGCGCGCTCGACGTTCGAAGCGATCGGCAATCGACGGCGTGCGGCGCGCGTCCAGGTCTCTCTCGGGCAGGTTGCATCGGAGCGCGGCGATCTCGTCGGCGCGCAGCGACTGTACGAGAGCGCTGAAGTGGCCCTCGAAGAACTGGGCGACCGTCGGGGAGCGGCGGCAGCAGCGGCGAACCTCGGGACGATGCTCTATCTGCAGTGGGATCTCGCGGGAGCAGAGCAGCATCACGAAGAGGCGCTGGCGACGTTCCGCAAGCTCGAGGATCGATCGCGCGAGCTCGTGGCGCTCGCGAACCTCGGGCAGATCCGTCGCGAGCGCGGCGATCTCGCCGGTTCCGACGCGCTCTGGCGTCAGGCGCTCGCGCTGGCGCGCGATACCGGCGACAAGTCGGGAGAAGGGGATGCGCTGCTCGGTCTCGGTGAGAACCGCGCGTTGGAAGGCGACGTCGTGGCGGCGCAGCGCGAGCTGCATGCCGCGCTCATGCTCTTCGATGCCGGCGGAGAAAAACCCCGGGCCGCGGAGGTCCGATTGACGCAGGCGCGGATCCAGCGTGACGCCGGGCATCCGAAGGAGGCTTTCGCAGCACTCTTCGCGATCTCGCAGGAGCTCGCGCAGCGCGGCGAGGCGGACGAAGAAGTCCAGGCAGATCTCGAGGCCGCGCGCTGCCTGCTCGCTCAGCCCGGAAAATCTGCCGCGGCCGAAAGTCTGGTTTCCGATGCGCTCGGTGCGGCAGAGAAGAACCCGGCGGCCTGGCTGCGGCATCTCGGACGACTCGTCTCCGCCGAGATCGATGTCGCCTTCGGACGTTTTCCGCGGGCTCGCGCGACGCTTGCTGCCGATCTCGTCGTCGCTGAGGCGGCGGGCCATCGCATTGCCGTCTTCGAGTCGCGTCTCGGCAGCCTCGCGGTCGATCGCGCCGCGGGCGTCCCGGGAGCGATCGAAGCGCTGCGACGTTTCGCTGCCGAGGCGCGGCACGCCCGCTGTGGCGCGCTCGCGACGCAGGCGGAGCGCCTCGCCGCAGCACCCGCGTCCGGTGGCGCGGCGGGCGACTCGCGTCCGCGGTGAAAGACCACGAGATGGTTGTGCAGAGGCTTACAGTCACGGCGCGCGATCGAGCGCATTCTCCTCTCACCCTCCTTCACATCCCCCGCAACGCCGGGGCTGACCGACACCCCGGCGTTGCCCCTTTTTTGAGGGGCTTGCTAGAGTCCGCCGTTCCATGTCGCGTCCCCGGGAGCCTCTTTTTTCGTTCCCGTTCCTCGAGCTCTGTCTGTTCAATTTCGCGGCGTCTGCGGCGGTCTTCGCAATGCTTCCCGTCGCGCCCTACCGGATTCACGACCTCGGCGGACCGACCGAGGCGGCCGGGCTCTTTCTCGGCGGGCTGACCTTCGCCTCGGCGCTCTCGGCGCCATTCACGGGCGCGCTCGGCGATCGCCTCGGGCAGGGGCGGGTGCTCGCCTTTGCGGCGACGGCTATCGCGGCCCTTTTCGCGATCTACGCTTTCGTGCTGCACTGGCCGTTGTTCGTCGGTCTCGCGATCCTGCAGGGTATTTTCTGGTCGGCGCTCCTCACCTCCTCGGGCGCTTACGCCGTTCGCCTGATTCCGGAGACGCGCCGCGCCGAAGGGCTCTCCATTCACGGCATGGCCACAGTTCTCGCGATCTCGCTCGCGCCGAGCGTCGGATTCGTGCTCGTTGCGCAAAGCTGGCGCTGGCTGACCTTTACCCTTGCGGCGGTCAATGCGGCCATCGCGATTCTGGCTCTGCGTTTCGTGCGCGGCGACCGGACGGCGGCGCGCGATGAGGCACCCCTGCCGACCGGCGACCGCCTGGCGAAACCGGTGCTGCGCTTTGCCGTCGGCCTTTTTCTGGTCTCACTCGGCTACGGCGGGCTGACGAGTTTCGCCGCGCTCTACACCGAGTATCGCGGAGTCGCGCCGCGCGGGCTCTACTTCATCGCTTTCGCCGGCACGATGCTCGCGCTGCGACCGTTCATCGGCAAGTGGATCGATCGTGTGGGTCCTTTCAACGCGCTGCGGCCGTCGATCGTCGCCGTCGCGATTGCCCTCTCGTTCCTGCCGCTCGCCGAGACGCGTCCGGCGATCGTGGCCTGCGCGATTCTCTACGGTCTCGGGTTTGCGGCGATCGGGCCGGCGTTCACGACGTACGTGATCGGTCGCGTCGCTCCGGCTCGGCGCGGTGCGGCTTTCGGCGTGAACATCGCCGCGTTCGACACCGGCATCGGGAGCGGCTCGATTCTATTCGGGCCGGTCATCGCGCACGCGGGTTTCGCACCGGCGTTCGCGATCGCCGCCGTCGCCGCGATCTCTTCCTGGCCCTATTTCACCTGGGCCAGGAAGAGATTCGAAGCGGAGACTCCAGTCTAGGTCCCGCGGAAGTCCCTACCTTGCGAGCAGCAGACTGATCTGCGATGCGTCCGCATCCGCCTTGGCGACGACGCGGACATGATCGACCTTGCGGCCGTCCTTGAAGTCGAGCAGGGCGTAGGAACCCATCGCCTGCAGATGGTCGTCGAAGTCGACGACCTGCGCTTCGCCGTTGTCGAACACCACCTCGGCGAAGCTGATCTGCGCCGGTCCGCGCGCGATGTCGAGCACGAGCGCCGAGCCGCGACGGTCGGCGTTCAGGGTGAACTCGGTCCACTCGTCGTCCTTTTCGATCGTCTCCGAGTCGCGCCAGATGAGCGCGTCGCGCTCGGGAACTGTGGTCACGACGACGGCGCCGAACGTGAGGGGCGCGAGGAAGCGCCGCGGCGCGACGCGGAAGGCGACGCGCGGGCGACGTACGTACACCCGCGGCAGCACCCGGCGGATCGGAAAGCCGCGGTGGACTCGGACGACCGAATGCGTTCGCAGCACGCGCACACGGGCAGCTTCGGAAGGGACGGCGGTGAAGAGGGACAGCGCGGCGAAGAGGGCGACTGCAATCTGCTTCAGGCGATGGGTCATGGTTTCTCCTCGTCCGTGAAACCCGCGGACGGGGAGTCTCCTGCGGCGCGGCCGCAGGGCGTTCGCAGCTCGTCTAGAGCAGCGAAGGAAAGCGCTGCGGTGAGCCTTGCCGCATGAGGTCGTAGATGGCGCGGAAGATCTCTTCGCGCGAAGGCTTCGAGAAATAGTCGCCGTCGGACCCGTAGGCCGGGCGATGTTCCCGGCCGGTTACCGTCACCGGGGCCGCGTCGAGCCACCAGAAACCGCCCATCCGCTCGACGATCTGCTGCAGCAGCCAGGCCGAGGCACCGCCGGGAACGTCTTCGTCGACGATGACGAGGCGGTTCGTCTTTCGCAGGCTGGCGAGGATCCGGTCCTCGCGGTCGAACGGCGAAAGCGTCTGAACGTCGATGATCTCGATGTCGATCCCGGCTTTCGCGAGCAGATCGGCGGTTTCCTGCACGATCCGGCAGCAGGCGCCGTAGGTGACGACGGTCGCGTCGCGCCCCTCGCGAAGCGTTTCGGGAACGCCCAGTGCGACGCGGAAGGAGTCGACGTTCGCCGGCAGCCGCTCTTTCTGGCGATACCCGTTGAGCACTTCGACCACGATCGCCGGATCGTCGGCGGCGAGCAGGGTGTTGTACATGCCGGCCGCCTGCGTCATGTTGCGCGGCACGCAGAGCCAGATGCCGCGCGTCAGATGGAGAAGCCCGCCCATCTGCGAGCCGGAGTGCCAGATACCTTCGAGCCGGTGTCCGCGAGTGCGCACGATCACCGGTGCGGCCTGCGCTCCCGCAGTGCGCCAGCGCAGCGTCGCGAGGTCGTCGGAGAGAGTCTGCAGGCCGTAGAGAACGTAGTCGAGATACTGGATCTCGGCGATCGGCCGGATGCCGCGCATCGCCAGTCCCACCGCCTGCCCCATGATGGTCTGCTCGCGGATGCCGACGTCAGCCACCCGCAGCGCGCCGTACTTTTCCTGCAGGCCGAGGAATCCCTGGTTGACGTCTCCCAGCCGCCCGAGATCCTCGCCGAACGCCACGAGCTCCGGAATGCGCGCGAGCGCAGCATCGAAGGTGGCGTTCAAAACCTCGAAGCCGTTCACGGTCGGCGCGTCGTCGCCATAGGACGGGGAGACCGGAACGATGGCGAGCGCCGAGCGCGCTCCCTTCGCATAGAGGTGGGAGCCGTAACGCTCTTCGTTCTCGAGGCGGTGCACTTCGATCCAGCTGGCGAGCGAGCGCCGCGCCGGCGAAGGGTCGCCGAGCGTCTCGATCAGCACTTCGTGCGCCGCGGCCTGGATATTTCGCCGCTGAATCGGCTGCAGGCGATCGAAGTTCGTGACGATGGACTCGAGCGCGGTGACGCCGGGTGAAGCGGTCACTACGGCGCGGGCGAGATCGAGGAAGCTCGCCTTTTCACCGGCGAGAGAGCCTTGAAATGCATCCCAGGCCGCGCGCTGAGCTTCGCGTACTTTCTTGGCGGCGTCGGACTCGATCGCATCGAGATCGTCGGCGCCGGCGATGCGCCGATCGAGAATCAGAGCGCGGAACTTCGTCAGTCCGTCGAACTCGATCTCCCACGCCAGACGTTCGGCAGACTTGTATCTTTCGTGGCTGCCCGAGGTCGAGTGACCCTGCGGCTGCGTCACTTCCGCGACATGGATGAGAGCGGGGCGGCGCTCGCGTCGGATCGTTTCCGCAGCCTCGGTGTAGGCGTCGACGAGGCCGAGATAGTCCCAGCCACGGACGCGGAACATCGCGTAGCCGCGACCTCCGTCCCGGGTCGCGAAGCCGGAGAGCATCTCCGAGAGGTCGTCCTTGCAGATCTGGAATTCGTTCGGCACCGAGATGCCGTAGCCGTCGTCCCAGATCGAGATCAGACAGAGCGCGCCGAGGACACCGATCGCGTTCACCGCTTCCCAGAAATGTCCCTCGGCGGTCGACGCGTTGCCGATCGTTCCGAAGGCGATCTCGTCGCCGTGGTTCGAGAACTTCTCGAAGCCTTGCGCGAGCGTCGGCACTTCGCGATAGAGGCGCGACGCGTAACCGAGCCCGACCAGGCGTGGCATCTGCCCGGCCGTCGGCGCCATGTCGGCGGAGGTGTGAACGTGCTCCATCATCGACAGCGGCGCGCCGGATCCATCGCGCATCCGCGTCGCGAAGTGAGCATTCATCTGGCGGCCGGACGAGTGCGGCTCGCGGATCGGGTCGGCGTCCGAGTAGAGCTGAGCGAAGAACTGTTCGAGCGTGAGCTGACCCACCGCCATGAGGAACGTCTGATCGCGGTAGTAGCCGGAGCGGATGTCGCCCGGTCGTGCGGCGCGCGCCATGGCGAGCTGCGCGAGCTCCTTGCCATCGCCGAAAATGCCGAACTTGGCCTTTCCGGTGAGCGCCTCGCGACGACCGAGGAGACTGGCATGCCGGCTCTCCCAGCCGATCCGATAGTCGGAGAGCACCTGCTCGCGGGTGAGAATCGCCGGCTGCGCGGCGCGGGAAGACTGCTGCAGGAGGTCCGTCATGGTCCCGGCATTCTACGACGAGGAGCCACGCGAAGCGTCCGCGATTCCCGGGTCTGTTGCCGACCGAGGGTCGCCTGCCGGGATGGTGTTCAGCTCTTCGCGGCGGTGCCGGCGGTCCAGTCGAAGGCGAGGTCGCCGGTACGGGCGAGGATCGCTTCCCACCATGCGCGGTTGTCGACGTACCACCGGACCGTTTCTTCCATGCCTTCCGCGAAGTCGACTTTCGGCTTCCAGTCGAGCTGCCGTTCGAGCTTCTCTGGATTGATGAGATATCGCCGGTCGTGGTTCGGGCGATCGGGGACGTGTTCGATCCAGTCGGCCGGGCGCTTGCCCAGGAGGCCCAGGACGCGTTCGACGATCGTCATGTTGGTGACCTCGTTGCGCGCCGAGATGTCGTAGATCGGCAGCAGCTCGGGGTGGATCGCCGCGTCGTAGCCGACCGGCACCCGCGGTGCATGAAGAATCGCCCAGATTGCCGCGCAATGGTCGGAGACGTGAAGCCAGTCGCGCATCTGCAGGCCGTCGCCGTAGACCGGTACCTTCTTGCCGCGCAGGACGTTGGTGATCATCAGCGGTACGAGCTTCTCGGGAAACTGAAAGCGACCGTAGTTGTTCGCGCAGTGCGTCATCGCGATGTCCATATCGCGATAGGTCTGCATGTAGGCGCGGACGAACTGGTCGCCAGCGGCCTTCGCGGCGCTGTAAGGAGTCTTCGCGTTCAGCGGGCTGCCCTCGGTGAAGAACGCCGCATCGTCGGCCAGCTCTCCGTACACTTCGATCGTCGAAACGTGCAGATGGCGACGGACCGGAGGGTCGACCTGACGCCGCGTGGCCTCGAGCAAAGTCTGCGCGCCCAGCGCGTTGGTGCGCGCGAACGAAGACGGATCGAGAACGGCCCGATCGTTGTGGCTTTCGGCCGCGAAGTTCACCACGAAATCGGGGCGGATCCGGGCGTAGAGGTCGAGCATTCCAGCGAAGTTGCAGATGTCGTCGACCACCAGCTCGACGCGGTCGCGCAGGCCGTCGAGATTCGCCTCGTTGGCGGCGAAGGACATGTTGTCGAGGGCGACGACGGTCGCATCGGGATCGCGCGCGAGGAGATCGTGCACGAAGTTCGCGCCGATGAAGCCGCAGGCGCCGGTGACGAGATATGTGGTCATGGGCGCTTTCCGGGAAAGTGAGTGGGTACGAGACGCGCGCACTCGAAGAGCGCCTGCGCTGCCTTGAGATGTGGGAAGAGCGAGAAGAGCGAGCCGCGCGTGAGCTTGAGGCCGCCCTTCATGATTGCGGCGGCCGGCTCGATTTCGCCGCGCAGCAGACGAAGCCAGACGGCGGCGGGGGCTTCGAGCGCGAAGTTCGCTGCCGCGACGTCGCGCGGTTCGGCCACGCGCACCGCCCGCGAGCTGCCGTGCGCGAGATCGAGAAAGAGGCTGCGGACGGCAGGGAATCCCTGCGTTCCGTCGGGGTGAAGGGACAAAGCCAACGAGCCCTTCCACGACGCCGCAGCGTTGCGAAAGGGCTCGTTTCCCGCGAGCTCGCGCTCGAGGCGCTCCGCCCAGGCCGAAGTGAAAAGCTCCGGTCTGGACGAGGCGGTGTCCGAAGAGGATGCGTCCGGCGTCACTTCGCTGCCGGAGCCTCGATCCCCTTGCGGGAGAGCTCGTCGTTGATGACCTTCGCGAGCTCCTCGAACGGCACTGCGCCGTTGATGAATCGTCCGTTCACGAACAGCGCAGGCGTGCCGGAGACGCCGGCCTTCTGTCCATCCGCCATGTCGCGCGCGATCGTTTCGGCCATCTTGCCGCCATCGAGACAGGCGTCGAACTTCGCGCTGTCGACGCCGAGCTTCGCCGCCGATGCCTTGAGATCCGGCACGGTGAGCTTCTGCTGGTCGGCGAACATCGCATCGTGCATCTGCCAGAACTTGCCCTGCTCGTTGGCGCAGAGGGCCGCCTCGGCCGCCTTCGGAGCCATCGGATGAATGTTCAGCGGGAACTGCCGGAACACGACGCGGAGGTTCTTGCCGTAGGTCTCTTTCGCCTGAGCGATCGACGGATTCACCCGGCCGCAGAAGGGGCACTGGAAATCGGAGAACTCGATGATCGTGACCGGCGAACCGACCGGACCCCCTTCGGAGGGCGAGCCCGCTTCGGCGACTTCGACGCGCGCGACGTCCATCAGGATCTTGGTCTTGTACTTCGCCCGCAACGACTTGATGAACGCGTCCTGGACTTCCTGACCCTGCTGCTGCGTCAGAAACTGCTTGATCTGCGGTGCGATCTGCTCCAGCGGTCGACCCTGGACGCGCGCCTGGTTGTCCTGGTACCACTTGGAAACATCGGCGTCGTTGACTTCCTTGATCTTGCCCTGGATCTCGGCCTGCTGCAGCGCGAGAAGATCGATGCCGCGAGCGGCCGCTTCAGTTTCCATCAGTTTCTGCTGGATCAGCTGGTCGAGACCCTGCTCGAGGAGCTGCTGACGCTGCTGCTCGATCTTCTGCAGCTGCGGAGCGAGCAGAGTTTCGAGCTCGGCCATCGTCACGGTCTTGCCGTTGACTTCGGCGACCGGCGTGTTCTTGTCGGCGGCGGCTGCCGGCGCCGGCTTGTTCGCAGCGCTCTCTCCCGCGCAGGCGGGAAGGACGAAAGCGACCATGCCCAGAAGGGCGAGCGACGCCATCGCGGCGAGCGCGCGGGGCTTCTGCATCGACGGTGGAAGATGAGTCATCGTCAGGTTCTCCTCTGAAAAAGGGTTCCGGGTGCGTCTTGAAGCGCCGGAATGGCGTTGGGCAGGCTCGTTTGCAAGCCGAAAGCCAGCTGCAAGGCGAAAGCCAGCTGCGAAGCGAAATTCTGGGTGAAGTCTACCCGAGTTTCCGCACCCGCGAAAACCTCTTCCCGGGAGTTCACGTAGGATCTCTCGAACCGCAGCTTGGCGTCCGACCCGCCGGCTGCACGACCTCCGGAGCCTGCCCATGCGACTTCCCATGCAACCGACCGTGCTGCTCTCGATCCTCGCCCTTTCCGTTGCGCCGCTCGCCGCGGCGACCTGCGATTCCGTCTCCTACGGCGCCGGGGTCAAGCTGGCGGAAACGACTCCGGTCGGAACGCTTCTCGATCACCCGGAGAAGTTCGCCGGACAGGATGTCCGGGTCGAAGGCGAAGTGCACGCCGTTTGCGCGATGGCGGGCTGCTGGATGGAGATCGCCGCGGCCGAGGGCGGGCGCACCGTCAAGGTTCAGGTCGAAGACGGCGCCATGGTTTTTCCGCTGTCTGCAAAAGGCAAGAAAGCGAGCGCGCAGGGAAAGCTCGAAGACGTCTCCATGAGCCGCACGCAATACGTCCACTTCATGAAGCACGCGGCGGAAGATGCGGGCACGTCCTTCGACGAGACCTCAGTGGAGGGCGACGGTCCGTTCCACGTCTACCAGATCGCCGGCAGCGGCGCAGAGATCTGCATCTAGGAACCGGCACCCCGGCCGGATCCGGCCTTCAAAGGTGGTGCAGAAATCGCGCAGCGTCCCGAACGGCGTAAGTTTCCGCGCTGCGCTCTATGCTTGCGCAACTTCATGCGACGTCTCCCGGCGACCGTCGTCGTCTTCCTGCTGACACTCGGCCTCTATGCCGCGACCACGCATCGTCGCGTGTTCATCGCCGGCAACGATGCGTCGCGCTGGGCGGCGATCGAGTCGCTCGTCGACTACGGGAGCGCCAGCGTCGAGCGGTCGCGTTTCGCGGCGAACATCGACCGCGTGCGCATCGGCGCGCACGACTATTCGAACAAGCCGCCGCTCCTCGCCCTCGTCGGCGCCGGCCTCTACGCCGCCGTTCAGGCCGTCACCGGCTGGACCCTGCATGGACCGGGCGCTGCGGCGGTGCTCTTCTGGGTGACGCTGCTGCTCATCGGAGTCCCCGGCGCCTGGCTCGTGGCGACGTTTTACCGTTCGATCGACCGCTGGGTCGGGCTCGAGAGGCGGTGGAGGATTCTGCTCACACTGGCGCTCGCTGCCGGCACGCTTCTCTTCACTTTTTCGACGACGCTCAACAACCACACTCCCGCCGCGGCGCTGCTCTTTGCCGCCGCCATCGCCGCCATCGACGGAGAAGGAGGGCGCTGCGGAACCTTCGTGGGGCTCGCTGCGGCGATCGATCTCCTGCCGGGTCTGGGATTCCTGCCGGTTTTCGGCTGGATCCTCCTGCGGAGTGAGCGACGATTCGCGTTGCGGCGATTCGTCGTCGCCGTCGCCGGCTGTCTGGTCGTCGCGGTGCTCGCGAATCTCGCCACGCACGGATCGCCGCTGCCGGTGAAGCTTGTCCCCGGTGCGATCGACCTCTCCGCGCAGGCGGGACCGGCCGCGGGAGGAGTCGTCCTGCCGCAGAGCCCGTTCTACGCGCTGGAGATTCTCGCCGGGAGTCATGGACTGCTGACGGTCTCGCCGGTTCTTCTCTTCGGCCTCTGGGGGTTGATCGTCGCCTGCCGGCGCTCGGACGGCCTTGCGGGTCCGGCGCGCAGCGGAGGTGGAGAAGAGTTGCCCGCCGCTCTCCATCTGCGCTCGATCGCCCGCGCCGTCGCGATCGGAATGGCGCTGCAGTTCGTCGGGCATGCGCTCCTCGCGGGCTCCTACGGTGGCTGGTCCTACGGCTATCGCTACCTGCTGCCGATGCAGCCGCTGCTGTTGTTTTTCGCTCCGCTCGTCCTCACCGCGGAGAGGGTCTGGCCTCGCCGGCTCTTCGCCGGGCTCCTCCCGGCATCGATACTCTTCGCGGCGCTCGGCGCCTACCATCCCTGGCCGCCGGCTTTCGAGCAGGAGGGCTCGGGCAATGCGGTGGCGATGAGGGTGACGAATCCCATCGGCGGCAACGCGGCCGGATGGCTCGCGGAGCACTTTCCGGAGAGCGCGGCGGCGCGGTCGGCCGCGCGCCGGTTCGTGAGCTCCGACGTTCGCGAGCAGCGCGCCTATTTCCGGCTCTTCTTCGGCAGCAAAGGGGATCTTTCGACCATGCGGCGATTCGAACCTTGAGCGGCACGTCGCACGCGATTCCGGCGCGTCGGCTTCCAGCGGACCTTCTCTTCTTCGGCGACCGCTTTGCGGCGATCGCCAAACCGGCAGGACTCTCTCTGCGCACTTCGCGGTCCGATCCGCACGGAGCGGCTCGCGGCCTCGTCGAATCCCTCCGGTTCAAGGATCGCGAGCTCTTCACCGGTCGCGATCCGATGCTTGTGCACCGCCTCGACGAATCGACGAGCGGTGTGGTCCTGGTCGCGCTCGACAGCGACATGCACCGCGATCTCATCGGGCGGTTCGCCGAGCGCCAGGCTCAGAAGACCTATCTCGCGCTGGTCTGGGGTCATCCGCGGCCGGCGGTGGGGAGCTGGGATGCGCGCCTGGGCCCGGACAAGAAGGACCGGCGGCGCATGCGTGTCGATCCCGAGGGCCGGCCGGCGCTCACCGAATATCGCGTTCTCGGGAGCGCTCCCCATGTCGCGCTGCTGGCGCTCGCGCCGCGCACGGGACGGACGCATCAGCTCCGGGTGCATCTCGCGGCGGCGGGGCATCCGATTGTCGGGGACGATCTCTACGGCGGGCCCCGGGAGCACGCCGTGCGCTCGCCCGCGCTCCGCGCGGCGCTCACTCCGGGACGTTCCCTGCTGCACGCCTTCCGTCTTGCCATCCCCGGCCTCGAGCCGGAGGCGTTCGAAGCGCCGGTTCCCGCCGATCTGAGGGCCACTCTCGCAGTCTGCCGTCTGGAGCTTGCAATTCCTTCCGGGGTATGAGAGAGTCTCTCCCATTACAAGCCG
Source organism: Thermoanaerobaculia bacterium (assembly GCA_039932315.1). Classification (GTDB taxonomy): domain Bacteria; phylum Acidobacteriota; class Thermoanaerobaculia; order Multivoradales; family JAGPDF01; genus JAGPDF01. Next base: position 20,519 of record JBDTQG010000058.1, read on the forward strand.
GACCGAATTATCTCCCTCCCCCATTTGATCCAGAACCTCCATTACCTTTCCATTTTTGAGGTCCATTGCGGACCTCGCAACAGCGTTCCGCTTTCGCGGACCGCGTTTTATCCACACGCAGGTGCATCAAGGAGTTACGCATGACCGAGCAGGGAACAGTGAAGTGGTTTAACAACGAGAAGGGCTTTGGCTTCATCTCACGCGAGAGCGGTCCGGACGTTTTCGTCCACCACACCGCGATCACGGCCGAGGGCTATCGCTCGCTGAACGAGGGCGACCGGGTCTCGTTCGAGGTCGTCGAAGGACAGAAGGGCCTCCAGGCCCGCAACGTCGTTCGCGTCTGAGCAGTCGTCTGGCAGGGCAATTCCCCAAATGATGTCTATCTTGGCCCCCGGGACGTTCCGGCGGGCTGTGCTGATATCGAATTCGCGGGGCCCGAAGCGGGCTCGCGGCAAGGTCGGCCTCGAAGCGAGGCCGAGATTCATTAACCAAGTAGGTGTAAGGAGCAGGGCATGACCGAACAAGGTGCAGTCAAGTGGTTCAACAACGAGAAGGGATTTGGCTTCATTTCGCGGGAGAGTGGCCCGGACGTTTTCGTCCACCACACCGCGATCCTCGCCGAGGGATATCGCTCCCTCAACGAAGGGGACCGTGTCTCCTTCGAAGT
>JBDTQG010000059.1:0-20719 GCA_039932315.1 Thermoanaerobaculia bacterium
ACGCTCAGCATCCGCCCCGTCAGCGGTGAATGGAATCGCGCATGCATGTAGTCCATGTCGTCCGCCGGTGACGACGGCGTGGACTGCAGGTCGCGCTCGTGGCCGGTGAACTTCATCACCTCTGCATCTTGAGATGCGGACGTCGCCTCGGTTCCGAAGGGGAAGTAGGTGTGGACCGCGCCGAAGTTGCCGAAAAAGTCCGTGGCGATGCGAACCGTTCCGAGGTGATCGAGGCCGAAGTGCCGGATGTCGCCGTTCATGACGCTCGCTGCCAGGAGCTGCCCCTGCCGGTATACGTAGTCGGTGATCGTTCTCGGTGTCCCGGAGCCCGAGCTGCTCCAGACGCTCGTGCTGCCGCCCTCGAAGCCGTCGCAGAAGACGCCGGCGAGCGGCGGGCTCGATGCGCAGTCCCCGGGAGCGAACGAGCCGCTGAATGGCGCACCGGGGAACCGCTCATCCCGGGTCAGCACATTGTTGCCCAGCCCTCGGAGCGTCCAGGTGGAATATCCGCCGCCAGCGACATCCTTGATCGCCCAAAGCCGCTCGTCGTCTGCGGTGTAGACGTAGCTCCAGCCCTCGGAGCCGTTGGACCAGTGCGTCATGCGGTTGAGGGGGTCCCAAGAGTAGGTGTTGCCGCTCCACGCTGTAGTGTTGCCTGAACTGTCGTAGCTCGCCGAGGTGAGACGGTTCGAGGTTCCCGACGTCGGAAAGTTCACGCTGGTGCCGTTCGTGTTCATCGCCGTGAGGTTGCCGTAGGCGTCGAACGTCGCCGTCTGGTTCTGGCTGGGAGCGAGAGAGCCCATCTGCGCTTCGACCAGGCGCTGGAGCTTGTCGTACCGGTAGTGATCGCTGCCGATCGTCTTGACGTTGCCCGCCCCGTCATAGGCGTAGGTGCCGGTCGTGAACGGCACCGGCTCCTCCGGAGAAGGCGATGTGATGGTGATCGAGTCCGGGCGCGGCATCCCATGGCTCGCCTGAACGATCGATTCCAGCAGTCCACCGCCGTGAGTGACCGAAGCCGGCATCCCACTCGGATAGTAGGTCATGTTCGAAAGCCAGGAGACCATGTCGGTCCCAACGATCGACTTGAGCATTCCCTGCGCGTACGTCATCGAGACGCCCCACGCCGACGGAGCGCCCGCGCAAGCACTGCCCACGGTGCAAATGGGGTAGTTCTGCGTTGCAATCAGGCCCAAGGGATCGAATATTTGAGAGACCTCCCAAGTCTCGCTGGCCACACCGGCTCCGGAGACCGCCGTCGTCCGCTTCGAGATGCGCCCGCCGCGTTCCTGGTACGTGTAGCTCTCCAGAACGTTCGCGACGGAGTTGGCTGCGAAAGCTGGGAGACCGAGCTCGTTGCGCGAGCTCGCAGTTTCGAGCTTACCCATTCGAGCATTTGAACCTGAATTGGCCGTTGCGAAGGTGAACTGCTTCCAAGTCGTTCCGGTCTCCGGGACTTGATCACAGGTCTCCGCTCCTGAGGGGACGCGGACTTTGGTGAGGCGCTCGGCGAGATCGAAAGTGAAGGCCAGTCTTCGACTCGTCGAACCATCGTCGCGGTACCGGGAATGGCCCCGAGCGTCGTAGCACGAATAGCCGACTGTGCCGCCGCCGCTCGTTCCTTTTTCCGGATGCTGCTCGGAGCTCAAGAAGCCGCGATTGTCGTAGAAGAAAGATCGCGACTGTCCGCAAGTCGCGCCGCTCATGTTCTGGCAGACCTTCGCCACATGCCCAGCCTCGTCGTACGAGTATTCGGTAACAGCCGTCGGTGTGCCGCCAGAAGTGCAGCTCGTGTAGGCCTCTTCGACGCGGTCCATCCTGCCAAACCTGTCGCTCCTATCCCAACGTCTCACGCATTGGTCGGCGCCACTCAGTGTTAGGGCGAGGTTTTGCTCCGTCCGGACCCAGCGCGCCCCAAGATACTGATGGGTTGTCGCCGCGCCATCCGGCTGGGTGATCGTCGTGGGGCGGCCGAAAGCGTCGTACCCACCGAACGCCGTTGCCGACAGAGTGTTCTCGTTTGCGAACTGGACGTCTGCATCGGCGAGCCACGTCGAAACGCGAACCGCCCAACCCATCGGGTTGTATCGGGTGACGCGTACAGCCCAATCAGAAGTGTCCGGGATGTCCCGGACTTCGTGCCAGCTGCGGCCGAAGCCGGTGACTTCGACGTACTCATCTGTGTAGCGGTTTCCCGAAGTGCACGTCGATTGGTCCGGAGGGCATCGCTCTACCTCCACTGAGGCCGGGTGGAGAATTCCACCAGAGATCCCTGGAGGCCAGAAGGTGTACTCGGTCTGTGCATCTGGCAATAGTGTGGAGAAAGCGATCGGCTTCGAGCGCACCAACCGACCCAAGTCGTCATAGACGAACTGCGTTTCGACGAGAGCGGTGTCGCGGCTGGCGGAAGGCAATCCCGTCGCCGGGTTGATAGTGAGGTCGAGAGTGAAATGCGCTGTTCCGTTGTACTTCGAACTCTTTCGGACTCCCGATGCGTAGCCGTGGTCGACTCGATACTGCCAGCCCGCAGAAGGAACGCCGGACGCACACGTCGGAAACGAGCCGGGCAGTTGGAATCGAGCCCCGTCACCGCCGTAGGAGGACTCCGACGTCGCGTTTCCCGAGAGATCCCGACAGTAGAGGGTCACGAGATCGTTCGGGCCCGCAATCAAGCCACCTGCCGATCCGGCCTTGAATGTGCGAACCGACTTCAGAGAACCTGTGAAAGCGTCAAAGTCGAATGTGCTTCTGGAAGTGTCCACAGGTGTGCCACCGGTCGTGTCCATGCGGTCATAGGTGTTGAGCGCCCAGGAAGCGGTGATGGGAAGGACCGTGTAGCTTCCGGGATAGGTCCCACGAGCAGGGTTGAAGTTCGTGAATGTCGTTTGCGAAGTCGCGTCGAAGTTACCGGCCGTCGATTCTTGACGATAGTGACCGACACCATCGAAACTCGAACGAGCCGTCTCGGTCCACACGTCGCTGTCGTCGTCGTAAACCGTCCGCTGCACCTGTAGCCGGCGGTTCGCGTGCTCCACACTCCCGCCATCCTGCTCGTAGAGAACGTAGTTGAAGCGCTTCGGGTCACACGTCAGGCCAGGAGAGTTGCAGTCGTATGAGATCGAGCTGAGGAACCGCCCAGATACAGGATCGAGCCGGGTAAAGGGCAGCCCATACTCGGAGCGAAGAAAGCCGCTGGGCGAAGGCTGGAAGGCAGGCCAGACGGAGAAGAAATACTCTGTCTTGTTATTCAGCGGGTCGAAAACCGTGACAGTGAGCTCCTCGGGAGGAAGCACTTCATCTTCGGGGCCTCCGCAGATGTCCGCAACACCGGGAGCATTCGGTGTGTATTCGTAACTCCAGACAGCGTCCGGATTGGCTGGGTTGCGCACGACGTTGTCAATGAATTTGCGCTGCGTCAACACGAGCAGGTACAGCTCTCCCAGACCCGAGGGATCCGGGCAGGGATCATTCGCCGGAAGCAGGCGACCCGCGTAGTCGTAGTGGACTCTCCCGCCGGTCGGAAAAGTGAGATCGGAAAGGACCGCCTGCTTGCACTCCAGATGCTGCACGCCGGGGTCCGCATCGTAGTCAGTAAAGGCCCAGGTTGTGCCATCGGGGCGCGTGACGCTGCCGAGCACCGGAACGGTCAAATGGCCAGCTGCGGCTTGACGGCACTCACGCCAGATCGAGCTCGCGCCTCCTGCGGCATAGGTGAAATCCCACCGCGCCGGCGTTCCATCGAATGCGGCGAGGTCGACGTAGTCGACCATAGGCTTGGTAGCTGAATCGTAGGTGAGGGAAACGAACTTGACCACGTGGGAGCGCCCCGTGCTGTCCGTAATCGTCCAAGTCAGGAGAGTGTCATTGTAGGCGATGCGCACCCAGTTTTGAGGCGTGAGCCCCGAGTAGAAATGGTCGCGGATTTCGGTGAGACGGAACTCCGTGGCTGGCCGGCCCGCCTGGTGCTCAAATTTCTTGACCGAGCCATCTGGAAATTCGATCTCGTAGTACCCGAGCGCCTGGTGAGTGAGGCGCATATAAGTGGAATCACGTGTGTAGTCAATGGCGTTGATCGTATCGCCGTCCATTTCGCCGTCGTGCAGAGTCGGATGAAAAAGATGCTCCCCTCCTGCGGGATCGACGTACTTCCAACCGCCGCCTGGGTTTTCCGCCGTGCCGGGGCTCAATAGAAGTCCCATGTGAAAAGACCAGCCGATTCCACTGTTGGAGAGCCGGTTTGGAAAGACGTTGTAACCGCCCGCGATCGCCGTGTAGTCCCAGGACCTTGAGCTGTGTGTGAGCGTAAAACTGTAGGAGAACTGCTCGGACACTGGATAAGACGTTCCGATGGGAATTGCAATGGAGAGTGTGCCTGATTGAAGGTCAACGGAGTCGACATCGCCGAATTGATACAACTTGTCCAGGGCAATGCCTCGGCCCAGGCTTGGAGTTTCATCGGCCCCGACGAGAGCCGACGCCGCTAGACCAGCCATAGCCATTGCGAGCACGATCTTCACTCTTCTCATCACTTCTCCCCGATAAGAGACCGTTTGGCGGGTGCCGCAGTAGTAGTTCACAGCAACGCGCAAGGTTCGCCACGCCCGTCCCATCAGGGCAAGGCACGACGAATCCCATCTCTTAAAACGAACGAGTCGAGTATTCCGGTCGAAGACTGCAAAAAAAGAGCTGCCGCGAGGGCGGATAGCCGCCGCCTTCCGTTTACCCCTGCAACGTCTTCGCGACCCTCTCCGCTTCGCGCCAGACGCGGAGGAGGTTTTGGCCGGCGATTTTTTCGATGTCCGCTTCGCTCCAGCCGCGTTCGAGGAGGCGGGCGAAGAGGATGGGGTACATCGAGACATCGCGCAGGCCGTAGGGCAGGGTGCCGTTGACGCCGTCGAAATCCGAGCCGAGGCCGACATGGTCGATGCCGCCGATCGCGACCGCGTGTTCGATCTGTGCGACGACGTCGTCGAGGTTCGCGCGCGGCAGCGGATTGTCCTTCTGCCACTTCTCGCCGAACGCCTTGGCTTCGGGAGAATCCGCGGCGACGTTCTTCTCCTTCACGAAAGCGGCGACGGCTGCCTGGCCGTCCTTCGAATACTGATTCGCAGCAGCGGTCAGAAAGGACGAGCCGAAGTTGATCTGCAGCACGCCGCCTTTTTCGGCGAGAGCGCGGATCCGCGGGTCGTCGACGTTGCGCTCGAAACCCGGGGTGAAGACACGGCATGAGGAGTGTGAGGCGATCGGCGGCGCCTTGCTCAGCGCCAGCGCCTGATCGAACGTCTCGTCGGAGACATGCGAGATGTCGACGAGAATTCCCAGCCGGTTCATCTCCGCCACGACGTCGCGGCCGAACGGCGACAGTCCATGCCACTTGCGGTTGTCCGCCGGCTCGTAGGACGAATCGCCGATCAGATTGTTCTTGCCGTGCGTGAGAGTGATGTAGCGGACGCCGCGGTCGTAGAAGTGCTTGACGTTCGCGAGGTTGTCCTCGATCGCCGCACCGTTCTCGATGCCCATCGCGAACGACAGCCTCCCCGCTTTCCGGTTCGCCAGTGCCTGGTCCGGCGTCGGCGCCATGGCCCACTTCTCCGGTGAAGCGCGCTGGATCGACTCAACCCGATCGATGAGCTCGTCGGCGAGAGCCTTCGCGCCGCCGGTTTCCTGCAGCGCTGCCGGGATGTAGATCGACATGAACGTCACGTCGAGTCCTCCGGCGACGGCGCGCGGATAGTCGAACTCTCCTTTCGAAGTCGCGAGCGAGATGTTCTCGATCTCTTCCTTGGCGTCCTTCTCCTCCTGCAGGCGGTAGGGCACGTCGATGTGCGTGTCGACGATCATCAAGCGGTCGGCGAGCGCCTTGCCGCGCGCCGCGAAGGAAGCCTCACGCTCCGCACCGCTCCGGCCGAGCGCGAGCAGGTTCGCAAACAGCCGGAAGGCGCCCGGAACTCCGGCCGGAAGCTCGCGGAAGAACGCGATTCCCGTGTACACGTACGTGCCTTTTCCGAGACCGGCGACGAGCAGCGCGCCCCGTTGCGGCGCCTGATCGGGGTCCTGCATCTCGAGCAGCGGCGAGTAGTCCGCCGCCCAGGTCGACGGCATGTAGAGCGAACGCTCCTGGATCCAACCCTTCCAGTCGTCGGGACCGATGCGATTCGGCGTCGTGAACGCCGGATGATCGGCGACCAGGATCCGCACCGGAGCGTTCTCGTCGGTGATGCGATCGTGCGGACGCGCGATGTCGAGCGTGAACGGCGCGAAACCGCCGTCGATGAACGGGTACTGCTGATACTGGACGATGACCAGCCCACCCTTGCGGGCGTAGTCGAGCAGCCGGTTGTTCGCGGCCTTCAGATGCTCGTCGGTCTCGTAGGCACGGCTGCCGACGACGATCGCGTCGTAGCGCGAGAGATCGCCCGCGTCGAGCAGCTCCGGCGTGAGAATCTCGAGCGGAACGCCGATCTCCGTGAGCGCCGCCGGCACGCGGTCGGAGGCGCCGAGGACGTAGCCGACGCGCGTCAGCTTCGGCAGGCGGATGTCGGCGCGCACCAGGTCGACGCCGTCGTTGCCCCGCGTCGGCGTCTCCGGGATGTGCGTGTACTCGAGAAGAGGAGCGCCGGTGACCGAATGTTCGCCGGTCGCCGTCGTCGCCTGCAGGGTGAGGTGCATTCGCCCGGTGCCGCCGGCCGCGCATGCCGGCGCTGCCACTTGCAGGCTCGTCGTGCCCCGGGCTTCGGAGATGGTGAACGGCATCGTCGGCGAACCGGTGGCGATCGTACAGTCCGGGGTCGAAACGAAACCGAGCTCGCCCTTCTGCGGCGCGGCAAGATGCGAGATCAGATCGACGGTGAGCTTCGGTGCCGGTCCGCCGTTGGGCCATACGACGACCTCGGGCGAGACGCGGATCTCGAGCCGCGGCACGACCGCGAGCGGCCGGCGGATCTCCCCCAGCGCCTGATCTCCGAGACGCCACACCGCTTCGCGATCCAGACGCACCGGACGTCCTGCGACTTCGAGCTCGACGTGCCCCGAGAGCGGTCCTTCGCCGAACGGTTCACCGCGCTGCGGCAGAGAAGTTGCGCTCCAGTCGTAAAGCGCTCCGAGGCGCGGTCGCTGCAGAAAGTAGGGGCGTGTCGGTTGCGCCTTGTCGTCGAGCGTGAAGGCGCAGTCGAAATTCACCAGCTCGCCGGCGGCAATGGAGCTGTGTCCCTCGAGCGCCTTGCCGCAACTCGCGGCGCCGTTGGCGAGCTCGCTTCCCGAACCGCGAGAATTCAAGGCCAGCGGCCTTACCGAGCTCTTTCCGGCATTCCAGACCAAGAGCGTGAGCTTGACCGGCTCCCCGGGGACGAGCTCACTCCGGTCGACGTAAGCATCGATCGCCACACCGCTCGCGACCAGCAGCGCTTCCTCGCCGATCGCAATTTTCTCCGCGATCAGATCGCAGACCGGCGGCGCATCGGAGAGAGCGCTCTTGGCGCATGCCGCGGCGGCGGTGTCGAGAGCGGTGAGCGCGCGCGTGAGCGGTGCGACCGCCGCGTCGAGATGATCCGGACGCACGGCCTCCCGCGCTGCCCCGATCTCCGCCGCCGCGCGATCGAGCGCCGCGCGCACCGGCGCACCGGCTGCGCCGAGCGTCGCCGCCATTCCCGGAAGGGTCGTGTCGATGCCGTTGAAAAGATCGTCGCCGCCGGTTCCGGGCAGACCCTCGACGAAGATGTATTTCCCGTCCCGGCCGCCGAGATCGAGCAGGCGGCCCATGTCCTGCGAGCGATGCTGGCTGCGCGATTTCATCGCCAGCTGCTGGATGGACAGGCCGCTCCACGGGTCGATGCCGCCGAGCGAGCGAGAAACGGTGGCCGCTTCGGGATTGAACCAGCCGGTGCGGAAGAGTGCGGCGGCCTTCCACGGACCATTGCCGGTTTCCTCCCCTGGCTCGGCATCTCCCGAGCTGCGGAAAGCGAGGTAGGCAGTGTGGCCCGCCGCCTGATGCTGGCCGTGACCGCCACTCGCATCGTCGCCGAAGACCGAGATGATGACCTGCGGTTTGAAGCGCCGGATGATGCGGATGGCGTCCGTCAGCAGGGTCTTTTCCGGCCACAGTCCGAGAGTTTCCGGCAGCGAACGCGTATAGCCGAAATCGAAAGCGCGCGAGAAGTACTGCCGCGCCCCGTCGATGCCCCGTGCTGCGAGCAGCTCCTGCGTGCGCAGCAGTCCCAGCGACTCTCCGAGATCGGGCCCGACGAGGTTCTGTCCGCCTTCGCCGCGGGAAAGCGAGAGATACGCCGCTTCGCCGCCGAGCTCGCGCGACACGAGCGTCAACGCGGACGTGTCCTCATCGTCCGGATGCGCGCCGATGATGAGCAGACGGCGGTGCGTCTCGAGCTTGGCGAGCGCACGATCGAGCGCGGCATAGCCTCCGGTACCCGCCGGCTCGTAGACCGAAGGCAGGACGTTCGCCCCGGTAGCGGAAACCGGGGGAGCGATCACGGCAAGGAGCGCAACGAGCAGAACGACGATCAACGTGGAGAGAGCGAAGCGAGCGGACGACCGGAAGCGCGAGAGCGGCATGCGCGATTCTAGCCATGTCCGGCCTCGACTTCCTCGCGATCTCGACCGAGCGACGAATTTCTCCGGTCTATGATCGATCTTCCGCCGGAGGAGGTTTCCATGCCCTGTACTCGTTCGACTGTTCCCGCCTTGCTGGGCACTTTCCTTCTGCTGACAGCAGGGTCGGCGAAGGCAACGTCCGCATCTCCGGCAGGCCACGGATTCGGCAAGGTCGACTTCGCGAGCTCGGGAGCTCCGGCAGCGCAGGCCGACTTCCTCGACGGCCTGGCGCTGCTTCATGACTTTGAATATCCGTCCGCCGCCGAAGCGTTTCGTCGCGCCGAAGCGATCGACCCGGGATTCGCGCTCGCCTACTGGGGCGAGGCGATGACCTTCACCCACCCGGTCTGGATGCAGCAGGACCTCCCGGCGGCACGAGCGGCGCTCAATCGTCTCGCGCCGACGCCTGCCGAGCGCCGCGCCAAGGCGCCGACCGGGCGCGAGCGCGCCTATCTCGACGCGGTGGAAGTTCTGTATGGGAACGACACGAACGAGCCGCAGAGCTTCAGAAGCGGAGTGGCCGACAAAGAGGCGCGCGACTTCGCCTACGAGAAGGCGATGGCCGACGTCGCCGCGCGCTATCCCGACGACATCGACGCCGCAGCTTTCTACGGTCTCGCGATCCTGGGAACCGCGCACGCGGGGCGGGACGTCCCGACCTACCAGCGCGCCGCGGCCGTCCTCGAGAAGGCCTTCGAGAGACAGCCCGACCATCCCGGCGTGCTGCACTACCTCATCCACTCTTACGACGATCCGGAGCACGCGCGGTCGGGACTCCGCGCGGCGAGTCTCTACGCCCGCGTCGCACCGGACGCCGGACACGCGCAGCACATGACGTCGCACATCTTCCTCGCCCTCGGCATGTGGCAGGAGACGATCGATGCCAACGTCGCGGCCATGGCCGCCGTCGATCGCATGCGCGCCGCGAAGCAGCTGCCTCCGAAGCGCTGCGGCCACTACATTGCCTGGCTCGCCTACGCCGAGCAGCAGCTCGGCCGGTTCGACGACGCGAAAGCGACGCTCTCCGCCTGCCGTACCGAAGCGATGGATGTCAAAGGTTCGCCGGACGCCGCCCACTCACTCGATGCCGATGACAGCTCGGGCGCGGCGTTCGCGAATCTGCGGCTCGCCTATCTCGTCGACAGCGAGGACTGGACGGGCGATGTTGCGGCCTGGGAGCTTCCGCCCTTCGCGACCCCACGGACGCGGCTCGACTTCGCTTTCGCGCGGGCGCTCCGTGCGCTCGCCGGCAAGGACCTTGCGGAGACGAAACGCGCGATCTCCGATCTCGAAGCGGTGAGTCGCGAAGTGCTGGCGATCGCGAAGGCGCAGGACGATCCGAACCCGACCTACCGTCTGCGACCGGAGATTCTTCTGCTCGAAGCGCAGGCTCTCCTCGCCGAGAAGCGCGGCCGGCTCGACGCGGCCGAGAAGCTCGCCCGCCAGGCGACAGCGCTCGAGGACGCCCTGCCGATCGACTTCGGACCGCCGACCATCACCAAGCCGACGCACGAACTGCTGGGAGAGATGCTCCAACGCCACGGCCGGGCGAGGGCGCTCGACGAGTTCGCTCGCGCCCTGGCTCTCGCCCCGGGGAGGCGGCTCGCGGCAGCCGGATTCGCGGCGAGCGCCGGGAGCCCGAAGAGCCCCGATATCCCATCGCCCGCCACGACGCCGCGCTGAGACGACGGCGCTCGAATCGGGCGGCGATCTCCCGGATTCGAGCGCGCGGCTTCAGTGGGCGCGCTTCTTCGCGATACCGCTCGACAGCAGGAACATGCGCCCCGAGCGGTAGCCGTGAATGGCGCTCCAGCCGGAGGTGATCAGGAAATCGTCGGTGCCGTCGCCATCGACGTCGCCCATCGTCACCGCATCGAAACCGAACGTGTCGCCCATCGTCTTGCAGGTGAACGACTTCATGAGCGAGCCGTCCTTGCCGGAGAACAGCTGCGCGCGTCCACCGGAAACCGCTCCGCCCGCGAACTGCCAGGCGCCGACGATGAGATCCGCGTGCCCGTCGCCGTCGACATCGCCGGCGTTCGAGTTGCTGGTGCCGAACCCTTCGCCGGCGGTCTCACCGGTCAGCGTCAGCAGGCGATGGCCGTCCTTGCCGGAGTGCACGTAGACGCGCCCGGTGGAGCGGCCCTTGGCGGTGTTCGACCAGTCCGAGGCGAAGACATCGGGCACGCCATCCCCGTCGACATCGCCCGGCACGGCGACGAACATCGAGCCCAGCGCGTTGCCGGATTCATCGGCGTCGATGGTGAACTGCGGCTTGGGGCTGATCGCATCGTAGACATAGACGCGCCCGGTATTTGCCGGTCCACCGGCACCGGCGCCGGCGATCAGCAGAATCTTCTTGCCGGTCACCGCGCCGCCGACGGTGGCGCCGAACTGATCGCCGTCGCGTTCGCCCTTCCAGTCGATGAGGAGCTTCCCGGTCTTGCCGGAGTAGAGATAGGCGTGACCGGTGTCTCCGGGCAGAGGAGCGGGAGGGGCGCCCGTCGCCGTCGGAGTCGCAGTCAAAGTCGCGCCGGGGGCACCGATGAGGAGCTCCGATCCGCCGTCGCCGTCGACGTCTCCCACACCCGAAGTGTGCAGACCGAAGCTCTCGTTCGCCTTGCCCTTGAGAGTGAGCAGCAGCTTGCCGTCGCGACCCGAGTAGACCTTTGCGTAGCTGGCGTACGGAGCTCCCGCGATGACGTCCGGGACGCCGTCCGCGTTGGTGTCGCCCGCACCTTCGATTCCGGTGCCGAGCTGATCGCCGGCGTTGCCGTCCGCCGTCCACAGGAGCTTGCCGCTCTTCGTCGAGTAGACGTAGATCCGGCCCGCCTTGTCCTGCTTGCCGGCGACGAGACTGTGCGTCGGCGCCGAGGTCACGATGTCGGGCACGTGATCGCCGTCCACGTCACCGATGTTGCGCCCGATCCAGCCGAACTGATCGTTCGAACCCTCACCGTCCCACTCGCGCAGGATCTTCACCGGCTCGACGAACGGGTCGGTGAAGTCGCCCGGCGCCGGGAGAATCGACTTGAATCGCGGATCGCTGCGCAACGCTTCGAGGTCGTCGTCGACTTCGACCTGGGACATGTCCACCCGCCGCGTCGCCTTGACCTCGGCGAGAGTCGCGAAGGCGCGATCGCGATCGCCTTTCAGCGCGTAGCCGACGCCGAGGTTGTAGCGGGCGGCGTCGAAGGCGGGCTCGAGCACGAGCGATTTCTGGTAGGCGCCGATCGCCTTGTCGAACTGCTTCGCGCGCAGGGCAGCGAAGCCGATCATCCGCCAGGCGCGCGCATTCTTCGGCTCCCGTTCGACCAGCGGCTCGAGAAGCTTGAGCGCACCCTCGAAGTCGTTGGCCTGGATCAGCCCCTGCGCCTGCCGCTGTTCCGGCGCCGGCGCGGGAGGTGCCGCAGCCGTTGCCGCTGGAGGCGCCGCAGGCGCTGCCGGTGCGGCCGAAGCCGCTCCCGGCGTCTGGGCACCGACCGCAGCCATTCCGCCGGCAACCACCAGGAGCAGCGCACTCGAGGCCGCAGCTCGCCAGACACGCTTCTCGAAACCACTCGAAAGATTCGCTGACATTTCCGTTCTCCTTGAAGTGAGGCTAACCGTGCGCCGTGCGCCGGGCTATCGCAAACTTGCTGGCTTCGAACGTCGTCGCGCGCCGCGCCCGCATCGCGGAGGGCGTCACACCGAAGCAGCGCCGGAAACTGGCGCTGAAATGACTGTGACTCGAGAAACCGAGATCGAGAGCGAGCTCGGTGAGATCCGGACGCGGTGAATCCGAGAGCTCGTCGAGCGCTGCCTGCAATCGCAGCCGAACGCGCCAGGCGTGCAACGAGCTGCCCGTCTCCCGGCGGAAGAGGTGCGCCAGACGGAAGCTCGAAAGCCCGCACTCGCGCGCGAGCTCCGAAAGATTGAGCGCCTCCCGGAAGCGCGCCGCCAGAAGCTCACGTGCCCGTCGCACGGCTTCCGGTTCGGGTCTCGCCGGCGGTGCGTTCTCGCTTCGACGCCCCGCGTACGAGCGCGCCACCACCGCGGCGAAGAGCTGACCCACCTCTTCCTCGACGGCAAGAGCGTCGAGCTCGCCCGGCCCGGAGGCGGTGGGCCGCGCCCCCCGCCGCAGGCGCTCGAAGAGACGCCGCTGCCGCAGATAAAGCTCCGGGCTTCCCGCGGCGAAGGGAAAGCGCAGCGGCGTCGGAGAGTCGGCCGCTTCCCGGTCGCGCTCGGCGACGATTTCGCGCGCCAGCGCTTCATCGAGCGAATACCAGTCGCAGTTGTCGCCGGAGCTCGCGATCGGAGCGCGTTCGTAGACCTGCCCCCGGTTGTAGAGCGTCACCAGGTTGGCATCGGCCACGAACGACCGGCAGTCGGGCCGGCGGATCCAGACCGCCGAGCGCGGAAAGACCATCTCGAAGCCGCCCATCTCCCCTTCGTGGCGGAAGTTCGGATGGTCGACCGGGCAGCGAAACGAGCCCACGGCGACGCGCGGCGAACGAAAAAACGTCGTGGAAGGCTGGGCCGGTGCCTGGCCGAGCCGGGTGGAGAGCGCGAGTGTCACCCTCTGTCCTACGCGGCGAGCGATGCGAGGTTGCCTGCGCGCGAGCGTCCGCAGGCTCGAAGACCCGTGGACAGGTGTCCGGACGCGGTGGCGACTAGAATCGGAGAACGTTTCGAACGGAGGAGGAGGCCGGGTGCCGGAAACCAGAATCTTCATCGGATCGTCCTCCGCGGCGAAGTCGCAGGCCCGGGCGATCGTCAAGACGTTCACGAGCCCGACGCTCACTTTCGTTCCCTGGTGGGAGGCGTTCACCGCCGGACGCACCCTGCTCGAGGATCTCGATCGCATCCGCCAGCGGGTCGATGGTGCTCTGCTCCTTTTTTCCCCGGAGTCGACGAGCCAGATCCGGAGAAAGAAATATTCCGTACCGAACCTCAATGTGCTCTTCGAGTTCGCGTATTTCTACGGGCACTTCGGACGCCAGAAGGTCGCGATGCTCAAATACGGCGAGTTCTACCTGCCGTCGGATCTCGGTGGCTACGTCCACATCTTCGGCAGCAAGTTCTTCAAGCGCGGCGCTTTCGTGAAAGTCGGCAAACGCACCACGACCGAGTTCGGTCGCTGGATTTCGCAGCTCTGAACCGGCGCAGAGAACGGAGAACGCTCATGACTTCGACGTCGAACTGGTTGAGCTGGGCGCTCCTGTCCGCGGTCTTTGCGGCACTCACGGCGATCTTCGCCAAGATCGGCATCCGCGGCGTCGACTCGGATCTCGCGACCCTCGTCCGCACGGCGATCGTCCTCGTCGCGCTCACGCTCTTCGTCTGGATTGCCGGCAAGTGGACGAATCCGTTCGCTCTGTCGCAGAAGACCCTGATCTTTCTCGGACTTTCGGGCCTCGCGACCGGCGCCTCCTGGGTCTGCTACTTCCGCGCCCTGCAGATCGGCGAAGCATCTCAAGTCGCCCCCGTCGACAAGCTGAGCCTGGTGCTCGTCGCGATCTTCGCCTTCACTTTTCTCGGTGAGCGCCCATCCCTGCGCGACTGGACCGGCATCGCGATGGTCGCCGGCGGCGTCCTGCTGCTGGCGCTCAAACGCGCCGGTTGAGCGTTCGGTCGCCGCGGCGCGGCAAGATATAGTTCTCCGTCCATGAACGCTGGAACCGCACAGGGGGAATCGGTGTCCCGAGTACTCGAATCGTTCCGTCGCTGGGGCTATCTCGGAGCGAATCTCGATCCTCTCGGGCGACTCCCACCGGTGGGTCATCCGGAGCTCGACAGCGCGAACCACGAATCGGCTGCCGAGTCGGCCGCCGCGCGCAAGGTCTACTGCGGAACGCTCGCCGTCGAGTTCATGCACATCCCGGAGGTCGAGCGCCGCAACTGGATCGCGGCGCGGATGGAGGCGCCCGTTCCGGCGCCCGACCGTCGCCGCATTCTCGAGCAGCTGGTGCGGTCCGAGATCTTCGAAGAGACGATTCAAGGCCGCTACATCGGGTCGAAGCGCTTCTCGATCGAGGGAGTCGCGGCCCTCATTCCCTTCCTGATCACCGCCATCGATCAGTCCGCCGAGCTCGGCGCCGAGCAGGCGATGATCGCGATGAGCCACCGCGGCCGCCTGAACGTCATGACGCAGGTGGTCGGACGGACCGCGGTCGAGATCTTCGCCGGCTTCGAGGACGTCGATCCGCGAAGCGCTCTCGGATCGGGTGACGTGAAATATCACCTCGGGGCGACCGGAACGCAAACAACGCCGTCCGGCAAGACCGTCCGGCTGCATCTCAACTCGAATCCCAGCCATCTCGAAGCGGTGAACGCCGTCGCGATGGGCCGGATGCGCGCGAAGCTGACGCGCTTCGGCGATCTCTCGGGCAAGCGCGTGCTGCCGCTTCTCCTGCACGGCGATTCCGCTTTCGCCGGCCAGGGCATCGCGGCCGAGACGCTGAACTTCGAGACTCTCGACGGCTTCGCGATCGGCGGTTCGCTGCAGATCGTCGTCAACAATCTGATCGGTTTCACGACCGAGCCCCGCGCCTACAGCTCGACCCGGTACGCCACCGACATCGCGCGCCGTTTGCCGGTGCCGATCTTCCACGTCAACGCGGAAGATCCGGAAGCCGTCGTCCGCGCCGCGCGGATCGCCGTCGACTATCGTTACGCCTTCGCGAGCGACGTCGTGATCGATCTCATCGGCTACCGTCGATACGGCCACAGTGAGGTCGACGATCCGACGGTGACGCAGCCACTGCTCTACCGGAAGATCAAGGAGCTGCCGCAGATCTGGAAGAGCTACGCCGCGAAGATCGGCGTTCCCGCCGAGGACGCCCAGGCGGCGGCCGAGGGATACCGGCAGAGCCTGATCCGCGCGCACGAAGAGGCGAAGTCGCTCACCAAGACTCCGGTACTGCGCGCCCTGCCCAGCTACTGGACGGGCTATCAGGGTGGACGATGGGAGCGCAGTCTCGAAGTGGATACCGCCCTTCCTGCGGAAGACATCGCGCGGCTCGGAGAGGCTCTGACGAAGACTCCCGAGGGCTTCCACCTGCATCCGAAGGTCGAGAAGCTCCTCGAAGAGCGGCGGAAGATGTCCGTCGGGGAGAAGCTGATCGACTACGGCATGGCCGAGGCGCTCGCTTTCGCCTCGCTCCTCGAGAGTGGCGTTCCAGTGCGCCTTTCCGGTCAGGACACGCGGCGCGGAACGTTCAATCATCGTCACGCAGCGCTCATCGACGTCGAGAACGAATCGGTGCATGTGCCGCTGGCGCAGATCGCACGGACGGCCAAGGGAGCTTCCGGCCCGGCGAACGGCGGTCCCGCTCCCGCCTTCTTCGAGGTCTACGACACCATGCTTTCCGAAGCCGCCGCGATGGGCTTCGAGTACGGCTTCTCGCGCGACTACCCCGAGGCTCTCGTCCTCTGGGAGGCACAGTTCGGCGATTTCGCGAACGGCGCGCAGATCATCATCGACCAGTTCCTCGCCGCGGGTGAAGACAAGTGGCAGCTGCTCTCGGGTCTCGTGCTTCTTCTGCCGCACGGCTTCGAGGGCCAGGGACCGGAGCATTCGTCGGCGAGAATCGAGCGCTACCTGCAGCTCTGCGGCGAAGACAACCTGCAGGTCTGCCAGCCATCGACGGCATCGCAGTATTTCCATCTGCTGCGCCGGCAGGCGATGCGCACCTGGCGGAAGCCGCTCGTCGTGTTCACGCCGAAATCCATGCTGCGCAATGCGGAAGCGGCGTCACCGGTCGCTGCGTTCGGGCAGCCGCGCTTCGAGACCCTGCTGCAGGATCGCGAAGTCGCCGCCGCGCGCCGGATCCTGCTCGCTTCCGGCAAGATTCTGCACGAGCTCCGTGTGGAGCGAAAGCGCCGCGGTGCGACCGATGTCGCGATCCTCGGGCTCGAACAGATCCATCCGTTCCCCGAGGCCGAACTCGAGATCGAGCTGACGCGCTACTCCGGAGCCCGCGAGCTGCTCTGGGTTCAGGAAGAGCCCGCCAACAT
This sequence comes from Thermoanaerobaculia bacterium, assembly GCA_039932315.1. Classification (GTDB taxonomy): domain Bacteria; phylum Acidobacteriota; class Thermoanaerobaculia; order Multivoradales; family JAGPDF01; genus JAGPDF01. The sequence continues at coordinate 16,606 of JBDTQG010000059.1, forward strand.
GGGTGCCTACTCCTTCGTCGATCCGATCCTCGATCGCATCGCGAGAGGAAGAAGCGTGCGCTCCGTCAAGCGCTCCGCCTCCGCCAGCCCCGCCACGGGATCCTCCAAGGCGCACGCGATGGAGCAGAAGACGCTGATCCAACTGGCCTTCGCCTAAAGCAAGCGGTTTCCAGGCTGCTGGTGCCGGCGACGACGGCGACCGCGCACCCGGAACGAAAATCGCCGCGCACCCGTGCATTGCGCAAAAGCTCCGACGTGCGAAACTCGCCGGCGATGAAACCCCGACACGTCGCTCTCACGATCGCCCTCGTCGTGCTCTCCGCAACGGCGTCGAACGCGATGACCTATCTCGTCGGCCCCACGAGATCCTTCACCCAGCTCACTCAGGTCGCCGGACTCGTCGGACCCGGCGATGTCGTCCTCGTCGACGGCGGAGCGACTTACAACCCGGTGGTGTTCGAGAACGACGGAGCTGCCGGCAACCCGATCACCGTCCGCGGCGTCCGGGTCGGAGGCGCGAGACCGATCCTCGCGGGCGGCAGCAACACGATCGAGATCCAGTCCGATCATTTCGCCGTCGAGAGCTTCGAGATCACCGGCGGCAGCTTCCGCTGCGTCTATCACCACTCGGATGACGTTCTCATGCGCGATCTTTACGTGCACGACTGCCCGGCGCACGGCCTGCTGGGAGCCGACGAGGATTCAGGCTCGCTGACTCTCGAGTACAGCGAGTTCGCGCGCGCTGGCAACGGCGGCTCGCAGCACATGATCTACATGTCGACGGATCAGATCGCGCATCCCGGCTCGGTCTTCCGCATGCACCACTGCTATCTGCACGACACCACCGGCGGCAACGCGGTCAAGAGCCGCGCGGAACGCAACGAGATCGACTACAACTGGATCGAGGGCGCCCAGTATCACCTCCTCGAGCTCATCGGCCCCGACGAAGGCGCGGTAACACCGCCACCCGGCATCCGCGAGGATTCCGACGTTATCGGCAACGTTCTCATTCACAAAGCCTACGATCCGCCGGGCGCGGCAGGGCCGTTCGATGGCAACTTCTATTTCGTGCGCGTGGGCAGCGACATGCGGTGCGATGACGGTGGCACCAACTCGACGCGCGGCCGGTATCGCTTCGTGAACAACACCTTCGTGCGCGTGGACGGCGGCACCGGATCGCACGTTTTCCGGCCGTTCGGCTACGTGCAGTCGATCGAGATGTCGAACAACGTTTTCTACTCCGTGGCCGCCGGTGCGCTGGCGATGGTGCGATCGGACAACGACGAACGCTGCTGGACCGACGGCGAGCAGATCGGCGGACAGCAGAACTGGGTGGAAACCGGTACGACCGCGCTGCCCGCCGGCTGGACCGGAACGATCACTGGCGCCGCGCCGGGATTCGTGAGCACCGGCACCTACGACTTCCGGCCCGCCGCCGGGAGCCCGCTGCTGAACGTCGGGACTTCGACGCCTACCGGTGCGCCCGGCTTTCCGTTCCCGAGCCCGCTCTTCCCGCCCGCCTTCGAGCCGCCCCAGCGGATCGTCCTCCCCGGCTCCCCCGCCCCCGCGAGGATCCAGCAAGGCGTCATCGACGTCGGTGCCTTCGAACGGCCGGGCTCCCTGTTCGTGGATGGCTTCGAAGGTCAGAGCAGCAGCCGCTGGTCGGCGACCGAACCGTAAAACAAGGCACCTGCTCGACCTGCTCGCGCGACAACGCCTCCCGGAGCCGGCGGCAGCGAGCTCGCCCAAAGAGCAGGGACCACTTGACAAGCTATTTCTATAGTTATAGAAATATGGATATGGATCTCGCCGACGCCGCCGTTACGCGTTTCGCCGACATGTTCGCCGCCCTCGGAACCGACGCCCGGCTGCGCATCCTCCGGCTTCTCCTGAGCGCTCACCCCGACGGTCTGGTGGTCGGCGAGATCCAGGCCGAATCCGGAGTCGCCGGCTCGACGCTCTCGCACCACCTCGAAAAACTGCGCCACGAAGAGCTCGTGACCGTGGTCCGCGAGAAGACCTTCCTGCGCTATCGCGCCAACACGGACGCCCTGCAGGAGCTCCTGGGCTTCCTTTACGCCGAATGCTGCACACGCAACCGCGCTATCGCCCCCGAAACCATCGTCCAGATCTGCCGCTAGGCAAGGAGAACCCGAATGAGCACATCCGAGTTGAAGAACATCGTCCGCGAAAAATACGGGCAGGCCGCTATCCGCGCCCAGGACGGCGTGAAGAGTTCCTGCTGCGGAGCCGCCAGCGCGGCCCCGGAATGCGGCTGCGATCCGATCACGTCCAACCTCTACGGAGCGGGCGAGCAGAGCGAAGTGCCCGACACCGCTCTTCGCGCTTCGCTGGGATGCGGGAACCCGACGGCGCTCGCCCAGCTCAAGCCCGGCGAGATCGTCCTCGACCTCGGTTCAGGGGGAGGGATCGACGTCCTGCTGTCTGCCCGCCGCGTCGGCCCGACGGGCAAGGCCTACGGGCTCGACATGACCGACGAGATGCTCGCCGTTGCCGCAGCCAACCAGCGCGAGAGCGGCCTCACCAACGTCGAGTTCCTCAAAGGCGAGATCGAGAACATTCCGCTGCCCGACGCCTCGGTCGACGTGATCATCTCGAACTGCGTCATCAATCTGTCCGGAGACAAGGATCGAGTGCTCCGGGAAGCGTTCCGGGTCCTGAAGCCCGGTGGACGCTTCGCCGTTTCCGACGTCGTCGTCCGCGGCGAAGTCCCCGCAGAGATCCGGCGCAGCATGGAGCTCTGGGTGGGCTGCGTCGCGGGCGCTCTGCAGGAGGAGGAGTACATCGCCAAGCTCACGGCCGCCGGATTCGCCGATGTCGCTCTCGAAGTGACGCGCGTCTACTCCGTCGCCGACGCGCGCACTTTCCTCGAGGCCGAAGGTCTCGATGTCCACTCACTCGCCGATGAGGTCGAAGGCAAGTTCGTGAGCGCCTTCGTTCGCGCTGCGAAGCCGAAAGCGTCGTGCTGCGGCCCGGACTGCTGCAACTAGGGAGTTCCGTTCACCTCGCCGAAGAACGGCAGGCGCGCGGCGACTGCGAGCTCCGCCCTCAACTCGGCATTCGTGCGGTAGGCGCGATCCGGAATCTCGAGCCCTGCGATCTCGAACGGAATCTTCCTGCCTCCGAACGGATCCGGCGAGACGACGACGCGCGCATCGTCGAGCCGCACGGTCCACTCCGCGAACTTCAGCTCGTCGGAAGCGGCAGTGCAGAACGCGAGCGAGATGAGATCGCCGAGCCGCAGGAACGGATAGTCGGCCACGAGGTCGTCGAGCGTGAGCCCGGAAGCGCGAATCATCGCGGCGCGCGCCGTCGCCATTCCGGCGAAGAAGTCGTCCCAGGTCGAATCCGGACGAAACCGGTCATAGACCGTGAGCGCGTGATGCGCGACGAGCGCCGCCGCCCACGGCGAGTGCGCCAGCCGCGCGACCCCCCGCGGCCAGACCGCATGCCGGAGGGCGAGGGGCAGATGGATGAAGTCCGCCAACCGTCCACTCGCCGGATCGACGACCGGAGCGGCGTCGATCTCCGCCCATCCGCCATCATGTTCACCGATTGCGACGAGAATGGCTTCCCGCCGAGGATGATCGTCGAGCGCCACACACCGCTCCATGATCCGACGCGCCAACGCCGCGTGATCCGGCTGGGAAATCAGGCAAAGACCTGCAGGTGTGGAACGGGCAATCATGAAATCCCCTCAGCTACCCAAAAAGGAACTGCGCCGGCGGCGCAGAAGCCTGCGAGAGTCGCTCTCAAGTCCGGCGAGGCGTAAACGGAGGGTAAAGCGGTGAAGATCGATGGTTGGGACGCAGGGATTCGAACCCCGATTCTGCGGTTCAGAGCCGCATGTCCTACCGTTGAACGACGTCCCAGCGACCCGCAAGGCTAGCCCGTCGGAGCGAACCGGGTCAAGTCTGCGGCCGGCAGCAAGGCACGCTTGACCACCCCGCGGGGCCTGTCTGGCCCGCTTCCCATGTGTGTTCGCGCTGATGAAGCGCCCCCGATCCAGCCACCCACTCAACATCGTACTTCGTCAGGTCGCCAAGCCGCTCCGGTGCTGCGGATTCCTGAGGGAGCGCCCAGCCTCACTTGG
>JBDTQG010000060.1:0-20646 GCA_039932315.1 Thermoanaerobaculia bacterium
GACCCTTCTTGCGGATGTCCTCGGGCCGGATGCGCACCAGGGCATCTTCAGCAAAAGCGGAGAACGCGTTGTAGGCCTGGTTCGCCAGGATGTTGCGGTCGGCGAGAAAGAGAATGCGCGGGCGTCGCGCGGCATCGCGGCTCAGGTTCCAGCGCGCATGAAAGAGCTTCCACGCAATCTGGAAAGCGATGAAGGTCTTTCCGGTGCCGGTGGCAAGGGTCAGCAGGATCCGGTCCCGCTTTGCGGCGATCGCCTGCAGCACGCGCTCGATCGCAATCTCCTGGTAGTAGCGCCCCGGGTGCGACCCGCCCTTGTCCTCGTAGGGCACCGTGGAGAAGCGGTCGCGCCAGGCGTCCTCCTCGGCGAACGTCCGTGCCCAGAGCTCGTCGGGTGTCGGGAAGCTCGCGAGCTCCAGGTCGCCCTCGCTACCGGTCTGCATGTCGATGCCGTAGAAACTCTGCCCGTTGGTCGAATAGGTGAACCGCACCGCGAGCTTGCCGGCGTAGTTCTTGGCCTGTGCGACGCCCTCGGTGAGTGGCGCGCTCCACGGCTTGGCTTCGATGACGGCAAGTTTGGTGTTGCGGTACTCGAGAACGTAGTCCGCCGAGATCGCCGGTCCCCGCCGTCCGAGCCCCTCGATCCTCCCCGGCGTGATCGAGTACTCCCGCCGCACCCGGCTCCCGTCGACGACACCCCACCCCGCCGCCTTGAGGGCTGGGTCGATGTGCTCCGCGCGGGTTTCGGCTTCGTTCATGGCGAGGGTTGCCGGGTGAGTCGGTAGCGCCCGGTCTTCTTGCTGCCGATCTTCTCAACCAGACCGGCTTCGAGCAACGGGCGCAGCAGGTCCATGGCGCCCTGCCGGGAAATGGCCAGTGCAGCCCACAGCTCGGCGGGGGGAAGGCTGCCATGGTCTCGCAGGACCTTGAGGAGCTGCTCCTGGCGGGGTCGCAGAATCAGTTTCTCCGTCGATTTGACGTTGAACGATTGCATGCGGGTCCAGGTGCGATCCAGCGTTCCTCGCAGGCCCTCCGCACAGTACTCCAGCCAGTGCGTGAGATCGCCGCCCTCCCGGCGCACGCCGTCGAGCGCGGCGTAGTAGGCCGGGCGATCCTCCCAGTAATACTCGTCGACGGAGAAGATGTGATGGCTGTCGAAGCCGCGCCGGTAAAGCTCCCACAGGGCGAGTGCGCGGCCGGTTCGTCCGTTGCCGTCGGCGAACGGATGAATCCATTCGAACTGGTAGTGGAGCATGGCGGAGCTCAGCACCGGCGAAAGCTCCACGGACTTTGCGTTCCACCATTCGAGGAGCTCGAACATCAGACCTGAAACTTCGGCGGCCGCGGGCGGGAAGTGCTTGCCGACGCGCACGGCGATGGTGCGGTATCGCCCGGCCTCGCCTTGGTCCATCACGGTGTCCGCAAGCAGGCGATGGAGAGCGAAGAGGTCGTCGTGCCGGATGGCTTTCTTCCTGGCGTGCTTTTCGACGTAGCGCAGGCCGGCGAAGTAGTTCAGCACCTCGCGCTTTGGGCCGGCCTCGACCGCAGAAAGCTCGCGGCCCTCCTCAAGCGCCCGCACCTGCTCGAGCGTCAGCGGGTTGCCTTCGATTGCCGTGGAAGCGTGCCCGTTCCGCACCCGCGTGTCCTTCTGCAGGGCGGGGATCCACGACAGCTCCACCGCCGCCCCCTGGATCCGCTCCCGCAGCGCGGCCACCTGCTCGACCAGAGAAAGCAGCCGCGGACGGATCGTGAACTGCGGCACGTACGTCATGCGGATAAGTCAAGCATGAGTCAAGTTGTGTGTCAAGCGGGACAGATATGACCTGTCGCAAGAAGCGCATTCCGGCGACACGTCCCGCCAACGTGTCGCTGCCTGCGACAGGTCAGAGGTTGCCGCTGAAAGCCTGATGCAGCAACGACCTCTTCAACCCCTCCAGTGCCACAAGCTTCTGCCGGTAGAGGCCTTCGAGGCGCTGAGTTTTCGCGCGGAGGTCTTCAATCTTGTCGGCAACTCGCACCTGCTCGATCAACGGCGGCAACGCAATTGGAAATGTAGGGAATTCTTTGAGAGCGATCCGATCAACCGTTGCCCCTCGAACCGTTCGGCCTCCAAGAAACGCCCGAAACGGCGGAGAGAGGTACTGGTGTACGAAGAATCGCGGATCGATTCTTGTCTGATCGAGGCGAACGAGCCCCATGCGCCTGCCGAGGCAACAATCCAAACCTTCGGGAATAATTGCAGCCTGACCAAGCCTGGTCTCGTAGGAGAAGACCACATCGTTCGCTCTCGGTCTTACACGGCGTGTCCACTTCTGAAAGTCTTCGAGGGAAACGTGACGCGTCTCGCCGAGGTTGATTTTCCCGTCTTGAAGCGCACTGATGCCGAGAAAGACTGGGCCTCGATCAACTGTCTTGGGCGTCGCGTGCGGCCCGTCGAATACTTCGGCAACACCAGAGATAGTCGTAATTGTCCGTCCCTTGCCGAGCATGGTGAAGACGGACTCAAGATGGCTCTCGACGAGCGCCCGCGAGTTCTGGAGGTTCTTTTCGGCGTTGGCTTTGGCGGTGGCGAGGCCGGCAAACGCTTCGTCCAGCAGGCCGACAATTCGTTTCTGCTCTGCGAGCGAGGGGTGACGGATATGAAACGCTTTTACTTCAGGGAAGTAGATCGTCTGATGAACCGCCCCACTGGCAAACCGGAGTAGGTCTTCATCCTCGGCGATGAACAGATACTTCAGAAAGTTGCAATCCAACTTCTTCGAACAGACCCAGTTCACGAAGTCCTGACTGGTTGCCATTGGCTGGCCCATGACGACGACGTAGCCGACGGACGCAGTTCGCGAGAGACAGACTGTATTCGCCGGCAAGATTCGCGCAGACGAGTTCTCGATTCCGAGTTCATTGGTCTTTTCTTCGGTGTCGTCGATTCGCTTGCCGTCATGAGCGCGGGCATCGCCGATGCTGATCCAGGGAATGTCACCGCGCCAGTACTCCGGGTGTTTGCGGCTCGGCGTGTGTCCTGACTCCAACCTTGCTAGTTCGGTAAGCGCTGACCATTGCCAGCCCTTGGGCGCCGGCGTCTTCGGCATGCCCACGGATAGCGCGAGCTTGGGAGGAATGTGGCGAGTCGCGGCACTGCGCCCGCCCGTCTTGGAAACTCGTGCGGGAAAAGTCATGGTAGACCGATGATGTCTTCCGCATCCTTCGTATCGATCCATTGCGTCGGGTTCAGGCTGAAGCTGTTGAGGCCGGCCTGCGTTCTAATCCCGTCGAATTCGACGGGATTGAACTCCGGGATGTAATCCTGGTCGTCGACGCCGGCAGCCCGCACTTCGAGGGAGAGGACTTCGATCTTCTTACTCACGGCCGGCGCCGCCCGCGAGCAAGGTTCGAATGTCTACCAATACACCAGCGCTCTCCACGTCGAGCCTCGCGATCTCGTCCATGATCGCTTTGGGGCTGCGGTGCGCGACTTCATCGCCACCGTTGGGGTTTTTTACGCTCAGGTCGAAGGTCGTTGGATCAATGTTCTTGGCGTCGACGGTCCAGCTCTTGGCCGAATCGGCGTGCATCTTCGCCAGCTCCACGAACTCGGCGAGGTCATTGTCGTTCAGTGGGTTGGTCTTGCCGAGGTTGCGGCCGGGGGTGAGTTGGTAGAACCAGACCTTTCTCGTCGGCGAGCCCTTCTCGAAGAAGAGGACGACGGTCTTGACGCCGGCGCCCTGGAAGGTGCCGCTGGGGCAGTCGAGGACGGTGTGGAGGTTGCAACTTTCGAGGAGGAGCTTTCGCAGGCTGACGGAGGCATTGTCGGTGTTCGACAGGAACGTGTTCTTGATCACCACGCCGCCGCGGCCGCCGGCTTTGAGCATTTTGATGAAGTGCTGGAGGAAGAGGAACGCCGTCTCGCCGGTGCGGATGGGGAAGTTCTGCTGCACCTCGGGGCGTTCCTTGCCGCCGAAGGGCGGGTTGGCCAGCACCACGTCGTAGCGGTCCTTCTCCTGGATGTCGGCGAGGTTCTCGGTCAGCGTGTTCGTGTGCAGAATGTTCGGCGCTTCGATGCCGTGCAGGATCATGTTCATGATCCCGATCACGTAGGCGAGCGACTTCTTCTCCTTGCCGTAGAACGTGCGCTCCTGCAGCCTCTTGTCCTCCGCAGTGCTGCGCTTCGGGTTCTCCGCACGGAGGTAGTCGAATGCTTCGCAGAGGAATCCAGCGGATCCCACGGCGCCGTCGTAGATCCGTTCGCCGAGGCGGGGAGCGGTGACGCGCACGATGGCGCGGATCAGCGGGCGCGGCGTGTAGTACTCGCCACCGTTCCGCCCGGCGTTCCCCATGTTGCGGATCTTGGCTTCGTAGAGGTGCGAGAGCTCGTGCTTTTCGGCCTGCGAGCGGAAGCGCATCTCGTCGATGCGGTCGATGATCTCGCGCAGGTTGTAGCCGCTGGTGATCTTGTTCTTGATCTCGCCGAAGATCTCGCCGATCTTGTATTCAATCGTGTTCGGGCCCGAGGCGCGGGTCTTGAACTTCTGGAGGTAAGGGAAGAGCTCGTCATCGACGAAGTCGCGGAGGTCGTCGCCGGAGAGCGCGCGGTTATGGTCGAGCTTGCCGGCTTTGTCTCGGGGTGCAGCCCAGGATTCCCAGCGGTACGGCTTCTCGAGAAGGTAGGTGTACTTCCTGCCCTCGAGTTTCGCCTCGGTCGCGCGGTCCTCCTCGAGGCCGTCGAGATATTTGAGGAAGAGCAGCCAGGACGTCTGCTCGGTGTAGTCGAGCTCGGTCGTACAACCGGCTTCCTTGCGGAGAATGTCGTCGATATTGCGGAAGGCCTGTTCGAACATCGGCGCGATCTTACCGAGGTCGCGTGGAGAGCGCTTCAGCCGACGACGCCGGGAAGCTGCCCGGGGGCCGCTCGCGGAGCGGGGCAGTTCTTCCGCTCCGAGTCACTCAGTCCAGATCGCAGGCCTTGCGGAATCGGCGCTCGAGTTCGGGCCACGAAATGGCGAGTGCGGAAGGCAGGTCTCCGGCGGACTTCGGGCCGCAGGCGGCCAGATCGGACAGCCAGCGGCGAAAACCTGATGCGAGCACCGGATCGACGAGCAGGAAGCGGACGAAGAGAGCCGCCTGCTCGTAGTCGTACGCTGCGGGCGCGCGGTCGAAGGCGTCGCGATCGAGCGCCACCAGCGCCGACAGCGAAGCGGTGCGACCCGAGCGACCGGAGCGACCGGAACGACCGGAACGGTACGCGTCCGCGAGTCGCCGGCGCATCGCTGCCATCGGCATTTCATCGGAGAACGGCAGAAAGCCTCGCGACGTTGCGCTCTGACCGATCGCGTCGGCAAGCCCTTCGTCGAGCCATGGCGGCAGCTCCCGCCCGAAAGCGCGGCGACGGGCGAGATGCGTCAACTCGTGGGCGAGGGTGCGGGCGATTTCGTCTTCCGCGAGGTCGCCCGCCGGCAAGGCCACGATTCCGGCCCAGGGCATCGCGAAGCCGGCATATCCCGCCGCCAGATCTCTTTCCGCGGCGACGTAGTCGCGATAGCGCGATCGACGGGAGAAGAGGAGCAGGGTGCCTTCTGCCGGCGTCGAGAGCGGCAGGCCGACGCGGGCGGGATAGACGAGCTCGAGCTCGTCGGCGACCTTGTCGCAGAGCCCGCGCAGACGGGAAAGCCGCTCGCCCGCGAGGTCGCTGATCAGGCGATACCTCCCGCACGCGCCATCGAAGCGCGGGCTGCCGAGATATTGCAGCGCTGCCTCGACGCGCGTCGGATCGCCGGGAACCGCAGTCAGTCCGGCAGGAACCGCGCCGCACGGCGAAGTTCGGCGGGCTCTTGACGCAGGGGATGGTGCAGCAGATGCCGCGGGCGATGCCGCCGCGGCGGCATCGCTCGGATTTTCCCGCGGCCGCGCCGGGACCGCCGCCGGTCGTTTCGAGCAGGCGGCAGCGAGCACCAGCAGACAGGCGGCGAATCTTCGCGTTCGCCGCACCCGCCCCGCGCTACGCGCTGCGACGGCGCATCATTCTCAGGCCGAGGAGGCCCAGAACGGCGGCGAGGAGCATCAGGCCCCACCCGGAGAGCGTCGGGACGGCGACGACCACGGGATCGAGGGAGTTCGTGATCGTGCAGGAGCCGCCGAGCGGTACGCTGAGGCAGCTCGACTCGTCCGCTGTGTAGCCGGCGGGAACCGTCTCGGTCGCCGTGCAGGTCACTCCGGGATCGGCGCCGCCGATTTCGAACACTGCCGGCGACGCTTCCGAGGCGTTGAGAGGGGTGGCGAGGACCGAACCCGAAGTGCAGGTCAGGCTCACCGCCACCGACGCCGGGCTGTTCGGAATGAAATCCTTGCTGACCGTGATCGTGCCCGGACCGAGACAGCCCGCAAACGTCATCGGCGCCACGCTCGTGACCGTTGCGTCGGTCGAAGCCATGGCCCGTCCGAGGAAACTGCCGCCCGTCGCCGTGAATGCGGTGCCCGCGAGGACGGTGCCGACGAAGGTCGAGGCGGTGACCGTCGCTGCCTCCGCGGTGCGCCAATAGACGTTGCAGGGCAATGCGCCGCCCGCCATGACAACCTGGAAACTGTTGCCGGTGAGGGCTCCGAAGCCGCTCGTTCCGACCTTGAAGATCCACACGTCCGTCGCGCTGCCACTGAGGGTCAGGATGACGCCCGCGCCGATCGTCGTGCCCGCAGCCGAACAGTAAACGCCCGGCGCGACCGTGGTGCTCGTCGTCGGGATGGCTCCGTCGCAGGTCGGATTCGCACTGTCGAGGGCGCTGTAGGCCGCCGTGAAATCGCTCACGACGGAAGCAGCGACTGGCGTGTCGGCCGTGCCGGTGACCGTGCAGCCGGTGTTGGTCATCGAGTTGAACGTCGAGCCCACGTTGCCGTTGATCGTCGACGTGGTGCAAGTCATCGTGCCCGACGTCGGGGTACCGTTCGTTCCGAGAACGGCATAGTCGAAGGCCGTGCCCAGATCCGGCGCGACCTGCGCCGCCATGGGCGTTCCGCCCAACGTTCCAAACCACACTCCCAGTAATGCGACCCCGACGGCAGACCCCCTGCGATTGCTGGCCATTGCGCTCTCCGGTTCTCACCTTGTCGGTCGAACGAAAGCACGAAATTCCAAGTCGCGACTAGCCGCCAAAGATGAGCTTCATCATAGTTAATAGCACCAGCGGATAGGGCTGTCAAGGAGATGTTTCTGTTGGCTTTTCTCGTTGACTCGAAAATCGCGCGAGAAAATCCGACCCGTCGCGCTCGAGCCGTTCTGGCGAGTGTGGCAGTGCAATGCGCTGTCGAAAAAGTTCAACGAGCGGAGGCGAAGGGACTTTCTTGCTTTTCGAAAAGGTCTGGCGCGGCGCTTCATCCCGCCACAAGAGTCAGCTCCAGGGATCGACCAGCGCCTTCGGGACCTCGAGGGCACCGGCGGCTCGCAGCGCTTCGTTGATCTCGCCGAGTCCGTAGGTCTTCGCGCCGATCCGGTGCCAGGGGACTTCGTGGCTGTACCGCGCGAGCGCGTCGAGCGCGCGCAGGAAATGTCCCGCTTCGCTGCCCCAGCAGCCGCGGATGTCGAGGTGTTTGCGATTGATGTCTTCGTGCGCGTTGATCGTGCTGTCGCCGACGTTGGTGTAGTGCCCGGCGATGACGTACGCGCCGCCGTTGCGGACGAGGCGCACGCCTTCCTCGAACGCGCGCGCGGAGCCCGCGGCTTCGATGACGACATCGGCGCCGGCACCGCCGGTCAAATCGAGCACGCGCGTCAGGCGCTCTTCGGCGGTCGTGCTGTCGAGATCGATCGTCTGGTCGGCGCCCATCTCCCGCGCGAGCTCCAGTCGATTGACCGGGCCGCCGACGACGATCACCTGCCCGGCGCCGGACTTCTTCGCAAGAGCGGCTGTGCTGAGCCCTACCGCGCCGGCGCCCTGGACGACGACGGTGTCGCCGAGAGCGATGCGGGAACGGTCGATGATGTGAACGGAAGTCTGGAGGCCGCACCCGCCGCCGATGAAGGCGTCGAACGTCACATTGTCGGGCAGCTTCGCGACCACGACGCCAGGCTCGAGATAGACCTTCTGGGACCAGCCACCGAACAGGCCCTCCGTGGCGGAGTCCGTGATGCCATAGACGCGACGCGCCGAGCAGCGCGTCGGGGTGCGATGGACGGTGCACGCGAGACAGCGTCCACACGTCCGATGGACGTCGTAGAACGCCACGCGATCGCCCTCCCGCAGCGGCCGGCCGGATACTTCCGTCAAGGTCCCGCGGATCGCTTCGAGAGTTCCGGTCGTCACGTGCCCGGGAATGATCGGATACGGAACGCCCGACAGACGCCCGTGCCACAGATGCACGTCCGTCCCACACACTTCCGACCTCGCGGTGCGCAGGAGCGCGCCACCGTCCGCCAGATCCGGCTCAGGAAACTCGCGGATCTCGACCGGCACGTGGGGCGCCGGCATGACGGCGGCTGCGACGGTTCTCATGGTCGCAACGATATCAAGCGCTGCTTCGCGGGCGAGCGGCGCCCGGAGATTTTCATCGACGACTTCGCGTTCGGCATCCGCCTGCGCTGGTCGGTCATTCTGAACTCGCAAGCAGCGCCATCGTCGCCACTGCATTGCGCTATCGCGCTCGCTGTCGCATCGCTAGACTTCCACTCACGATGACGACGGTGGAGGGGGAGGACTCGGCGCGACCCGGGTTGGCGGAACGACAGCTCGGAAGTCTGCGGGCCCTGCTGCGCCAGGAGTATCTGACCTCTGCCGACTGGGAGCGCGCGCTTGCCGAGACCGCTCAGATGGCGAAGGTCGCGCTGGGCGCGCACACGGCGCTCGTGGCTCTCGTTGACCCGGTCCACGGAAACTGGACGGCGCGCACCCATGACGGAGATTCGGTCATCGGCGAAGCGATCCGCCTGGTCGCTTCTCTCTCGGTGCTCGAACAGGTGCGCGCCACCGGCGAAGCGGCGCTCGCGCTCGAAGAGGTGCCGCAGTTGCTGCGCTCGAAGAGCGCGACGGCGCACGATCTGCGCACGGTGCTGGCGGTGCCGATCTGGTTCTGGGGTGGCGACGAAATCGAGGAAAGTCACCCGGGCAAGCCCGGTCGACGTTTCGGCGGCTGCCTGTACGCCGATCGTCGCGGCGGAGACGCGCCGTTCGAGGCTGCTGACGTCGAACTGGTGCGCGACCTCGCCGCGGTGGCCGAGCGGAATCTCTCGCTCTTGCGAGCGCTCGGAAAGATGGAGCGCCGGCTCACGCTGGCACGCGGGGAAGTCGAACTGGTCCGCGGCGCAGCGGCGGAGGAGTATCGCCTGGCGCACTACGAGTCGCGCGATCCGGTTTTCACCGCAGAGGTCCTCGAGCCCCTGCGGCGGGCCGCGAGAGCCGGCAAGGTCGGAGTCCTGCTACTCGGAGCGACCGGCACCGGCAAGAGCCACCTGGCGCGGGCCTTTCACTACGAATCGACGCGCGGTCGCGGACCTTTCGTGGTCCTCGACTGCGGGCAGGTGACGTCGGCCGAAGGTCTGGGAGCTGAGCTCTTCGGTTTCGCGAAGCGTTCCGGATTCTCGGCTCCGGCCGAGGGACGTCTCGGCAAAGCCGAACTGGCCGATCGCGGGACTCTTTTTCTCGACGAGATCGGTGCGCTGCCGTTGGAGCTGCAGCAGCGCCTGTTGCGGCTCATCCAGACCGGACGATTTTCGCCGCTCGGTTCGGCGGAGGAGCGTGAAGTCGACGTGCAGATCGTCGCGGCGGCGAACGAGGACCTCGACGAGCTCATCCGGCGAGGACGGTTCCGTGAGGATCTCTACTGGCGTCTGGGGGAGATCAGTGTGCGGGTTCCGACTCTTGACCGGCGCCGGGCCGACATCCGCGGTTTCGCCGAAATCTTCTTGCGCGCGGCGCGCCAGCGCTTCCGCCGCGTCGACATCGCAGGCTTCTCCGAGGAGGCTCTCGCGGCGCTGATCGATCACGACTGGTCGAGCGCGGGAAATCTCCGCGGACTCGAGCATGCGGTGAATCGCTCGGTCCTCCTGGCGCCGGCGGCGGCCGTGCGACTGCAGCGCGCGATGCTGAAGCTCGAGCCCCTGCGGCGAACGAGCGCCGCCTCCCGGATGCCGGAGCACGACGCCTCGTCGGAGCTCGCGGCGATGCTGCGGCGAAAAATCGACGAGCACCGTGGAGTCGTGGCGCGCATCGCAGAGGATGTGGACGTTCTTCGGGCTTTTGCGGCGCAGGGGGCGGCGGTGCCGAGCTCGACGCTACGGCTGCGTCTGCGTCAGCTCGGGCTCGACGGGCAGCTGGAGTCTGCCCGCCATGACGAGAAAGTCGACCTCGCGGCGGTCCGCGACGCACTTCGCCGGCACGGCGGAGCCGCTGCTGCAGCCCGTGCGCTGGGTATCTCGCGCGACAGCCTGCAGTGGATCCTGCGCCGCGCCGGCTTGACGGTGCGCAAGGCGATCGCCGAGGAACGTGAATGAAACCTGCGCAGCGAGCAGCCTGTTGGCTTCTCGCTTGGACGGTCATCGGCAGTGCCCGCGCTCACGCGCTCGATCCGCATCGCCGCCTGACGCAGCTCCGGGTACAGGTGTGGGGGACAGCTGAAGGACTGCCCTCGCTTTCGGTGTCGTCGGTGGCGCAGACATCGGACGGCTACCTCTGGGTCGGAACGACCGAGGGTCTGGCGCGATTCGACGGCAGTCGATTCGTCGTCTTCGATCGCTCGAATACGCCGGCGTTCGGGCTCAACGAAGTTCGCACTCTCTACGTCGACCGGAGCGGAGATCTCTGGGTGGCCTTCGCCGGGTCGGGGCTGGCCCGCCGTCGCGGCGCCTCGTTCGTCCCGGTAGATTGCCCGGAGCGAACCATCTTCTGGATGGGTGAGGACCATCGCGGGCTCTGGATCGCAGGAAGAGAAGGGCTCGCGCGTTGGAGCGGCGGAAAGATGACGGCGCTGTCCCTCGGAGCGGAAAAGAATGGAGTCGCCTCCGGGTACTTCGATCGCTCGGGCCGGCTCTGGCTCACTCTGCCGGACGGCCGCCTCCTCAGGGAGCAGCCGGACGGCGAATTTCTTCCCGTTGCGGGTCCCGATGGGTCCGGATCCCGCAAGACCTCGCGCATGTGGACCGATTCCGCCGGAAGACTGGCGGCCTTCACCTCCCAGGTCGCCTGGTCCTGGCAGCCGGATGTCTGGACGCGCCAGTCCCTGCGGCTTCCGACCGGAGTCGGCGTGGGCGGCGACATCCTGGTGGATTCCCGGGGCGAGACGTGGGTCGGGCTCTTCCCCAACGGCGGCACGGGGCGCCTGCGGCTCGATGGAAAGGGAACCGACCTTTTCCCGGCGGGGCACCCTGTCGCTCTCGGCAAGTTCGGTCCCATGCTCGAAGACCGCGAAGGGAATCTCTGGCTGGTCAGCTGGACTCAAGGTCTGATGCGATTGTCCGACGGCCCGATGGTTTCCTGGTCGACGGCCGAGGGGCTATCGAGCGACGCCGCGCGCACCCTGCTCGAAGGAAACGATGGCGCCATCTGGGTCGGCACGACCGATGGTTTGAATCGTATCGACAGAGATCGAGTCGTAAGCTTTCGCCGGCCGCAGCCGGTCGGCGCCCAGCGGGCGTACAACTGGTATTACGCGCTCGCGCCGGACGGCGACCGTGGATTGTGGTTCGGCAGTCAGACCGATCTCGGCCAGTTTCGGGACGGCAAGGTTCGCAGCCGCGCCGAGTGGAGCCAAATCGCCGGACTCGGCGTTTTTTCGCTCCTGCGGTCGCGGGACGGCGCCCTGTGGGTCGGGACGACGCGAGACGGAGGCGATGGCGCTTCGCTTCACAAACTCGTCGGTGACCGCCGCATCGCTGTCGAGTTTGACGCCGCGATTGACTTTGCCCTCCTCGAAGACCGGCGCGGCGCGATCTGGGTCGCCGCCAAGGGTGGACTGTTCGAGATCGCCAAGGACGGGTCGGTGACTCGCCACACGACTCCGGTGGAGCCGTCTCACCAACTCTTCATGACCGCCAATGAAGACTCCCGGGGAGACCTCTGGTTCGGCACCCTGGAGGGTGGAATCGTGCGGTATCACGCCGGCGAGTTCCGCCTCCTTCGCCGCCAGGACGGGCTCTTCGACGACACCGCCTGGGCGATCCTCGACGACGGACTCGGATATCTCTGGACATCGAGCGCGCGGGGACTCAGCCGAATGAAACTCACGGATCTCGACGCCTTTCTCGCGGGCGAGGCGCCGAAAGTGCGTTACCGCCGCTTCGGCGTCGAAGATGGCCTCGCTTCCGCGACCTTCGAAGGCGGCAACGGCAACGCCGGCATCCGCACCCGCGACGGCAAGCTCTGGTTCGCATCGATGAAGGGCGCTGCAATGGTCGACCCGGCGGCGATTGAGCCGTTGCCGGAGCCGGCCGCTCGAATTGAGGAGCTGCGGCTCGACGGCCAGCAGAAGGCGTTCGAGGCACCGATCCAGCTGCCATCCGGCGACTACCGCATGGAGATCGACTTCACGGCGATTCATTTCGGGGCGCCGAATCGATTGCGCTTCCGCCATCGCCTCGAAGGGGTCGATCGCGACTGGATCGACGCCGGGACACGCCGGCATGCCGACTATCCGTCCGTTCCTGCCGGAGCGCACCCGTTTTCCGTCGAGGCCTCGCTCGATGGTGAGCACTGGGGCCCGGCAGCGACGCTTTCGGTGGAGATCGCCTCGCCGTTCTGGCAGCGGCCGTGGTTCCTGGTCGCTGCCGCTCTCGCCCTCTTTTTTCTCGGGCTCGGCCTGCAACGAGCGCGCGTCGAACAGCTTCATCGCCGGGCAGGAGAGCTCGAAGGGATGGTCGACTTCAGTCGCAGCGTCGCCGGCGTGCTCGAGCCCGAAGAGATCGGTCGGCAGCTCGAGCGGGCCCTGGCGGGGCGATGGGGAGAGTCGTCGCCACGCCTGGTTCTCGCGGCACGCGAAGGGCGCGCCGTGCAGCGCGTCGAGGCGCATCTTGCGGGCGCTCTGGTGCTTGATCCTGAGCGCTCCGCGCGGCTCTTTGCCGATTGGCGGCGTCCGCTGCGCCTGGCGGGGAAGATGATGGACCCGCAAAACTCCGCGGAGGCGTTGGCGACGCTCTACCCGGCCGGACTGCGGATTGCCGCGCCGCTGGTCTCGGGCGAGACCGCCTTCGGTCTGCTGGCGGTCGGGGGAGAGCGCGCACAGCAGGGCCGGGAGTCCGACCTGGCGCATCTTTCGGCACTTGCGGCGCAGGCGGCGATGGCGCTCGAAGGCGCCTGGCAGGCGCAGGAAGCGACGCGCTGGCGGCATGTCTCGGAAGCGCGCGGGGAATGGCTGCAGCTCGATCTCACGGCGCGGCTGGTTTTCGCTGCGGTCGCACGTCAGGGCTTCTCGGGGACGGTGACCGACGTCGACGTCCGCGGCGCCCTCGAAGCGGTCTTCAGCGCCTCCCCGGCGGCCACGGAGCGCATCGATGCTGCGATCGCGCGCCTTATCGCCGAGCACATCCTGTCGCGCGGCGCGCCGTCCGAAGATCTCGCGAGCGAGCTTCGGGTGGAGCGCGATCGCTGGCTGCTGCTGCCGGAGATCCGCCTGCCGCTGGCCGAAATCGTCCGCCAATCGGCGCAGAAGATCGGTGCCTACCAGCTCATCGAACGCATCGGCGCCGGCGGCATGGGCGAGGTTTACCGCGCGGTGAACGTGCACGACGGGACCCCCGCGGCGGTGAAGATCCTCTTTCCGGAACAGACCGCGGATCCGACGGCGCGCAAGCGCCTCGAAGGAGAAGGCGAAGTCGTCGCTGCCATTTCACATCCCAACATCGTGCGCCTGCTCGAGCGTGGCGAGCACGCCGGCCGGCTCTATCTCGCGATGGAGCTCCTCCCCGGCGACACGCTGGCGCAACGCCTCACGCGCGGGCGAGTCTCTGAGCGCCGGGCGTTGCGGATGGGAACGCAGATCGCTTCGGCGCTCGCTGCACTGCATGCGCACGGCGTCATCCACCGCGACGTCACCGCGGGCAACATCATGTGTCTGCCGGACGGTCGTTTCGTCCTGCTCGACTTCGGCCTGGCGCGTGGTGCGGCACGGACCACTCTCACGGAGGCGGCGACGATGGTCGGAACGCTCCCGTATATGGCTCCCGAAATCCTGCGGTCCGAAGGTGTCGATGAGGCGAGCGACCTCTGGTCGCTCGGCGTGGTGCTCTTCGAGGCGCTCGTCGGCCATCTGCCGTGGGGGGAGGGGCAGCCCACGCTGCAGATGGCGCTCGCCATTGCGCGGCTCGACGCCGCGCCCGAAGTGCTCGCGAGCGCCCCGCTGCGCTCCGGTGTCCGTGAGCTCCTTTCCGAGCTTCTACGCCCGAACGCTCGCCTGCGCTTGCGGCACGCGGCAACCGTCGCGGATCGCCTGACCGCCCTCGCCCTCGACGCCAACGCGGCGAGCGACGAGATCGCGCTGCACATCGGCTGACCGGCAGCTGAACAGCCGATGCGCACCTGGTGTGCGATGCGCACACGTGCGTGTCACCAGCACGCCTCGGGGTTCGATCCGTCTTCGACTTCTGCTGCTTGAAGTGATTTAGATTGTAGAACTTAGATTTTTCCCCTCCTCTGGCTTGCGGCGTGCACTGCAGTGCGGCGGACATGTCCAGGAACTGGTGGAACTCGAGCCGAGATGGAGAGGAGACGCCGCGGCCACGCGCGCCTGCAGGGGCGCTCAATTCGGCGGTCGGTCCCGCGGCAATCGCTCTTTCGACGTCGGTTCCACGCTCGCTCGAGCTTGCCGACTGGATCTACGCTGCCGGCCTCGCGGCCAAGGGCTGGCACGACGTGACCCGAGTGCTGGCGGCAGCGACGGGCGCCGGCCGCTGCTGGCTGGTGGCCGAGGCCGCCGGCGCCTCGCGCATCGTCGCCGCCAGCGATCTCGCAGTCACCGCCGGCGCCGAACCGGCGGGCGCCGGCTCCGAGTGGGCCGGCGATCCGCCGGGGGCCGCGGCGGTTGACCTCGGCGGCGACGAAGCGCTTCGCCTCATCTTCGATCGCGCTCCGTTCGCGGCGGAGGAGCGCGACTTCGTGCGCATGGTCGGTCGCCACATCGTGCGCTCGCGCGCCCTCGCCCGCACACTCGCCCATGCCGAAGCGCGCGGACATCTCGCCGCCGCCGCGCTCGACCGGATGGCGATGGGGGTGGTGATTCTCGACAGCGAGGGGCGGGTGGCGCATCTCAACCCGGCGGCGCGCAAGATATTCGAGAAGGACAGTGCCGTCGAGCTGGTCAGCGACCGGCTCTTCTTCAACCAACCGGAGATCGAGCAGGCGCTTCGCGCGCTGCGCGAAACCGTCGATGAGCCCGGCGCACGACGTCGTCTCGCCGCGCAGCTCCTGCGCCTGTCGCGCGGCGGTTCGCGTCCGCCGATCGAAATGCTGGCGATCTCTCTCGAAGGTCTCGACCTCGCCCAGGGAGGAGCGGCGCTCGCGCTCTTCTTGTCGGATCCCGAACGCACCGGCGACACTCCCGCGACGATTCTCTCCGGTCTTTATGGCTTGACGCCCGCAGAATCGCGCGTCGCCGGCGAACTGCTGCGCGGCAAGCGCATCGACGAAATTGCCGACCACCTCGGCCTCAAACGCGAGACGATCCGCACCCACCTGAAGCGCATCTTCCACAAAGTCGGCACCACACGTCAGGCGGACCTCGTCCGCCTCCTGCTCACCGGAGCGGCGGGAGTGCGGTGGGAGTGAGTCGGGCAGCTCTTCTGAAGTAGGACGCCCGTCCTCGCAGCGACAATCTGGCTGAGATCGCTGGTGATTCCGGCAGGCCTCCTGGTTCCTGGATCGCCGACGGTTCAGCGGTCGAATCGGAAGGCGCACTCGAAGATAACCGGCCGGGTCGGCGGAGCGCCTGCGGGGGCCACGGGCCGCGCTCCCACATCTCTCGCCCCACCCACCTCAGCAACGAGCGGCCGGTTGTATTCGGTCAACGGCACGGCCGGATCGGGAGTGAAGCCGACCGCAGCCAGCTCGTCGAACAGTTGCTCTGCGGTCAGGAAGCACTGCGGCTGGCCTGAGAACTGAGTGAAGACGAACCGCTCCCCCGCGACCGGAGAAGTGGCGGGTGGGAAGGTGTGGCGCGAGAAGGTGAAGACGAAGAGCGCAGCACCGGGAACGCTCACGCGGGCCGCTTCGCGAACTGCCTGCCGGAATTCGGCCGTCGAGCGCGCCAGATTCCAGATGCCGTGGGCGACTACGAAGTCGCAGCTGCCATCTACAAGCGGAATCCGATCCATCGCGGTGAGCGCCAGGTTCAATCTGCCAGGCGGCGTTGACTTTGCCGTGGCTCCCGCCTCTCCTGCCGCCGCCGCTGCCGCCGTGGAACTGGCGGTGACTGCGCGCGCCTGTGCAGCGACGAGCATCGGCCAGGAGTTGTCGACTCCGACGACCTTGAAGCCGAGGCCGGCGAGGGGCACGGCGTTCCTCCCGGCGCCGCAGCCGAGATCGAGTGCCCGGCGCTGTGTTGGGGCGCCTCCGAGGCGGCGGAGCACCTCGTCGGCGAATCGCATCAGAACCGGGTTGGGCGCCGAGCTCGCAAAACCGGCCACCACGGACGGAGCGCTCCAGGGCGACTCGATGCGGGCCGTCATACCGGTAACGTAGCATGCAGCGATGCCGCGGTAACGGCTCGGAGAGTCTCCATCGAAGCTCTCTCGACAACCACGAAAAGAGGCCCGATGTCCACCCTCAGGCAGACCCTTCCGGCCGCGCAGGCGCTCCAGCTCCACGACCTCATCAATCCCACCGAGCAGGGAATCGCCAGTCGCGTCCTGGCGCGCTCCGGAGGTGGCAACCTCACCCTGTTCGCGTTCGACTCCGGGCAAGGGCTCAGCGAGCACACGTCACCGTTCGACGCCCTCGTCATGGTTCTCGAAGGGACGCTTACACTGACGATCGGCGGTGTCGCCGTGGAGGCGATCCCCGGCAGCCTCGTTCAGATGCCGGCCCACGTCCCGCATGCCGTCGAAGCGCCGCAGCCGGCGAGGATGCTGTTGCTGATGCTGCGTGACGGCAAGCCCTGAATCAGGCTGCACAGCGACGCGCCGTCGGCGCGGTGGGCTCGCCCGGCGAGCGAACGTTAGCGCGCGCCGAGAAGCAGATGAATTTCGCGCTTCAAGCTCCTCCCACCGCAGCAGCGCGCCGGACAACCGAATCGAGCTTGCGCTCAGTAGTCCGGGAGCTCGATCTGATCGCGCATGCTGCGGCCGATCACGAGGTCGGCGAACCAGCCGATCCCGAGCCATTGCGCGGCGATGGCGCGCACCCGCAGCCCGAAGCTCGACTTGGGTACGAACGATGGTGCCATCCCGATCGCGGCGTCCTGCTTGGTCAACATGAAGTCGAACAGCCGCCGCTCGTAGGCGGCGAGAGCTGCAGGAATGTCGCCGCCGGACCGCTTCAGTTCGCCGGCCAGTACATAGCCGCCGATCATCGCCAGCGCGGAGCCCTGTCCGGCGAGGAACGAAGGCGCGAAGGCGGCGTCGCCGACGAGCGCGATGCTCCCCTTGTGCCATGGCTGCATGCGAATCTGACTGACACGGTCGAGGTAGAGATCGCTCGCGGCGTCGAGACCGTCGAGGAAATCCGCCAACTCCCATCCGGCCCCCGCGAAGCGCTCGCGGATGAGCGCCTTCTTCCCGGCTTCGTCGTGCGGGATCGCCGTGGCTTCGGTTTCGCGCCAGATCAACAGGACGAGCGACGAGCCGCCGTTCAGCGTGAAGCGTCCGGCCTGCCGTCCCGGTTCGCCGTACATCAGATAGACGTCCGGATCACGCCGCGAATAGCCGTCGATGGTGAAGGCGGCGAAGTTGTAGCCCAGGAACCGTTCGAAGCGCTCCTCGGGGCCGAAGACGAGCTCGCGAGTGCGCGAATGAATTCCCTCCGCGCCGACGATGAGGTCGAAATGCCGCTCCTGCCCGCTCGCGAATCGGACGTGATGGCGGTCGCCATCGGTCTCGATCGCAGCGATCGCAGCGATCTGATCACCGAAAAGCGCTTCGATCCGAGGCTCCACCGCCTGGAACAGCACCCGAGCCAGTTCGCCGCGCGGCAGGCTGAGCAAGCGGCCATGGGTCGTGCGGTTGAGCACGTCGACGTCGAAGCCGCCGAGGCGGCGACCGTCTCCACCGACGAAACGCACTTCCTTGACGTGATAGCCGACCGGCTCGAGCTGCGGCATCAGCCCCATGCGTTCGGCGAGGTCGTAGCCTTTGCCCCAGAAGTCGATGATGTAGCCGCTGGCGCGCAGCGCGGGCGCCTTCTCGACGATCGTGACGCGGTGCCCGTTTTGCAGCAGCCACCAGGCAAGAGTGGGTCCGGCGATTCCCGCTCCGCTGATCAGGATCTCCATCTCCACTCTCCTCGATGGCCTTTGCCGCTGCAAGACCCGGCGATCGATGCTACCAGCGCCGAGCCGGTGCCCTGCGCGGGAGAGGAGGCGCCGGAGAAGCTGCCTGCGGAGAGGGTGCTGGCCGGCCGGAAAGGTGCGGCCCGGAAAGGTGCCGGAAAGGTGCCCGGAAAGGTGCCGGAAAGGTGCCCGGAAAGGTGCCAGGCGATTTTCAGCTCGGCTCTTGCCTACCCGTGGCGCCGAAAGATGAGCCGCGGACGCTGCATGCGGCGCGTAGTCGATATGAGCCTGAAACTCGCGTTACATTTCGTCTTCGGATCGCTCTCTGCCGCCTCCGCTCTCCCGCCCTCCGCCGCGAGTCCCGCCCGGGACGGGGCCCGAACCGTCGTTCTGGCGCTCGCGACGGTTGCTGCGGTCGTGGGCTCGGCGACCGTTCTCCGAGCGTTGCCCGACGCCGGGAGCCTCAGCTCTGTCGGCGGTCAGTGGTTCGGCAACGAAGCGATCGACGGCAGGTCGCCGTCAACCAGCGATCGTTTCGCGGCGGCGGTGGCAACCGGAGATTTCAATGGGGACGGCGCCGCGGATCTGGCGACGGGGATGCCGGGGGACGATGGCCCGGAAGACAACGTCGTCGTCGACGCCGGTGCCGTCATCGTGCGTTGGGGAGTGCCCGGGCAGGGACTGGGCAGCGCGACAACGTTGCTGAGTCTCTTCGCCTCCGGCGGAGTGGCCTCGGCGCATTCTTCGGACGCCTTCGGTTTCGCTCTCGCCGCCGGCGACTTCGACGGCGACGGCCTGGACGATCTTGCGGTCGGCGTTCCCTCCCCGGGCGACCTCACTGACGGGAGCTTCGTGGTCATCTTTCGCGGACTTCCGGGCGGCATCGAGATCGCGGCGCAGCAGCAGTTTCGGCCCGGTGTCGGCGGGGTCCCGGTCGTCCCCGGCGACTTCGATGTCTTCGGTGCCTCGCTTGCGGTAGGAAATTTCAACGCCGACAGCTACGACGACCTCGCGATCGGCGCGCCCCAGAACAATCTCAACGACGGCTCCGGCGGCGTTGTCGTGCTGCACGGCGGCCCCGGCGGGCTGTCGACTGCCGACGCCTTCCTCATCCATCAGGACGACCCGCAGATTCCGGACGTCGGTGAGCAGCCGGATCACTTCGGCGCCGCGCTCACCGCCGGTAACTTCAACGGCGACCGGTTCTGCTTCATGAACCACTGCTTCGAGCCGTACGACGATCTGGCGATCTCTGCGCCGGGGGAGGACGGCGAGGGCGCGGTGATGGTGCTCTTCGGCAGCCCCAACAGCCTGATCTTTTCCTCGGCGATCTATCTCGGACAGAACGACGTCGGGGGGACCGGCGGCGAGAGCGGCGACCAGTTCGGCTGGGCGCTCGCCAGCGGCGACACCGACTTCGATGGTTTCGCGGAGCTCGCGATCGGTGCGCCGTACGAGGACCTCGGCGCGTCGAACGAATTCACCGACGCCGGCGAGGTCACCGTGCTCTTCGGCGCCGCGTCCGGCTTCAACTACGGGCGGACCGTGCGGCGCTCGAAGGCTTCTTTCCTTGTCGCCGCTCCTTTGAGCAACTCCCGGTTCGGGTTCTCACTCGCCATGGCGGACTTCGACCGCGACGGCAAGCGCGATCTCGCGGTGGGCATTCCCGGCGACACCTTTCGCGGATCGGGCGCCGGCGCTGCGGTCGTCTTCCTCGCCGAAGCGAATGGCTCGTTCTCGCGCTATCGCCTGCAGTATCCGGGCTGGAACGGCATTCCTCCCGGGGAGCAGAGCGGCGCGCAATTCGGAACGACCCTCGCGGCGGGCGATTTCAATGCCGATGGACACTGGGATCTCGTCCTCGGCGCGCCGTTCCGGGATCTGGCGGGCGCGAGCGACGCCGGCGTCGAGACCGTCCTCCACGGCGCACTCTTCGCGGACGGATTTGCCTCGAGCGATCTCAGTTTTTGGAGTGACGCGCCGTAGTCGCTGGGACCTCAGATCGACAATCCGGCGTCGCCTTCGAGCACCGAGGTCTTCATCTGCGGGCGCTCGCCGCTCTTCCAGAGTGCGGCCGTGTGGACGACCCGATACCGGAGAGGCCCGCCATCCGGTCGTTCGCTCCGGGTAATGGGACGCGGGATGCAGACAAATTCGGTCCGCATCTCATCGGCCGACACTCGGACCGTCGCATAGCCGTGTCCGCCGAGATCGACGAACTCGAGGTGCGGAGCGAGATCGGGGTTGGAGAGTGCGCGGGCGC
>JBDTQG010000061.1:0-20614 GCA_039932315.1 Thermoanaerobaculia bacterium
GACGCCGTGAATGCCCTGTTCGCGCAATTTTCGGTCGACCCGCAATCCGTGAACCAGAAAGTTTTCGACTCGCTCATCAAGTCTGGAGCCTGCGATGTCTTCGGTGGACATCGCGCGGCATTGGCGGGTTCCGTCGCAGGTCTCACCGACCAGGCACAGAAACGCCGGCGCGAAATCGAGGCCGGTCAGAGCAATCTCTTCGGTTCGAGCGCCACGGCGCTGCCGGCGGAGGCACTTTCGTCCGTACCCCAGTGGGCCGAGAGCGAGCGGCTGCGCCTCGAAAAGGAGGCGCTCGGCTTCTACCTTTCGGGGAATCCACTCATCGAGTTCGAGTCACATCTCGCGCGGCTCGTCACGCACACGACGGAGCAGCTGCGGGGCGGATTCCAGGGCACCGCGACCGTTGGTGGTCTCGTGACGCGAATCTCGCGCAACAAGATCAAGAGCGGACCCAACGCCGGGCGTGTAATGGCGCGATTCGTGATCGAAGATCTGACCGGAAGCCTTCCCGTGACACTGTTCGCCGACATGCTGCAACGCTACGACTCCATGCTGCAGGAAGATGCTGCGGTGATCGTCAAGGGGCAGGTTCGCGAACGGGGCGCGGAGGTCGAAATGACCATCGAGGAAATGACGCTTCTCGCCCGCGCGGTCGAGCGCCTGGTCTCGGGGCTGCGCGTCTCGCTCGACCGGGAGCTGCCGCAGACGGAAATGCTGCGTCTTCGCGATCTGCTGACGGACCATCCGGGCGACGCGGCCGTCGAATTCGAGGTAAGGCTGGGCGAAGAGCTGGTCCTGATCTCCCCTCTTCAACGCTTCAAGGTCAACGCTACCCCCGCGCTCCTTTCGCGCATCGAGGGAATCGTCGGCGCCGGAAAGGTTCACCGCCTGGGTCTCTGACGCGCCGCCTACCCCGGCGCGCGCAGGTCCTGCAGACACGGTGAGAGGCATCGCGAAGTCCGGCGCGACCTGCAGCGCGAACCGTTACAATCGGTCTCGACCATGAAAACGGCCGCTCCTGCCGCGTCGAATCCGGCCACGTCCGATCTCGAGCGTGAGCTGCTGCAGCGTTTCGCGGCGCTGTCCGCAGACCGGCGCGACCTTCTGGCCCGGAGCGCCGAGGTGGCAAGAGGACTGGGCAGCAGCCTCTACTGGGTCGGCGGCGGAGTGCGAGACCTCTGGCTCGGTGCCGATACGGTGGACATCGACCTCGTTGTCGAGGGCGACGTGGCATCGTTCTCCGAGCGACTGGCGGACTGCCTCTCGGCGACGGGCGTACGCGCCTCGCAGTTCATGACGGTCGAGCTCTCGACACCCGAGGGGCTACGCTTCGATCTGGCAGCGGCGCGCACGGAGTTGTATCCGCATCCGGCGAGTCTTCCCGTCGTCGCGCCGGCGTCGATCGCCGAGGATCTCTTTCGCCGGGACTTCTCGATCAACTGCCTGGCCCTGCCACTGGCTCCGGATTTCGGCGGCCAGATCATCGATCCCTGTGGCGGACTTGCCGACATCGCGGACGGTCGATTGCGCATTCTGCATGCCGGTTCCTTTCGTGACGATCCGACCCGCCTCTTTCGCCTGGTGGAATTTGCGGCGCGATTCAAGTTCAGAGTGGAGGAGGCGACCGCCTCTGCGGCCGAAAGCGCCATCGCGGGAGGGGCTGTCGAGCAGCTCTCTTCCGCCCGGCTCGGGGCCGCACTTCGTCGGGCCCTGGAGCGGCGGGAGCTTGCCGGAAGGATTCTGCAAGAGCTCGTACGACTCGACCTCCTCGAATCCGTCGTGCCGGGACTTTCCGAAGAAGATGGGGCGGCCGCTTGCGCACGGTTCGCGCGGGCGCTCTCCGCCACCGTTGACTGGACGCCCGGCACGGATCCGTTCCGGCTGGCGATGCTCGCGCTCAGCCTCGAGCTCGATGACGATCGGCGTCGTCGGCTGGCGCGTCGGGTCGATCTGGTTGCGACCGACCTCGCGGTCGTCGTCGAGGGCCCCGCGCGGATTCGCGAGGCGATGGCCAGACTCCAGGCGAGGCCGAGCGCGAGTCAGGCTCATCTGGCACTTCGGGACCTCTTCGTGGAGGAACTTGCCGTGATGGCGAGTGATTCCGCCGACACCGCGCGATGGGCTCTGCAGGAGCTGACGGAGATGCGACCGTTACGGCTCTCGATCGGAGGTCGCGACCTCCTGGCGGCGGGCCTGCTTCCGGGCCCGGAGGTCGGCCGGGCGCTCGAGCGCACGTTGCGGGCGCGGATCGACGGTCGGATCCCGGCCGCCGGAGAGCTCGAGTTTGCGCTGCGCGCGGCCGACGGACTGGATCCGGATTTCTCGAGAAGAGAGCCCGAATGAGCTCCCGGCGTCCGCGAAACAGCTTCTTCGGCGCGGCCTTGGTGTTGGCTTCGCTTTCCGCCTTCACGGGCGCCGGGACGGCGTGGGCGGTCGATCCGGCGATCGAGATCCTGCATCGGGACTGCTCGACGCGGCTGGGGCGGAACGATGTGACGCTGTTCGCCAACGGAACGATCCGCTGGCGCGAGTGGATCGATGGTGTCCTGACCATGCGTCTCGCCGAGGTCGGCGAGGCGGAGGTTACGGCGTACGTGCATCGCCTGGCGGGCGCTGACCTCTCGGAAGTGCGCGAGGCTCCCGGCGGCGTCGCCGGCGAATGGGTTCAACGATGCGAGCTCGCGCTCGCTCTTCCGGGAACGGAGCTCCGCACGTTCCGTTTCGGTGAGCTCGACACGCATCCGCTGGGACTGGCCGATCTCCTGCGGATCGCCGACGAGCTCGGCGATCGCGCCCGCGAGTCGCCTGCCGCGGGAGGCCTCCCCGCGAACTACTCTCCACAAACGGGAGATCTTCTCGTGCGGGCCGACCAGATCGAGTTCGAAGTGATGGGAATGACCGCTGACAAGCTCGGCTATGAATTGCGCGGCAGGATTCAGCCGCTGAGCATGTACCTGACGCTCGACGATCTGCGGAAACAGTTCGTGCGCCTCATCCGGCGCGGTCCTGGAGAATGAAACCCGCCGGACTGCGCATTTCGAGCGGCGAGCTCAAGGGCCGCCGGCTGGATGTTCCGGACGGCATCCGTCCGACGGAGCAGAAAGTGCGCGAAGCGCTGTTCTCGATCTGGACAGATCGTCTTCGAGGGGCCATGTTCCTGGACCTCTTCGCCGGCAGCGGCGCGGTGGGAATCGAGGCGCTCAGCCGCGGTGCGCTGAGTGCCACTTCGGTCGAGAAGGAACGGCCGGTCCTCGCCGCCCTGAAGCGCAACGCGGCGATGCTGTCACCAGGCGCAATGCGAGTCCTGGCTTCACCGGTCGAAGCGGCGCTGGACACTCTGCGCCGGGAGAGTGCCGCCTTCGACCTGATCTTCGCGGACCCGCCCTATTCCTGGATTCCCGACGCGTCCTTCTTCGCCGGCTGCAGGGCGCTCCTGCAACCGGCAGGTTGGATGGCTGTGGAGCACAGCGCGCGTGTCACGCTCCCGGAAGAAATCGAAGATCTGGTGCGGACGGACAGCCGGCGCTACGGCGAATCAGCGCTCAGCTTCTTCGCTCCGCCGGTCTCGGAGGATCACTTCCACGTCCACTTGTGACCGGACTCGCCGTTGAGAAAAAAGGCGCTGTCCGCTTCGAACCACTTTCGCAGCACGATCCGGCCGGTCGCCGGAACCTCGACCCGAACCTCGAGGAAGTTGCCGCTGGCATCGCGGAACCGGAAGGCGCCGGCGCGGTCGACAGAACCGTCGGAGCTGTAGATCGGTCCGCCGTGAACCGGCGCGTCGTCCCATCCCTCGATGGCGTTCGCACCGAGAGGGCCGCCATCGCCAGGTCCCCAGAAGTCGACCTTGCGCGGAATGATCACCCGGCCGGCGAGCAGCTTGTCGCCGTCGCTGAAGGTGCCGTCACCGTCCAGATCGACGAAGGAGAAGAAGGTGTTCGAGGTTGCGTCGTAGTTCACCTGCGCAGTGCGGCTCATCTTGATGGACTCGAGCCGCGCCGCCTGCATCAAGGCGGCAACCTCGCGCGTCGTTCCCGTGAGCTTGAAGCGGTTCAACATGCCGAGAAACGACGGCACCGTGATCAGGACGAGAATCCCGATCACGGCGACCACCACGATCATCTCCATCAGGGTGAATCCGGACTCTGCCTGCGGAACACGACGCGAGGGCGATCGGCTGGCTGGTTTCATGACTCACTCCCAAGTTTCGGCGGCGAGTATAGCTCCGTCGCCGCGGACCGGTTGTGCAGCCCGAACGGGCCGGCGAAGCGCCTGGCGGAGCGGATGGAATGGTTGGAATCGAGGGCATACATCCGGCCGAGGTCGGAGCGGGAACGCTCCAGCGCGCAGGGCTCCGAGGTCAGAGCGTCGAGAGCGTGGCCTGGATCCAGTCGAGGAAGGGACCGGGAAACAAGCCCAATCCGATCGTCCCGACGGCTGCGATCACGGCGGCAACCTGCCCGCCGAGGTCGAGCCGGAGACCGCCTGGATTCACGATCTCGTCCTTCATGTAGAGCATGTAGATGACACGCAGATAGAAAACGACGCCGATCAGACTGGCGAAGACGCCGACGCCGGCCAGCGCGAGGTTCCCGTGCTGGATGGCATGGGCGAAGATCAGATACTTGGCGACGAAGCCCGCGGTCGGGGGAATTCCGCCCAGCGAAAGCATGCAGATCGCCATGCATGCTCCGGCGAGCGGGAACCGGTACGCCCAGCCCGAGAGATCGGCGATCGAGTGCTGTTCGCCCGGTTTGGTGTAGAGCATCGAGACCAGAACGAAAGCGCCGCCGTTCATCAATGTGTACGAGAACAGATAGACCAGGATGGGTCGCCACACCGTCGGGCCCGGCGCCGCGAGAGGAATCAGCAGATACCCCATGTGCGCAATGCCGGAGTAGGCGAGCATCCTCTTGATGTCTCGCTGTGCGAGCGCGAGAAGGTTGCCGACCAGCATCGACGCGACCGCGAGAACACCGATGAGCTTGGTCCAGTCGCCGGCGGTGGGGCTCGAAGTGACGAGCAGGATCAGGCGCGCCAGGACGACCGCCGAAGCGGTCTTCGGCGCGACCGACAGAAAGGCGACGAAAGGAGACGGCGCCCCTTGGTAGACGTCCGGGGCCCAGGCGTGAAAAGGGACAACCCCGAGCTTGAAGCCGAAACCGCAGACCAGCAGGAGGAAACCGAGGAAGAGGAGGCCCGGGGAACCGGTGCCCTTCGAAAGCGCGTCGGAGATTCCAGCGAGCGTCGTCGATCCGGTTTCGCCGTAGACGAGCGCCGCTCCGTAGAGCACGAAGGAGCTGACCAGTGCACCCATGAGGAAATATTTGATCGCCGCTTCGGCGGAGACCGCTTCGCGCCGATGAAAGGCCGCGAGTCCGTAGAGCGCGATGGACAGAAGCTCGAGCGCGACGAAAATCGTCACCAGTTCGATGCCACGGACGAGCAGGAGCAGTCCCGCTGCACACCAGAGGATCAGGGCGGGGTACTCGCCGAAAAGCAGTTTCTCGCGCCGCAGATAGCCTTGCGCCGCCAGGAGCCCGAGCGCCGTCGCGAGGAGAATGCTCAGCGAGAAAGCACCGGTCAGTGCGGAGCTCTCGATGAGGCCGTGAAAGTAGACGCCAGCGGGTTGGCGCGCGACGATGGCCGCGGTTGCAGCGACGCTCGCCAGCGCAAGACCGTTGAAACTCGCGCGCAGACGGGGAGCGAAAGCTTCCAGCAGCAGAATGAGCGATCCGGCGACGGCGAGGGCGATCTCCGGAGCCAGCGAGAGCCAGTCGGCCTGCGGCAGAGAAAGGGTGTTCATCGGGCGCCCTCGGCGGCTGCCGGCGGAGTTCCGGCGCTGAAGGTCGCGGTGGAGGATCGGCTCGTCGAGCTGTCGACGAGCGAGGTGACTTCGGGCGCGCCGGACGCGATGTTCGTCCGGTAGTTGGTCAGAACTTCGCTCAGCGCCGCGCGACTGGGTGCGAGGAAACGGCCGGGCGCGACCCCGATCCAGAGCATGAGGATGCAGAGCGGAAGCAAGGTCACGACCTCTCGCAGGTCGAGGTCTTTGAGCGCGCGATTCTCATCCTTGGTGATTGGACCCCAGAGCGTTTCCTGCAGCATCTTGAGCAGATAGATAGCTGCCAGGACGACGCCGAAAGTCGCGATTCCAGCGGCCCAGCGCTGCCCACCCTGCCAGGAGCCGATGAGGATCATGAATTCGCCCACGAAGCCGTTCAGCGCCGGCAAGCCGACCGAGGCGAGGGTCGCGAAGACCAGCGCCAGGGCGAACCAGGGAATGGACTTCGCAAGCCCACCGAATTCGTCGAACTTCTTGGTGTGGCGGCGGTCGTAGAGCATTCCGACGAGGAGGAACAGCGCCCCGGTGGAGAGCCCGTGGTTCACCATCTGCAGCAAGGCGCCCTGCCAGGCGATCTCGTTGAAAGCGAAAAGCCCGAGCATGACGAAGCCAAGATGAGCGATCGACGAATAGGCGACCAGCTTCTTCATGTCGATCTGTGCCCAGGCGACCAGCGCGCCGTAGACGATGCCGACCAGCGCCAGACCGACGACCCACGGTGTGAGGCGGGTTGCGGCCTGCGGGAAGAACGGGATCGCGAACCGGAGGAAGCCGTACGTTCCGAGTTTGAGCAGGACTCCGGCGAGGATGACCGAGCCGCCGGTCGGCGCTTCGACGTGTGCGTCCGGCAGCCAGGTATGAAACGGGAACATCGGCACCTTGATCGCGAAGGCGACCGCGAAAGCGCCGAACAGCCAGAGCTGCTGGCTCAGCGGGAACTGGAGCTGGAGGAGATCCTCATAACGGAAGCTCCAGACGCCGGTGAGCTCGCCATAGCTCCAGGCCATCCAGAGAATTCCGAGCAGCATGAGAAGGCTGCCGGCCATGGTGAAGAGAAAAAACTTCACGGCCGCGTAAACCCGGCGTTCGCCGCCCCAGATTCCGATGATCAGGTACATCGGAATCAGCATGACCTCCCAGAAAACATAGAAAACGAGGAGGTCGAGCGCGACGAGAGCGCCGAGCATTCCGGTGGTGAGAACCAGCATGGAAGCCGCGAATCCGGTCCAGTTCTTCGTGATGCCGCGCCAGGATCCGAGAATCACCAGCGGCAGCAGCAACCCGGTGAGGAGCACGAGCGGCAGCGAAATGCCGTCGACGCCGACTTCGTAGAGCACGCGAAGGGAGCCGAAATCGAGCCAGGTGAGCGTCCTGTCGCGCGCCAGCATCGTGCCGCCGCCCCAGTGGGAGACCGCGAACGTCGCGATCAGGGCGAACTCGACCAGTGCGACCAGAAGCGAGTAGACCTTCACCGTCCGGGCGCTGGCCCGGCCGAGAAAGAGCAGCGGCAGGGCGGCGAGCGTCGGAAAGAACACGAAACGCGTGATCGTGTCGCCGAGCAGCAGTTCCTGAATCAGCCCAAGCGTCGCAGACATCAGAAAATCATCCACCAGAAGAGCACGAGAACTCCGCCGAAAAAGTAGAGAGCGTATTGCCGCACGTTACCCGTCGTGGTGAAGCGTCCGAGATCGCCGGCCAGCTCGGTCAGGAAGGCGAGCACGTGCAGTCCGCCGTCGATGATCACCGAATCGATGACTTTCCAGCAGAAGCGGGCGAACCGGCGCAGCGGGCGCACGATGAAGCGATCGTAGATCTCGTCGACGAAGTACTTGTTTTCGATCAGGCGGTAGAGACGCGGCGAGCGCCGTGCCCAGGCCTCGTCCGCCGCCGTTCCGCGGCCCCGACCCCAGAGGCGCCAGGCGACCAGAAGGCCGGCGAGTGCGGCCGCAACGGAGGCCGCGACGAGGAGTGCCTCGAGTCCGAGCTCGTGTTCCGCGGCACGGAGCTCGTGCCCCGGGATGGTGACGATGACGGGCGCGAGAAACTCCCCGAGCCAGTCGAAGTGTGTGAACGGGATCTTTCCGGCGTAGCCTGCGAAGATCGCGCCGCCCGCGAGGATCACGAGAGGCACGACCATCACCGCGGGAGATTCATGCAGATGATGCTCCTGCTCGTGGGTGCCGCGGAATTTGCCAAGAAACGTGAGGCAGAGCAGGCGCATCATGTAGCAGGCCGTGAGCCCCGCAGTGACCAGACCGACCAGCCAGAGAACCGGCGATTTTTCGAACGCCGCACCCAAAATCGCGTCCTTGCTGAAGAAGCCGGCAAGAAAAGGAACCCCCGAGATGGCCAGCGTTCCGATGAGGAATGTGCGATAGGTCCAGGGCAGGTGCCGGCGCAGGTCGCCCATCTTGCGCATGTCCTGCTCGCCGCCCATGGCATGAATCACGGAGCCGGAACCGAGGAAAAGCAGCGCCTTGAAGAACGCGTGCGTCGCGAGATGAAAGACCGCCGAAACATAGGCCCCGGCGCCGGCCGCGAGGAACATGTAGCCGAGCTGGGAAACCGTCGAATAGGCGAGCACCTTCTTGATGTCGTTCTGCGCGATCCCGATCGTGGCGGCGAAGAGGGCAGTCGCCGCTCCGACGATGGCCACGAACATCGAGATCGACGGAGCCAGCTGGTAGATCAGATTCGTGCGGGCGACCATGTACACGCCCGCCGTCACCATCGTCGCCGCGTGAATGAGGGCGGAGACGGGAGTCGGGCCGGCCATGGCATCCGGAAGCCAGACGTAGAGCGGAATCTGCGCGCTCTTTCCCATCGCGCCGACGAAAAGGCAAAGCGCGATGAATCCGGCGAGGGACAGCCCGAAAGCGTAGGGTGCCTGTGTTGCAGCGACGTTCGCCAGAATCGCGGTGTTCACGCCCTTGTACGAGAGTGTTCCGAACTGGGCGAAGATCGCGAACAGTCCGACGAGGAAGGCGAAGTCGCCGATCCGGTTGACGATGAACGCCTTGCGACCGGCCCGGGGTGGGAAGTCCTGGTCGAAGTAGAAGCCGATCAGGAGGTAGGAGCAGAGACCGACGCCCTCCCAGCCGACGAACATCACGAGGTAGTTGTCGCCGAGGACGAGGAGCAGCATCGCGCACATGAAGAGATTGAGGTAGGCGAAGTACCGCCGATACCCTTCTTCGTGCGCCATGTAGCCGACGGAATAGACGTGGATCAGGAAGCCGACGAAAGTGACGACGAAGAGCATCACCGCCGAAAGCGGATCGAGCAGGAAGGCGATATCGATCTGCAGCGCGCCGGCGGTCCACGGATAGAGAAGAAGCTCGAATGCGGCGTGTCCCGGCCGGGCAAGGAATTCGACGAGGCAGGCGAGCGCGACAGCGAGCGACAGCCCGGGGGCTCCGACGCCGATCGCGGTCGCCAAAGCCTTCTGACGGTTCTTCACCAGAAGACCGTTGACGGCGGCCCCAGCGAGCGGCAGCGCTGGAATGAGCCAGAGGTAGTCGAGTGCGCTCAAGGTTTCACCACCGCAACCGGTTCAGGCGATTGATGTCGATCGTGTGTCGCAGCCGGTAGATGCTGATGAAGAGGCCGAGACCGACGGCGGCTTCGGCCGCGGCGACGGCGAGCGCGAAGAAGACGAACATCTGCCCTGCACTGTCACCATGCACTCGCGAGTAGGCCACCAGCGTCAGATTCGCTGCATTCAGCATGAGCTCGATCGAGAGGAAAATCGCGATTCCGCTGCGCCGGGTCAGGGCTCCGAAGGCGCCGATGCAGAAAAGCACTGCGGCGAGAATCAGGTACCAGACGATCGGAACTGTCACGACTTGCCTCCGCTCGCGACGGACGAAGCAGCAGCCGGTGCGTCGGGCGCCTCGGGTGTGTCGCTCTTCGCCGGGTCTCCTTTTTGGGCGACCCAGCTTGCAGCGACGACGGCCACGAGCAGCAGGAGTCCGATCATTTCGAACGGCAGAATGTAGGCCCCGAAGAGCTCGCGCGCAATGGTCACCAGGCTTGAAGATTCCGGGTTCTGGGGCGCAAACGTCGCGCCGGAATAGGCGGCCCAGAAGAGCCGGATGACGGCCCCGGCGAGAACGACGGCGCAGATGCCGGCTGCAATGACCATCCCGGATGCCCGGGTGACGGCAGTGCGCTCGCGCTGAACGTTGAGCAGCATGATGACGAAGAGAAACAGCACGAGAATCGCGCCGGTGTAGAGAAGAATCTGCAGTGCTGCAAGGAACGGCGAGCCGAGGAGGACGAAGAGTCCGGCGGTCGAGACGAGCGTCACCACCAGGCTCATCGTGGAGAAGACCGGGTTGCGATGCAGCACGACGACGATTGCCGAGACGATCGCGATGACGGCCAGCGTGGCAAAGACAGCGACGAGCATCGTCAGATCTTTCCCGCGACGGCGAGAGCCGCGACGGCGACGAAATTGAGCAGCGCCAGCGGGAGCAGGATTTTCCAGCCCAGCCGCATCAGCTGATCGTAGCGAAAGCGCGGGAACGTCCAGCGAACCCAGATGAAGACGAAGAGGAAGGTGTACGTCTTGACCATCAGCACGGAGAAGCCGAAGAGCGCGGTGCCGATGCCGGGGGAGAGAACCGCGCTCACCAGGGGCAGCGAAGCGATCCAGGCGCCCGCCGCGTTCGCATCGATCATCGGCACGGACCAACCGCCGAAATAGAGCGTCGCTCCGAGCGCCGAAAGAATCGCCATCGACTGATATTCGCCCATGTAGAAAAGGGCCATGCGCAGTCCGCCGTACTCCGTGTGGTAACCGGCCACGAGCTCGGACTCGGCTTCCGGCAGGTCGAACGGGAGGCGATTGGTCTCGGCGAACGCGGCGACGAGAAAGATCAGGAATCCGAGCGGCTGGGTGAAGATGTTCCAGGCCGGGAGAAAGCCAAGCAGATGCTGATGGATCTGATGCTCGACGACCCGCGAGAGATTGAGCGAACCCGAAGGGACGAGCGCTGCGAGCACCGAAATCGTCAGGGCCAGCTCGTAGCTCACCATCTGCGCGGAAGCACGGATGCCGCCCATCAGCGACCACTTGCTGTTGGAGCTGTATCCCGCCAGCACCAGCCCATACACACCCAGGCTCGACAGCGCGAGGAACATCAGCATGCCCGCGTCCGTGTCGATGACGACGAGCGGGAAGGTGTGTCCGGCGACGGTGACTTCCGGACCGAACGGAACCACGAGATAGGTCAGGAGAGACGCGACGAAGCCGACCGTCGGAGCGAGCATGAAGAGCAGACGATCCGATCCTGCCGGATTGACGTCCTCTTTGAAGATGAACTTCAGCACGTCGGCGATCGCCTGGAAGAGACCAAGGGGACCGAGCCGGTTCGGACCGAGACGGTCTTGCATGAACGCCGGCGCCCGGCGCTCGAGCCAGAGCATGATCGGCGTCACGTTGATCAACGCGAACAGCCAGAGGCCGGTCATGGCCAGCGCGGCGACGACGGTCGGGGTCAGCATCGGTCGACCTTAAGTCCCGGGTCCAGCCGGACGCGCGGCGGCGGAATCGGTCGCTGCCGGTGGCCGTCCGTCGGAGAGGCCGCTCAGTCGCGTTCCTTCGGCGGCGATCTCGCGATAGCGCAATCCGGAAAAGGCGCCGACCTCTTCGGCCATCAGATCGAAGACGGTCGCCGGGGTCACCGTCGACCACTTGGTGTCAAAGCGGGAAAGCAGATCCGCCAGAACTTCGACCGCGGGCCGCACCTGCGGCGGCGCCGGGAAGGCGCGCTCGAAGCGCTGAATGCGTCCGGCGGAGTTGACGAACGTTCCTGCGCGCTCCGCGTGGGTCGCGACCGGAAGGATGACATCCGCGGCGCGCGCGAGGAGCGTGTCCGCCCATCCCATGACGGCGAGGAAGCGGGCCTCGCGCAGGCGCTCGACGACTTTCGCGTCGTTCGCGGCGCGACCGAAGTCACTGTCGGCGACGAACAGCGCTCCGCATTGCGCCGCCGCGCCTTCGAGCAGCAGATCTTCACTCGCGAGCGCACCCGGTGCGGGAATCAGACCGGCGAGCTCGGCGCCACGCCGGTTCGGAGCGGCATCGTGACCGGTGATTCCCCCCTGCAGATTGGGAATGTGCCGGGTCGGACCGCTGTCGACCCAGATCGAACGATGGGGCGAGTCGACGGCCGTCGCGAGCTTGGTGAGCAGGAACGCTTCTTCCGTGGAGAGAAAACCGGAGCCGAGAAACGCGATCGCACCCTCGGTGCGGCGAGAACGCAGATTGTGCGCGAGGTGGTCGATCGCTTCCTTCCAGCCGGTGGCCTGGAGCGCCTGATTGCGCCGGATCTGCGGAAAAGCGAGACGCGGCAGATCGCGATAGCGCTCGTGCGTCGAACGGCCGTAATCGCACATCCAGAAGTCGTTGACTTCCGGATTCTGGCGCGGCTTGTAGCGCTTGATCGATCCCGCTTTGTGCTCGAGCGTGATGTTGCAACCGGCATCGCAGCCGGTGCAGATCGACGGCTTCTTGTCGAGGTACCAGACGCGTTCCGCGAACCGGAACCGGGTCGAGGTGAGCGCGCCGACGGGACAGATGTCGACGACGCAGGTCGAAAGCGGATTGTCGAGCGGTTTGCCGGGAAAGGTTCCGATCTCGGCGTGGGCGCCGCGCTCGAAGAACCCGAGCTCACTCGTCTTCGCGATTTCTTCGGTGAACCGCACGCAGCGGGTGCACTGAATGCAGCGGTTCATGTTCAGCATCACCGTCGGCCCGAGCGGAATGCGCTCCTTCTCGGGATACGTGCGCTTTTCGTCGAAGCGGAAGCGCGAGAACGACTGACCGTGCTTGTAGGAGTAGTCCTGGAGTCCGCATTCTCCGGCCTGATCGCAGATCGGGCAGTCCAGCGGATGGTTGATGAGCAGGAACTCCATGATCGCGCGCTGCGCCTCGTCGGCGCTGGTCGAATTGGTGCGCACGACCATCCCGTCCTTCATCACCTGGGTCGAGCAGGCGGCCTGGAGCTTTCCCATGCCTTCGATCTCGACCATGCACATGCGGCACTGCCCGACGACCGAGAGGCGCGGGTGATAGCAGTAGTGGGGAATCTGGACGCCGACCTTGAGGCCGGCTTCGATCAGGTTCGTTCCGGCCGCAACCTCGACCGTACGTCCGTCGATGGTCAAGGTAGGCATCAGGCGGCCGCTCCCTGGTCGAAATGACGTTGCAGCGGCATCGGATAGCGGCCCGCGCGGATGTTCGCCCGGATCTCGTCGCCGAACTTCTGCACCAGCGAGCGAACCGGACCCTGGGCCGCATCGCCGAGGGCGCACAGAGAGATTCCGCCGACGTTCGGAACGACGCGCGCCAGCAGATCGAGATCGGCTTCCGAGCCGTGACCGCTCTCGATCCGGTGAAGGAGGATCTCCATCCAGTGAGTTCCCTCACGGCAGGGCGTGCACTGGCCGCAGGACTCGTGTGCGAAGAACCGGGCCAGCCGCGAAATCGCGCGCACCATGCAGGTGGTTTCGTCCATGACGATCACTGCCGCGGATCCCAGCATGCTGCCGGCCTTCGCGAGAGTGTCGAAGTCCATCCGGATCTCGCGGTCGGCGGCGAGCATGATCGGCGCCGAGGCTCCGCCGGGAATGAAAGCCTTGAGCTCCCGCCCGCGGTACATTCCGCCACAGCCGTCCAGCAGCTGCTGAAAGGTGACGCCGAGCGGGTACTCGTAAGTGCCGGGCCGTTCGACGTGTCCCGAGATCGCGTAGAGCTTCGGGCCGGTATTCCGTTCGTCCGTCCCGATCGCCTTGAACCAATCGGCGCCACGCAGAAGGATGTGTGTCGCGCAGCACAGCGTCTCGACGTTGTTGATGACCGTCGGACAACCGAAGGCACCCACGAGCGCAGGGAACGGTGGCTTGACGCGCGGCTGCCCGCGCTTGCCTTCGAGCGACTCGAGCATCCCGGTCTCTTCGCCGCAGATGTAGGCGCCGGCTCCGCGGTGCACGATGATGTCGTGCCGGAATCCGCTGCTCATCACGTTCGATCCGAGAATGCCGCTGTCGTAGGCGTCGCGGACGGCGTCTTCGAGTATCCGGGTCGCCTTCGTGTATTCGCCGCGGATGTAGATGTAAGTGGTGTTCGCACCGACCGCCCAGCCGGCAATGATGCAGCCTTCGATCAGCTGATGCGGATCGTGCTCCATGAGCAGCCGGTCCTTGAAAGTGCCCGGCTCGGACTCGTCGGCGTTGCAGACGATGTATTTCGGCTTCGGGCTCTGACGCGGAACGAACGACCATTTGGAGCCGCAGGGAAACCCGGCTCCTCCGCGACCGCGGAGCCCCGAGCGTTTGACCTCTTCGATGACCTCTTCCGGCTGGAGCCGCAAAGCCTTGGCCAGTGCGTCGTAGCCCCCGCCCTCGCGGTAGCCGCGCACGGTGCGCGCCTCGGGACGCCCGACGTTCCGCATCAATACCCGTTCGCCGGTCATTTCTATTTGAGCTCTCGCACGATCTGACGGACCCGTTCGGGGGTCAGGTTCTCGTGATAGTCGTCATCCACCATGATCATCGGGGCCGTGTCGCAGGAGCCGAGGCACTCGAACTCGACGAATGAACAGCGACCGTCGGCCGTGACTTCGCCGGCACCGACAGCGAGCTCGGTCGCGATCGTCTCGAGGATCTCGCTCGATCCGCGCAGCTGACAGGAAAGGTTCGTGCACACACGAATGCGATGCCGGCCGACCGGCCGCGAGTGGTACATGTCATAGAACGAAACGACTCCGGCGACCCGGGCCACGGGAAGCTCCAGAACCTGCGCCACCGCCTCGATCGCCGCTTCCGGCAACCAGCCGCCGGAAACCCGCTGAGCGATGTGCAGCGCCGGCAACGTGAGCGCTTCGAGCGTCGGATACTTCGACCGCAGAGCGAGGATCTCCGCGATGGCACTTTCCGGCAGCGCTTCGCGGGCCGCAGCGCCCGGTTCGAGCGATCCGCGCGATCCCTGGGGATTCTGCGCCGGGTGCGGCGCGGCAGCGCACATTCAGGCGCTCCTTGCCGGACGAAGGTTCCGCGCCACGATCTCGAGACCTCCCTTGCGCCAGACATAGGCGTAGCCGACGAGGATCAGGGCGAGAAACGCCATCACCGCGGCGAAGAGTGGCCACCCGCCTTCGCGCAGAACCGTGATCCACGGATAGAGAAATGCAGCCTCGACGTCGAAGACCACGAAATCGATGGCGATCAGGAAAAATGCGATCGAGAGGCGCTTGCGCGAGCGGTCGAGGAGGGGGAGCCCGGACTCATAGGTCGAGACCTTGATCCGACCGCCGGTTCGCTTGCCCGCGAACCACGAAATGGCCATGAGAAGACAGGCCAATGCGAAGGCCGCGGTAAAGGCGACAATGACAGGGAAATACGCCTCTGGCACCGCGAAAGCCTGTCACAAGCTCGCGGGCGAGAACAAGAGGTCCGGGCCGCGAAATGCTGTGTTATAAGTCGCCGATTCGTGATTCGCGAAGAGATTGCAGCGGTGATTCCAGCCTTCAATTGCGCGGCAACGATCGGCGCGGTGGTGACCGGCGCGCGCGAATATCTCGCCGATGTCGTCGTCGTCAGTGACGGCAGTTCCGACGCGACCGCGGACGTTGCCGCGACGGCGGGCGCCCGCGTCGAGCGGCTCGAAAAGAATCAGGGAAAGGGGTTCGCCCTGCGTCGAGGTCTGGACCTCGCTCTCGAACGCCGACCGGCGGCACTGGTGCTCCTCGATGGAGACGCGCAGCACGATCCGAAGGACATCCCGTCCCTGATCGCCGCCTGGGACTCGGGAAGCTTCGATCTCGTCGTCGGTGCCCGGCTCGAGGACTCCGAGCGCATTCCCGGGGCACGCTACTGGACCAACTACATCGGCACCCGGATCCTGACCTGGATGTCCGATCTCGAGCTCGAGGATTCGCAGTCGGGGTACAGACTGCTTTCGAGCTCCCTGGCGCGTGGACTCAAACTGCGCTCGCCGGGCTATGCCGTCGAATCCGAAATGCTCATCAAGGCCGGAAAACTCGGCGCGCGGGTCGGTCACGTACCGGTGCGCACTATCTATAATGACGAGGAAAGCCATTTCCGGCCTTTGATCGATACGCTGCGGATCGCCCTTGCCTCCATCCAATTCAAGATCGAAGACGAATCCTCCTGAGATCACTCGCTGGGCCGGCAATTTCGCGCCGGCCCTGAGTGTCGACGTGGAGGAGTGGTTTCACAACTGCTGGGTAGAGGAATTCGTCGAGCCCGCGAAGCGTCCTCACCTGACGGAAGAGCTCGACTGGTTGTTGCCGCGCCTCGGCGAAGAGCTCGCGCGCACAGGGGCTCACGCGACCTTCTTCGTTCTCGGCGAAGTCGCGCGCCGGGTCGCGACTCGTTTGCGCGACCTCCTTTCGGCGGGACACGAGATCGCCTGCCACTCCTTTCATCACTTGCGGGCCAACGATCTTTCGTGCGCTGCGTTCGGCTCGGCGATTGCGGAAGCGAAGAGCGTTCTCGAGGATGTCGTCGGCCGTGAGGTGCGCGGCTTTCGCGCGCCGGAGTGGTCGCTGCGTGGACCTCTGAACCCACGCCTGCGCCTGGTGGCCGAGGCCGGTTTCTCGTACGACAGTTCGCTGATGCCGGCGGCAGGGGCCGGTTCGGCAGCCAATCCGCGACAGCCGGTCGAGTTGCGCTGGCCCGACGGTCTGTCGATCGTCGAGTTTCCTCCGCTCACCTGGGGAGGCCGGCTGCGGCTGCCGGCGAGCGGGTGGTGCGGCCGAGTCGCGTCGCCGCGCTGGATACTTGCGGCGGCCCGGGCCGAGATGCGGCGGGGAGGAATGCCGCTTCTCGTCATTCATCCCTGGGAGCTCGTCGAGCGTGGAACTCCGGGGTTCCTGAGCGGTTTCGCCCGTTTCTTCCACGACGCCGCGCGCGACGGTTTCCTCGAACGTTTTCGTGCCACTCTCTCCGGACTTCCGTGGCAGACGGTTGCCGGGGCGTCCGGCTTCGCGAGCCGGGCACGAGTCCCCGAGGCTGCGCTGGCGACTCGCGCCGCGACGGTTCCGCGACTTTCTCCGCAGCTTCGGCCGGTGGCACAATGATCACGAGCGCTGGCGTTGGTGCAGGTCGCGTGGCGCTCATCACCGGCGCGAGTGCCGGCATCGGGGCGGCCTCGGCCCGGGCTCTTGCGGCGTCCGGTGCCCGCGTGGCTCTGACCTATCTCCATCAGAGCGAGCGCGCGCAAAGCGTGGCGGACGAGATCGGCGGACGGGCGTACCCGCTCGATCTGCGCGATCGGGCGGCGATACCGGACCTTGTTGCGCGAGTCCGTGCGGATCTTGGCGACATCGAGATCCTCGTCCTCAATGCCGGAGCGACCCGCGATGTTCTGCTGCCTTTCCTGCCGGAGGATGACTGGGCGGAGATTCTCGAGGTCAACCTCAACTCCTCCTTCCGCCTGACGAAGTGCGTCATCAAGGGAATGCTCTCCCGGCGGTGGGGAAGAGTCATCGCCATTTCGAGCGCCAGCGGGGTGGCCGGCCAGATCGGGCAGACGCACTACAGCGCGGCGAAAGCCGGTCTGATCGGCTTCGTCAAGGCTCTCGCGAAAGAGGTGGCGACGTTCGGCGTGACGAGCAACGCGATCGCGCCCGGATTCATCCGCACCGACCTTCTCGCCGCGATGCCCGAGTCGAAACTGCAGGAGGCCCTCCGGGGAGTGCCGATGGGGCGCGTCGGAACGCCGGAAGAGGTCGCTGCCGTCGTCCAGTTTCTCGCCTCGGACGCTGCCTCCTACTTGACCGGGCAGACGCTGCGCGTCGATGGCGGCCTGCTGACCTCCTGAGCGCCCGAGATCCGGTTCAGGCGGGTCGATCCGGTCGGAGGCCCAGCGGGAGCGAGTCCGCCGTGCGGTGGTACCATGCGCCGCCGGAACAAGGCCGTCCGGAACAAGGCAGTGAGGACAAGCTCATGAAAAGTCAGATCAAAGCGCTCCTGGTGGAGCGTCTCAAACTGGAACGCGATCCGGAGTCGATCGGAGACGACGAGCCGCTCTTCGGACCGGACGGCCTGGGGCTCGATTCGATCGATGCGCTCGAGCTCGTCCTGGGCATCGAGCAGGAGTTCGGCGTCGCCATCGACGATCAGCAGTCCGGCTCCGAGGTCCTGGCGACCGTCAACAGCATCGCCGCGTTCGTCTCCGCGAGACGCGACGCCGCGATCGCAACCTAGTCTCCCGCCCGCCCGCGAGGCGCCTCACTTGCTCCTGCCGCATCGTTTTCCATTTCGCTGGGTCGAGCTCGCAGACAACGGGATCGCCCGCGTCCTGGTGACCGCGAATTCGAGCTGGTTGCGTGGCGAAGCGGCGCTTCCGGTGAGCTTCATCGCCGAGCTCGTCGCTCAGTCCGCGGCGCTTCTCTTTGACTCGCCCGAGGCCGAGAATCGCCAGCGCTGGCTGGCGGGGATCGACCGCGTCGAGCTCTCGCAAACGGTTCATGCAGGCGATCTCCTGCAGATCGCTCTCGCCCCGGGACGGCGTTTCGGAAACGCGATCCAGGTCATCGGCATCATCTCGCGCAACGGCGAAACGATCGGCGAAGCTCAGGTCCTGCTGGTGTGAGAAGGGTTCTGAAACTCGAGGATTGAGATGGTGCGAAAGGGGGGACTCGAACCCCCACGGCCTTACGACCACAAGCTCCTGAGGCTTGCGCGTCTACCAATTCCGCCACTTTCGCGCCGTCGTCATTGTATGGATCGGCGCTCGGCGCTGTCAACGCGACGCTGGTCTTGTTAGAGTGGCCGAGCTGGTTTGTGCCTCTCTCGCCTTTCCCGCAATCATTCGATGACAACCCGATGACAACCACTTCCGCCGTCTCGATCGTCGGCCGACCCAACGTCGGCAAGTCGACCATTTTCAATCGACTGGTCGGTCGCAAGCAGGCGATCGTTCACGATCAACCGGGCGTCACGCGCGATCGCAACGTCGCGGAAGGGAAGCTCGCCGACGACTGGCCGGTCCACTGGATCGACACCGGCGGTCTGATGTTCGATGAAGACCCGTTGGGGCTCAACCAGCAGGTCAGGAACGCGATCGACGAATCCGACCTCGTGCTGCTCGTCGTGGATGGACGGGAAGGACTGGTCCCGGCGGATCAGCGCATCGTCGAGCAGCTCCGTCCTTTGGGAAAGAAGGTCCTCCTCCTGGTGAACAAGGGGGAGAGCTCGCGAGTGGCCCAGGGGATGGGTGAGTTCTACGCGCTCGGCTACCCGGAGCCCATTCTGATCTCGGCCGAGCATGGGCAGGGTTTCGACGAGCTGCGGACCCGCATTCGTGCCGTCCTGCCGAAGCGCATCGCGGAGCCGCTCGATACGGAGGCCCCGCCGGTCGCGATCGTCGGGCGACCGAACGTCGGGAAGTCTTCGCTGCTCAACCGCATCCTGGGCGAGAACCGCGTGCTGGTTTCGCCGGTTGCCGGCACGACTCGGGATCCGATCGATACACTGGTCGAACGCGACGGCAAGCGTTTCCTCTTCATCGACACCGCGGGCATCCGTCGCCGGGCAAAAGTCTCCGGAACTCCCGAGGACCTGGCGGTGATGTTCGCCAAACGGCAGGTCGAGCGGGCGGAGGTCGCTCTCCTCGTCGTCGAGGCGCCGCTCGGGATCACCAGCAGTGACCTGGCGATCGCCGGGGCAATCTGGGAGGCCGGGCGCGCGGCGGTCGTGGTGGTCAACAAGTGGGACCTTCTCGACGACATTTCGCGCGAGCGCCTGGACGCAAGCTGGCTCCGGCTGGTCGAGATTCTCGCCGATCCACCGCGCATCAATCTCTCCGCGCTGAACGGCAGGGGAGTGGAGAAGATCTTTCCCGCCGTCGAAATGGCTCGGGCGCGATTTCGCGCGCAGATGACGACCGGCGAGCTCAACCGTCTGCTCGAAGATGCCGTGGCGGCACACTCGACGCCGACCGTGAACCATCGCCCGTGGAAGATCTTCTATTCCGCTCAGGTCACGTCGGGACCGCCGACCTTCATGGTCTTCGCGAAC
Source organism: Thermoanaerobaculia bacterium (assembly GCA_039932315.1). GTDB lineage: Bacteria > Acidobacteriota > Thermoanaerobaculia > Multivoradales > JAGPDF01 > JAGPDF01. The sequence goes on from JBDTQG010000061.1 coordinate 19,898, forward strand.
CGCACGCTGCCGCACAGCCATCCCTATCGCCGCTACCTCGAGAATCGCCTGCGCGAGAAGCTCGACCTCGCGGGCATTCCGGTGCGCCTCGTGATTCGGGCCCGCAGCTGAGCAGCGTCCACCCTCGACGACGGTGCGCGCGCTGCCGTAGGATCGCAAGCCGGGGACGCCTGAAATGAGCGCGCGCAAGGGCTACAAGACCGCCGACGTCTGCAAGCTGCTGGAGCTTCAGCCCTATGTGCTGCGCTATTGGGAGACCGAGTTCCCGGCGCTTCACCCCTCCCAGGGCAGCTCCGGAGCGCGGACGTACAACGAGGCCGACTTCGGGTTGATCCGGCGCATCAAGCAGTTGCTCTACGACGAGGGCTACACCATTGCCGGCGCCAAAAAGAAGCTCGAATCGGATGGCGGTTCCGACGGTCCCGGAGAGGGCCTTGCACCGGACGCCAGTCTCTTCGATCTCGAGGCTCCGGCGGTGGAAGATTCCGGCAGCTCCGACGTCGCAACGGGTGAAGAGAGCGCGTCCGTTCTTGACACCGACTCCGCCGACCGGATAGAAAGGTTCCGTCGCGGAGTCGAGGAGGCGCTCGTTCAAGCGAGAGCTGCCCTCGCGATCGTCGGCAAGTCTTCCCGCTAAACAGTTCGCAGCAGGAAATCCGCAGTCGGTCGGGACGTGGCGCAGTCTGGTAGCGTACCTGAATGGGGTTCAGGGGGTCC
>JBDTQG010000062.1:0-20086 GCA_039932315.1 Thermoanaerobaculia bacterium
CCTGCTCGAACGCCCGGACGGGAGCCTGCTGCTGGTCGGCAACATCGACGACGTGCACGGCACGACTCCGGCACTTCTCCAGGTCACCGCCGACGGCGAGCCCGACCCGGACTTCGGCACCGACGGCGTGCGCATGGTGTCGGTGAGCTTCCAGTGGGATTGGGTGCGGGTCTACGCGGCGGCGCTGCAGAGCGACGGCAAGGTGCTTCTCGCCGGAACGTGTATCGGCTGCCTGAGCGAGGGCGGGGTCGACACCTTCGTCGCCCGGTTCGGCACCTCCGGCGCGGCGGATCCGGCCTTCGGCACCAACGGCTGGGTGGTGTTCAACGCCGACGAGCTCGGCGACGGCCCGAGCGAAGCGCACGCGGTGGCGATCGACAGCGCGAACCGGATCGTTCTCGGCGGCTCGTCGAACACCGGCGCCCAGTTGCGGCCGTACGTCGCCCGCCGCCTCGCCAATGGCAGTCCCGACCCGAACTTCGCCGGCGCCAACGGGATCAGCACGCTCGTCGACGTCGCCGAACAGTACGTCACCGCGCTCGCCGTCGATCCCGTGCACAAGACGATCGTGGTGGCGACCGGCGACAGCTCGTCGGCCTTTCCGGCGAGCGCCGGCGTCGCCCGGCTGACCAACGCGGGGACCCTCGACGCGACCTTCAGCGGCGATGGGGTCTACCCGCTGACCCTCGAGGAGGGCACGTATTTCTCGCAGGTCCTGCTCCAGTCCGACGAGAAGATCGTCGCCGTCGGCACGATCAACGCCAACGGCACGCAGACGGCGGGCTTCCTGCTCGCCCGCTTCCGCACCAACGGCACGCTCGATCCGACGTTCGACGGCAACGGCCTGAAGCGGATCGAGTTCGATCTCGAGACCGACGGGCGCGATTACGCCACGGCGGCGACCCTCACCGGCGGCCGGATCGTCGCCGTCGGCGGGGCCACGTCGAACGGCGGGACCGCCTCCCAGATCGCCCTGCTGCGCACCCAGAGCACGCTCGTCTTCCGTGACAACTTCGAGCGCGCCAACCGCACCGCGTGGGACGGAAACTGAGGCGTCGAGCCTCCCACGGTGCGGGTCGCTTCGTCGAAGCCCCCAGGCGGCATTCCATGGCATCGCGCATTGCATTGCATCGCGTCTCCCATGCATCGTCCGTGGCTTGAATAAGGATTTGGCGGATTCAATATTCAGCTCATACTTTGAACAAGGAGCAGGGCCTGTCTTCCGAATCGGATACCCTCTGCGCCCATGCCTCGCGAACGCCTCTCCTGGCTCCTGCCGCTCCTCTCGCTCCAATCACTCCTCTCGCTCCAATCGCTCCACTCGCTCCACTCGCTCCAATCACTTCCTGGGTCACCGATGGGCGCCCGATGACGTCTCCACTCTGGATCGATCGCGCGGAGGCTCTTTCCTCCGGAGTCTCACGTTGGCGCCAGCATGGCGTCGTCGGTCTCGACACCGAGTTCGTCTTCGAGCGGACGTTCTGGCCGCAGTTGGGTTTGATTCAGGTCATTGCGGGAGAGGAGATCGCTCTCGTCGATGCGGTGAAGATCGCGGATCTCACGCCTCTGGCTTCGCTACTCGAGGATGCGGGCATCCGTAAAACCCTGCATTCGGGTTCAGGGGACGTGCCGATTCTCCGCAAGGCGACGGGGTCCGCGCCGAATCCGCTTTTCGACACCCAGATCGCGGCGGCGTATTGCGGGCTGGGGATTTCGATCTCGTATGGCGCGCTGATCAAGGAACTCTTCGCGGTCGAGCTGCCGAAGGGCGAAACGCGGACGGACTGGCTGCGGCGGCCGCTCTCTCCCGAGCAGCTGCGGTATGCGGCGGAAGACGTCGTGCATCTCCTCGCGGCCGCCGCGGAGCTCGAGCGGAGATTGCTCGCGGTGGGCCGATTGAATTGGGCGCTCGAGGATTCGGCGGCGATGGTGGCGGCGAGTGTCGAGCCGGACGATCCCGAGGATCGGAGAGAGGCGTGGCGTCGAGTGAAGGGGCTCGATCGACTTCTGCCGGCGCAACGCGCGGTGGCGCGGGCGCTCGCCGCCTGGCGGGATCGCGAAGCCGAGCGGCTCGATCTCGCGCGGTCGTTTCTATTGCGGGACGAGACGCTGCTCGCGCTCGCGCGTCGGGCCGAGACGGATCTCACTCCGATCGAGAAGCTCCCGGGATACGAGGGGCGGCGGCATGCGGCGCACACGTGGGCGTGGATCGAGGCGCTGAAGCAGGCGCACGCCCAAGTCGCCGCGGGAACGGCGCCGCCGGAACCGGAGGCGCGCGCGCAGTCGAAGGCGGAGCGCGAGAGGCGGAAGAAGCTCGACGACGCGATCGGTGCCGCAGTGACCCGGCGGGCGACGGAGATGGGGTTGCCGCCGGAGCTGTTGCTGTCGCGGCGGCAGCGGGATCGGGCGCTCGAGGCGTGGGGCGGAAAGGGAAAGCTCTCGGCGGCGCTCGTCGGGTATCGGCGGGAGTTGCTGGGGGAAGAGATGGATCGGCTCGTCGCGGAACAGTAGCCGCGGCCGCAGGGGACATGCTGCGCGCGCTGCCGGAGGATGCGCAGTCGCGGGGATGATTCACGCGTTGATCGTGTCCCCGGAGTCTCCGCGAAACTGACGCGACGCGACGGCAGGGTACATGATGCGCGCTGCCGGAAGCTGCGCGCGAGCCGGGGACACGATTCACGCGTGAAGTGAGTGCGTGTGGGCGAGGCGCGTTACGGCGCGTGCATCATGTCCACTACCGGCTTCCCTGTCTTCTTTTATGGCGTGGTGCTCGACCACTCGCTCAAGTCGTTCTCTTCGAAATCTGCGGTGAGGATCCAGTCGTCGGCGATCCAGAGCTCGGCGGAGTTGTCGACGCTGACGTCGGCGAGGTAGAGGGCGCCGCGGCCTTCAGGGCTCAATGCCAGGAACTCAAGGTCGGTGAAGCCCGGGGCCGCTCCGGAGAGATGCTGGAAGCCGCCGCCGTCGGCGATGCGGCGGCGGTAGAGCTCGGTGCGCGTCGGGTCGTCCGGATTGGCTTCGTAGATTACGTCGCGGCTGTCGGCCGAGAGCTCCCAGTCGCTGACGTCGGCATCGGCGTGGACGAGGAGCTCGCTGCTCAGGAAGAGCCTCGCGCCCGATCCGTCGATGGCCCGGCTGAAGAGCCAGTATTCGGCGTCGAGAATCAGATCACCGCGAAAGACGACCCGGGAGCTGTCCGGAGCGATCTCGAAAACCCCGACGTCGCCGGCCGCGATGGTGCTGCCCGAGAGCTTGACGGCCGTCTCGGGAGGGGAGTCGCGATCCGAGCTCCAGAGCTCGGTCACGCCGTCCGTGACGAGGTCGCCAGAGAAGACGACGTAGTCGCTGTCCGAACTGATCTTGTAGTTGGCGACCCCCACCCCGCCGCCGGCGACCGCATCCGGGTGGACCTTGACGGCGGAAATGGCCGGGCCGTTGATCGCCACCCGAAAGAGCTCGCTCGAGCCGACGGTATCGAGGTCGCCGTGCATCACCAGCCAGCTGCTGTCGGGGCTGATGAGAAAGGGGTCGGCGTTATTCAACTGACCTCCAGAAACCGGCGTCGGGTTGAGGCGCACGGCGCTCGCGGAGGGGCCGGCGATAGGAACACTCCAGAGTTCCAGCCGTTCGTCGACGAGCAGGTCACCGAAGAAGACGACGCGCGCGCTGTCGGGGGTGATTTCCAGATGGTTGGAGCGCACGTCGCCGCCGGCGACGATCGCCGGATTGAGCTTCACGGCGCTCGCCGCGGGTCCGGCAATGGGTACGCTCCAGAGCTCGACGGTGCCAGCGGTGCTCAGCTCACCGGTGTAAATGACACGCGCGCTGTTCGGGCTGATGTGGAACGAGCTCGAAGTCGAGGCGCCGACGGGAGCTGTACCGTTCAGGCGCACGGCGGCGGCCGACGGTCCGGCGAGCGGCACACTCCAGTACTCGAGCCTGCCAACCTGGGAGGTGTCGCCGGAGAAGACGACACGCGACGAGTCGGGGGAGATCTGCCAATCGAAGACTTCGGCGTTGGCGACCGGCGGGGGGTTGAGCTTCACCGCACTCCCGGTGAGTCCGCCGATCGGCGCGCTCCACAGCTCATCAATGCCATCCACTTCGAAATCGCCGAAAATGACGACGCGGCTCGAGTCCGACGAGATGCCGTACTCGAGAAGACCGTTGCCGTCGGTCCAGTCGGGGCTCAGGCGAACCGTCACGGTAGGGCCGGCGAGCGGCGACCGCCAGAGCTCGTGAACACCGTTCGAGGCGAGCTGCAAGTCGTAGACGACGTAGCGCGAATCGAGCGAAATGGCGAACGACCTGACAGTCGCCGCGGGCGATGATGTCGACAGGATGTGCTGCTCGCTGCCGTCACGGCGCACGGCGTAGAGCCGGAAGACCTCGTTGGCGAGGACGTCCCAGCGGGCGACCAGCCATTCGCCGTTGGGCGAGAACTGGGCATCGTCCTCGACATCGCTGGTTGCGGTCCCGGGACCGAGAAGGCGCGTCCGCGCGGCCGTCGCGTCGGCGGAGGTGGCGACGGCGGCACCGCTCAAAGCCAACAGGAGGAGGGCAGCGTGGAAACGCCGGGAACGGGGGGGTCGAGGGAGTTGCGAGCACATGAGTTTTCTCCTGCCTGCCTTCAAGAGGGAAAACGAAAGGCAGCGGCAAAGAGCGACAGTCCGGGGACACGATGGCGGGACACGTTGTGGGGACACGATGTGGGGACACGATGTGGGGCCACATTGATTGCAGAGGTCGTAAGCTCTTGCGGCATCATGCGGATCGCGACCTACAACTTCCACAAGGGCGGACGTCTGGAGCACTGGCAGAACGTGCTTGCAGCGACGCGGGCGGACCTGCTTTTCGCCCAGGAGGCGCGCGATCCGCAAGCGTTTATCGAGGACTGTTTTGCGCCGGCAGGGGACGCCTTGCCGCACTGGGAGGGCGTCCCGCGGCGCTCCTGGGGCTCAGCGGTCTTCGTTCGCAGCGGGAGCGGCGGAGAGATCGCGCCACGGAGTGTGCCCGGCTTCGCCGGCTGGGTCGTCGGCGGCAAAGTGCAGCTCGCGGGAACCGTCTTTTATGCCTTCAGCGTCCACATGCCCACGGTTCCCGGGAGCTCCTACGTCGCCCAGGGAAAGCGTCTCCTGCGCGCGCTCCGCCGGATGAGGCTCGACGTGCCGCTCGTTCTCGGCGGCGATTTCAATCTCGCCGTCGGTCGGCGACCTGAGAGCGACGCGATCCGCGTTTCGCCGGGCGAGCGCGCCTGGCTCGACGCGTTCGAGCGCGGGCTCGGGCTCGTCTCCTCTTGGCAGGCTTTCCATCCCGGGAAGGCGCTCGCACAGACGCTACGCTGGAGAAGAAACGCGGAACCCGCGTACCACTGCGACGGGATCTTCATACCTGTGGCCTGGCAGCCGGCAATCAAGCACGCCGCCGTGCATGCCGGCGACACGTGGACCCGACTGAGCGACCACAATCCGGTCGAGGTCGAGCTCGACTTTCCGCCACGGAGCCGCTGACCTCAACTCCGCTTCATGACTCATCGGGCCGCGAGAGCATTGTGTCCCGGCATCGTGTCCCCGCATCGTGTCCCCGGGTTACGATGGGGCATGCGCTGCGCTCTGGTGGTCGCCGCTCTTCTCACGACTGCGCCGGCGCTGAACGCCGGAGAGCCGGCCGTGTCTGCCCCTGGACTCGAGGCGTTTCCGGCGAATCCCGATCCGGCGCTGCGCTACGTCGTCTACCTGCACGGCCGGATCGTCGAGGATCAGGGCCGCAAGGCGGTGAGTCCGGAGCTCGGTCCGTACCAGTTCGACGAAATCGTCGCGGCGCTGCAGACCGCCGCGGGCGGCGACGGGTCCGTCGTCGTTGCCGAGCTGCGGAAGAAGGACGCGGACGCGAGCCGTTCTGCGACGCACACGGCGATGGAGATTCGCCGTCTTCTCGCCGGCGGAGTGGCGGCAAGCGCGATCACCGTGGTCGGAGCTTCGAAGGGCGGCGTCATCGCGATGCTGGTCTCGACGCAGGTCGAGAACGACGACGTCGGCTACGCGATCCTGGGCGGGTGCAGCGAGGACGTCGTGAAGGGAATGTTCGGCGGACGGATCTCGCTCCACGGCCGCGTGCTGTCGATCTTCGAGAAGACCGATCCGATCGGCCGGAGCTGCCAGGCGATCTTGTCCGGCTCGAAGGGCCTGAAACAGAGCGCCGAGCTCGAGCTCAACACGCGTCTCCGGCACGGCTTCCTCTACAAACCGCTGGTCGAATGGGTCGCACCGGTCGAGGCCTGGATCGCAGGGCGAAAGGTTCCCGAAGCCCTGCCGTAACTGAGCCGGAGAGCCCGGGAGCCCGGACAAGAGCCTCCGCCGGACGCGGCGGTTTCGAAGGCAGTCGCAATCCGTTCCGATGTCTCCCCGCCGGGCGATTCTCCGTTCCAGGTCATATGAGCCTTCTCATCCGCGCCTCCCGACGCTCGCTTCTCGTCCTGCTTTTCGCACAGCTCGCGTTCTTCGTACCGGCGGTGCGCGCGGACGACGGCGACCTCGACTTGAGCTTCGGCCTTTTCGGCAGGGCCGTTCGGGGTTCAGGAGCGGCGTACGAAGTTCTCGCGCGGGTCGACGGTTCGCTGCGGCTCGCGATCCGGTCCGGTTCCGACGTCGGTGTCCTCGCGCTCAAGGAGAATGGCGCCGTCGACCACTCGTTCGGCGACGACGGCTTGCGCATGACGCCGGTGTTCCCGGGAGGCGACACCAGCGATCAGGTGGTCGCGCTCTTCGAGCGTCCGACGGGAGACCTTCTGCTCGTCGTTCAGGCCGACGACGAGGGACTCGGAACCGGCACCGAGCCGGTGCTGGTGCAGCTGACTGCGGACGGAGAACTCGACGAGTCGTTCGGCGGCGACGGCATCCGAACCCTCGTCGGCGACAGCGAGACTCACGTCTACGCTGCAGCACTTCAGTCCGACGGCAAGGTCGTTCTCGCGGGGCTCTGCGCCGGCTGCGTCGAGAGTGGACACGAGGACACTTTCGTCGCGCGATTCCTCACGACGGGCGCTGCCGATCCTGCATTCGGCGGCGCCGTTCGCGCCGGCTTCGTCTTCTTCAACGCCAGCGAGCTCGGGGAGAAGTACGACTATGCGACTTCGGTCGCGATCGACGATTCAGGCAAGATCGTTCTCGGTGGACAGACGGATCTCGACGAGGATCAGTATCCGTATGTCGCGCGCCGCCTTTCGAACGGCAGTCCCGATCCGAGCTTTTCCGGTTCGAACGGCATTCAGACACTTCTCGATCTTCCTTTTCAGCATGTGACCGCACTCGCCGTCGACCCGGTGACCGATCGGGTCATGGTCGCGACCGGTCGTGGGAGCGCGCAGTATCCGATCGAGAATCAGGACGGAGCCGTCGTTCGCCTTACTGCGACCGGCGCCCTCGACAACGAATGGAGCGGCGATGGCATTTTCCCCTTCGACCTGGAAGAGGGAACCTACCTGAGCCGCCTCCTCATCCAGACGGATGGCAAAGTCGTCGCTGCCGGTTCGATCAACGCCAACGGCTCGCCGACGAACGATTTCCTCTTCGCGCGATTCCGGACGAGCGGCATCTACGACGTGACTTTCGATGGCAACGGACTGCGTCGGATCAAGTTCGATCTCGAAACCGACGGCCGGGACTGGTGCGAGTCGGCTACGCTCTCCGGCGGCCGGATCGTCGCCATCGGGGTGGCGACGGAAGGCATGGGCGTGAATATCGCCGTCCTGCGGGTCGACATCGCCCTGGTGTTCGCGGGCGGTTTCGAGAGCCACAACACGCACGGCTGGCTCGGCAGCTGATTTCACCGCCACTTCGGCGTCATCGCAGGCGGTACGGCGCGGTGGTCGGAGGCGCTTTCCGGGACGAGCCCGCCCGCGGCGGCGATCCCAGGAGACCCCGCACACTCCCCACTGGCCGGCGTTCCTGAGTGTGGAATCGAGGGGAGTAAGCTTCCGCGCGTGATTTACGCGTAGGACGGACCGGTCTCGGGACAACGGTGGGACCCGAGGCGCCGCAGGGCAACCACTCCAACGGGGGAAGTGATGAAGAACATGAGCGTAGGGCGGGCGAAGGTGTCGGTCGCGTCAACGATTCTGAGAACCGGAGGAATTGCAGCGCTCGCAATGCTGGCGCTCGCCGGAGCGGCTTCGGCGCAGGCGACGCGCACCTGGGTTTCCGGTGTCGGCGACGACGCGAATCCCTGCAGCCGCACGGCGCCCTGCAAGACCTTTGCGGGCGCGATCTCGAAGACGGCCGCGAGGGGACAGATCAACGTGCTCGACCCGGGCGGCTTCGGCGCCGTAACGATCACCAAGGCGATCACCATCAACTCCGAATTCGTCGAGGCCGGAGTGCTCGTCAGCGGCACCAACGCGATCATCGTGAATGCGGGCGTGAACGACATCGTCACCTTGCGCGGGCTCGACATCGAGGGACTCGACACCGGTCTGAACGGCATCCGGTTCCTCTCCGGAAAGGTACTGAACGTCGAGAACTGCACGATCGAGCGCTTTACGGGCTACGCGCTCTCCTTCGAATCGACGACACCGAACGCACAGCTCACGGTCAGCAACAGCATCTTCCGCAACAATCTCGGCTCTGGGGGCGCCGGTGGCGGCGTCCTTCTCCGTCCGGCAGTGGGCAGCGCCGCCAACGCGACGTTCGACAATGTCATTTCGACGCGCAACCGCGTCGGATTCCAGATCGAGGACCGATCGAAGGCTTCGATCCGTTCAAGCACGATCTCGAACAACAACGGTTTCGGTGTTCTCGTCCTGAGCACGGTCGGCGCGGAAGCCAACGTCACCTCGAGCCTGGTGTCGAACAACCTCCAGGCCGGAATCCGCAGCGACGGCAACCTCGCGGTCATCCGCATGACCGACATCTCGGTGTTCGACAACGGCACTGGCGTCGCCGGCGCGAACGGCGGCGTCGTTCTGTCGTACAGCAACAACCGGATCGGTGGGAACACGAGCGACGGAGCCCCGACCGCGACACTGCCGCAGCAGTAGTCGAGCGAGCGAGCACGGCCGACGCACGCGTCGCCCGGCTTACCGACACTGCGGATCAAATGGCGGAGGGGGAGGGATTCGAACCCCCGGGATCCGTGAGGACCCAACGGTTTTCAAGACCGTCGCAATCGACCACTCTGCCACCCCTCCTTGAAGCGCGGCCGTCCGGAGCTCAGCTGTCCTTCTCGATGCGCTCCAGCCCCGGAAGGTAGGGGCGGAGGTTCGTCGGAATCTCGATCGAGCCGTCTTCCTGCTGATAGTTCTCGAGGATGGCAACGAGAGTGCGGCCGACGGCGAGGCCGGAGCCGTTGAGGGTGTGGAGGTGCCGGGGCTTGCCGCCCTCGACTTTGCAGCGCAGGTTGGCGCGCCGCGCCTGGAAGTCGCCGCAGTTGCTGCACGACGAAATCTCGCGATAGGTGTTCTGGCTCGGCAGCCAGACTTCGATGTCGTAGGTCTTGGCGGCCGAGAAACCCATGTCGCCGGTCGAGAGCGAAATCACCCGATACGGAATCTCGAGAATCTGCAGCACGCGCTCGGCGTGCCGGGTCATCTCCTCGAGCTGCGCGAAGCTGGTCTCCGGCGTCGCGAGCTGCACGAGCTCCACTTTGCTGAACTGGTGTTGCCGGATCAATCCGCGCACATCCTTGCCGTAGGAACCCGCCTCGCTGCGGAAGCAGGGCGTATAGGCGGTGTAGCGCAGCGGGAGGCGACTCTCGTCGAGCACCTCTTCGCGATGGAGATTCGTCAGCGGCACTTCGGCGGTCGGCACGAGGTAATAGTTCGTGCCTTCGAGATGGAAGAGATCGGCCTCGAACTTCGGCAGATTTCCGGTGCCGATCAGGCTGTCGCGATTGACGATGAACGGTGGCAGCACCTCTTTGTAGCCGTGCTGCGTCGTGTGCAGATCGAGCATGAAGGAGATCAACGCCCGCTCGAGCCGTGCCGCGGCCCCGAACGAAACCGTGAAGCGCGCGCCGGTGACTTTCGCGCCGCGCTCGAAATCGAGAATGCCGAGATCCGTGCCGAGGTCCCAGTGCGCCTTGGGCTCGAAGGAGAACTTCCTCGGTGTACCGATCGTTCGCTCGATGCGATTCGCCGATTCGTCGGCGCCGACCGGAACCGACGCGTCGGGCAGATTCGGCAACCGGAGCTCGATTCTCTGGAGCTCTTCGTCGAGCGTCGCGAGGCTCGCCTCGAGCGTCTCGAGACGCTGCTTCAAGAGACCCACTTCGGCGATGAGAGCTTCGGCCGATTCTCCTTTGCTCTTCTTCGCTCCGACTTCGCGGCTGGCCTCGTTGCGGCGCCGCTTCAGGTCATCGAGCTCGGTGACGGCGGCGCGCCGGTCGGCGTCCACCTTGAGCCATTCATCGAGCATCGCCGGGCCCTGAGTGCGATTGACGAGGGCCTGACGGATTCGTTCCGGTTCGCTGCGCAGGAGGTCGCGGGACAACATCGTCGGCGGAGTTTATCAACGGCGTTCGCCTGCCGCTCGTACACTCGCAGAGGACTCATCCAAGTCGCTTCCGGATCGCCTCCGAGTGCCGCATCCGGGAACATCGGTGGACTCGACAGTCGCTGCGTCGACAAGACGCTAGGATCGAAAAACATATGCGCGCCGTACCTGGATCGCCGGAGAGCGCCCCTCCCTCCTCGCGGAATCTCCCCCGAGGCCTGCAGCAGGTCGTGGCGCGGGGCCTTCCGCTCGCGCTTCCTCTGGCCATGGTCCTGGCGATGGGTCTCGCGATGGGTCTGACGCTCCGGGTGATTGGAGGGGCTGGAGGGGCCGGAGGGACCGGCGGGGCTGGCGGGGTTGGCGGGGTTGGCGGCGGCGGTGACCCTGAGGCTCTCTTTCTCGCCCTCTGGACGATGGCCGTTTTCCTTCCGCTCGCTCTTCTCGCGAGCGCGCGCCGTCCTCCGTTTGCCCTCTTCGCACTCATCCAGACCGCGCTCGTCGTCTTTCTGCCCCGGAGCGGCGGGTTACGTCCGGTCGCCGTGGCGGGTGGACTTGTCCTGACCGTGCTGGTGCTCGCCGCGCTCGAATTCGCGCCGGCGAAAACTCCGGCGGGAATCCGCGCCTGGGCCGGGATCAGCCTCGCGACGGCGTTCCTGCTGCGCGGACACCTGCTCTTCGAAGCAAGCGCCGCGGATCCAACGCTCGCCGGACGCTTCTCTTCGTCGGCGCTCTTCGGACTCCTCTTTCTGCCGGCGCTCGCGACGGGAATCGCCGCGCGTCTGGCGCGGGCGGGCCGACCCGGCGCCGCGGCGAGCGCCGGGGCACTCATTCTTCTCGCTCCCCAGGCCGGCTCCGAACCGTGGTGGATCGCGGTCCCTTTCGCCGCGCTGGCGATCGCCGCGAGTCTCGATCAGGGCGTGCGCGGTCGACAGCTTTCGTTTTTCGCGCAGCGCGGCCTGCTGATCTACGCCGGGCTGACGCTCTTCGCCGCGACCTTCCCGTGGCTGCGTGCGGCTCCCGTCGCGACGCTCCTCCAGGCGGCGGTCGCCGTCGACCGGCAGATCGCCGAAACGCCGCTCCACGATCGCGTCGTCGTCCTGACGGCCGCTTCGCCGCGCTTCGCGTCCCCGCTCGCAGGAGAATCGATCCGCACGGTCGTCGTCGATTCGTACCTGACTCATGGAGTCGACCTCGCCTGCGATGTCCCGCTCGCGCGCGTCGAAGTCACGGAGACTTCCGCCACTACCCCGAATGAAGCGCCAAGCGTTCCGCCGCAGAGTTTCGGAACCGGAACGCTCGTCTCCGGACGCGACAGTGCGGAGTGGGCCGCGGGGCGCATTGATGTCGCGGCTCGCCTGGCCTGTCCGGCTCCGGCACCCTGGATCTCGTGGATTCCGGGCGCGGGCCGGTTTCTCGGCCGCACTTCCCGCGCGCGGATCTCTCTCGCCTCCGCACTCTCCGCACGCAGCCTGGTGATCGAACGCGATCCGAACCTGCCTGCGGAAACCTCGCTCGCGCTCTTCTTCGTCGGCACCGAGCGATGAGAGCTTCCGCCGCCGCCGCTCGAACGGCGTGGGAGATCGTCGCCGCTTCGCTCGCGAGCTTCGCCCTCGCGCGGCTCCTGCCCGCGGCGGCACCGGAGGGGATGAGCGGGCTGCGCGGAATGCTGGTCGTGCTGCCCGTGGTCGCGGCGCTCTTCGCGTCCGTCTCGCGCCGGGCGCGACCAGCTTTCGTCGAGCTCGCCCTCTGGGCGGGATGGCTCGGTCTCGCGCTGCATTCGTTCTCGCTCGGAATTCCCGGACTCACTCCGCTCGTCGCCGGTGCGGGCCTCGCACTCGCCGGAGTCCGCACGGCAAGGCTCGTCCTGCACCTTCGCCGCGGCGTAACTGGACCGGGACTCTGGCCGGTCTTCGCGCTGCCTCTGGCGCTCTATCTCTTCGCCTGGCCGTGGGCCACGACGGCGCGGGCGCCCGATGGCGATGAGCCGTACTACCTGCTGCTCACCCAGAGTCTCGCGACCGATGGCGATGTCGACCTCGCGAACGAATATCGCGACGCCGCCTGGAAGCGGTTCAGCGACGTCCCGATCGCACCGCAGCCGGGCGATCCGGTCGGCGGCCCGGGCCACGAAGGGGCGATCTATTCGCGCCACAGCGCGCTGCTGCCGGCGATTCTCGCGCCGCTCTACCGGCTCGCCGGTCCTTATGGCGCTCAGCTCGGCATGCTTCTCCTCGCCGCGGGTGCCGCGGCCGCGGGATTCGCCGCGGCGCGGGCGCGCTTCGCGGGGGAGGTGCGGAGTGTCGTCGACAGCTGGACGATTCTCGCCTTCGCGCCGCCGCTCCTTCTCTACGCCGGGCAGTTCTGGGTCGAGGTTCCGGCGGCGCTGCTCCTCGCGCTGGCGTTGCGCTCGCTCGCCCGGCTCGATTCGACCCAGGCTGTCGATGGGGTCGACGGGCTCGACGCGCTCGAGACAAGCGCCGCGAGCGCGAGGCCGGCTCGACGCGACCTCATCGTCCTGGCGCTCGCGCTCCTCTTCCTGCCGCTGCTCAAGCTGCGCTTCCTCGCGTTGACCATTCCTCTCGGCGCCCTTGCGGTGATGCGATTGCGCCGCGGCCGCGAAAATCGCCGCGTACGGCCGGAGCTTTTCGGCCTCCTCGCTGGAGTCGCCCTCGCGCTCGTCGCGCTGGGCGCGTGGAACTTCCTCCGCTACGGAAATCCGCTGCGGATGTACGCCATTCGCGACCTCGCGATCTTCGATGTCCCGTGGAGCGATCAGCTACGTGGCGATTTCGGACTGTTCTTCGACGCCGCCTTCGGCCTCTTCGCGCTGTCGCCGATCTGGCTGCTCCTCCTGCCGGGACTCGGCCTCGCGATCCTGCACGCGCGACGTCGCGACCCGACGCACACTCCGCCGGGCGAGCTGCTGGCGCTCGTGCCCTATCTCCTCTTCGTCGGCATGCGGCGGGAGTGGTACGGCGGATGGTCGCCACCGTTCCGTTACGGCGTCGTGCTGCTGCCGGCGCTCGCATTGCTCCTGCCACCGCTCTTTGTCCGTCGCGGCAGGCAGGGAGAGATCCGGCGCGGTCTCGCTCCGCTCCTCGTCCCGGCATTGGCCCTCTCGACGACGCTTCTCGCGATGGTCTATCTCATCCATCCCGCGTGGAGCTACAGTCTCGCCGACGGATCGAGCCGGCTGCTCGACGAGCTGGCGCGAAGTTTTGCCCACCGTACGGGCGACTGGATTCGCCTCTTTCCTTCGATGGCCCGACCGCGGCGGGCGACCTGGCTCGTGCCGCTCGTCGCGACCGTCGCGATGCTCGGTCTCGCGACCTGGCGGAGCCGCGCGCGATCGCTCCACGTATCGTCCGCCGATCCGCGGAACCTGCGCTGGCCCGCGGCAGCTCTGGCACTTCTCCTCGGCGGGTCTGCGCTCGCACTCGCAGCGCAGCGTCTGCCGACATCGCGCCTCGAGTTCGAGGATGCGGGGATCGAACATTCCGGCGGAGCGCTCTACCCGGAACGCTGGACCGTCGATCGGACGCGCTTCTCCGGCGGCTGGGTGTTGCGCGACGGCGCCGCGCTCGTCGTCCGGCCGATCGCCGGCGGAGCGCTCTGCCAGTTGAAGATCCGTGCTCTGCCGGTCGGCCTCACGACCGCCGGCGCCCGCATCGCCGTGCGCGACGGCGCGGCGCTCGTCGCGAGCCTTCCCGTGCCCGCGTCGGGGGCAGAGGAGAATTGGGTGACGCTCGAGACCGCGCCGTTCCCGTTCATGCCCGGCGACGCTTTGCGGATCAGCCTGGAGCTGCCGGAGAAGCTACCGGCGAGGCGTTTCGTCGTGCTCGATCGCGCCGACGTGGAGTGGCGATGAGCGGCGCACGATGAGGATCGTCGCGGTCGTCCCCTCTCTCGGCCAGTCTCCCTGGCAGACGGAGATGCTCACGGCCCTGCGCGCCGAGCTCGCGACGCATGCGGCCGCGCTGATCTGGGTGCATCAGGGAACGGAGCCCGCGCCGCAGCTTTCCGCTGAACGCGAACGACTCATCCGGCTCCCGCAGCCCTGCGGTTTCGCCGCTGCGGTCAACGCGGGAATCGCGGCGATCGCTGACGTCGATGAGAGCGATGCGCTCGCTGCGATCGATGCGATCGCCGTCGTCAACGACGATCTGATCGTTTCGCCGGGTTGGCTGGCGGCGCTCACTGAGGGGCTCGCCGCGCGACCGCAGGCCGCCGCCGTCCAAGGGATGAATCTCGAGCTCGATCGGCCGGAACGCATCGAAGGCTGCGGCCTCGAATGGAATCGCTCCTGGCAGGCAGTGCAGACGCTCGCCGGGAGCGTGGCGGATGCAGCCCTCGCTCCGCTCGCGGCGCCGTTCGAGATCTTCGGCGTCTCGGCGACCGCGGCGCTTTATCGTCGGAGCGCCCTCGTCGAAGTCGCGGAGAACGGCACGCCACTCCGCGCGTTCGACGAACGGCTCGGCAGCTACTACGAGGACGTCGAGCTCGCCGTCCGCCTGCGCGCCGCCGACTGGCAGAGCTGGTGCATCCCGGCGGCGCGCGCGCGCCACGCCGGACAGGCGACGGCCGGGAGGCGACCGCTCTCGCGTTGGCGCTCGATCTATCGCAATCGCCTGCTCGTCGTACATCAGCTGCTCGGAGCGCGCTTCCTCCGCACGCTGCCGCGTCTGGCGGTTCGCGATCTGCGGGACTTCGCGCGCGCGCTCCTCAGCGGAGATGCCGCGCGTGCGCCCGCCATCCTCATGGGCTGGTGGGCGGCCCTCGTTTCGGCGCGTCGCAGCACGGATTCTTCAGGCATCGAACACCGCGGAAGCGCTCGCGCGCTCGCGGCTGCCGAGCGCTTGCGGATAGGCTCTTCGGGGTGAAGGCTCCGGAGCTCTCGACGATCGTCGTCGCCTGGCACGCGGCGGCGGATGTCGCCGAGCTCGTCGCCGGCTGGCCGCGCGATCCGCGATTCGAACTGATTCTCGTCGACCAGGACGGCGATCTCTCCGGCCTTCTCGCGGCAGCGACCGCAGGCCGCGTCAACGTGCGGATTCTCGCTCCCGGAAGGAATCTCGGATTCGCCGGCGGATCGAATTTCGGCGCTCGTGCGGCCCGCTCCGAGCGGCTGCTCTTTCTCAATCCTGATGCCCGGCCCGACGCCGGTCCCGGAAGCCTCGACTCCGGATCGACCGCCGATCGCAGAGCGAGTGGCGAAACCGCCGCCGTTCGCGCGCTCGAAGCGCTGGAGACACTGTCGGGCGGCTTCGATCTCTGGCCGCGCGCCGCCGGGCTCGTCCCGCGCCTCGTCGGATTCGACGGCGCGCCTCAGTTCTCCTGGCAGCTCCGGCCGCTGCCCTCCCCCTGGCAGCTTCTCGCGCACGCGATGTTCTGGAATCCGGCGCACGGTGCACAGAGCGAACCGGACGCGGGTACTCCGATTGCGCAACCGGCCGCAGCGGCGCTCGCCCTGCGGCGCAACGTCTTCGAAGAGGTCGGCGGTTTCGACGACGGATTCTTCCCCGCCTGGTTCGAGGATGTCGACCTCGCCCGCCGCCTCGCGGACCGCGGGCATCCGCTGCTCTACCTGCCGTCGGCGCGCTTTCGCCATCGTCTCGGAAGCTCGGTCTCCGAGCTCGGCTACGGCGGGTTTCTCGTCGCCTACGACCGGAATCTCTGCCGCTATCTCGAGAAGCATCACGGCGCCGGCTGGGCGCTCGCCTTTCGCGCTCTCGCCGGCCCGGCAGCCCTCGCGCGAATTCTCGTTCTTCCGCTCCGGCGGCCGGTGCGCGCGGCTTCGCGCGGCGACGCAGCGCGTGCGCTCCTTGCCGTGGCGCGCGGCACTCTTTCCGGTTGGCGCCCGGTTGCAACCGCCCGCGTGACGGACGGCGTGGAGCACGCGCCGTGAAAGGCGTGCCGGTAGCCGTGGTCATGGTCACCTATGAGTCGGCGGCGGATCTGCCCCGCGGGCTCGCCGCAGTCGGCCGGCTCGACCCGGCTCCAGCCGAGCTTGTCGTCGTCGATTGCGCGAGCACCGACGGGAGCGCCGCCGTGGCCCGCGCGTCCGCACCGCCGGGAATCCGCGCGCAGTTTCTTCCTCTCGCGGAAAATGTCGGCTTCGCGGCGGGGATGAATCGCGCCGTCGCGCTCGCGACGGCTCCGTATCTGCTGACGCTCAACGCCGACACCGAGCTCTCACCGGACTTTCTCGCCCCTCTCGTCGCCCGGCTCGAATCGCCGCACGGCCGTCGCTTCGCTGCGGTGACCGGCCGGCTGTTGCGCGAAAGGTCTGACGTCCCGGGAGATACGGAGCCGCGACGCCTCGACGCCTGCGGCATGCGTCTGTCGTGGACCTGGAGACATTTCGACCGCGGCTCGGGAGAGGCCGATCGCGGCCAGTTCTCCGCTGCCGAGCTCGTCTTCGGCGCGACCGGCGCCGCGACACTCTGGCGCCGGGCCGCGCTCGCGGACGTCGCGCTCGAGGAGCCTCACGGACCGCAGATCTTCGATGAGCGCTACCACTCGTTCCGCGAAGACGCCGAGCTCGCCTTCCGCCTGCGCGAACGCGACTGGGAGATCGTCTACGAACCGCTCGCCGTCGCGACGCACCGGCGCCGCGTTCTGCCCGAGCGCCGCGCAGCTCTGCCGGCGGCGGTCAATCTGCACTCGCTCAAGAATCGCTATCTGCTGCGCCTCGATCACCAGACCGCAGGCAACTTCCTGTGGACGTTGCCCGCGACGCTGCTGCGCGACGCCGCTGCGCTCGCGTGGGTGCTGCTCCGGGAACGCAGCTCGCTGCCGGCGTATGGCTGGCTGTGGCGAAACCGGCGCGAGCTCGTCGCGCATCGCCGCAGGGTGCAGCGTCGCCGCACGGCTCCAGCGCGTGCGGTCGGCCGCTGGTTTCTGCGGGTAGGAGCTCCCCTTCCGACCGGCTCCACGTCGACGGACAACCTCCGGCCCGTCACTCCGGAGCTCCGATGAACCCCCTGCGCGTCGCGCTGGTCGGTTCGCGCGGCATTCCGGCGCGCTACGGCGGGTACGAGACGCTCTTCGCCGAGCTCGCTCCGCGTCTCATTGCGCGCGGCTTCGACGTCACGGTCTATTGCCGCTCGGCGCCCGGCGGAGACGCGAAGGCGCAGCGGTCCAGGCGGCGCGCGAGCTATCGCGGCGCGCACCTCGTTCATCTGCCGACGATCCGTACCAAGCATCTCGAAACTCCGGTGCACACGATGGTCTCGTGCCTGCATGCCGCGGGCGAGCGCTTCGACGCCGTGCTCATGGTGAACTCGGCCAACGCTCTCTTCCTTCCTCTGCTCGCCGCCGCCGGCACGCCGAGCGTGCTGAATGTCGACGGCATCGAGAAGCGGCGCGCGAAGTGGGGCGCTTTCGGACGTGCCGTCTATGCGCTTTCCGAGCGGCTCGCCTGCTTTCTCCCCGATCGCCTGGTGACCGACGCCGAGGTCATCCGTGCGCACTACGTCGCGCGCTACGGTGCTGCATCGGCGATCATCACCTATGGCGTCGACGCGCGCCCGCTCTGGCAGAGCGGAGCTCTCCGGCGGCTGCGCCTCGACAAGCGGGGATACTTTCTCTACGTCTCGCGTTTCGAACCGGAGAACAATCCGCATCGCGTCGTCGCGGCGTTCCAAGGCGTCGGCGGCGAGCTCCCTCTCGTCATGGTCGGCGGGGCGCCGTATGCCGAGAGTTACATCACATCATTCACCGGCGGGGAGCACCGCGCCGGTGGCATCAGCCGCAGCGATCCGCGCATCCGCTTTCCCGGTCCGATCTACGGCCGCGGCTACCGCCAGCTGCTCTCGCATGCTTTCGTCTACATCCACGCCACCGAAGTCGGCGGAACGCACCCGGCGCTGGTCGAGGCGATGGGATACGGCAACTGTCTGGTCGTGAACGACACGCCGGAGAATCGCGAAGTCGCCGGCGACGTGGCGCTCTACTTCCGCGCCGACTCGCCATCTTCCCTCACGGCGATTCTCGAGCGTCTGCGCGCCGATCCCGCGGAAGCGGAGCGCCGGGGCCGGGCCGCGGCGCTCCGGGCCCGCGAGCGCTACAACTGGGAAACGATCGCCGATCAGTACGCCTCCCTGCTCTGCCAGGCCGCCGGGCGAGGCGCAGGGCCGGGAGCGGAGGCCGGATCGGCTAAACTCGACTCCCGGTTGCGACATCCCTGATGCTCAAGCAGCAAGCCCGCCTCATCGCCAGCCTCGTTTTCCTGCTCGACCTCGTCCTCATCTCGGCCGCGTTCTTCCTCGCGCACGCGCTGCGCAGCCACCTGCTGCCGATGCTCGGCGGACGCTGGATCCCCGGCGCGCTCTATCCGGTCGAGCGCTACCTGCCGCTCCTGCCGCTCGCGCTCGTTCTCTGGTCGCTTCTCCTCTGGTCGTCGGGACGCTACCGCTCGCACCGGACTGTGCCGGTTTTCGATGAAGCTGCGGCGATCGTCCGCATCACCGTCACGGCCTCGATTCTCTTCCTGCTCATCATCTGGGGACTTCGCCTCGACGAGCGTCTGCTCGCCGATGGGCGCCTGAGCCGGATCTGGATCGCGCTCTTCTCGTTCCTTGCCGGTGCGCTTCTCCTCGGAGAAAAACTCCTGCTGCGCCTGAGCTCGCGCTACGTGCGCGCGCACGGATTCAACTACCGCACCGTGCTGGTCGTCGGCGCGAACGCCTCGGCGCGCGGCCTCGCCGAAGCGATTCTCGGGCACCGGTTCTGGGGCTATCGCGTGGCCGGGTTCCTCGCTGACGAGGACGAAGTCGTCCCCGATGCCCTGCTCCGCTCACCCGGCCCGCAGGTCCTCGGCCGGGTGAGCGACATCGGTCGGATCCTCGAGACGCAGGTGATCGACGAGGTCCTGTTCGCGATCGACCGCCGCGACTTCGATCGCTTCGAAGATCTCTTCCTTGCGCTGCAGGAGCAGGGCATCATCACCCGCTTCGCGCTCAACTTCTTTCCTCACGCCCGGGCCAGCGTGCAGCTCGAGGATCTCGACGGCGCACCGCTTCTCACGTTCTCGACCGGACCGACGAGCGTCGGTGGTCTGCTGGTGAAGCGCGCGCTCGACATCGTTCTCGGCGGCGTCCTGCTCGTACTGTCATTGCCGCTTCTTGCCGTGATCTCGCTCACGATCCGTTTTTCCGCTTCGCGCGGCGGCATCCTCTTCCGCCAGACGCGCTGCGGCCGGGGCGGCCGCCTCTTCACGCTCTACAAGTTCCGCACGATGTCCGAAGACGCAGAGGGGCGCCGGCACGAGATCGAGCATCTGAACGAGATGGACGGCCCGGTCTTCAAGGCGCGGAACGACCCGCGGGTGACGCCTTTCGGGAGATTCCTGCGCAAGTTCAGTCTCGACGAGCTGCCGCAGTTCTGGAACGTGGTGAAGGGCGACATGAGTCTCGTCGGCCCGCGACCGCCCATTCCCGAGGAGGTCGCGCAGTACGAGCGTTGGCAACGCCGCCGCCTGGCGATGAAGCCGGGTCTCACCTGTCTCTGGCAGGTGTCGGGAAGAAATGAGCTCGACTTCGATCAGTGGATGAAGCTCGACCTCGCCTACATCGACAACTGGTCGCCCTGGCTCGATC
>JBDTQG010000063.1:0-19988 GCA_039932315.1 Thermoanaerobaculia bacterium
GCAGCTCCTCCGGCACGAGATCCTGGCCCTCGCCGGCGAGAAAGCTCGCGATGACCGGATTCGTCGTGCTCCGGAGCACCCGGTCGTCGAGAAGGCTGGCGAGGGTGCCGGCGCTGTCCGCGGTGCCCGAAGGTGCCGGCGCGGTCGACGGGGTGGCAGAGGTGGAAGACGTGGAAGAGGCGGAAGAGAGCGAGGGCCTCGCGGGATGAGAGGTGTCCGCGGAGCTCCCCTCCTGCTGCGCGAGAAGTGGCGCTCTCGCCGTCATTCCAAGGTCGAGCAGAACCAGCAGCAGGCCGATCTGGGCGGTGGCGCGGCGCATTCGAGTCTCCTTGCATCTGTTCGTGCGGGGCGGCCGTAGAACGTGTCAGGCAACCCGACGGGAAAGCGGGTGGTAAAATAGCCGGTCCCATGATCGCCCTCGACCCCTCGACCTACCCTCCGGATCTTCGTGCGCTCGCGGCGAAAGTCCGCGATGGCGTGCGCCTGGACGAAGCGGACGCCCTGCTCTGCTTCGAAACGCCGCACGTGCTCGCCCTCGGACGCCTGGCGAACGAAGTTCGCCGCCGGCTGCACGGCAAGACGGTCTTCTACAACATCAACCGCCACATCAATCCGACCAACGTCTGCGTCTATACCTACAACTGCAAGTTCTGCAGCTTCGCGGCGATGAAGGATGAGCCGCATGCGTGGCAGATGTCGCACGAGGAGATCTACCGCCAGGCCGGCGAGCAGGGGGGAAACGATGTCACCGAATTCCACATCGTCGGTGGATTGCATCCGGACCTCGACATGGCCTGGTACGAGGAGATGCTCCGCGGGTTGAAGCAGCGTTTCCCCAAGGCGCATCTCAAGGCGTTCACCGCTATCGAGATCGGCTGGTTTGCCAAGCGCGAGAAGCTGTCGATCGAAGAGGTGCTGCGGCGTTTGACCGCGGCCGGCCTTGGCTCTCTGCCGGGCGGCGGCGCCGAGATCTTCCACCCGGAGGTTCGCGAGGTGATCTGCGACGGCAAGCTCGATGCCGACGAATGGATCGAAGTGCACCGGGTCGCCCACCGCATGGGGATCAAGAGCAACTGCACCATGCTCTATGGCCACGTGGAAGAGAATCGCCACAAGGTCGATCACCTGATGCGACTGCGGTCGCTGCAGGACGAAGGGGGCGGATTCAACGCCTTCATCCCGCTCGCCTATCACCCGGAAAACAACTATCTGGGTCTCAAGTACCACACGACCGGTCTCGACGATCTGCGCCATATTGCCACGGCACGGCTCGTGCTGGACAACATCCCGCACATCAAGGCCTACTGGGTCATGGTGACGCCGAAGCTCGCCCAGGTGGCCCTCTCCTTCGGAGCGGACGACCTCGACGGCACCGTCGTGCGCGAAACGATCTACCACATGGCAGGTGCCGAAACGGCGCAAATGATGCCCACGACCGAGCTCGAACGGGTGGTCCGTGAGGCGGGGTTCATACCAATCGAGCGCGACACGCTCTATAATTCCGTAGAACGGGCGAACTGACCCGTTTCGGGTCTAACTCTCTGGCCGAACAGGGGTATCGGGTTCCTGATCCGATGCTCGCAAGGCCGCTTTCGCGACGGGCAACACTGTCCGGACAAGAAAGGAAACGCGCATGAAGAAGGGTTTCTCGAACACTCTCCCCGGTCCGCAGATCGTTCCATCCTCGTGGTTCTTGCGGCAGACCGGAACGGGAAGAGCGCTGGCCCTCATGTGTCTGGCGATTTTTTCCGCTGGAATCTCCTTCGCGGATGAGCAGACGAGCGAACAGCTGAGCGATGGACACACGTTCAGCGCCGTCGACTTCACCTCGACGCGTCCGCTCCTCAGCCCCAACGGTCTGTATGTCGTCTACCGCCAGGATGCCGTGGCCGACGGCGTCTCCGAGCTCTACAGCGTGCGAGTGGACGGCACGACGCCACCCCAGCGCCTCTGTAACGTCTTCAGCAGCTCGCACTTCCTGACCTTCGCGATCAGCCCCAACAGCCAACGGGTCGTCTATATGGTCGATCAGGACATCGCCGGCCGCACGGAGCTCTACAGCATCCCGATCGGCGGTGGAACGATCACCAAGCTCAACGATTCGCTGAGCAGTGCGCGCAACGTGATCTCGTTCCAGATCTCACCGACGAGCAGCCGCGTTTTCTACGTCAGCGACCAGTTCGTCAACGACCAGTACGAGCTCTATTCGGTGCCCATCACCGGTGGAACGGCCCTGCGCATCAACCACAATCTCGATTCGGACTGGGACGTCGAGACCTCGTTCCGCATCGCTGCGAACGGCAGCTTCGTCGTCTACCGCGCCGTCCGCACGGCTCTGGGCTCCGGCAAGATCTACTACGCTCCAGCCACGACGACGAATCCGGACGACGAGACGATTCTGCTGAACCTGAGCCTCGAGAATTTCAGCGCCGTCGACGCCTATTTTCAGATCAGCCCCAGCGGGACGCGTGTCGTCTACCTCGCCGACGCGATCGTCGACGAGCGAAAAGAGCTCTACAGCGTCAATATTCCGACCGTCGCCGTTCCGGCTCTCGTCTCGATCAAGCTGAACGTCGGCGTGACGACGATCGAGAGCGGGTTCCTGATTTCTGGAGACAGTTCGCGGGTCGTCTTCCGCGCCGACCCCAGCGGAACCTCGACCGACAATCTCTACTCGGTTCCGATCACCGGTGGAACGGTCGCCCAGCTCAACGGAACGCTCGGAGCGGGCAAGGACGTCAACGCGGGCTTTCAGATCACTCCGAACAGCTCCCGCGTGGTTTACATCTCGGATGAAGGGATCAACGACGACTTCGACGTCTTCAGTGTTCCGATCTCCGGCGGCCCTCCGACCCGACTCAACCCCACTCTGACGTCGGGGGGCGACATTCTCGATTTCGCGATCAGTCCCGACAGCTCGCGCGTGGTTTATCGCGGGGATCGCCAGATCGACACGCTGGTCGAGCTCTACAGCGTAGCGCTCGCCGGCGGTCCCGAAGTCAAGATCAACCGGCCACTCGCCGCGGGTGGCGATGTCGTCTCGTATCGCATCAGCCCCGACAGCACAAAGGTCGTCTACGGCGCTGACCAGGATCTGGACTCCGTCGACGAGCTCCTGGCGGCCTCGATCCTCGGCGGGGCGCCCGGAGACGTGCAGAACATCAGCGGTCCGCTCACGGCATTCGGTGACGTGGTTCTCTGTCCGCCGGCCAACTGTACCGCGCCGAACATCGTGCCGGCGTTCGAGATCGCTTCGAACAACGTCGACGTGGTTTATGTGGCCGACGAGCTGGTGAACGACGAGATCGAGATCTTCCGCTCCGGCCTCGCGATCGCAGCCGCGGCGCCGGGAGCGCCGACCGGCGTGACGGCGACCGCTGGCAACACGCAGGCCATCGTGACGTTCGCCACGCCGGTGAACGACGGCGGCGATCCGATCACCGGCTACTTCGTGATCTCGAATCCGACAGGTGGCGTCGACAGCGCCGCTGGCACGACGGCCCTGACACACACGGTCACCAATCTCACGAACGGAACGCCCTATACGTTTACGGTCAAGGCGGCGAATTCCATCGGACTCGGCGCGGCGTCCGTCGCGTCTCCGAGCGTCACGCCGGGGACGGTCGCCGGGCCTCCGACAGCCGTCTCCGCCGTTCCACGGAACCTGTCGGCGGAAGTACAGTTCTCGGCGCCGACCAACAACGGGGGCGTTCCGATCACCGGCTATACCGTCGTCTCGAGCCCGGCCGGCGGTGTCGACAGCAGTGCAGGCTCCACCAGTCTCGTTCACATCGTCCAGCAGCTGACGAACGGGACTCCCTACACCTTCACCGTTACGGCAGCCAACGCCTTTGGATCGGGTGCCCCTTCTGCCGCCTCGAGCGCGGTCACTCCAGGATGCGGAGGGGACGTGCCGGCGAACGTCTTCTGCGACGGCGTCGAATCGGGCGATTCACTGGGCTGGAGTCTTACCCACAATCCGCCGAGTCCGCCGACCAACGTGGTCGCGGTCGCGGGCGATACGGATGCGATGGTCACGTTTCTTCCTCCGATCGACGACGGCGGAAGCGCGATCACCGGCTACACGGTGACGGCGAGCGTCGGCGCGGCGGTCGACGAGGATGCCGGAACGACGTCGCTCTCGCATCACATGACGTCGCTCACCAACGATTCGAAGGTCCAGTTCCGGGTGACGGCAACGACGAATTTCGGGACGAGTGTGCCCTCGGATCCGTCGACTCCCGTCATCCCGCACGTTCCCTGACCTCGCCGCGGATTCCGCCGCCGCCCACGCTTCCTCCACGACCGATGCACAGGAGCGGGGGGGCTGCGGAATCCGACGCGGACTGCGGGTCCGATCCATCGACGTCCGAGGATGCCGCGGAAAAACCGCCGGCGTATGCCTATATCCTGCGCTGCCGCGACGGTTCGCTTTATGCCGGTGCCACCGTCGATCTAGAGAAGCGCCTGCGCGAACATTCCGCAGGTCGGGGAGCGCGCTATACCCGCGCGCGTCGGCCGGTCGTCCTCGTCTGGTCGAAGCCGATGCCGTGCTGGTCCGACGCTCTGCGCGAAGAGGCACGGATCAAGGCGCTTCCACGGAACGCGAAGCTGCTCCTTCTGCAGGAGACCGCGGAGAGTCGAGACGGCAGTTGAACGCGCGCGAACAGCGAACGGCACGCATTTCGGTGTGCTAGCCTCGCGCTGAAAGTAACTCATCGGACGAAAAAAGATTGGCGGCTGAAGCCCTCCCGTTCCGCTACCTCGCGGTCGACGGCCCCATCGGGGTCGGTAAAACCGTATTGGTCGACAAGCTGGTGCGCCGCTTCGAGGCCGTGAAAGTCCTCGAGGACGTCGAAAACCCGTTCCTCCCCGACTTCTATCGCGATCGCCCGGGGGCTGCGTTCCAGACCCAGATGTACTTCCTGCTGTCGCGTTACAAGCAGCAGCACGAAGTCGTTCAGCAGGAGCTCTTCCATCGGCTGGTGGTTTCGGACTACACCTTCCAGAAGGACCGCATCTTCGCCTATCTCACGCTCTCGGACGAGGAGCTCGCGATCTACGATCGCCTCTACACGACGCTCGAGCCTCAGGTGCCGGTACCGGATCTGGTCCTCTACCTCACCGCCGACGTCGACACCTGCATGGCGCGGATCCGCAAGCGCGCGCGCAGCTTCGAGAAAGAGATCTCGGACGAATACATGGCCGAGCTGATCGACGCCTACAACCACTACTTTCACTACTACAACCGCTCGCCGCTTCTCGTCGTCGACACGCGCAATCTCGACTTTCCCGGCAGCAAGCACGACTTCGAGGAGCTCGTTCAGCAGCTCCTGCGTCCGATCCGCGGCACTGAGTATTTCGTGCCCGCGCGGAAGCGCTGAGGCCGTTCGGCCGTTTAATCGTCGATTCCCAGCGCCAGACGCATCGCCGGATCGCTCGCGCGATCGGGCAGGGGCGGAACGTAGAGCGTCGAGCGGATGGTTACCGGCGCCTGCGGAAGGTCCGCCAAAGTGCAGCGGAAAATCCGCGGAGGAAGGCTTGGGTAGGGGACCGCTTCGTAGACCACCACTTCGTGATCGGCAGCGTAGCGGTGCAGGAGCTCGGCGGCGAGCACTTCGAGACCTTGGCGGCTCCAGAGTGCGGTTCGGTGGAAATCGAACACGCCGATGCCCCCGATCTGCCAGAGGATGAGCGTGCTCGTCGGATCGAAGATTCGCCGGCGGAGGAGAAAGTCGGTCGCCTCGAAGCTCTGGCAACCGCGTTCGCCAGGATCAATGGAGAGATCGGCGAAGAGACAGTCCTCGGCGGAGATTCCTGGCTGCATCTCGGCGCGAAAGCCTTCGCTACGCGCGATGGCGATCGCCTCGTGCGAGGGCGCGACGAAGATGCCGGGATGACCATAAAAGGCAGCAACCACATCGTTACCCGCGCGGAGCGCGGCGAGAAGACGCTCGACCATTTCGCGGTAGCTCTCTTCGCGCGGCTTGCCGTCGCCGTAACAATCGTAGAGCGACTCCGCCGTAGGGTTGAGGCTTTCGAGCCAGCGGCTGGTCACGATGTCGGTCACGAGGTAGAAGAGTTTGCCCGCTTCCTCGATGGCATGCAGGGCCTCCTGCGTGACCTGGCCGGCGATCAGCATTCCGGTGCCGACGATCGTCAGCGACCCCTGTTTGTCCACTGTGCGCCTCCTGCTAGTGTCTGTGCAGTATCTAACAGCAGGCGATTGGGGAGGAAAAATGGCGATCACCGATCTGCACCAGTTTCTCGTCGCGATGTCGAAGCACAAGTCTCTGCGTCAGGCGTTTCAGGACGACCCGGCGAATGTCGGGGTCGACGCGAATCTCACTCACACCGAGATCGAGATGCTCAAGGCAGGCAACGAAGAGTCCATCCGCAAGTACCTCGGCCAGGAGTTCTCCGATGCTTCGATGATCAAGGTCAAGCCCTGACGGAGCTTTCTACTGCGGTGGCGGCGCCGCCGCCGCAGTGGTCGGTAGCCCGACCCTGCGCAGCAACGCCGTGAAGCGCGGATCGCCACGCAAGTTGCGATAGTCGGGCGCGACGGCGAGCCCGGCCATGTCCCAGGCGTGTTCCTCGACGCCGCGCTCGAGCCAGTGGAGAGCCTTGTCGCGCTCGCCCGCCTGGGCAAGCAGTCCTCCGATGACGCCGAAGCGGCTCGCATCGCCCGCCGGAGGAAGGGCATCGAGTTCATTGGCGATCCACTTCAGGGCCGCGTCGTAGCCTGAAGTCGTGACCCGACGTTTGAACTCGGGAAGGAGCTCCGGCCGTCCGAGCTCGGCGACGTAGTAGCTCAGTTCGAGCCCACGCTCCGGATCCTTCTTCATCTCGCTGTAGGTGAGGAACAGGTAGACGTGGCTCAAGGTGTACGACGGATCGAGCTCCAGAGCGCTGCGCAGCTCCGCGATCGCCTTGTCGTAACGCCCCTCGAAGAGGTGCTGCACTCCGGCATCCGAACTCACTTGCGCAGACAGTGGATCGAGCCGTTTGGCGATTTCGATCTCCGCGCCCGCCTCCTTCAGTCGCAGCTGATAGGCGAGGAGCAGCCAGTGTCCGCGACGGGACGCCGCGGACCCGGGATTCAGTTCGATCGCTTGCCGGATTTCCGCTTCGGCCTCGGCGAACTGCCAGCGGTTCAGGTAGATACCGCTCAGGGACGCATGGCCCTCGGCGAGCCCGCCATCGAGCTCGATCGCTCGGCGCGCAGCCGTCTCTGCCTGGGGCATGAGTTCCGCCGGATTGACGTGGAAGGCTGCCAGCCACTGCAAAGCGTCCGACTGCCCCGACCAGGCCGGAGCGAAAGTCGGGTCCAATGCAATGGCACGCTCGAAGTAGCCCTTCGCTTTGCGCACGCTCTCTTCGCCGAACTGTCCGCCGTAGTACTTGCCCTGAAGGTAAGCCTCGTAGACGTCCGGGTTGACAGTCTTCGTAGCCGCGAATCGGGTCTGCTCGATCGGTGAGAGCTTCACGTTGACCGCCGCCGCGATCGCGGTGGCAAAGGTGTTCTGCAGCGCCAGAACATCGGCAGCAGCTCGGTCAAAACTGTCGCTCCAGAGAGTCGTCTCGGGCGTAGCTCGCACAACCTGCGCGTTGAGGCGGATGTGGTCCGCGATCCGGGCGACTGAGCCTTCGACGACAAAAGCGACGCCGAGCTCTCTCGCGATCTCGGGCAGCAGCTTCTGCGAATTCTTGTAGTGCATGGCTGACTGGCGGGAAATGACCCGGACACCCTGGATTCTCGCTAGAGCGGAGATCAGCGCGTCCGTCATTCCATCGACGAAATAGTCGGGCTCGTTGGAGAAATTCTTGAGTGGCAGCACGGCGAGGGACGGCAGATCGGCCGCGAGCGTCGCGACTTCGGCGTTGGCGGCAAGGCTGCCTGACGCCGGGTCCTTCGCGCGCTGCGCCCGCCAGCCGAGAACGCCGGCGCCGAGGACGACGATCGCGAGCGCGGCGGCAGCGAACCGGACGCGGCGCGACTTGGCGATCCGTAGGGTGCCGCTCGACGGTTTCGTCACCGGCCGCGGGCCGGTGATTCCGAGGTCGACATCGCGCGCCACGATGGCAAGGGCGTCGCGCACTTCGACCGCCGAGTGCGCGCGCTTCGTCGGTTCCTTCTCGAGACAGCGACGGAGAATCGTGTCGATCTCCGAAGGGATATGGGCGTTGCGCTCGTAAGTCCGCGCCGGCTGGTCGCGCAGGATCGCCGAAATCACCTCG
The DNA here is from genome assembly GCA_039932315.1 of Thermoanaerobaculia bacterium. GTDB lineage: Bacteria > Acidobacteriota > Thermoanaerobaculia > Multivoradales > JAGPDF01 > JAGPDF01. The sequence continues at coordinate 8,242 of JBDTQG010000063.1, forward strand.
GCGGTCGACTGTCCGAGGAAAGGGCAGTTTCCGGTCGCCATTTCGTAGAGCACGACGCCGAGCGAGAACAGATCGGCGCGATGATCGGTCGCCAGCATCCGCAGCTGCTCGGGCGCCATGTAGGCGAGTGTGCCGATCGCGAGACCTTCCTGGGTGAGCGTCGTCTGTGGATGAAATCCCATGGCCTCGGTCGCCTCGTGCTCGCGCAGCTTCGCGAGCCCGAAGTCGAGGACCTTCACCCGTCCGTCGTTGTTCACCATGACGTTGCCGGGCTTGAGATCGCGATGCTGGATGCCCTTCGCGTGCGCGGCGGCAAGCGCGTCAGCGAGCGGCACGGCGATCTTCAGGAACTCCGTGAGCGGCAGACCGTAAGCCGGGATGATCTGCGAGAGGGTCTTTCCCTCGACATGCTCCATGGTGAAGAAGCGCCGGCCCTCGGCCTCTTCGACGGAGTAGATCGTGACGATGTTGGGGTGATTGAGCGTCGCGACCGATTTGACTTCCCTCTCGAAACGGGCGAGGCGGTGCGGGTCCTCGGCGAGCGCCGGCGGCAGCATCTTGAGCGCGACTTTCCGGTGCAGACGTTCGTCCTCGGCGAGGAAGACGATTCCCATGCCGCCTTCGCCGAGCTTTTCGACGATCCGATAGTGCGCGAGTTTGCTGCCAATCACTGTGCATACTCTACCGGGAATGCGGCGCCGTCTTGCGTCGCGCGGATTCCGGCCCTAGAATCTTCCTCGCCGCTGGGATCCCGCTGACGCGGGACCGAGACGGGAAGAGAAGCTGCCCAGAGTGACCCGCCTGCGCCGGGGCTCGATCCCTACCTGAGGGACGGACACCCGAGGAGAGAACGGCGCGAGTCCCCCGGCACCGCGAAACCCTTCCGTCGCATTGTGCAAGCGGAGGGGTTTTTCATTTTCGCGGGGTGCCGGATGGGCCAGTCCAGCAGCAAGATCAGTGTGCCGCAGTTGCGCGAGGCCCCGTCCCGGGGCGAGCGTCTGGTCATGGTGACCGCCTACGACTATCCGCAGGCGCGGAGCGCCGACCAGGCGGGGGTCGACATGGTTCTGGTCGGCGATTCGCTCGCCATGGTCGTTCTCGGCCACGACGACACGCTCTCGGTCACGGTCGACGAAATGCTCCATCATGTGAAGGCCGTGCGGCGGGGTTTAACGCGCGCACTGCTCATCGCCGACATGCCGTATGGATCGTTTCACCTGGGCGTCGATCAGGCGGTCGCGAACGCGGTGCGCTTCGTCAAAGAGGGCGGCGCGTCGGCGGTGAAGATCGAAGGCGCGCGGATCGACGTCATCGAGGCGCTGGTCGCCGCCGAAATTCCCGTGCAGGCGCATCTCGGCCTGACGCCGCAATCGGTTCACAAGTTCGGCGGCTTCAAGGTGCAGGGTCGCGGCGCCGAAGCGCGTGCGGCGCTGCTCGAAGCCGCCGTCGCCGTGGAGGCCGCCGGCGCTTTTTCGCTCGTCCTCGAGTGCATTCCGACCGAGCTCGCGCGCGAAGTCACCGAGCGGCTCGAGATTCCGACGATCGGCATCGGTGCAGGTCCGCACTGCGACGGCCAGGTGCTCGTCTACCACGACCTTCTGGGAATCGAGGAGCGCATCGCACCGCGCTTCGTGCGCCGTTACGCCCAGCAGGGCAAGGAGGCGCGCGAGGCGATCGCCGCCTACGCCGCGGATGTCCGCGCCGGGACCTTCCCCGGTCCGAACGAGAGCTTCGAGGATCCGGGATTTCCGTCGACGGTCGCTGGATCGACTCAGCCGGCTCTCGAGCGCCTCTACGGCGGTTGAGCCGTCGCGACAGCTGCCGATGAGAACTATCCAGAACGGCTCCGCCCTCGCGGCGGAGATCGCGAGCTACCGCGCGGCGGGAGAGAAGATCGCCTTCGTACCGACGATGGGGGCGCTTCATGACGGGCATCTTTCGCTCGTGGCGCTCGCGCGTTCGCGCGCCTCCCGGGTTGTCGCTTCGATCTTCGTCAACCCCAGCCAGTTCGCGCCGCACGAGGACTTCGATGCCTACCCGCGTCCCCTCGCGCGCGACAGCGAGCTTCTCGCCGGCGCCGGCTGCGACATCCTGTTCGCACCGGATCGCGCAACCGTCTATCCGCCGGGCTTCGGCACCTGGATCGAACCGCAGGGGGCGGCGCTGGGCTTCGAGAGCGCCATCCGCCCACACTTCTTCCGCGGCGTCGCGACGGTGGTGGCGCGGCTCTTCGGTCTCGTTCATCCGGACCTCGCTGTGTTCGGCGAGAAGGACTACCAGCAGCTTCTGGTCATCCGCCGCATGGCGCGCGATCTCGACCTCGGCGTCGAGGTCGTGGGCTGCCCCATCGTGCGCGAGGCGGACGGTCTCGCGATGTCGTCGCGCAACATCTACCTCTCGGGTGACGAGCGGCGGCAGGCACCGCGACTCCACGCCGGGCTGGTTGCGGCGCGGGAGCTTTTCGGCGTCGGCGAGCGCAATTCAGACGTTCTGAAGAACGCGGTGGCGCGCGAGATTGCGGCGGCGCCGAGTTTCGAACTGCAATACGTAGAGATCGTCGAGGTCGACCGTTTCACGCCGCTCCCCGAAGTCGACGATCGCGGCCTGGTCATTCTCGCCGCGAAACTCGGGTCCACCCGTCTCATCGACAATCTGAAGCTCGAGCGCTGAGCGCGAGCCGGAGCCTTCTGCCATGCGCCGTACGATGATGAAATCGAAGATCCACCGCGCGACGGTGACCGACGCGAATCTCCACTACCAGGGATCGGTCACGATCGACGTCGAGCTCATGCACGCCGCGGACATTCTCGAGAACGAGCGCGTCGAGGTCTACAACGTGACGAACGGCCAGCGGCTCGCGACCTACGCGATCCCCGGCGCGCCCGGGCGCGGCGAGATCTGCCTGAACGGCGCCGCCGCCCACCGCGTGTCGAAGGGCGACCTCGTCATCCTCGTCACGTACGCGGAGTACGAAGACGCGGAGCTGAAAGCCCACATACCTCGGGTCGTGTTCGTCGACGAGAACAACCACGCTCCCGCTTCGGGGACATGATGCGCGGCCGCTCCGTTCCGCTTCTTCACTGGTGACCCAACCCGCGCTTCGTGTCCCCCTCCAGTTTTGCGCGGCTCACACCGTCGGGCGACGCAGGCGTCGCCCCGCCGCTCTGGGACGTGCGCGGTGAAATAGAATTCACTCGATGACTTCTTCCTCACTTTCCCCTTCGCCCTTCGTCCTCGCCGGCCGCACCTTCACCTCTCGCCTCATTCTCGGCACCGGCAAGTATCGCGACGCCGCAACGATGACTGCCGCCCTCGAGGCTTCCGGCACCGAAATGGTCACAGTGGCTCTCCGCCGGGTGAACCTCGACGAGCTCGGCAAGGGCTCCCTCATCGACCAGATCGATCCGAAGCGCTATCTCCTTCTTCCCAACACCGCCGGCTGCTACACCGCGGACGAGGCCATCCGCACGGCTCGTCTGGCGCGCGAGCTCGGGGGCTGGGAATGGGTCAAGCTCGAGGTGATCGGCGACAAGCAGACTCTCTTTCCGGATACGGCGGAGACGCTGAAGGCCGCTGAAATCCTCCTCAAGGAGGGCTTCATCGTCCTTCCCTACACGAACGACGACCCGATCGTCTGCCGCAAGCTCGCCGACATCGGCTGTCCTGCGGTCATGCCGCTCGCAGCGCCGATCGGCTCCGGCATGGGCATCCGCAACCGCGCGAATCTCGCGATCATCCTCGAGCAGGCGAAAGTCCCCGTGATCGTCGACGCCGGTGTCGGCACCGCCTCGGACGCCGCGCTGGTGATGGAGATGGGCGCCGACGCCGTGCTCATGAACACCGCGGTCGCCGAAGCCGCCGATCCGGTCGCGATGGCCCGGGCGATGCGGCTCGGCATCGAAGCCGGCTACCTCGCCCGGCACGCCGGGCGGATTCCGCGCCGCCTGTACGCCAACGCCTCGTCGCCGATCGACGGTCTGATCGATTGATGCGGTTCCCGGCGGCGGCCTCCGTGCCGCCGCTTTCCGCCGCCAGGCGAGCCGGCCGGAAACCCTCTAAACGCCTGTGGTTGCGCCTCCGGCACGGCTTTCGCTAGAATTCAATCCTCACGCGGCGATCCGCGCAGCCATAGCTCAACTGGATAGAGCACCAGACTACGAATCTGACGGTTGGGGGTTCGACTCCCTCTGGCTGCACCACCTCTCTCACCCCGATCGCCCATGACCCGCACCGCCCACTCCCCAGCCTCAAGTCCCACCCGCTGCAGCCATAGCTCAGCTGGATAGAGCATCAGACTTCGAATCTGAGGGTCGGGGGTTCGAATCCCTCTGGCTGCACCACTTCGTCGAAACGAGTGCCTCTTGGCGGGCGCGCTTACGGCCGGAGGCCGACGCGAGAGATCGGCCGCAGGGTTGAGAACCTCTGCGCACGGCTTTGAACATTTCGCAATCTCGAAATCGGAACGCTCCGCGCAGAATCTCGCGGCTGCGGCTGGCATCACGGGTGCAAACCGGATGGACGTCCGCGCATCAGCGGCAATCCAACGGAGTTCATCGGGAGCGGAGCCATGAAGAAGGTCAAGAGTCTGCAGGAAGCATTCGTCGACGAGATTCGCGATTCCTACGATGCGGAGCGCCAGCTCACCCGCGCACTGCCGAAACTGGCGAAGAAGGCCACCGATCCGAAGCTCAAGGCGGCGTTCGAATCGCACCTCGAGGAGACGCTGGGGCATGTCGAGAAGCTGAAGGAGATCTTCGGCCTGCTCGACGAGACGGTGAAGGGAAAGCACTGCGACGGCATCGCCGGGATCATCGAGGAGGGGAAGTCGGTGATGGAGGAAGATTTCGATTCCGACACCATGGATGCCTGCCTCGTCGCGGCGGGTCAGCGTGCGGAGCACTATGAGATGGCGGCCTATGGAACGCTCGTCGCCTGGGCGGAAACTCTTGCCCGGCCGGAAGTCGCGAAAGTGCTCCAGAGCATTCTCGACGAGGAGAAGGCGGCCGACCGGAAGTTGAGCTCGCTCGCCGAAGGCGGGCTCAACCGGGCGGCGGCGACGAAGTACGAGAATGCCGGTTCCACGAAGAGTGTCAAAGCCGCGAAGCGCTGATCGCGCAGCGTCAGCCGAAAGTCGGGCCGCTCTCGAGTCCGGGAGCGGCCGTTTTCATTTCCAGGCTCCGGCGGATTTCGAGGGTCCGCGAGGGCAGAAAAAAACCGCCCGGGAATCCGGGCGGTTCGATGGAACGACAGACACCGGCTTCTGCCGGCGACCGTGAGGTCAGACGCCGTCGTGATCGGCATCGCCGGGAAGTGCTCGCTCCACCCGGTGCCAGGCCTCCTGGGTGGCCGACTTCGCCTGCTCCCAGCGCAGGCGCGACTCGCCGCGAGCCTTGTCCCAGCCCTGTGCGAGACCCGCCTCGACCTGGTCCCACTTCCGCGTCGGATTCGCGACGCGCGATTCCCAGCCGTAGCGATACGCACTGGCGTAGTCACTGTACGGCAGCGTTCGATCGACGTAGGGCCGCGAGCGGTAGTTGTCCTGCCAATAGACGCTCTCGATCGTGGGATCGATCTGTTCCGCGACACCATGTCCGGCCGCTCCACCGGCCACTGCACCGATGACGCCGCCGATCAGTGCGCCGACCGGTCCGCCGACGACCGCGCCGGCCGCGGCTCCCGCGAGACCGCCACCTGCGGAACCCACACCGGTTCCCACCGGATGCGCACCCGGTTCGCCGGTGATCGGGTCAGGATTGAGATTGCGATCTTTCACTTCCGTGATGGTCTTGGTCACAGTTCGTATCCTCCTGAACCGGCTCCAATGGAAGCGGTTCGAAATCCGCGAGCACTGCATGCGCTCACGCAGTGCCGAAAAGCAAGGCTGGTGCCAATCCGCTCGCGTGTACGCGCTTCGTTCCCGCACGAGGCACGCATCATCGGGAACCTCACGGGCAGGCGCAGATGCAACTTCTTTCGCGCCTTTGTACATTGGGAGAATCATCGATGCGCCGCGCGATCGCGGCGGGCTGTCTGCCGCGGATCTATACTTATTTACCGCTCCGATGCATCACGGCGTGGGTGAGTATCCGACTTCCGCACGCGTCGCTTGGGCGAGCAGCCCTGGAGATCCATGACTCAGCCGAGCGCACCTGACGATCACCTTCTTCCCGAGGTCTCCTCTGAGCGCTATCAGGCGCTCGTCGAGAGCATTCAGGACTACGCGATCCTCATGCTCGATACCGGAGGGCGAATCATCTCGTGGAATCGCGGCGCCGAGATCATCACGGGCTATGCCGCCGCGGAGATCCTGGGCGTGCACTTCTCGCGGTTCTATCCCGCGGAAGCGATCGCCCGCAAACTGCCGGAGCATGAGCTCGAAGTGGCCACAGCGACGGGAAGGTTCGAGGACGAAGGATGGCGCGTCCGCAAGGGCGGCTCGCGCTTCTGGGCGAACGTCGTCATCACGCGGATGACCGCGCCGGATGGTGAGTTGATCGGCTTCTCGAAGATCACGAGAGACCTGAGCGAACGCCGCCACCAGGAAGAGCAGCTGCGATCGAGCGAAGAGCGTTTCCGGCTGCTCGTGACCGGGGTGAAGGACTACGCCATCTTCATGCTCGACCCGAAGGGCGTCGTCGCGACGTGGAATGCGGGCGCCGAAGCCATCAAGGGATATTCCGCGACCGAGATCATCGGTTCGCATTTTTCCCGCTTCTACCCGCCGGAGGCCATCGCGCGCAATCTTCCCGAGACGGAGCTCCATGGCGCGACCATGGAAGGCAGCTTCGAAGACGAAGGCTGGCGACTCAAGAAAGATGGCTCCCGTTTCTGGGCCAACGTCGTCATCACCGCGGTACGGAACGCCACGGGACACCTCATCGGATTCTCGAAGGTCACGCGCGATCTCACCGAACGACGCCTGCACGAAGAGGACCTGCGCCGGAGCGAAGAGCGCTTTCGACTGCTCGTCGATGGCGTGACCGAGTACGCCATCATGATGCTCGACGCCGAAGGTTACGTCGCGAGCTGGAATGCCGGCGCCGAACGGATCAAGGGCTACAAGTCGGCGGAGATCCTGGGAAAACACGTTTCGCACTTCTATCCCTCGGAAGCCATCGTCGCGAGCCTGCCCTGGGCAGAGCTGAACGTCGCGCGAACGACAGGTCGCGTGAGCAGCGAGGGCTGGCGGGTGCGCAAGGACGGCACGCTCTTCTGGGCGAAAAGCGCGATCACGGCCCTGCTGGATGCCGACCATCGCCTCTACGGTTTCGCCAAGGTGACGCAGGACCTGACGCAGTGGCGGAACGCCGAAGCGATGGCCGATACCGCCCAGCGCATGCAGGAGTTCATCGCGATGCTGGCGCACGAGCTGCGGAATCCCCTGGCCCCGATCCGCAACGCCGTGGCACTCATGGGGCGCAAGGGACTGAACGATCCGGACCTCGAGTCGATGCGCCGGATCATCGATCGCCAGAGCCTGCAGCTCACGCGCCTTCTCGACGAGCTTCTGGACGTCAACCGCATCGCCCGCGGTCAGTTCGCGATCGAGCGCGAGTTGATCGATGTGCGCGAGGCCATCACCCGAGCCATCGAAAGCAGCCGGCCGCTGATCGATTCCCATCGTCACACGATCGACGTTCAGCTGCCGGATCGCCCGTTGACTTTGCGGGGAGACTCCGTCCGCTTGACCCAGGCGGTCGTGAATCTCCTCAACAACGCCGCGAAGTACACGCCGGCAGCCGGCAAGATTGCCCTGGTCGCCACCGTGCGCGGCGCGGAGGTCGAGATCCGGGTGAAGGACAACGGCAAGGGCATCGATCGCGCGATGCTCGAGAAGGTCTTCGATCTTTTCGTACAGATCGACCCGCTGGCGAACGACACGATGGGCGGCCTGGGCGTCGGTCTGGCGCTCGTCCGCCGCGTCGCCGAGCTTCACGGCGGAAGCGCTCAGGCGAAGAGCGAAGGTCTCGGCCGGGGCGCGGAATTCGTCCTCCGTCTGCCGCTCGCGAGCGAGGTCGCTCAAACTGTTCCTGCGACGGAGCCCCGGCACGAAGCTGCCCTGCCCGCCCTGCGCGTCCTCGTCGTGGACGACAACCGGGACGCCGCCGATACGCTGGGGAGCCTGCTGCGGTCCATGGGGCAGCACGTGACCACGGTCTACGACGGCCCGTCAGCGCTCACCCTCACCCAGACCTTCCAACCCGACATCGTGTTCCTCGATATCGGCATGCCCCAGATGAGCGGCTACGAAGTCGCGCAAAAGATCCGCGCCACGAACCCAGGCCCAAAGCCCCTCCTGGTAGCCATCACCGGCTGGGGCCAGGACACCGACAAACAGCGCGCCGAAGAAGCCGGCTTCGCGCACCACTTCGTGAAGCCGATGAGTGAAGAGGCGCTGCGGAAACTGATTCGCGAAGCGGAGACACCACTGCGCGCTTAGCGCGTCGCCTTCGAGCGCCCGCCATTGTCCCCTTCCGACATCCGCATCTTCGGTACTACGCAGGACAACACCATCGCGCAGGCGGTCGAGGTGCGGCGGAACGCTTTGAGGGTCGCCTTGATGGCGGACTCGCATCTCGGGTACGTGATGCCGGTCGGTGGCGTGGCGGCATACCGGAATCAGGTGAGCGTCGCGGGCGTCGGGTACGACATCGCTTGCGGGAACTGTGCGATCCGGACGGATCTTCGCGTCGAATCGTTCGATCGCGCGCGGCTCGAGGCGGTGGCGGACGAGATTCAGAGCTCGATCTCTTTCGGCGTCGGGCGGAAGAACAAGTCGGGGAATGCGCCCGTGGATCATCCGCTGTTCGAGAGCGCGGCGTGGGAGGCGATTCCGGCGCCTGCGCGGGGCGCGCTCAAGGAAAAAGCGCGCGCGCAGCTCGGCACCGTCGGCTCCGGCAATCATTATGTCGACCTTTTCGCCGACGCGGAGGGGCGCATCTGGGTCGGTGTCCACTTCGGGTCGCGCGGGCTCGGGCACACGCTTGCGACCGGATTCCTGGCGCTCGCCAAGGGAGAGAAGTGGGGCGCCAAGGTGCGCGAGTTCGAGGCGCTGCTCGATCTCGATTCGCCGCTCGGGGATGCCTACTGGCAGACCATGGCGCTCGCCGGCGAATACGCCTATGCCGGTCGGGAATGGACGACGCGCGAAGTGGTCCGGCTTCTCGGCGGCACGGAAGAGGATCTCGTTCACAACCATCACAACTTTGCCTGGCGCGAGAAGCACGATGGGGAAGAGGTGGTGGTCGTGCGCAAGGGCGCGACGCCGGCCTTCCCGGGGCAGCGCGGATTCGTCGGCGGGTCGATGGGCGATATCTCGGTGATCCTTCAGGGAACAGGTTCGATCGCGGATCCCTCCGATAGTCAGCGCGATGCGATGTTCTCGACCGTGCACGGCGCGGGGCGCGTGATGTCGCGCACCGAAGCGATCGGCAAGTCGAAACTCACGCGCAGCTGGCAGTGCGGACAGCGCGACTGCGGCGGAACGCTGCCGCTCGGAACGGCACGCGGTGCCGACGGGTCGAACCCGAAGTGTCCGAGGTGCGGCAGCCGGATGCACGAGCGCAACTCCCGCGAGCTCGTGCGCGAAGGCAAGGTGACGCCGGCCGCGATGCAGGAGTGGCTCGCGCGCACCGGCGTCCTCCTCCGCGGCGCCGGCCTCGACGAAGCGCCGCAGGTCTACCGCCGCCTGCCGGATGTCCTCGCCGCGCAAGGCTCGACGATCGAGATCACCGAAGTCCTCACCCCCCTCGTCGTCGTCATGGCCGGTGCGGAGGAGTTCGATCCCTACAAGGATTGAAGGCGCTGCGGAGAAGTCAGTGCTGAACCGCGACCGGCTCCCGGTGCCGGTCGACCCACCAGCCGAGCAGCAGGAACAGCCAGAGCCCTTCGGCGCTCAGGGCGAGGGCTTTGACGGACGGGGGTGGCGGGCCGAAGAGGCTGGCGGCGTAGAGGGCGACGAGGACGGTGAGGAGGACGCCGAGGCCGATCGAGCCGATGCGGTCTCGGGCGCGCGTCGAACGGAGGTAGATGGCCGTTCCGACGACGAGCAGGGCGAGCTCCACGACGAGCGTCCACGGGAGCGAGCGCCAGAGGCCGAGGCCGAGCCGGGTGTTGCCCGAGATCGAGAGCGGCATGTCGGGAACGTGCGAGATGACATCGAGCACCCAGTGACTGACGACGAGAAGCGCGACGACGGCGGCGTCGAGTTGCCGGGCCTTCTTCCACAGGATGACGATCGCCGCGAGCGCCATGCCCCAGCCGCAGAGCGCGGTCAGGCTGTGCGACCAGGGGTAGGAGACGAAATGGAGTGGAGTCACCGGCGTTGCTCCGGGGTCGATTTCGACCTGCTCGACGCCGGCGAGCACCAGGTTCGGCCAGACGATGTCGGCGAGCTGCGCGGCGCCGAAGAGGAGGCCGAGCGAAAGCATCGGCGAGACCCGCTTCGCTGCGAGACCGAAAGCGAAATGTCCGAGGAACATGGGCGCACTCTACTTCGCAGGCCCGCCGGGGCGGCGCCGTGTAGAGTTTCGCCCGGAGGCCTCCATGTCCGAATCGTTCTCCGCCAGCCGCCTCACGCAGGGCAACCGGGTTTTTCCGACGCGCATCGAGGTGAGCCCCGATCGCGTCGCGCGCATCAAGCCGAAGCTCGTCGGCAGCACCGAAGAGAGCATCGCGATTCCGAACGTCGCCTCGGTCTCGATCACGACCGGCCTCGTGTTTTCGGATATCCGCATCGATTCGAACGGCGGCAGCAATCCGATCGTGAGCCACGGCCACACGAAGAGCGATGCGCGGCGGATCCGTGAGCTCATCGAGCAGTATCAGCGGATCGACGCCAAGAGCTGACTCGGCCCCCCCCGGGCGCGATGAAGATCCGCGGCGGATTGACACCTCGCGCGGCGATTTGCCGTTTGCTCTCATGAAACGCTCTTTCACGAGGAGAACTCCATGAAGAATCGTCGTGTCGCAGCTCTCGCGACTCTCGCCTGCCTGGGTTTCGGAACCGGCCTCGCCGCCGCCAGCCCGCTGACCGGCAAGTTCGTCATCGGCGGGAAGACCCTGCCGCTCAAGAATGTCGCGGCCTTCCGCATGCGCGACCAGCGCAATCCGCGCGAGATGGAAACCTACGTCATGGTGACGGCAAAACCGGTCGACGCGGCAGCGATCGGCGCGGCCATCGATCCCTACATGGCGGCGATCAACGACCCGGCGGTGAGCGGAGAGACGGACTATCTCGGCTTCAGCGTGAATGCCAAGGGTGCCGTGACGATCAATGCCCACGTCGGGGGTACCCAGTACCTCGACAGCTCCGGCACGATCATGGGCCAGCCGGGGTCGCTGGTCGCGGATTGCAAGGAGAACAGCGCGACGAAGCTCGCCTGCAGCGTCAAGACCGCGGCGCCGGTGAAAGCGATGGACGGACCGACCTGGTCGATGGATCTCGCCTTCGACACGAACGTCCTGTCGCGGCCGGCGGGCAAGCCCCTCGCCAAGGATGGCGGGGAGCCCGGAAAGGCGCTCCTCGCATTGCGCACGGCGCTCGGCGGCAAGGACCTGGCGAAGATCCTCGCGCTCCTCACCCCCGACGAAGCGGAGAGCTACAAGCACGACTGGGCTTCGCCGGAGGAGAATCTGCGCTCCGCGCTCGATGTTCTCGGCGTGACCGTTCCGAAGAAGCCCAAAATCACCGGCGGCGAGCTCATCGCCGACGATCACGCGCTGCTCGAAGTCGAGGGCACGCCGTG